>NZ_CP009241.1:6987500-7692748 GCF_000758525.1 Paenibacillus sp. FSL H7-0357 | reverse complement strand
CCCAATATGCAATATCAAGAGACAAAAAAATATGGATAAATTTGAATTGTTCACAACTTTATCCACAGCTTGTTGATAATATATAGAACAAACAAATCTATTCACATTCAAAAGTAATACCATCATAGCAAATGCCCCCTTATTTTTCAATGAGCGACGCCATTTTATCCACAAATTCAAGCACTTGTGTATAATTTTTAAGAACAACACTACATATTGTTGATAATTTGTTTACCGTTCGACAGTTTCCGTCATGACTTCGATTTTTTTATACACAGGTTGTGCGCATGTGTGATTAGTCGACTTCATTTTTTGCGCACAGGTGGATAACTGTAAAACGCTGTGGATTAAATTTTTGGATCGGTGGATTGTGGATAAGCGGATTTAAATGAGGGGGAGTAAGGTTGGAGAGACAAGGTTGACTTTTTCGCACATTATGTGTTTAAATATATAAAGGTGTTTTCTGTGAGGATATGTCTTCAAATTATAATGACAATACTTGTAGATACTGTCCCTACTCAAAAGAGCGGCTTAGTCCGTTTCTGCTAATATGACAGTAATTAAGTTCCTGTAAGGGAGGTGCAATACATGAGACCGACGTTCAAACCGAATGTGAGCAAACGCAAGAAGGTGCATGGTTTCCGCAAAAGAATGAGCACGAAAAACGGCCGCAAAGTGCTGGCAGCCCGCCGCTTGAAAGGCAGAAAAGTTTTGAGTGCGTAAGTTAGGCCACTTAAGGACCACTGCGGTGGTCCTTTTTTAAATATAAGGGGGCTGGACAGGTGGATCATCTGATTCGCTTCCTTATATAGCCTGAGAAACGGATATCGCCCTTTATAATGGAGGAGGTTTCCGTTTTTCACGAGTGCATGAATATTTGTTAAGCTCTGCAGAGGATGTTGGCTATACTTTGCGGGGCTTTTTAATGTATGCGGATGTAAATGAAGGAATAAGCCATATGTCCGGACTTAACCGTTTATGGCGGCAGCCGGATGACTATACTAATTAGAAGAAAAATTCCGGAGCTCATCGTGTCCGGTCTTTGAATAGGAGATTCCCGTGCACAAAAGATTACGATTACGAAACCGTGCCGACTTCAGTCGCGTATATCGCCATGGGAAGTCATTTGCGAATCATCAATTTGTAGTGTATTGGTTCAGCAGAAAAGAGGTGGAGCGGTTCCGGTTGGGTGTGTCGGTTAGCAAAAAGGTCGGAAACGCCGTCGTCCGTAACCGGATGAGACGACTGGTGAAGGAAATTATCCGCCATCATGAACCGGAAATTGCCGGCGGGCTGGACATGGTCTTCATCGTTCGTAAAGGAGCACTTTCCATGGATTACGCCGAGCTGGAGAAAAGTGCGCTTCATGTGCTGCGCAAAGCCAAGCTGCTCAAGGCTTCACGCAAGTAAGGGGCTTGTTTATTTGTATTCATAATTATGGTATGATTTACGGTGCAATGGAATGTTTATGAGAGGGGTTTTGAAGTGTCTCTATTGAAGACTAGACGAGGAAAACAATTTCTTCTCCTCGGCCTAATGGTACTGATGATTGCTGTTCTGTCAGGGTGCGCTCCATCATCAGCGGTTACGCACACTACGGAGGATTTGAAGAACGGAAGCTTTTGGCAAAGTAATGTCGTTTATTATTTCGCCATAGCGCTCGATACTTTCGCAAAATGGTTTGATGGACAGTATGGACTAGCCGTACTTGTAATGGTTTTGATCGTCCGCACGTTAATTTTGCCGCTTACCATGAAGCAGGTAAGGAGCTCGCGTGCGATGCAGGCCATTCAACCGGAACTCCAAAAGATCCAGAAAAAATATAAAGATCAGCCTGAAAAAGTACAGCAAGAAACGATGCGCCTGTTCCAGGAGAATAAGGTGAATCCGATTTCCGGCTGTCTGCCGCTGATTGTGCAAATGCCGATTTTTATCGCTCTTTACAACTCGATCTATTACAACCCTGCTCTGCGGGAGCATTCGTTCTTGTGGCTCCAGCTCGGCAAACCCGATCATCTGTTCATCCTGCCGTTGCTGGCTGCAGCTACTACATTCCTGCAGACCAGAATGATGACCAAGATGAATCCGGTTCAACAGCAGGGCCCTATGCAGTTCATGATGATGGTATATCCGGTTCTGATTTTCATCATGTCCTACAATTTCCCTTCAGCACTTCCACTGTACTGGTTCTACAGTAACCTTTACACCATTATTCAGAACTACTTCTTATACCGCAACAACGATAAGACCAAATTGGCTGTTGCAGGTGCCGGTAGCAGCAGTGAAGTTAACCTTGTGAAGAGCAAGAATCCTGCTTCCGCTACGAAAAGCAATGGAAACAAAGGATCGAAGGGGGCCAAAAAGTCAAAATGAGCAAAATCGTCGCAACAGGGAAAACCATTGAAGAAGCTGTAGAACGGGGACTTAACCAGCTTGGAGTTCAAAAGGACCGGGTCACGGTCAACGTACTTGAACAGCCGTCAAGAGGATTCCTTGGATTGATCGGTGCGAAGGATGCCAAGGTTGAATTAACCTTAATTGCCGAGGCCGCACCGGCATCAGCGGCGAGTGCTCCGTCAATGCCTCAGCAGTCATCTAGAGAGAGCAAACAGGAGGCTGTCGGCGGCGTGCCGCGCCAAGATTCCGGACAACCGGTGGAGGAAGCATACCAAGAAGCCGTTCATTTCATCGTGGATGTCGCCAAGAGTATGGGGCTTGAGGTAGAAGTGGAAATCGTTCATACAAAGGAATCGACCATTCTGCAAATTTCCGGTCCGGATCTGGGGCTGCTGATCGGCAGAAGAGGACAAACTCTCGATGCTTTGCAATATTTGGCTAATATTGTGGCCAACCGTTATTCTGACAGTTTCATCCGGCTGGTGCTGGATGCGGAGAATTTTCGCGAACGCCGCAAAAAGACATTGGAAGAACTGGCTGACCGGCTTGCGGGACGGGTAGTTCGAACCCGTAAAGAGGTCGTGCTGGAGCCGATGTCACCGCAGGAACGGAAGATTATACATGCCAGGCTGCAGGATCACCGGCAGGTCAACACCCTTAGTAAGGGTGAAGAACCGAATCGCCGTGTCGTTATAACATTGAAGTAGAGACTAATATTGCCGCAATGACTCCTTGACCAATGTAAGGGGTCATTGCTTTTTTTAAAATAGAAGAAAGTATAGATTATATCGAGGTGAATAACAGCATGCTTAGTGACACCATCGCTGCCGTATCGACAGCATTAGGCGAAGGGGGAATTGCGATCATCCGGGTGAGCGGCCCACAGGCCATCTCCCAGGTCGCACCCTTATTCCACAGCCGGGTTCCGCTGACCGAAGCGGAATCACATACCGTTCATTACGGCCATATTATAAGTCCGGCTGACGGTGAACGAATGGAAGAAGTGCTGGTAACTGTGATGAAGGGACCGCGTTCTTTTACAACAGAGGATGTAGTGGAGATCAGTGCCCATGGCGGGGTGATTTCGGTCAGAAGAGTGATGGATCTGCTGTTGCAGCAGGATATCCGATTGGCTGAGCCGGGTGAATTCACCAAGCGTGCTTTTTTGGGCGGACGAATTGACCTTTCCCAGGCAGAAGCGGTGATTGATTTGATCCGTTCCAAGTCGGACCGGGCTTTTTCCGTTGCGCTGAAGCAGGTTAGCGGTTCTTTGTCCCAGCGTATCCACTCCCTGCGCCATACCCTTATCGAGACGCTGGCGCATATTGAAGTGAATATTGATTATCCCGAACATGATGTGGAATCCTTAACCGCCGAGTTTATTAAAGACAAGAGCAGTGAAGTAATGGACGGCATTAATAAGCTGCTCAAGACTGCTAATGAAGGTAAAATTTTGCGTGAAGGCATTACGACAGCTATTGTGGGCCGTCCCAATGTCGGTAAATCATCCCTGCTGAACGCACTGGCTCGCGATAACAAAGCGATTGTAACGGATATTCCAGGAACAACGCGTGATGTTATAGAGGAATTTGTAACGATTAATAATATACCGTTGAAGCTGCTGGATACAGCAGGGATTCGTGAAACCATGGATGTGGTGGAAAGAATCGGGGTAGAGCGTTCCAAAGCAGCTTTTAGTGATGCCGACCTGATTCTGCTGGTGCTGAATGCAAATGAAGAGCTTCATGAAGATGAGCTGGAACTTATGGAACAAATCCACGGTAGACAAGCCTTAGTCATCATGAATAAAATGGACTTACCGGCACGCCTGGATAAAGCCAAGCTGCACGAATATTTTAGCGAGGCCAGCATTGTCCCAATGTCGGTACTGGAAGAGGAAGGCCTGGATAAACTGGAAGAAGCTATTTCGGAGCTCTTTTTTGGCGGCAAGCTGGAATCGGGCGATTTGACCTATGTAAGTAATGTACGCCATATCGCACTGCTCAAAAAAGCGCATAGGTCGCTTCAGGATGCGTACGAGGCTGCGGAGATGCATATTCCAATTGATATGATCCAGATCGATGTAAGGTTGGCTTGGGAGCAGCTTGGAGAAATTATCGGGGATACTGCTGCCGATTCTCTGCTGGATCAAATTTTCTCGCAATTCTGTTTAGGCAAATAACATGCTTCTTGCGAATGATTCATTACTGAGTTATTGCAGATCATGTTCATCATATTACTGCGATTGAAACGCAGCCTTTGGGGAGGAACAAGACATGAGTTATGAAGGAGGCAGCTATGACGTTGTTGTCATAGGCGCCGGACATGCCGGTTGCGAGGCTGCTCTGGCGGCTGCACGCATGGGCTGCAATACGTTGATGATTACGATAAACCTGGATATGGTAGCGTTTATGCCCTGCAATCCGTCCATTGGCGGACCAGCCAAGGGCCATGTAGTGCGCGAAATTGATGCCCTCGGCGGTGAAATGGGCCGCAACATTGATAAGACATACATTCAATTGCGTATGCTTAATACAGGTAAAGGACCCGCAGTCCACGCCTTGCGCGCGCAAGCGGATAAATTCCTGTATCAGCATGCGATGAAAGAAACGATGGAGAAAACCCCTAACCTATCGCTGCGCCAGGGCATGGTGGAGGAGCTTATCGTTGAAGACGGCCGCTGTGTGGGTGTAATTACGAAGACAGGTACGGTGTACCGCAGCAAGACGGTTATTCTGACGACTGGAACTTATTTGCGGGGCAAAGTGATTATGGGTGAGCTGACATATGAGAGCGGGCCGAATAATCAGCAGCCTTCAGTACGGTTGTCCGAAAATTTGCGTGAGCTTGGTTTTGATCTGGTGCGCTTTAAGACGGGGACACCCCCACGTGTGCATAAGGATACGATTGATTTTTCCAAAACAGAAATTCAGCCGGGCGATGACAAACCTAAGTTCTTCTCATTTGAAACGAAGTCGTCGCAGAATGAGCAGCTTCCTTGCTGGCTCACCTATACCTCTGAAGTGACTCATCAGATCATTAATGACAATCTTCACCGGGCGCCGATGTTTACTGGAATAATTGAAGGAACAGGACCCCGTTATTGCCCTTCTATAGAAGATAAAGTTGTCCGTTTCAGCGATAAATCCAAACACCAGATATTCCTTGAACCGGAAGGGAAAAACACATCGGAATACTATGTACAAGGACTTTCCACCAGTCTTCCTGAAGATGTTCAGCTGGCGGTTCTCCGTTCGATTCCAGGGATGGAAAAGGTCGAAATGATGCGTAATGGTTATGCGATTGAATATGATGCCATGGTTCCTACACAGTTATGGCCTTCGCTGGAAACCAAACGTTTGCCTGGGCTGTTCACTGCCGGTCAAATCAATGGAACCTCCGGCTATGAAGAGGCAGCAGGGCAGGGGGTTATGGCAGGTATTAATGCAGCGCGGAAAGTTCAGGATAAAGAACCGGTAGTACTTGATCGGTCACAAGGTTATATTGGCGTACTGATTGATGATCTGGTGACCAAAGGAACTAATGAACCATATCGTCTGCTTACCTCGCGTGCGGAATACCGTCTGCTGCTTCGCCATGATAATGCTGACCTGCGTCTGACGCCTATCGGACATGATATTGGTCTGATCCCAGAGCAGCGGTATGCGGCTTTCCTGGATAAAAAAGAGCGTGTTGAACGTGAAATCGTCCGGCTCCAGGAAACTAAGGTGAAACCAGTGGAGGTCAATGATGCGCTTGCGGGTTATGAGTCTGCCCCAATCGTAGATGGAAGCAACATGCTTACCCTGATGCGTCGCCCTGAGCTTACGTATAGTTTCGTGGACCAGGTTTCTCCTTCTCCTGAAGCACTGGACGAAGAGATGAAGGAGCAGGTTGAAATTCAGATTAAATATGCCGGATATATTGAAAAACAGCTGCAGCATGTGGAAAAACTGCAAAAGATGGAGAAGAAGAAGATTCCTGAGAGTATCAACTATAACGAAATTCATGGATTGGCAATGGAAGCGCGGCAGAAGCTGACTAAGATTGCTCCAATCTCAATCGGGCAGGCTTCGCGGATAGCTGGGGTAACACCAGCAGATATTTCGATTCTCCTTGTACATTTGGAGCATTTCAATCGTGTGACGGCAGCGAAAGGATAATCTATGGATAATACTGTAGCACAGTTTACGGCTCTACTTCAGGAACAGGGAATCAAGCTGAACCCGGAGCAGCTTAAGCAATTTGAGCTTTATTATCAGGAACTGGTTTCCTGGAATGAAAAAATGAATCTCACCGGAATTACCGAACGGGATCAGGTATATACCAAACACTTTTATGATTCCCTTTCACTTGCTTTCTATTTAAAGATGGATGATGCGAAAAGCTTGGCTGATATAGGATCAGGAGCCGGCTTCCCAGGGATTCCGCTTAAGATTTGTTTCCCGCATTTGAAGCTGACAATTGTTGATTCACTAAGCAAACGAATTTCCTTTCTCCAGCATGTATGCGATACACTGGGATTAGAAAATGTTCAATTGATTCATGGCCGGGCAGAGGATGTATCCCGACAATTTGTTCATCGTGATGCCTATGATATAGTTACGGCCCGGGCGGTTGCCCGTTTATCCCTGTTGAATGAATTCTGTCTTCCTTTTACGAAAAAAGAGGGTGTGTTTGCAGCAATGAAGGGTAGTGATCCTGCTGAGGAACTAAAGGAGGCGAAGTTTAGTTTCAAGGAGCTTCGCGCTGAACTGCAAAAGGTTGAATCCTTCAGTTTACCCGTAGAGGAATCTGCCAGACATATCGTTATTATTCGCAAGACAGGAGCCACACCAGCAAAATATCCGCGTAAAGCGGGAATTCCGGCCAAATCTCCTTTGATCTGATTGTTTCACGTGAAACATCGTTTAAGAGAATAAATGTTGTAAAGATCAAGTCCTTATACCTTAGGGCTTGATCTTTTTTTAAAATATAAGAATTTATATGTTTCACACGATAACTTATCCTTCTATTTCTCGCTGAAACGGTACCGTCCTTAAAAAGGACGGCAAAGCCGTTTCCACTTGTGTTTCTCCATAGCTTTATTCGTGGCATACATTGCAGGAAAAATAGGTCCATATGGAGAATAGGATTATGAGCGAAAAAGTGATAGAATAATATAGTAAGACTTTTAGGAAGGGTTGCACTCCCGATTTTGCAGATTTTTCATCTGGAAAGAGATTTTTGCGCCGGGAACCGCCACCGAAAGAACTGCAATATCTTTTGGAATGAAATCAATAGAAGCTTTCTTTTTGCTGTACGATACGATAAGCTTTTCGCTAGACAGGGTCAAGGCGATCGTACTATAACGAAATTAGGTGGTAATGAACGGAATGAAAGAACAATTCACCAAGCTTTTTGGATTTACCGAGCGGAGCAGCGGAGAAGAGATCAAACAAATCCCGGTTCATGAGGTCATCAGCAGTCCTTATCAGCCACGGACTATTTTTGATGACGATAAGATAGACGAGCTCTGTCAGACTATCAAAACTCACGGTGTGATCCAGCCTATTGTCGTGCGGATGCGCGATTCCCAGTATGAGATTATCGCAGGTGAACGTCGCTGGCGGGCTGTGAAGAAGCTTGGTCTGGAGACAATTCCGGCTATTGTTCGTGAGTTCAATGATTCACAGGCTGCATCTATTGCCTTAATCGAGAATTTGCAGCGTGAAGGTTTAACCTCAATTGAAGAAGCTATCGCTTATCAGAAATTGATTGATCTTCACCAATTGACTCAAGAAAGCTTGGCACAGCGTCTCGGTAAAAGCCAGTCAACAATCGCGAATAAAATCCGCTTGCTGCAATTACCTGAACAGGTTAAAACTTCACTTATGGAGCGCCAAATTACAGAACGGCATGCCCGTTCCTTATTATCTCTAGACAGTGTGGAAATGCAGTTGAAGGTGCTTGCGGAGATTATTTCTAAAGGCTTAAATGTTAAGCAGACAGAGGCAAGGATCGCATTTTATAAAGCTGTGAATCAAACCAAAAAATCCAAACGGGTTTCCTATACAAAGGATGTCCGGCTCGCTCTAAATACAATTCGTCAATCCATAGATATGGTATCGGGTTCTGGAATGGAGATTAAAACCTCGGAAAATGACCGCGGTGACCATTACGAGATCGTGATTCAAATCCCAAAAAGATAATTCGTTTTAAAAGCTGAAGGCGGCCCTGAGGTGATTGGCCGCCTTTTCTGTGACTTGAACCGGAGTATATCACATAAGACAGAAATGAAATGATACTTGTATATTTGTCTATATTTCTCGCAAAAAGTGATGCCGTATTCAATTTACGATTGCGCCGTAAAACAACTCACGACCTACAAGATGATTCTTCCTAACAATTCGAGGTGAAATAAGTGTCCAAGATTATTGCCATAGCAAATCAAAAAGGTGGAGTCGGTAAAACGACAACCTCTGTGAACCTTGGTGCCGGTATGGCTACTTTAGGGAAAAGAGTGCTTCTTGTCGATATTGATCCGCAAGGCAACACTACCAGCGGCGTTGGCGTCAACAAAGCGGATGTAGCAAATTGCATTTATGATATCCTTATTAATGAAGTGAATCCTCAGGAAACGATATTGGAAACACAAATTGAGGGGCTTCATATTATCCCGGCAACGATTCAATTGGCGGGTGCGGAGATTGAATTGGTATCTACAATTTCCAGAGAGTTGAAGCTGAAGAAGGCGCTTAATGCGGTGAAGAGCAATTATGATTATATTATCATTGATTGTCCTCCATCATTGGGCATCCTTACCATTAATTCACTGACGGCTGCAGATTCAGTGATTATTCCTATCCAGTGTGAATATTATGCCCTTGAAGGATTAAGCCAGCTGCTTAATACTGTACGGCTCGTGCAAAAGAACCTCAACCCGCATTTGAAGATTGAAGGGGTATTGTTAACCATGCTTGATGCCCGGACTAATCTGGGGATCCAAGTCATTGAAGAAGTGAAAAAGTATTTCCAGGAAAAAGTTTACAAAACGATCATTCCACGCAATGTACGATTGAGTGAAGCGCCTTCCCATGGGCAATCCATTATTACTTATGATACCCGTTCCAAGGGAGCGGAAGTGTACTTAGAGCTGGCAAAGGAAGTGATCTCTTATGAGTAAGCGTTTAGGGAAAGGTCTCGATGCGTTAATTCCATCCTTGTCTATTAATGAAGACGATAAGGTTGTGGAGATACCTTTAGGGCAATTGCGCGCTAACCCTTATCAGCCCCGTAAGGACTTTAATGAGGAAGCCATACAGGAGTTGGCTGAATCCATAAGACAACATGGTGTAATCCAACCGATTATTGTTCGCGCTGTGCTAAAAGGTTATGAAATCATCGCTGGTGAACGCAGATTCCGAGCTTCGCAATATTGTGGAAAAGCAACCATTCCTGCTGTTGTGCGAAGTCTTAGCGACCAGCAAGTTATGGAAATTGCCCTGATTGAAAATCTGCAGCGGGAAAATTTAAACGCGATGGAAATCGCAGTTGCTTATCAAGGGCTAATGGATCAATTTTCGCTTACCCAAGAGGAGCTTTCACTGAAGGTAGGTAAATCAAGATCGCATATCGCTAATTTTTTACGACTGCTGACTTTGCCGGAAGAAGTGAAGGAATATGTTTCACGTGGAACAATTTCTATGGGACATGCTCGGGCAATCGTTGCCTTGAAAGATCCGGAGACGGTGAAACAGTTAGCCGATCAATGTGTGGAACAGCATTGGAATGTCAGACAGTTAGAAGAGGTTGTAAAGAACCTGGACCGTAAACCTGCCAATGGCATAAAAGCGAAAGTTGTTAAACGTGATCCATACATTGATAATGTTGAGGAAGGATTGCGCGAGCGATTCAAAACAACGGTGAAGATTAAACAAGGTAAAGAAAAAGGCAAAATTGAAATCAATTATTACAGTGCCCAAGACTTGGAAAGATTATTGGAACTATTGGGAAACTGATTTGGATATCTGTGCCCGAAAACATATCCTGAGATATCCTTTAGCGGATATGGAGGGGTGTGTTTTTTAAATGAGAAAAAGTGAGGGTGGAGAGATGGAGAAATTGGTTTATTTAGATCATGCGGCAACTTCATGGCCTAAGCCCCCTGAGGTGGCTGCCGCGATGCTGGATGCCCTGCAACACTCCGGTGCGAATGCTGGCCGTGGTAATCACTCGCTGGCCATTGGGACAGGCAGGGTGCTGGTGAGAGCGCGAAGCATGCTTGCTGAACTTTTTTCTATCTCCAACGCACAGGATATTGCCTTTACCCACAATACAACAATGGGGCTAAATATGGCCATTAAGGGTACACTGCAACGGGGGGATCATGTCATCTCAACGATGACAGAACATAATTCCGTTCGTAGGCCGCTGGAGTATTTACGCCGGACTTTAGAAGTAGAAGTGGATTATTTGCGCGTCGATTCTAAAGGCCAGGTCGATTTGCTGGAACTTCAAAAATCATTAAGACGCAATACTAAAATGGTGATCTGCAATCATAGTTCCAATCTGCTGGGCAGTATTCTACCGATCGGAGAAATTGGCGACATCGCAAAGTCTCACGGAGCGGTATTTCTGGTGGATGCTGCGCAAAGTGCCGGGACGCTGGAAATAGATGTAGCCCAAATGAATATTGATTTGCTTGCATTTCCTGGTCATAAAGGGCTGCTTGGACCGCAGGGGACAGGAGGACTATATATTGCTCCAAACCTTGATTTAGAGCCATTGATGCATGGAGGGACAGGCAGCCAGTCTGAAAACAGTGAGCAGCCTACTGTTCGGCCTGACCGGTATGAAGCGGGGACACAGAACGCTGTGGGGATAGCCGGGCTGCTTGCAGGCTTGAGAAAGATTAAGTCTTTAGGCCCGGCGAATATTCACCGGCAGGAATGGTTGCTGACACAGAAACTAATGGAAGGCTTGTCCGGCATTCCTGGTATGAGGTTGCTTGGGCCTGAAATTGGTGTTTCGCGCAGCGGGATTGTTTCGTTTACAATAGAAGGGCAGGAGTCGGCAGAGATTGCACATCGGCTGGACCGGGAGTATAACATTGCTGTGCGTGCCGGTATGCACTGTACTCCGTTGGCCCATAAAGCGGCGGAGACACTGGAGAGCGGTGCTGTACGGGCAAGTGTAGGAGTCAGCTCCACAGAACATGATATAAACAGAATGCTGGTCGCCATGGAGGAACTATATGGCTTTGCCCGCAGCAGATAAATACGAAGGATGGTCCATATATGTCAGAATTGAATCAGTTAATAAATGAGCAATTATCCTGGTTTGTTATTGCGTTCACCGTTGTGGTTATAATAATGGCTATAGTGTTGATTCTTCAGGGCAGCAAGCTTGGCAAGATGCGGCGCAGATATGAAACGATGATGAGCGGTAGTGGTGTGGAAGATCTGGAAAGCTTGTTAATTGATCTTAAGAATCAAGGCGATATGCTGGAAGAGGAGCAGAAGGAGCACAAGGCTTTGATTGAAGCTGCTCAGGCTAAAATGCGCGGCATGAAGTCAAAAATGGCCATGAAGCGATATAATGCCTTCGGTGAACGCGGAAATGACCTGAGCTTTTCGCTGGCAATAGTGGATGATAATCGCAGCGGAATTGTGCTCACCAGTCTTCATAATCGTGAGAACTCCTATATCTATTCCAAACCGCTTGAAGCGGGAGAATCCCAATATCCTTTGTCTCCGGAAGAGAAGGAAGTTATTGCTCTCGCGTTGCAGCAGATTTAGCATGGAGATTCCACTGTTTCAAGGCAGAATAGAGGCTGACAGCAATAATATCAGATAACCGCATTACAAGGCTCAATCTTGTGTTTTGTAATACGAAGTACTCCATAAAGCCGCCTACATTAACGATGCCAGTCAGATGGATATCGCCAACAGGGGGGAGTTGCTTGTTTACGCCCGCTCCGGGCTTTAAAGGTCCATCCACGACCTGAATACAGCCGACACTCGTAGAATGGCCCAGGCAGGCATCTATACCAATGATAAAAGGGTTATTATACTTCTCTCGGATGAGGGTAAGTGTTTCTTCCAGATTAACGGCATGCACAGGCTCGTCCAGTGTTCCATACAGGTGGAACAGAGGGCTGTGGAACCGCGCCAGGGCTGTTCCGACCAGCGGCCCAAGTGAATCTCCGGTTGAACGGTCCGTGCCTATACAGACGATTACAATCGGTGTATCGGGACGGGTGCGGGAAAAGTGAAAAAGCAGACGGTGAGTAATGGCAGAATAGATATTGGGATCGGCATGTGATATTTTTAAACAGGATGGTTCTTGCAGTGGTGCAGCTTTAGAAGAAGAATTCATATAATCTTCCTTTCTGAGGGGACTCTACGAAAATATCAGCAGCTTTGTCTTTCAGTTGAAAGGTTGCTGATGATCCTAGTATATGGATGAAAGAGATTTTTTATACTACAGGGGCAAGAGATAGGACGTTTAACCCAGAGGGAGGCGTGGAGATGGAGGAAGAGCTGCTGATTGCTTTTGATTCTACGCAGCAGGCGCTGCGTGCCGAAATGCTGCTGGAATACGCGGAAATCGAAATTGATATCTTCCCGACTCCCAAAGAAATTACAGCAGGCTGTGCAATGTCTATTCAGTTCTTTCGGGGAGCAATCGGCGAAGTGCGGAAGATTATAGCGGAGCAGGACGTTGAAATCCGCGGGATCTATGGCAAGGACAATAAAGGAAGAGGTTATACACTTATCACCGAAGGGGAGGGAGTAGATGAATAAGTGGATGTTGAATGCAGAAGAACCTACAGATCCATTGAAAGCTGCATATACTCTTAGTGATAAGGTGTGGGAGTTTTTCACCAACACGGAAATGTGGGCCAATGTACTGTTTTCAGGCTTGCGGATTCTTATCATTTTCATTCTGACCCGGGTCATTATAAAAGTGGTATCCAAGATCATTGACCGTTCAATGGAACGGGAGACCCGTGGCAGAATACTGGTGAACAGCCGCCGGTTCTCAACCGTTGGGGGACTGCTGAAGAATGTGGTTACGTTTATCTGTAATTTTGTAATGATCATGATAATTCTCGCTGAATTCAATTTTAATTTGGGCCCGCTGCTGGCAGGAGCCGGGGTAGTGGGGCTTGCTATTGGTTTTGGAGCGCAGAGTTTGGTCAAGGATGTAATTACCGGATTCTTTATCATTTTTGAGGATCAGTTCGCGGTAGGTGATGTAATCCAGACCGGTACTTATAAAGGGACTGTAGAGATGATCGGTCTCAGAACGACAAGACTGCTGAGCACTACCGGTGAGGTTCATATCATCCCGAATGGTACCATTATCAATGTGACCAACTATTCCCTTGCCAACGCTTTGGCGGTGGTGGATGTTCCGGTGAAAATAGAGCGGGGGCTTGAAGGCACTCTTTCATTGATTGGTGAGGCGCTTGTGGGAATCGAGGAACGTAATTCAAATGTACTCGGGTACCCGAATATACTGGGTATTCAGTCCATGAGCACTTCAGAATATGTGATTCGTGTAGCGGCGAACTGTCTCTCTAACGCCAGAGAATCGGCAGAACGGCAGATCCAGAGCGATATCAAACAGGCGCTGGAGAAGCAGACTAGTCTGGAGGCGGCTAAGGCCGAGCAGGAAGCGCGTGAACTGGCGGAGCGCGAGGCTCGGTCAGCGGAAGCCGAGGCGCTTGAAGCGGCACGCAGAGCCCGGGAAACCGAGGGGATTAACCCGATAAGGCAAGTCGCTGCGGCTCAGGAAAGAGAAGGCGAAGAGGGGGAAGAGTGATGGAACGTAAGGTTTTCCAGTTGGGTGATGTTGTGCAGATGAAGAAGCCGCATCCTTGCGGCACTAATGAAATGGAGATTATCCGCATGGGTATGGACATCCGTATTAAGTGCATCGGCTGCCAGCATAGTGTCCTGATTCCCCGTGCAAAATTCGAGAAGAACATGAAAAAGGTTCTGCGTGCAGCGGAAAGCGGCCTTGAATAATTAAGCTTGCAAAGCAAGCTGCATCATGATACAATAAATTTTGCTGCGGAGAGGTACCCAAGAGGCCCAAGGGGGCTGACTCGAAATCAGTTAGGCGTGTCACAGCGTGCGTGGGTTCGAATCCCACCCTCTCCGCCACTACAGCATTTTATAATCGTTAATCCAACCTTCGCTGATAGGCGGAGGTTTTTTTATTTGTACTTGATCAACAACAAAAAGAGGAACCCTTTCGGGTCCCTCTCCAGAGGCAGTACATCAATGATGTTCGGAATTTCTCTGTGTAAAGCCGCTAAAGTGATTGGGTTGTGCTGAAACTGAACTTTTTTTAGGAGCCCAGCCCTTACTCTTCCCGGGTTACAATAGTTGCTGAATCAGAATCCCAGTGATTGTGTTCGTCTACGACGTCCAACGGAACCACACCTCTCTTTTGTACTGCCTGAGTTTATTATGGGACAGGATCGACTCTTTTATACATGGTGCTCAAAAATTAATGGACCCGCGCTTTCTCGACCTTTTTCCATTTGCGGTTTTTGTTGGTGGTTTCGGGGAAGGTATCACCCTTTTCCATTTCAATCCGTTTCGGATTACTGATCTGTGTGTGGAAGCTGCGTGCTTCGCCTACTTCCATGTAGACACCGGGGTTAGGTGCTTTGTCGCCTTTTTCATATTCCGTCTGTTCGCCCATGATATCCCTCCTTCTCTAGAGTGGTGAATACAGTTATATTGTGCGCACTCGTGGGGTTGTTCATGTAGCTAAAAAGTACCTGGAAATGGCATTGATTAATATTGCTTGCACTCGTCAGAACTATTTGGTATATTAATATGGTGCGAGTCTATGTTTGTGCTCGTTCCTTGCTCCTGACGTGATCAGGGGCCGCAGACCATAAGGAGGTGAAAATTATGCGCAAATATGAAGTCATGTACATTATTCGTCCTGACATTGAACAAGAAGCCGTTCAAGCAGCAGTCGAAAAATTCCAAGGCATCATCTCCAACGGCGGAGAAATTACAAAGCACGATGTGCAAGGTAAACGCCGTCTTGCGTATGAGATCAAGAAATTCCGTGATGGCGTTTATGTTTTGGTTAACTTCAATGCAGAACCTGCAGTAGTTACCGAATTGGAACGTCTCATGAAGATTTCCGACGAAGTAATTCGTTATCTCATTACGAACGACGTTGCCTAAGATGTTGACAAGCTTTGTAATTGATCGCGTTAAAGGAGGGGATTGAATTGTTGAACCGTATCATTCTGATCGGTCGGTTGACCCGTGACCCGGAACTTCGTTATACTCCCGCTGGTGTTGCCGTAACGCAGTTTACACTTGCTGTAGACCGCAACTTTACGGGCCAGAACGGTGAACGCGAGGCGGACTTCATCCCGGTAGTAACCTGGAGACAGCTGGCTGAGACCTGTGCCAATTACTTGCGCAAAGGACGACTGGCAGCCGTGGAAGGACGCATCCAAGTACGGAATTACGAGAATAACGAAGGTAAACGTGTATACGTAACCGAAGTCATTGCCGATAATGTCCGTTTCCTGGAATCTTCGCAGAACCGTGAAGGCGGAAATACACCAAGTGGTGCAGGTACTCCTGAAGAACCAGCCTATGGCGGTGGCGGCGGTAACAGTGGACGCGGAAATAGCAATAATTTCACGCGTAACAACAACAATAATCAAGATCCTTTTTCGGGCGATGGAAAACCGATCGATATATCGGACGATGATTTGCCATTTTAATAAGGAAGGACTGAACTGAACATGGCTTTCAAACAAAGAGAAGGCGGAGACAACGACAAAAGACCGGCACGTCGTGGTGGACGCAACAAGCGCAAAAAAGTGTGCTACTTCACTGTGAACAAAATTACTCACATTGATTATAAAGACACTGAGCTTCTTAAGAAGTTCATCAGCGAACGCGGAAAGATTTTGCCGCGTCGTGTAACAGGTACAAGTGCAAAATACCAACGCGCTCTGACCATTGCTGTAAAACGCTCGCGTCAAATCGCGCTGCTGCCTTACACAACGGAATAGGACGTTTTATACAAAGCAGCCGGGCAACCGGCTGCTTTTTTATTTGCTCCTAAACGACCCCCTCCCGCATTAACTGGCCTCAGCTAAATAGAAGAAAGACGGATAAAACCAAATGATAGCAGGACGGCTGCGGTCAAAGTATGCTCGCTTGGTCATAAATACTTAATTGTATATAATGATTAAGAAATGACGGAAGCTAAACAGCCGCATAATTTAATTCTTGGAGGCATGATGATGGTCAGTGCAAGCCCCTTTGTAGTCATTGAGAATGTACAGGAATCGGTAGAATATTATCAGAGCGTGTTTGGCGGGGAAATTAAGATTTTGAATGAGCATAAAGGCAAATGGCTGCATGCAGAGCTGCATCTGGGCCAGAGTCTGATCCATTTCTCCGATGATTACGGGAAAGGCGCCAAGACGGAAAATGTCAGCATTATTATGGGGCTGGACAGTGAGGAACAGCTGCGCGGCATTTATGACAAACTGATTGCTGATGGCGGTCAAGTCCTGGTTGAGCTGCAAAAGACTTTCTTCGGCGCTCTTCATGGACAAGTTGCAGATAGTAAGAATAGAATTAGTTGGGTATTGAACTGTTTTGTTGCCAATTGACGGATGTCACAGAATGTAGTAAATTACAGTTATCCTAAACTAAAGGGGAAATTTTGATGTTGGTGAGCGTTCTTAACTAAGCAATTTCATATTACCTGAACAATTAGCTGCGCCAGGTATCGGATTAGGCGATACGTGTGCTCTGTTTGAGTCTGTCCCGCGACATGCTCTGGTTGTTGAAGGTGAATGATTTAGTTAAGAACACACGAAGCGTCACGATGGCCTCTTTACGGCTGTTGTTCTCTTTGTAATTAACCGTGCTCTTGCAGCACGGTTTTTTCTGTTTTCAGAGACAACACCATATAAATGAGGGCAAGGACTGCCGTAGTGGCAGTCTTTGCCCTTTTTTGCGTTAGGAACAATCACGCCTGATACATTCAGGTCGACAATAGAGGAGGAGAAACATTGAATCTGCAAAGTTTGAATACCCTTGAATACGAAGAGATCAAACAGGATTTGGCACGGCATGCAGTATCCTATGAAGGAAGAAGATATGTAAATGAGCTGGCACCGATGACTTACCTGCCGGCAATCCACCGGGCATTGGATGAAACGGATGAAGCCTATGAGCTGCTGGGAAGAGGGGCAAGTGTTCCGTTGCCTTCTCTGGAGGGAATCGAGTCGATCATGTCACTGCTGGGTACCGGATATATGTATAACGAGCAGGATCTTATGTCGGTATGCACCTTTCTGAACAGCTGCAGTCAGCTGCGCAAGTATATGGCCTCTAAGGAGCAAAGTGCGCCGCGGATCGCCGCCTACGGAGCTTCTCTGCAGGAATTGAGGCATGTCAGAGAGGAAATTGAACGCTGTATCCGGTTTGGGGTCATAGAAGACCAGGCGAGTAAAGGGCTGGAGAGAGTGCGCAAGCGTTTGGCAGTGGCTAAAGAGCGGCTGAACAGGAAGCTGGAGAGCATTATGTCCAAGCACCAGTCTATCCTCCAGGAGAATCTGGTCAGCATGCGCGGCGGGCGTTATGTTATTCCTGTAAAACGCGAATATCACAAGCAGGTGAAAGGCTCAGTGCTGGATCAATCCACCAGCGGACAGACCGTCTTCGTCGAGCCTTATGATATAGCCGCCCTACAGGGAGAGCTGGAGCTGCTGGCTGCTGACGAGGCACGGGAAGAGGGAATGATTCTAAGCATGCTCAGCGGCATGGTGGAACAGGAGCAGGAAGCCTTGCGGGTCAATATCGATGTGACCGGCACGTATGATTTCATCTTTGCCAAAGCTAAGTACGCCCGCACACTTGGGGCGAGGAGAGTGGCTTTGAATGATCGTGGTTACTTGAGGATGAACGGCGGCAGGCATCCGAAGCTAAGGAATATGGTGCCGGTCAGCCTGGAGTTTGGCAAGGGCTATAAGTCTTTGATTGTAACAGGCCCCAATACTGGCGGGAAAACAGTTGTGCTCAAAACGCTGGGCCTACTGACCTTAATGGTGCATTCCGGAATGCTGGTTCCTGTAGAGGAGGGCTGTGACTTTACTGTGTTCAGCGATGTAATCAGTGTTATTGGAGACGGACAGAGCCTGACGCAGTCGCTGAGCACTTTTTCTGCCCAGATGAAGAGCATTGAGGGAATGCTGCAGGATGCCGGCAAAGGGGTACTGCTGCTGATTGATGAGCTGGCGGCAGGGACAGATCCCGGTGAAGGTTTTGCTCTCTCGATAGCTATTCTTGAGGAACTGAACCGCAAAGGGGCGAATATCATTGTCACTACTCATTTTAATGAGCTAAAAGTGTTTGCTGCTTCAACCCGGGGATTCCAGAATGCGCGGATGGAGTTCGATAAAGAGACACTCCGGCCGCTCTATAAGCTGACCATTGGCGAAGCGGGTGAAAGCTATGCGCTGCAAATCGCTGAGAAGCTGGGTATCCCGGGCAATGTCATTCAGCGCTCGCAGCAGCTTGTAGCCCAGCAGCGGGAACAACAGGGCGGGAGAGTGGTCTGGAGCAGCCCTAATGCCGGGCACACAGGGCACAAGACTGACGGAGTGAGAGTGTCCGTTGAATCGAATGAAGAGGACAAAGAGCGGACACAAGAAGGCGGAGAACAGATTGACTCTGCGGAGGAAGCAAACAGCAAGAAGCAGGCCGTAAGTTTTGAGGTAGGGGATGCGGTGTATGTCAGCTCCCTTGGAAGAACGGGAATTGTGTATGAGAAGCGAAATGACTTGGGAATGGTTGGGATCATGATTCAAAAGCAAAAAATGCAAATAAATCATAAACGCCTGAAACCCTACCTCTCCAAAGAGGAGCTGTATCCTGACGATTATGATTTTGATATTATTTTCGAGAGCAAGGATACCCGTAAAAAGCGCAAGCTGATGCGAAAAAGACATGTTGAAGGCGTGACGATCATCCATACGGATGAGGAACAATAGGCATAAATTCTGAACGGAGGTCTGCCCCGAAAAGGCAGGCCTTTTTGTGTCCGCCGCACAAAGGTTACAAATATGGTCTTTTCTTTACGGAGAATATTGTATATCCTCTATAATGTGGTTTATCAAAACCGTGTTTTAAAAATTTTACGCATTATATGATATATATAGCTTAAATTGGAATGACATCTAAATTTTAATAATAAATTCAGTAAAATAAACATTAGAAAACGCTTCCATATAGGATTAGAGGAACAGAAGAAAGGAAGGAATACATGCATAAACGTAAACTTGGCGGAATGCTGATGCTCATGGCTTTTCTACTTTCAGCATGCAGCGGTTTAGGCTTAAGCAATAATTCAAATACAATATCCTTCAGCAAAACGGCTGATGAAGCAAAGGCAGGGGGTACCGTTACCTATGGCTACACCTCTCCGTTCCAGGGATTGTTTGAACCCGCTTTTTTTGAAGGAGATGATGATTCCAATGTTCTTGATTTCATTACGGAGGCTATGTTTACCGTCGAGGATGACCTGACAACCGTACCGAATATTGCTTCCTGGCAGGAATCCGAAGATCATACCGTGTTCACATTCAGCATTAAACCCGGTGTCCGCTGGCATAACGGCGATGAGCTGACGGTGGAAGACTGGAAATTTGCACTTGAGACAATTGCCAGCCCTGACTACACAGGTTCAAGGTATTACAGCGTGGAAATGATTAAGGGAGTAGAAGATTATCATAGCGGAAAAGCGAAGGAAATCTCCGGAATCAAAGTCATTGATCCATATCGGCTGAGAATTACGGTAAATGCCGCACGCGTGAATACAATTGACAATTTGTGGCCTTATCCGATGAACAAGAAATATTATAGCGGAGTGGCTGTTAAAGATATGCCGGAAAGTGATCAGGTGCGGAAAAACCCAATTGGCATTGGCCCCTTCGAGGTAACGCAAATTCAGCCGGGGCAGCTTGTGGAAATGAAGCGATTTGACCATTATCACCGGGGAAAGGCGTTGCTTGACGCTGTTGTATATAAGGTAGTGGATCCTGAGAGCCTTTCTCCCCAGTTCGAGGAAGGCATGATCGATATTGGAACGGTTCCGCGGGATAACTTTGCAGCCATAAAGGACTTGGATAATATTGAGGTTCTGCAGTCACCGGAGCTCTCCTACGAATACATAGGCTTCAAATTTGGACATTGGGATGATGTAACACAACAAAATGTCATGGATAACCCCAAGTTTGCAGACAAGCGCTTGCGCAAAGCTATGTATTACGCACTGGACCGTCAAGGTATTATCAATAAATTCTCCAATGGGCTGGGAACGCTGATTGAAACTCCGGTCCCCAGTACAAGCTGGGCCAAAATTGCCGATTCAGAAATTATTACCTATCCCTATAACCCTGAACTTGCCAGGTCATTGCTTGATGAAGCGGGATATGTGGATGTGGATGGCGACGGCTTGCGCGAGGACCCCAAGGGAGCTAAATTCATCATTCACTATGATGCCATGAACGGCAGCAAGACCTCAGCGCCGCGCACGCAGGCGATTCTGCAGAATTGGCGGAAGGTCGGCCTAGATGTACAGCTAAACGGCGGAAGTCTGAAAGAGCTGAATACGTTCTACGAAGCGGTAGAGAACGATGATCCTTCGGTCGAGCTGTTTAACGGGGTATGGGGACTAGCCAGTGACCCGGATCCGTCAGGCTTGTGGCGCTCATCGGATCTGTGGAATTATTCGCGCTGGTATTCAACACGCAGCGAAGAACTGATCCGTGAGGGTGTGGGCACCAAATCGTATGACAAGGAGCATCGCAAGCAGGTGTATTATGAGTGGCAGAAGCTGATTAACGAAGAGGTTCCGATGATCTTTTTTGCCGAACGGGCCAATATTACTGCTGTTAATCATCGACTTCAGGGCGTAAGAGTGAATGCTATAAGCAATATTGTGGAGCCGCAGAAGTGGTGGATTAAGGATATCGATTAGACATTTGAGACCGCAAAAACCGCATCCCAAGAGATCGCGGAGGTTGCGGTCTTTTGGTGTTAAAGCCTAAGCTGTCAGCAGGTTTTTAAATATTTATTTGTCAAGCTGCATAACAAAATAGAGTTTTGCTCGTCATATACTTTATGGATTACAAGTTGCTGCAGCACAAATGATGTCGGTATTTGTTGTTTCTTTTTATGCGTCAAGTGATTACAATAGAAATATTGTTTCTGTGTCAAAGTTGTTTTCCAGGTTTATTCAACAATTAGATTGACCCTAATTCCTGAAAGGGGGAACACTAAGACTGAATAGGGGCAGAGAGCATGTTCAACAAAAGACACCCAGTCATGACTGTCTGGTAAGCAGCAGGCAAGCATTGTAAATAGATCTTCAAGCAATCCTGTGTATATTCCACCATAAAGAAGGAATCCAATGATGAAAAAGAAAAAAATGAAAAAAAGGTATATTGCCCTTATAGCACTTGTAGTCATCCTCGCCGGGGGTTTTCTGTTTCAAAAACAGCTGGCCGTCGTGGCTTTTGATCTTTTCCTGTCAGACCGGGTCGAAAAAACATTGGCGGAAGAATCTTATCAGCCGCTGAACGACAACAAAGTCAAACCGGAGCCGGTTGTTTATAAAAGCGACCCGTTCTCTCTCATGCTTCTGGGTACGGACCAGCGTGAAAATGAAACGGCGCGATCCGATACGATGATCTATGCGGTCATTCGTCCAGAGGATTACAAGATGCTGCTCATTTCCATACCGCGTGATACGTACACCGAAATCATCGGGCATAATGACAACAAGAAAGACAAAATCACACATGCTTACGCATTTGGCGGCCAGCAAATGGCTAAGGATACGCTGGAGGCGCTGCTGGGGCACGATATTCAATATTATGCCACAATTAATTTCCAAGGCCTCAAGGATGCGGTGAATGCCATTGGAGGCGTACCGCTGCCGATTAAGAAGGATATCGTAAACAAAGGCAAGGATCATGAGAAATTTACGATTGAGGGCGGCAAACCGAACTACGATGGGGAAGAAGCACTCAATTATACCCGTTACCGGGAGGACAGTGATTTTAACCGGACCAAGCGGCAACAGGTCTTTATTGATGTGGTTGCGAATAAAATGTTATCAATCAGTCAAATCGGCAAGATCCCTGAGCTGCTGGACATTATGGGTGAAAATTTCAAGACCGATATCGAGCCGTCCACCATTATTAGCCTGGCCAAGAAATTCATGAGCGGCAAAGACATGGATATTTCCAGCTTTACCGTGATGGGTGAAGGGGAGCGTATCAACGGATTGTATTACGATATCATTGATGAAGAAGACTTGAAGGAAGCGAAGGCCTTGATCGACAATTGGATGAGTGCCAGCACACCGGTTGATCAGCTGATTGAGCCGGGCAAAGCGGAGAACGCGCTGGAGCCTAAGGCTACAGCTCAAGCACAATAGAACGGTCAGGACCAATATAATATCCTTAAAAAAGCAGCAGCCATGTGCAAGGTTAGTGGCTGCTGCTTACTGTCTTCATGGTATAATGAGATGGAACTTATTGCTCGCGTAGGCGTATAACTACAATGGCCCTGTAACAAGGGGAAGGTAAGTGTTAATTCCTTCGGAACTCTTTGAGGAGGATCAAGAGATGAATATTGCGTTTTTTTTACTTCCGAAGCAGGAGGTCGCGTGCGTGACACTGGATTCAACGCTGCGGCAGACTCTGGAACGGATGGAATTTCACCGCTATACTGCTGTACCGATCCTGAACCGGAACGGGGAATATGCCGGAACCGTAACAGAAGGCGATTTGCTCTGGTACATGAAGGACTCGGGCGGGGCGGTTACGTTTGAAAATGCTTCAAAATATTTGCTTAAAGATGTGCCGCTGCGGATGAACAATCTGCCGGTATCGATCGACGCCGATATGGAGGATTTGATTAATCTGGCCAAGGTGCAGAACTTTGTGCCGGTGGTCGACGATATGAACCGATTTATCGGTATTGTCCGCCGGAGTCAAATTATTGAATATTGTGAGAAGGTTGTTTCGCGGCAATCGCAGGAATCGTTATAATTTATTGATGCATCAGATGCAAATGCAGCAAGGCCTGTATTTCCGGCAACAAACGGAATGCGGGCCTTTTTTGAAGAGGGATGGCCCGTAGAAGCGGTGTTAACGGGCCTATTGTCTGGAGACAAGCAGGGCTCTTTCCGGGGGGCTGACGTCCCGTGTGGCTGGGAAATATTTATGCTATAATGGAGAATAATGCTTTTTGCCGGAGGTTAAGAGACATGCCCAATGTGCCGAAGGATTTGGATGTGGCCAAACGCGCCAAGGTAATTGAGTGGTTAAAAACCGAAGTAATTGATCAAGTCTCAAGGCTGTTCAAGGCATTGTGGGAAGGCAGCACCGCCCGTGTGGGCGACAGTCTGGCCAGCCTGATTATGAGCTCATATATTCTGGGGCGCAGACTGGGTATTCCCTATCGAGAGCTGGATGATTTATTAATCGAAAAGCTTAGAAAGCACAGGCAGGAAGGGCATCAGCTTGAAGAATGGTACCAGGATATATCTGCGTTAGAAGAACATATGCGTAAGAGGTGAATACTGTTGAAATTTCGCTGGACATCTGTGGCATGGAGCATCGTCTACTTGCTGCTGCTGCTATCCTTATCAACCCCGCTGCTCATTATCACTACCCTTTTCTTGATTATTCCGGCTGTAGTGCTATTCACTACTCTGAGTACTAAACAGTTTATTGTACATCTACTGCCAGTACTGCTGATTGTAGGCCTGATTACGCCTGTTTACGTAGTGTTAGCGCTCTATTTCTTAATCCCGGCAATAGTTATGGGACGATGGTACAAGAAACGCGCTTCGGCGCTGTCCACCATCCTTGCGGGAACCGTTACGATTTTAGGTGAGTTTCTGCTGCTGCTGGTCATCGGTACGGCGCTGTTCAATTTTGATCTCTCCAGTTATGTCAATGATATGATGCAGATGGTTACGTCCCCGCTCTCTGATCTGGGCACGGGCAATCCGCTGATGACCGAGTTCAATCTTACATCTGAGGATGTAAATACAATCAGTCATATGACCATACAGGTTATTCCTATGACGCTGATTCTGAGCTCATTTATGATGGCTGTAATCACCCACTCCATTGTCCGCCCCATCCTTAACAGCATGGAATATGCGGTTCCCAAGCTGAAGCCTGCGCGTGAATGGAGACTTTCAAGATCATTTATCTGGTACTATCTGTTGGGAGTCGTAATTAACCTGCTGTTTGGCAATTCAGACAACAGCTTTATGCTGATGATCTCGGCCAATCTGCTGCCATTGCTGCAAATTGTATTTAAAATCCAGACTATCGGATTCCTGTTCTTCGTGGTCTACGAGCGTAAATGGAGCAAGATTGTGGCGATACTGCTGGCACTGCCGGTTATTTGGCTGCCGGGATTATGGATTATCGGTATTATCGATATGGCGTTCCCACTGCGAGAGCTAGTGAAGAAATCGAAACGATAGGGTGAGAGCTCATGCCTAAATTTCTGCAAAGACGCTGGCACGGCTATCATACCGTATGGGCGTTCCTGCTGCTGCTGGTCCTTATTATAGTCGTCAGTATCTATAACTGGGCTCTGGGGATTGCCAGCCTGTTTCTGGCCGGCACTTTATGTTTCTCCATGCTGCAAGCGGAGATCTCATTCCGGCGCAACCTGGTGGAATATATCAACGGGCTTTCTTTCCGCATCAAGCGGGTGGAAGGTGA
The DNA here is from genome assembly GCF_000758525.1 of Paenibacillus sp. FSL H7-0357. Classification (NCBI taxonomy): domain Bacteria; kingdom Bacillati; phylum Bacillota; class Bacilli; order Caryophanales; family Paenibacillaceae; genus Paenibacillus; species Paenibacillus sp. FSL H7-0357. The sequence goes on along the minus strand of NZ_CP009241.1, from coordinate 7,667,538 downwards.
GGCGGTCAGCATGCTTCCGCTCGGCATTATCCTGTATAGCGAAGACCGCACGGTGGAGTGGAACAACCGCAATGCCGGGGATATCTTTTCCCGGAAGTCCCTGGTAGGCGAAGCGCTGCAGGAGCTGCTGCCTGAGATGATGTCCTCTCTGACGGGAAATGTGCCGGTCAAGCGGGACCCGGCCAAAGAGGGCGTGCTCAAGGACATCAGACAGGAAATTTCAGTGGATGACCGGTATTATCAGGTTGTGGCCATACCCAGCGAGCGTCTGCTCTATTTGTATGACATTACCGAGCTTGTGGTTCTGCGGGAAAGGTATGAAGAAGAGAAGCTGGCCATCGGTATTGTGATGATGGACAATCTCGATGAAGCAGCCCAAGGCATGGATGATCAGCAGCGCACTTCGCTGATCGCCAAGGTAGCCAGTGAGATTACGGAGTGGAGCAAGCAGTTTGAAGTATACTTGCGGCGGTTGTCCTCAGAGCGCTACCTGATGCTGCTGAATCACCGCAGCCTGCAGGCGCTGGAAGAGAGCCGGTTCGTTGTACTCGACGAAGTGCGCGAAATGACGGCCGACCTCAAGGTGCCGATGACGCTGAGCATAGGCCTTGCCTATGGTTCAGAGTCCGCCAGTGAGCTCGGAGCGCTGGCGCAATCCAGTCTGGACATGGCGCTGGGCCGCGGCGGGGATCAGGCAGCTGTTAAGGCGGGCCAGAGGCTCTCCTTCTATGGAGGCAAGAGCAACGCGGCGGAGAAGCGCACGAGAGTCCGGGCGCGGGTCATTGCGCATGCGCTGCGTGACCTGATGCAGGAGAGCGACAGAGTGCTGATTATGGGTCACCGGGTCCCCGATATTGATGCCGTAGGGGCCGCTATTGGGCTGCTTAAGGCGGCACAGATGTACAATGTGGAAGCTAACATCGTGATGGAGACGCCTAATCCGTCCATCACTAGAATGATGGAGCAGATCCGCCGCGATGATGAGCTGTACAAAACCTTTGTTACTACAGAGCAGGCACTCCAGATGATGACTGAACATACGCTGCTGATTGTCGTGGATACGCACAAGGCCTCCATGACGATGGAGCCGCGTCTCGTGCAGTACGCCAGCCGCATTGTTGTTGTTGACCATCATCGCCGGGGTGAGGAGTTCATTAATGATGCGGTGCTGGTCTATCTGGAGCCCTATGCCTCCTCCACCTGCGAGCTGGTAACAGAGCTGCTGCAGTACATTCATGACAAGATTAAGCTCAGTCCGCTGGAGGCTACCATGCTGCTCGCGGGAATTACGGTCGACACGAAGCATTTCGCGTTGCATACCGGCTCGCGAACCTTTGAAGCGGCAGGGTTTCTGCGGCGGATCGGCGCGGACACGATCCTTATCCAGCGTATGCTGAAAGAGGATTTGCAGGAGTACATTTCCAAAGCGGAAATTATCAAACATGCCCGGATGGTGTATGATCATATTGCACTCGTTGTAACCTCACCGGGAATGAAAATTCCACAGCTCTTAATTGCCCAGACAGCGGATACGCTGCTTGGAATGACGAATGTGGTGGCTTCATTCGTGATCAGTGAGCGGCCTGACGGCCTCATCGGCATCAGTGCCCGGTCACTCGGACGAATGAATGTGCAGGTGGTCATGGAGAAGCTCGGCGGCGGAGGGCATTTGTCCAACGCAGCGGTGCAGCTCGAGGGAACATGCAAGCAAGCAGAAGCCAGACTAATGGAAGTTCTGGCTGAAATTGAAGCGAAAGAGGGGCTATTCGAATGAAGGTCATTTTTATAAAGGATGTTAAAGGTCAAGGCAAGAAGGGGCAAGTGAAAGAGGTATCGGAAGGCTATGCAGCGAACTTCCTGCTGCCGCGCGGCTTGGTACGCCCGGCCACAGACGGCAATGTGAAAACTCTGGAGAATCAGGCAGCAGCCGAGCAGCGCCGCAAGGACCAGGAGAAAGAGGAAGCGCAGCAGCTGGGTAAGAAGCTGGACGAGCTGACGTTGACCCTGAAAGCAAAATCGGGTGAAGGCGGCCGTCTCTTCGGCGCTATTACAAGCAAGCAGATCGCCGAAACTTTGGTGGAAACACAAGGGATCGTAATCGACAAGCGCAAAATTGAGCTGAGTGATCCCATTCGCCATGTAGGTACGTTTCAGGTAAGTGTGAAGCTGCATACTGAAGTAAAGGCTAACCTTACGGTGCAGGTAACGGAGGAGTAAGATGGGTGGAGATCTCTTTTTCGATCGGATTCCCCCGCAGAACCTGGAGGCAGAGCAGGCTGTAATCGGTGCTGTTCTGCTGCAGGATGAAGCGCTGGTTACCGCGATGGAGCGGGTGAATACCGAAGACTTCTACGATAAACCGCATCAAATGATTTTTGAGGCGATGGTGCAGCTCGGAGAAGAGAGCCAGCCGATTGATCTGGTTACGCTGACGTCCAGACTGCAGGACAAGGGACAGCTTGAGGATATCGGCGGTGTCAGCTATTTGGCTAAGCTGGCGCATGCTGTGCCGACTGCGGCCAACGTGGAATATTATGCGCAGATTATTGAAGAGAAGGCGATGCTGCGGCGGCTGATCCGTACAGCGACGCAGATCGTCAGTGAAGGGTACACCGGCGGTGAGGATGTAGCCGATATGCTGAGCGATGCCGAGCGGCGGATCCTGGAGATCTCCAACCGCCGGAGCGGCAGCGGCTTCATCGCCATCCGTGATGTGCTCATGCAGGTCTTCGACCGTGTGGAGCTGCTTCATCAGAATAAGGGGGGCACCTCCGGGATCCCCACCGGCTTTGCCGACCTTGATCATATGACCAACGGCTTCCAGCGCAATGACCTGATTATTGTGGCGGCCCGTCCATCCGTAGGGAAGACGGCATTCGCACTGAATATTGCCCAGAATGTAGCGGTTCGTGCCAAAGAGACCGTAGCCATCTTCAGTCTGGAAATGTCGGCGCCGCAGCTGGTACAGCGTATGATCTGCGCGGAAGCCAACCTCGATGCCAACATTATGCGTACCGGTGATTTCAAAAGTGATGATGATTGGTCGAAGCTTACGATGGGGATTCAGTCCTTATCGGAAGCAGAAATCTATATTGATGATACTCCCGGGATCACGGTTACAGATATCCGGGCGAAATGCCGCAGGCTCAAGAAGGAAAAAGGCCTCGGCATGATCGTCATCGACTACTTGCAGCTCATTCAGGGCCGCGGCAAGGGCGGGGAGAACCGCCAGCAGGAGGTATCCGAGATTTCCCGTACCCTGAAGCAGATTGCCCGTGAGCTTGATGTTCCGGTCATTGCCCTTTCCCAGCTCAGCCGGGGTGTGGAGCAGCGGCAGGACAAGCGTCCGATGATGAGTGACCTTCGGGAATCCGGTTCCATTGAGCAGGATGCCGATATCGTAGCCTTCCTGTATCGTGATGACTACTATAACCAGGATACCGAAAAGAAAAATATCATTGAAATTATTATTGCCAAACAGCGTAACGGCCCTGTCGGCACTGTAGAGCTTGTGTTCCTGAAAAATTTCAACAAGTTCGTCAACTACGAGCGGGCACACTCTGAACCTTTTGCAGGGTAGATCATTTATTCACAATTCCCGAACGATTGCACATTTCCTTGTGTGATCGTTCGTTTTTATTTGACTTTAAAAAGTACCGCTGTTACACTGGTTATTGTGCTTTAGCGGGTTAAAACTGCTTTGGCGTCCGGAGGGCTGCGTACATAAGAACGCTGTACAGAGCCCATATTATGAAAAATAATGGTGCTAGCTTGCACCTACGGAGGAATGAATATGTCAACGGTAGTCGTCGTGGGAACACAATGGGGAGACGAAGGCAAAGGGAAGATCACGGATTTTCTGGCAGAGAGCGCAGATGTGGTCGCCCGGTATCAGGGGGGTAACAATGCCGGTCACACGATTCTGATTGACGGAAAGAAATTCAAGCTGAGCTTGATTCCATCAGGTGTATTTTATAAAGAAAAGACTTGTGTAATCGGTAACGGAATGGTTATTAATCCGGAAGCCCTGATCCAAGAAATTAATTATATTCATGAGAACGGATTTGATACCAAAAATCTGGTGATCAGTGATCGTGCCCATGTCATTATGCCATATCATATGCTGCTTGATGCCTTGGAAGAAGACCGTAAAGGCCCGAACAAAATCGGTACTACACGCAAGGGAATTGGCCCGGCGTATATGGATAAAGCGGCACGCAACGGAATCCGGATCGCCGATCTGATGGATGCCGAGGAATTTGAGCTGAGACTACGCCAATTAATGGAGGAAAAGAATCAGGTCATTACCCAGGTATATGGAGCGGAAGCCTTGAACGTGGAAGAAATTCTGGTCAAATATCTGGAGTATGCAGAAGTGCTTCGCGGTTATGTGACGGATACTTCAGTGGTTCTGAATGATGCTATAGATGCTGATTCCAGAGTACTGTTTGAAGGTGCACAAGGTGTAATGCTGGATATCGATCAAGGGACTTATCCGTTTGTTACATCGTCGAACCCTTCGGCTGGTGGTGTGTGTATCGGTTCTGGCGTGGGCCCTTCGAAGATCAAGCAGGTTATCGGGGTTGCCAAGGCCTACACTACCCGTGTTGGCGATGGTCCGTTCCCTACTGAGCTGAACGATGCTACGGGTGATTACATCCGTGAAACAGGCCATGAATATGGTACTGTAACCGGACGTGCACGCCGTGTGGGCTGGTTCGACAGTGTGGTTGTCCGTCATGCCCGCCGGGTCAGCGGAATTACCGGTCTGTCGCTCAACTCGCTGGATGTGCTTAGCGGCCTTGAGACGGTGAAGATTTGCACCGGCTATAAATTCCGCGGCGAGGTGATTACTCACTATCCGGCCAGCCTCAAAATGCTGGCTGAATGCGAAGCTGTCTATGAGGAGCTTCCAGGCTGGAGCGAAGACATCACCGGAGCGAAGACACTGGAGGATCTGCCGGCTAATACACGCAGATATGTGGAGCGGGTATCGGAGCTTACAGGCATTCCGATTGCCATCTTCTCCGTAGGACGCAACCGTGAGCAGACCAATCAGGTTCTGCCTATCTATATCTAAGTGATTCCTGTGAGTAAAGGGGCCCCCTATGTGGGTCTCTTTTTTTTGCGCTTCAACAATTATGTAATATTTTGGTTTCCCGGAGCCGGTTCTAGTCAATACTGGGAGGATGAAAGCAATAACGCACTGATCCTCCGGAGATTGAATATGAACAGGGCGCAAGGGAGTGATGAAGATGAAGATAGTAAGACGTGCACTTGGAGTCTGCCTGATTGTCGTACTGGCCAGCGCACTTTCGGTTCTGACCACGGCATTCGTCGTCAATACGTATATACAGTCGGTGTTGGCCAGTTTTGATATAAAGCTGGAGGGGCCGTCACCGGGCATCGGCGGTTTTATCAAGAGCCTCACGGGAATGGGAGCCACAGATAACGCCAAAAATGTAGCTGAGGATGTTAAAGATGCCCCCGGTGCAAAGAAAGACAGTAAAAGTGAAACGGTGGACACACCAGAACAAAAAACGGAGAAGTCCGTGGAGGAAAAGGTGCCTGAGGATGCTTTGGCTGTAATGGGAGAGGCTTCCGGAGAGGAAGAACAAAGTGACAGTGCACTGGACCAGCAGCTGGTGATGACACCGGAAGCGATGGGTGAGCTCAAGGACAGTTTGCCCATGGATGAGAAATCCAATATTTTCAATATCCTGATGACCAAGCTTCCGCAGGAGGAGATGCAGAAAATCTCAACGGCGATGGAGGATGGGTTGACGGAGAATGAAGTGAAGGAACTGCAGCAAGTCATTGCCAAGTATGTGAATCCTGATGAATATGACACATTAATGAAAATGCTTACACCAAATTCAACTGAGAGTACCACAAACTAAAAATTGTCATTTTTTGGACACGTTCTTGATGTTAAAATGTCAAAATCATGGAAGAAACCCGCGATTATCGCGGGTTTTGTCTTTGGGGTAAAGTTGAAATTTTTCTGCCGTCTATGGTACAGTAAAAAAGGACTATAAGGGGTTAATTTTTTGTAACCTTTTTAAATATAAGAAAAGTGCGAATTTTACCTCATACTTTATGCTTATATTTTGGACGGAAACGAAATGCAGGTACACTAACGCACATAGTAAATAGATGCAGCAGCATATATAAAAGGGGTCGAATAACAAGGTTGGCCGCTTCTAAGCGGACTGAAAGGGAGAGTTTCATGAAAGGATTTAAGTTCATGCGCGGGATGGGGAAACTGCGGGACAAAGCAGAGACATCCGCAGAATTCAGCGCAGAAAGTCAAAAGGGCAGTTGTGCCTCTAGCGAAACTAACGTCTTTTATCAAGAAACCAAACCTCGGAGATTCCGGCGGTCCTGGATAGCAGCTTCTGCCGGTCTGGTGCTTCTGGCGACCTTTTCAATCGGGGTAGAGAAGAAATATGTGACCGCGAACACGGTAACCTATTATAAGGTGCTGGTTAAGGGTGAGGAAATCGGAAAGATCAGCGAGGAAACAGAGCTGGATCGGCTGTTCGAAGAGAAGCAGCAGGAATATCAGCTCAAGTATCCCGATTCAGTGATGGTGCTGCAAACAAGCGGCATTACGACAGAGGCGGAAAAAGCGTATAAACCGGAAATAGACAGTGCGGCTACGCTGGACAAGCTGGATGGCATGCTTAAAGCTTATGCAGTGGGTGTGCAGCTGACGGTGGATGGCAAAGCTGTGGGAATTGTCAAAGATCAGGAGACAGCGAATGCCGTCCTGCAGAGTGTGAAAGAACACTACGTTCCAGTTGCCGCGGTTTCAACGGGCACCCAGCTCAAGAGGACAGCAGCTACGCGTTCTGCGAAGGCGGCTGCACCGGCAAATGCAGACAAGGTAGAATCGGTTGCCATTCAGGAGGACGTTGCCGTTGTTCCTGTCAAGGCGGACCCCACCCAGGTGCTGAGCGTCGAGGAAGCGGTTGAGGTGCTTACCGAAGGGAAAGAGGAGCCGCTTGTTTATGCGGTTCAGGAAGGCGATACCGTCTCTGGGATTGCCAAACGTTTTGAGATTACGCAGGCTGATATTTTCCGCAACAATCCGTCGGTGAAAGAGCTGACCCTGCAAATTGGAGACGAGCTGCAATTGACCGTACCACAGCCAGAGCTTACTGTAGTAACCGTAGAGCAGGTATCGGAGCAGCTTGTCACTGAGCCGGAAGTGATTGTCCGCAAGAGCGATGAGCTGGCAGCAGGCAAGAGCAAGGTGGTCCGGGCAGGACAGACCGGCCTGAAACAGATGCAGTACCGGGTGACCAAGGAAAATGGTCTCGTAGTGAAGGAAGAATGGATGGGCCAGACGGTTCTGAAGGCTTCCTTGCCTGAGGTGGTCTATCGCGGCACGAAGGTAGTCGGCGAAGGAACGGGCATGTTCGCCTGGCCGGTCAGCCGGGCAAGCCTCTCCAGCAGCTTTGGCCAGCGCTGGGGACGAAGCCATAAAGGAGTCGATCTCGTATCCGGTAACCGGACCATAACAGCTGCGGATGCCGGGACGGTTACTTTTGCAGGTGTACAGAGCGGCTACGGCAATGTGGTCATTGTGGATCACAAAAACGGATATGTCACCTACTACGGCCATCTGAGAAGCATCTCAGTATCTGTCGGCCAGCGGCTGGAGCAGGGAGCCGGCATTGGTGTTATGGGCAACACGGGGCGTTCAACCGGTACCCACCTGCATTTTGAGATCCGCAAGAACGGCACAGCGGTCAATCCGCTGAGATATCTGAAATAATCCATAGGTTATAATCAGCCGTCCGAGTTTTCGGGCGGCTTTATCTTTTAAAGCTAAAAATATATTGATGAACTGGATGAAAGTATATTTCTATCCCCACTTCGTAGGATGTGACGCCAGTGCAGGTATGTTAAAATAAGAGAATGAGTGATTAGTACGCTTAGAAAGGTGAAGCTGAGCATATGCAGATGGGAACGATTCTGGTAGTAGACGATGAACAGCCTATTGCTGATATATTAAAGTTTAATCTCGAAAAAGAGGGCTATGAGGTAATCTGTGCCTTTGACGGCAACAGTGCTGTGGAGCTGGCTCTGTCCAGACGGCCCGATCTGATGCTGCTTGATCTGATGCTTCCCGGCAAGGATGGCATGGATGTCTGCCGCGAAGTGCGCTCTGCGCATTTGGACATCCCGATCATCATGCTGACAGCCAAAGACGGTGAGATCGACAAAGTGCTGGGTCTGGAATTGGGTGCGGATGATTATGTGACCAAGCCTTTCAGCACGCGCGAGCTGCTGGCCAGAGTCAAAGCTCAAATGCGGCGCCAGCATAAGCCATCGCCGTCCGAAATGCTTAGTGAAAGAGCGGAGAGCAAACAGGGCGTCAATCATTTCGGCCTGTTCGTTGATACCGACATGTACATGGTTTATAAAGACGGAGAGCCGCTCGATTTAACACATCGTGAGTATGAGCTGCTCTATTATATGATTCGCCACGCCGGCAAAGTAATGACCCGGGAGCATCTGCTGCAGGCGGTATGGGGCTTCGAATATTTCGGGGATGTGCGGACCGTGGATGTCACGATCCGCCGGCTGAGAGAAAAAATTGAGGAGAATCCCAGCAAGCCGGAATATATCTTCACCCGGCGCGGACTCGGTTATTTGATGCATAGCCCCAAAAGCGGGGGGCTGTGATGAAAGGGCGGTCCTTTTTCCGGACGATTCAGGCCAAGCTTATCATTATTTACGTGCTGCTGATTCTGATCGCGATGCAGCTGATCGGTGTATATTTTGTCAGCTCGATGAAGAATTCACTAACTGATAACTTCACCAAAGATTTAAAGGCGCGGGCAGAAATGTTGTCGATCCTTACGGCAGATAAACTAGGCAGCGAAGCCGGAACTGCCGGTGAAGAGACTGCAGTGGAGAGTCTGCGCGGAATGGTCAATAATCTGTATATCAGCGGAGCTGAAATTCAGGTACTGGATGCGAGCGGTAAAATTATTACGACATCTGTCCCTTCGCAAAATGATTATGTCGGGCAGCGGAACACACAAACCGTGGTCAGCCGTGCCCTGCAAGGCATCAGCGATAACGAGGAATATATCATTGCCGATGATAATGTGCGCAAGAAGGTGGTCGCCAAGCCGGTTCTCTCCGGCGACAAAGTGGTAGGCGCGATTTATATTGCTGCCGATATGAAAGATTTATACGCCACGATGAGCCGGATTAACAGCGTGTTCCTCTCCGGTCTGCTGCTGGCGCTCGCCCTGACGGCCGTTCTGTGTGTCATTCTCGCCCATACGATCACCCATCCTATCAAGGAGATGACCCGGCATGCCACAGCGGTTGCTGAGGGCCGGTTCAACCGTAAGATGCCTGTGTTCGGCAATGATGAAATTGGGCAGCTCAGTCAGGCGTTCAACTACATGACAGGAAGGCTCCGCGAAGCGCTGTCGCAGAATGAAGAGGAGAAGGAGAAGCTTGCTTCCATCCTGACCAATATGAGTGACGGCGTGGTAGCTACTGATGAAAGCGGCGTGGTGATTCTGATGAATACCCGGGCAGCAGATATGCTGGGAGCGGAAGGCCCGCTTCCGGAAGGGGCACCGCTCGATGAGCTGCTCGGTCTCGATCATGAGCAGTCGGGGTCGCTGGCGCAAGGCAACGCCCAATCAGCGATGCTTCATCTCTCGCCAATGGGCGGAGGCGATCCCAATATCGTCCGGGTCACCTTCACCCCGATTCACCGCCGTGAAGGCGGAGGGATTGCCGGAACCATTGCGGTGCTGCAGGATGTCACCGAACAGGAGAATCTGGAGGAATCGCGGCGGGAGTTCGTGGCGAATGTCTCGCATGAGCTGCGGACTCCACTGACGACGATCAAGAGCTATGTTGAGGCGCTTGATGATGGTGCGCTCGATGATCCGCAGCTTGCTGCGCGGTTTGTCGGAGTCATCCGCAATGAGACAGAACGGATGATCCGGCTTGTTACGGATCTGCTGCATCTCTCGCGGCTGGATTCGAGGGAATCGAGCCTGCGCATTCAGCAGACGGATATCTCCGAGATGCTGGAGGATGTGGCGGACCGCTTCTCCTTCCAGATTCGCCAGAAACGAATTCATATCAGCACAAGAGTGCGCAAGGAAGTCGCCACGGCCTGGCTGGACCGCGATCAAATTGATCAGGTGCTGGGCAATTTGGTCTCCAATGCGCTGAAATATACGCCGGAAGGCGGGACCATTCAATTGGAGGCACTCAAAACCGAAGATGGAATGCTGGCCGTTTCTGTACGTGATTCCGGGATTGGGATTCCCAAGAAGGATATCGAACGGATTTTTGAACGTTTTTACCGGGTTGATAAAGCCCGCTCGCGCAATATGGGCGGCACCGGACTCGGGCTGTCCATTGCCCGGGAAATTGTCAAAGCGCATGGAGGGTCAATTTCCCTGCAGTCAGAGCTTAATGAAGGCTCGCTGGTAACCTTCACACTGCCTCTGAAAGAGCAAAGGGGGAGTGTATTGTGAAGGAAACAATCAAGTCATGGATACTTGCCCTGCTCGTTTGCGGAAGTCTTGTAGAGAGCTATTATCTGATCTACCGGCTGCCGGGGAGCGACTCAGCGGTGATGTCAGAGAACTTGTATGTGAAGACAGATAATATGGGGCCCGAAGAAAAAGTTGAGAATCTGCTCTACCCTGATAAAATGATCATTCATATGGGGGAGGACAAGCATACGCTGTTTTATCCCGGCTCCACCTTCTATGACCTGATCATGAACCGGCTGAAAGGACGCGGGTTTGAGAGCTTTCAGCGGCGCTCGGTGCAGGATTTCGATTGGGACAAGATCCGCAGTGAGAATTCGGGCATTGAGCTGTCCTTCGGTGCCGGCATTCCGGTAACCTTGCTGCAGCGGGTAATGCAGCTTGCTCCCGATTCGCTGTTCCAGGGAGAAAGCATTGACCGGATCTGGATTTACAATGTTAAAAATGATTCCAAGGCACATGCCGTCTTTTTCAGCACTAGAGGTGATATCGTATATGAAGCGGCTAAGGCGGATTTGACTGTTCAGGACGTGCAGCAGCATGTGGATTTCGGTATGAATTGGACGCCATATACCGCAGTGAATGGCGATTATTATGTGCCGGAAGAAAAAATATCGCTGGTTGAGGTGGAAATTCCCTCCGGCATGTACACCATTGAACAAATGCAGAACAATCTATTCTTTGATGCCGGCAGCACCAGATATATTCCAGAGAAGGATGGCTCAAAGATTTATACAGACAGCAAACGCAGCCTGCAGGTTGATCAGGAACAGAACTGGATGAGCTATAGCGATCCGGCTGCACTTCCTGCGGGTGAAAGTACACCTGCGAAGGATGCCCTGGAAGCGGTGGATTTTGTCAACAAGCATGGTGGATGGAACGGTACATACCGTCTGGCATCAACGGAGGAGGGCAACCAGGAGCGGACCGTTTCCTTCCAGCAGTACTACGGTTCTTATCCGATTATGAGCAAGCCGAAGCTGCAGTATGGCGCTATTAACCTGGAGTTGCAGCAGGGCACAGTATCCTCCTATGAGCGATCGCTGATGTATACAGAAGAGGGAAAAGCCGTTAAACAGATTGTGGAGCTTCCCGGTGGCGATGAGCTGCGGGCTAAGCTGGCCCAATTCAGCGAAGCTTCGCCTGTGAAGGATTTGACCCCGGCCTATGTTGCTTCAGTAAACGGGGAGAAGCTGAAGCTCCTGCCGGTATGGCGGGTGACGCTCCGTGACGGCACTTTCCTTACACTGAACTAGAGTAATAGACGCGCGGGAATTCACACGACGAAGCAGAATCAACGAAGTGAATGCTCACAAACGAAGCGGATGCTTCCGAAGCTAGTTTTGTTCGAAGCAGAATCAACGAAGTGAATGCTCACAAAACTTTAAGGAGGAGCGGTATGGACTGGGGAAGAGCCAAAAATGTGCTGATTTACGCCTTTCTGGTATTGAATCTGCTGCTTTGTTATCAGCTCTGGATGGACTTGCGCGATCAGGCCAGTGCCAATCTGGATTTCACTTCCCTATCCGCAGAAACGCAGGCGGTGATGGAACAGAAGGGGATTCGTGTGTTGTGTCCCATTCCGGCTGCCACTCCGCAGCTGCCCGATATCACTTACCGCTACTCCGGGGAAGAGCAGAATGAGGAACCGGTTGAACTGAAGGTGCCGATAGACAGCAAGCTGATTTATTCATCATTTGCCGAACTGAGCAGTTCACTGGCAGACCAGATCACAGACATCGCCAATTATCGCTTTGATTCTCAGGAGAGCGAGGTAGGCAAATTTGTACTTCATCCACTGGTCGACCATAAATGGTCTTTGTTCAGAGTGCGGCTTGAGCTGATCAACAGTGATCAAAAAATTGTGGCCTACCGTTGGCCGAAGATTGAAATCGGAGCTACAAGCAGTGACGAAGATATCCAGAAGGTGCTTCCGGCCTCACAGGCACTCAGCAGCCTGATTGAGAAATATTTTCCGGCGGATTCGGTAGTTAAAGAGATTGAGCTTGGCTATTATGGGGAATTGTTCAACTCTGAAAGCCAGGTGGCTTCGCCAATGTGGCGCTTTATGCTGGAGAACGGCAACGCCTATTACGTCGATGCCATCAGTGCGGACATCATCAGTCCGAAGACAACAGAGTAGAAGGAGCAGGAGAGAGATATGGGGATTTCATTTACGGTACTGTCCAGCGGTTCTACCGGCAACGTAACAGTGGTGCGAAACGGGGAAACGGCGCTTATGATCGACGCGGGCCTCAGCGCCAAACGGATCGACGAGCTGCTCGCGATGCGTGAGATGACGGGCAAGGAGATAGACGGAATACTGGTTACGCATGAGCACTCGGACCATATCAAGGGACTTGGAGCCATGGCCCGCAAATACGATCTTCCGATCTACGCCAACTCCAATACCTGGGGGGCGATTGAGAAGGGGATCGGCACTATTGCCGAGCATAACCGGATTATTATGGAGACCGGACAGCACAGGGATTTCGGCAGTCTGCGGGTAGAGTCATTTGCAATCTCCCATGATGCGGCTGAACCGGTAGGGTACAATTTTTATGACGGCAAGGAGAAGCTTTGTGTTGCTACGGATCTTGGGTATGTCAGTGATAAAGTGCGGACGGCGATTGCCGATTCGGATGTGCTGGTACTGGAGGCCAACCACGATATAGAGATGCTGAGAATGGGGCGTTATCCGTGGAATACGAAACGGCGGATTCTGGGCGATTTAGGCCATCTCTCCAATGAGGCGGCGGGAGCGGCACTAAGCGAGATTCTTACCGGACGGACCAAACGGACCTATCTGGCTCACTTAAGCCGGGATCACAATATGATGGATTTGGCCAAAATGTCGGTGCGCGGGGCAATGGAAGACCGGGGCTGCTTCTTCAGAGACAGTGAGTTCAGATTGTGCGATACCTATTATGACCAGCCTACGCCGTGGGATAAGGTGAGCCAGTCATAAGCTGGTCTACCTCCGTAATTTTACGTTCCAATTCTTGGCGTGAGAAAAGCCCTTTATCAATCAGCAGCTCGATCATGGCGCTTTGAACCAGGATCAGATGATAGTGTTCATCCTTCAGGTCACCGAGTTTGCCGATAAATTGCACCAGATCCATACTTGTTGAAAAAGATTCCATATTTATTCCTCCTTCTGAGCTAAATGAAAGCTGATCTGTAAAAAATTTGTAGGGTTTTTACGTCAGAAAAAACGTGGGTGCTAGCCCCGCCTGTGATACAATCATAAAGAGCAGAATTAAGCCTGAGTTTAAATAGTACTTCTATTATTGTAGTCTTTTAAGTTGGAAAATATTCCGGATTGAAGCTTATCCTTTTTTAATATGTTGCAAGAATAGGAGACCCCTTGCGCTTATAACACACACATTTGTGGTGAATGAATGAAGTGAAACCTTTTAGAGCTTTCAGGAGTCTAAGAGATAAAGCGGAAAGCTCGGGCGTGGTTGCTTGGCGTTCAGGTCATGGATGCAGTGGCAATAGAGGGGAGAGGATGTAACGGTGGGACTGTTTGATGATGATTTTTATTCAACCAAGGTACCGCGGCGCGAAGGCAGAGGGCAGGAACCCTCTAAGGTCTTAACGAGCCGGAATTGGTCTGCCCGCAAATCACGGCGGAGCCTGGCAACTTGGCAGGTGTCTGTCATTAGCTCAGTGATCAGTGCGGTGGTTGCAGTACTTCTGTTCAGTCTGGCTACAGGTCAGTTGACACAGGAGAAGGCGGAGCAGCCGAAAGTGATTGAGAAGGTGACTGCAAGCAGCGGTGACCCGTATGAACGGATTGTTCAGGCTGCGGCTCTTGTCCGACCGGCCGTTGTGAGCATAATTAATCATAAAGAAGATAACAAGGAACTTAACATTCTCGACGAGTCGGCACTTGGCTCGGGAGTGATCTATAAGAAGGACGATAACAAGGCCTTTATTATTACCAATAATCATGTGATCGAGGGCTTCGGCAAGCTGGAAGTGGTTACGGTAGATGGTGAGACACGCAAGGCAACACTTGTGGGTACGGATAAAGTAAGTGATATCGCGGTGCTCTCCATTGATGCTAAAGGCATTACCACAGTAGCCCAGATTGGTGATTCCTCCAAGCTGCGGTTTGGGGAGACGGTCATTGCTATCGGCAATCCGCTGGGACTCGGCGATAGCTTGACCTCGGGGATTGTCAGCTACACAGAACGGACCATTCCCGTATCACTGAACCAGGACGGTGTCTATGACTGGGAACAAGAAGTCATTCAGACGGATGCTGCAATTAACGAGGGCAATAGCGGAGGCGCGCTGGTCGATCTGAACGGCAAGGTGATTGGTATTAATACAATGAAGATTTCCGATACAGGCGTGGAGGGACTTGGTTTTGCCATCCCGGCCAATCATGTTATGGAAACGGCGGGTGAGCTTGAGGCTAACGGGAAGATTGCCCGCTCTTATCTGGGAGTGTATTCCGTAGATTTGAATAACCCTTATGTGCCGCTCGCAGAAGATCAGCGCAAGGAGCTTAATCTGCCAACGACCGTTAAAGACGGAGTAGTTGTGCTGGATGCGGTAGGGCCGGCCAAGGATGCAGGACTGCAGTTCAATGATGTGATTACCAAGTTTGACAATGAACCGATCACATCGACCCTTTCGCTGCGCAAGTATCTGTATGATCACACCAAAATCGGAGATGATCTGAAGATTACTTATTACCGCAACGGAGAGGTAAAACAGGTGACAGTGAAACTTCTTGAAAAACAAAAGGAATAAAAGCGGCGTCAGCCGTATATAATAATGTGGCAGTCAAGATAAGCGAGACGGCCCAGCCGTCCTTATTATAAAATTAAGGACGGCATCCGTTTCGAAGTCAAATCATCTGGGTATATTACTTAATATGGATGCAAATCCCCCTTTTTATAAAGACTGGTAGCCCTTACATTGGGAACAACACCTTATAAGGGGAAATACGGATATATTCGGATGTTGGCTTGCCTTTGTAACTCCGGTGTGGTAACATGAGATTAATCATACATTTGATACCTAATTCTCGTATTGAAAAGGGCTGTCAATGCAAATACAACCTTTTTCAATGTGTGAATTTTTTCTTTGTTTGAAGATAAAAAGAACATATTAATTTAAATTTGTGGAGGTAACACACATGCAAACAGGTACAGTTAAATGGTTCAACGCAGAAAAAGGATTCGGTTTCATCGAAGTTGAAGGCGGAAGCGACGTATTCGTTCACTTCAGCGCAATCACTGGCGACGGCTTCAAAACTTTGGACGAAGGCCAACGCGTTGAATTCAACGTTGTTCAAGGCAACCGCGGACCACAAGCCGAAAACGTTGTAAAACTGTAATAATAGAAGCACCGTCCCCGCTTTTGCAAGTTGGGACGGTCTTTTTTTATAAGATCAACTGCTATATCATCATGAAACCACAACATGATCTTGAAGTAGAGCAACTGCAAATGAAGGATTTGTAAGCATCTTAGAAAGAATATAATTGGATGCTTTTTTACTTGTTTCTCAACTTGTAACATAAAGGAAGGGAGGAACGGCAATGAACTACCGGAAGAAGCCTTTAGAGGAAGTACCGGAAGAAAATACCGCAATTTGGGCCTGTACCAATGATGGATGCAACGGATGGATGAGGGATAATTTCGCATTTGAACATGCGCCTTCTTGCCGTCTCTGTCATGCCCCAATGGTTCGCAGCATGAAGATGCTGCCGCAATTGCTTAATTCTAATGGCGATCTCAAATCGCTGAAGAAGGGTATTTCGATTACCTAACCAATGCCTTTATGAGTCAAGCTTTCTATAGAACGACGAACAAATCCAAGACGGTAAAACCGTCTTATTTTTTTTGCTTTCCGAACGTAATATTGTGATATTTGTCACAAATTTATTGTTTTTTAGGCCGAATCCGGGTGTATAATGTGATAATTATCACACTTTAAGCCTTAAATTTTTGACAGAATAGACATAACGAATGGGGAGAAGAAAGGGGAAGAAACATGGATACAGTTATGCTGTCGCGTATACAATTTGCGTCGACGACGATCTTTCATTACTTCTTTGTACCGGTATCTATTGGACTTGCACTCTTGATCGCGATCATGGAGACGATGTATGTCCGAAAAGGCAACGATGAGTACAAAAGAATGGCGCAGTTTTGGGGAAAGCTATTTCTCATTAACTTCGCAGTAGGGGTAGTAACAGGGATATTGCAGGAATTCCAGTTCGGAATGAACTGGTCCGATTATTCCCGCTTTGTCGGGGATGTATTTGGGGCTCCACTTGCGATTGAAGCGCTGCTGGCGTTTTTCCTGGAGTCTACTTTTATCGGCTTATGGATTTTTGGCTGGGACAAAGTCTCCAAGAAGATTCATTTACTGTCCATCTGGATGGTAGCGCTGGGAACGATGTTATCGGCATTCTGGATTCTCGCAGCCAATTCTTTTATGCAGCACCCTGTTGGTTTTGCGATGAATAATGGCCGGGCCGAAATGAATGATTTCCTGGCTTTGATTACAAACGGACAATTGCTGGTGGAATTCCCGCATACGGTGCTCGCGGCTTACGCTACAGGGGCATTTCTGGTAACGGGTATCAGTGCCTATAAAATGCTCAAGAAGCAGGATGTGCCTTTCTTTAGAAAATCGTTCGAAATTGCGGCGATTGTCGGCATTGTCTCCTCCATGGGGGTAGCCGTTGCAGGTCATGCCCAAGCGCAGTATCTGGTAGAGACACAGCCGATGAAGATGGCAGCTACGGAAGCCCTTTGGGAGGACAGTGGTGACCCTGCGGCTTGGACAGCCAGTGCTTTTATCGATCCTGACAATAAATCAAACTCCGGGGAAATCAAGATTCCTTATATGCTGAGTTTCTTGTCCTACAGTAAGTTCTCCGGTGAAGTTAAAGGGATGAACACGCTGCAGGCGGAATATGAACAAAAGTACGGCCCGGGGGATTATATCCCGCCTGTTCGTACGACTTTCTGGAGCTTCCGGATCATGGTGGTCGCAGGCACGCTGATGATTGTGCTCGGCATGTATGCGATGTATCTGATGTGGCGCAAAAAGATGGAACGTCCGAACACCTGGTTTATGCGGTTCATGTTCTGGGGGCTGCTGCTTCCGCCAATTGCCAATACTGCAGGCTGGATCATGACAGAGATCGGACGTCAGCCTTGGACGGTATTCGGATTAATGACGACAGAAGACAGTGTGTCTCCTAATATATCGGCTGGACAGGTGCTGTTCTCGGTGATCTCCTTTACGGCGATCTACGCTATTCTGGGAGCGGTACTGATCGGATTGTTCATCAAAGTTATCAAAAAAGGCCCTTATGCCATGGATAACGATCACGGTGAGTCGCATGATCCATATAGTAAGGAGGGATCGCATGCTTTCTCTTAATGAATTGTGGTTTGTGCTGATTGCGGTATTATTTATCGGATTTTTCTTCCTGGAAGGCTTCGACTTCGGCGTAGGAATGGAAACGCAGTTCCTGGCCAAGAATGATACGGAACGCCGGGTGCTAATCAACTCGATCGGGCCGTTCTGGGATGCGAATGAGGTATGGCTGCTGACGGGTGCGGGCGCGATGTTCGCTGCTTTCCCCAACTGGTACGCAACGCTGTTCAGCGGATTCTATATCCCGTTTGTCTTTGCCCTGCTGGCGCTGATTGCCCGCGGTGTCGCCTTTGAATTCAGAGGCAAACGCGATTCACTGGCCTGGAAAAGAACCTGGGACGCCTGCATCTTCTTCGGCAGCTTCCTTCCGCCGTTCCTGCTGGCAGTAGTGTTCGCGAGCTTCATCAAGGGGTTGCCGATTGACGGTGACATGCAGATGTATGCCGGATTCTTCGACATCGTGAATGTGTATACCGTAGTCGCAGGGATTACTGTAGTGCTGCTTTGCCTGGTGCATGGTTTGATGTTCACTACGCTCCGTACGGTTGGCGATCTGCAGGTTCGTGCGCGCAAGCTGGCGCAGAAGTTATTGTTCCCGCTGGCTGCGCTGCTGGTTGCTTTTGTAATTATGACTTACTATATGACAGATGTGTTTGAACAACGTGGTGCATTGCTGCTGGTATTAGTGATTCTAGGCATTGCCGCCTTCGTTCTGTCCGGCTATTTCATGACCAAGAAGAAGGACAGCTGGGCATTCGGGATGACCGGAGCGGTTATGGCTTTGTCGGTGATGTCGATATTTGTGGGACTGTTCCCGCGGGTTATGATCAGCTCTATTGATGAGGCGTTTAATCTGACGATCACCAATGCGGCTTCGGGCCAGTATTCACTGAAGGTGATGTCGATTGTAGCGCTGACGCTGCTGCCGTTCGTGCTCGGTTATCAGATCTGGAGTTATTTCATCTTCCACAAACGGGTTCACGAGAAGGAGCATCTTGAATACTAATGGATAAAAATTTGCTTGGGTACAAAGGAGTTAAGCCGGTCTTTCTGATCGTAGGCTTCCTTACCCTGGTGCAAAGCCTGTCCATACTTCTGCTGGCTAAGTCGCTGGCAGAAGTAGTCTCTGCGCTGTTTGCGGGAGAACCGCTGAAGGAACAAGGGGCGACAATGCTCTTGTTCCTTCTTGCGTTTCTTGTACGCCATGCCTGCGCCATGCTGATGAGCCGCGTCTCTTACCGCTTCGCGGAGAACACCGGCAGCAGCATGCGGAGACAAATGATGGACAAGCTGTTCCAGCTGGGACCGAGGCTGGCGGGCGACCGGGGCACGGGAAATCTGGTTACGCTTGTGCTTGAAGGAGTAACGAAGTTCCGCACCTATATAGAGCTTATTATTCCGCGGATGGTAGGCATGGCGGTAACACCGGTCTTGCTTCTGGTATACATCTATACTCTGGATACGTCGAGCGGTGTTATTCTTACCTTGACGATGCCAATTATTATCGTCTTTATGATTCTGATCGGAATGACTGCCCGCAAGCAAATGGACCGCCAGCTGAAGTCCTACCGGACGCTGTCCAATCATTTTGTTGATTCGCTGCGCGGGCTGGAGACGCTGAAGTTTCTCGGGCGCAGCCGCAGTCATAGTGACAGTATTGCCGAGGTCAGTGACCGCTACCGTTCGGCTACAATGCGTACGCTGCGTGTAGCTTTTCTGTCTTCCTTCGCGATGGACTTCTTCACGATGTTATCCGTGGCCTCAGTAGCTGTAAGCCTGGGGCTGCGGCTGGTCAATGAGCAGATGACCCTGGTTACCGGGTTAACCATTCTGATCCTGGCGCCGGAATATTTCCTGCCGGTCCGGCTGGTCGGAGCAGATTTCCATGCTACGCTGGATGGCAAGGAAGCCGGTGAAGCGATGAAGGACATTATCGACCGGGATACGGTAACAGCGGAGGTATTGGAGGCTGGGGGAACGGAAACCTCTACAGCCGCGCCGTCTCCTGCCGCTGTATTTACTTGGCGGCAGGATAGTGTGCTGAAGCTGGAGCAGGTTGGCGTTAAATATGAAGCTGACGGGATTGCCTCGCTGGAGGGCGTTAACCTGGAGTTCAAGGGTTCTGCGAAGATTGGAATTATCGGAGAGAGCGGCGCGGGTAAATCCACACTGGTCGATATCCTGGGCGGCTTTCTGCATCCTACCTCAGGGAGCATAAGCATTAACGGGAACCGTGTCAGTGCGCTTACCGATGAGGAGTGGCGCAAGCAGACCTCATATATTCCGCAGCGGCCGTATATTTTCAGCGGCACGCTGGCGGATAATGTGCGTTTCTATTATCCGGAAGCTTCGACGGAAGCTGTTGCTTCGGTGATGGCCGCCGCTGGATTATCCAAGCTGGTGGAGTCGCTGCCAAGCGGACTGGATGAAATGATCGGCGGCGGCGGCCGTTCGCTCAGCGGCGGTCAGGAACAGCGCGTCGCGCTGGCCCGCGCACTGCTGAGCAGCCGTCCGGTCATGCTGCTCGACGAGCCGACCGCCCATCTGGACATAGAGACGGAATACGAGCTGAAGCAAACAATGCTGCCGCTATTTGCAGGGAAACTTGTGTTTCTCGCCACCCACCGCCTGCACTGGATGATCGATATGGATCTGATTGTCGTGATGCAGCAGGGACAGGTGGCCGAGGTTGGTACCCATCCGGAGCTAGTTGCCCGGCGCGGTGCTTATTATGAGCTTATTCAAAGTCAATTGGAGGGAATCCATTGAAACGTGAAGGATGGTTTGCTCCCTATGTCTCCCCTTATTTCTGGCGGTTTTTGCTGATTATCGTGCTGGGTGCGTTGACGATTTTCTCAGCTTCGTCCCTGATGTACACTTCGGGATTTCTGATCTCAAAGGCGTCCATACCGCCAGAAAATATACTGATGATCTATGTGCCGATTGTCGGCGTGCGCACGTTCGGGACGAGCCGGGCGGTCATCCACTATGCGGAACGCCTGGTCTCGCATGATACGATCCTGCGGATTCTCTCGAAGATGCGGATCCGGCTCTACAATATCCTGGAGCCGCAGGCGCTGTTTCTATCTTCGCGGTTCCGTACCGGGGATATTCTCGGCATGCTGGCCGACGATATTGAATATTTGCAGAATGTGTATCTGCGCACTGTATTCCCAAGCATTATTGCCCTCCTGATCTACGCGGCGGCGGTAATTTCCATTGGCACGTTTGATGTGGCTTTTGCTCTGCTGATGGGACTCTATATGCTGGTGCTGGTAGTTGTGCTGCCGCTGATTTCCCTGCTGCTGACGCAAAAACGCCAGCGTCAGGTGAAGCAGGAGCGCAACCGCCTCTACCAGAAGCTGACGGATGCTGTGCTGGGGATGGGCGACTGGGTGATCAGCGGACGGCAGGGCCAATTCGTGGAAACCTACGAGGCCGATGAGAGAGCTGTCGCCCACACCGACGGAGCGCTGCGTCGCTGGGCGCGCCTGCGCATGTTCATCGGGCAGGCGGTTGTCGGCATCGGCGTGCTGTCGATGCTGTACTGGGCCGCCGGCCAATTCGCGGACGGGGCCATTGCCGGAACGCTGATTGCAGCGTTTGTACTGGTGGTCTTTCCGGTAGCAGATGCTTTCCTGCCGGTCTCGGAAGCGGTAGAGAAGATCCCGCAATACCGCAATTCGCTGGAGCGCCTGTCCGGCGTGGAAGCCGCGGAAGGAAGTATGGCGGGGGCAGCACCGGATTCGGGGAAGGCTGACACTGCGCGCCATGTGGATGCTGCGGTCAAGGCGATCAAGGAAACCGGGCTGGCGCCTATCCGGCTGGAGAATGCCGGTTACCGCTATGCTGCGGGAGATGACTGGTCGATCCGCAATCTGACGCTCGATATTCCGCAAGGCCGGAAGATTGCCGTTATCGGGCGCAGCGGGGCAGGGAAATCGACACTGCTGAAGGTGATTCAGGGCGTCATTTCGCCTTCCGTTGGTTCGGCTACGATTAAGGGGATTGAAGCTTCCGCTTATGGCGAGAGAATTCCGCAGCTTATTGCCGTCCTGAACCAGAGCCCGCACTTGTTCGACACTACCGTAGCCAATAACATCCGGCTTGGTAATCCTGATGCGTCTGATGAGGACATTAAGCAGGCCGCCAAGCTGGCCAAGCTGGATACACTGATCTCATCGCTGCCGGAAGGCTATAACACAGCGGTGCGCGAGGCGGGCCAGCGCTTCTCCGGCGGGGAACGCCAGCGGATAGCCCTGGCACGGATTCTGCTGCAGAATACACCGGTAGTTGTACTCGACGAGCCAACCGTCGGGCTTGACCCGCGTACTGAGCGGGATCTGCTGGCTACTATGTTCGAGGCCATGGAGGGCAAGACGCTGATCTGGGTCACCCACCATCTTGTCGGTGCAGAGCAGATGGACGAAGTGATCTTTATGGAGAACGGGTTCGTGGAAATGCGCGGCACCCATGCCGAGCTGATGGACAAGGAACCGCGATACCGCAAGCTGTATGAGCTGGACCGGCCAAGCGGGTTCGTGAACACGGCAGCAGGAGAATAGAGATGAATATGAAAAGGCTCTTTCCACCCAAGAGGGGGAAAGAGCCTTTTTTAAAAATATAAGAATTATATGCTTCACGTTATTGGCGATTCTCGCTTCCTACAGCCGGGGCAGCTACTCCACCTGAGGCACTTCCGCTTCCTCTCCAAACCGCTCCTTCACCCATTCTGTAAACATCACGAAGTCTTTCTCCACCTGGGTGGCATAACCGTAAGCCCATTGGGAAATATAGCGGGCAAAAGCATCAGGGTCCGGGCCCATCGCTTTGGCAATTTCCTTCTCGCTGTGGTAGGAGAGGATTCCTTGGTCCACATCGGCGTCGGCTCTGGCATGCATTTTGGCCGTTAGGCTGCCCATGACTTCAACAACCTGGAGCATATCGTCTACAGTTGCGATGTCTTTGAGCTTCAGGCTTTTTTTATACGGGGAGCGTTCGCGGACATAAAAATCCCGGCCATCCATCGTCAGAAAGCCCAGATAGGGATCAGCTTTGTGATGCATCGCCTGCTGTGTGGCCGCCACACGTTTCCCTTGATGTCCGAATGAGCTCCAGAAAGACTCGGAATAAGGCATGAAATAAGCCGGGACTGGCACACGAACCTCTTTTACTTCCAAAATGGTATCGTCGGTATCTTCTTGACTGCTTCCGCCTTCGATCAATATATAGTAACGGTCCAGCCCGATGGATGCAGTGCCCGAGCCATGTTTGACAGCAATGTCCTTCATCCGGTAATGATCGTCATTCCAGCTGCGGGCGACAATGGTCTGCATATAGAAACTCCAGGCCTTCTCCAGCAACGTTTGCTCCTCTACCTCTGGAACAGCCAGCTCGGAGTTCTCCAGAAATACTCTGCCGCTCTGCATTTGGGACGTAACCTTTTCCAGAAAATGACCCTGGCGGCGTTTCTCCAGCTTGCGGAGCAGCTTCTTCACCGGCCCTTTGGCCCCGTTCTCATTCAGTACGAAGTTGCCGGGGTTGTCCTTGCCTTGGCTGAACCGGCGGATCCCTCTGGAATAGGCCTGCACAAAACCCTCGATTACGTTAAGCTGCTCTGCCTCCCCGTACCCCAGCTGCCGCCCGACAAGCGCAATACTGCCTGCCATACGCAATATATCGTACAGATAGGAGCCGACATAACCCTCATCGAAATCATTGACGTCATATACGATAGAGCCATCTTCGCTGCGGAAAGCCCCGAAATTCTCAAAATGCAGGTCCCCTTGAATCCAGGTCGGGCGCTCCGCCGAAGTGTGGTAGGGAAAGTATTGCCTTGTGGCGTCAAAATAGAATAGATAAGAGCTGCCCCGGTAGAATGAAAAAGGGCTGAGCGACATCTTCAGGTACTTTTCTGTCCGCTTCCAGGGAGTCAGGCCCATAATGGTGCCGTCGAATTCGTCAAAAATGGAGATTAGCAGATCTTTGCGGAGTTTCGTACGGGTACGAATGACACCCTCGGTTATGGATTCATTGATCATGATAGGTACTCCTTTGCGGGAATAAATAGAATTAAGCTTATCATAACGCATTAACCCTGATATTTCCTGATGATCTTATGGAAGATCCGCCATCTTCCTTTCTGTGAACCGCTGTTAGTGGGTTATATCCAGTTATTTACCGCATATTTTACCATGAGGAAGCGTGATATACTTGAATGAATTTCTTGTAAAACATCGGAAGAGGTGGAAGCATGTGAGTTGCAACCGCAGGTTAGAGAGTTCTGAAAATACATTCAACTATACGCAGCCCGCTATATGTATTTATGGCTGGTTGCCGGGATACGTATAGCTTCAGCTGCGTTTATGATAAGGAGATAAAATGCAGATGGACTTAACATGGGACCTGGAGAGCCTGTACCCCTCATTCCAGTCAGATCAATTTCAAGCGGACCTTAAACTTGCGGAGACCCTTGCCAGCGGCCTCAAGGCATGGGCGGCTCTTCATTTAAAGGATAACGATAATGCGGCCAAACAAACGGAAGAGTTCCTGGAGCGTTACAATGCGTTCAAAAGAGTATATCTCTGCCTGTTCAGTTATGCGGAGCTGGTCTTCAGCAGTGACAGCGGCAATGCAGAAGCAGTGAATAGCATGGATGAACTGGAGGATACCGCAGCCGGTGCCGGCGAAGCGTTGGTAAGCTTCAGCAAATGGCTGGCCCAAGTGAGCGCGGAGGATCTGGAGAACATCATACAATCTAGCGATTATCTTGCCGGACATGCCTTTTATCTGCGCCAGCTTCAGCGGCAGTCACAGTATTTGCTCAGTGAAGAGGCTGAGACGGTCATTGCCCGGATGCAGAATACCGGCGCCAAAGCTTGGGAAAGGCTGTATATGAGAACCTTGTCTACATTGCGCGCGGATGTGGAAATGGAAGGTGCGATTCGTAGTTTGTCTCTATCGGAACTGCGAAATCTGGTCTATGACAGTGATCCACGGGTTAGAAAAGCAGCGTATGAGGCTGAGGCCGGGGTTTGCCGGAGCGTGGCGGAACAGAGTGCGGCCTGCCTCAATGCCGTGTGCGGAGAAGCGGCAGCAGTCTATGAGCTGAGAGGGTATGCTTCGCCGCTGCATAAGGTGCTGGCAGCTTCGCGCATGGATCAAGAGACGCTCGAAGTCATGCTTCAGGCTATAGAGGAAAGCCTGCCGGTCTTCGGGCAGTACTATCTCCAAAAAGCAAAGCTCCTGGGACATACGGGGCCGCTGCCGTTCTATGATATCTTTGCTCCGGTTGGCGGGGAGTCTTCTTCCAGAATTACCTATCCGCAAGCGCAGGAGCTTATTGTAGCCGGATTCAGCACGTTCAGTGCAGAACTGGGAGAGTTTGCCCGCAAAGTGTTCACCCGGCGCTGGATTGATGCTGAGCCAAGAGCGGGGAAAGGGAATTACGGCCTGTGCGTAGATATCTTTCCGATCGGAGAGAGCCGGATTATGACAAGTTTTACCGGAAGTTATATGGATGTTAGCGTGCTGGCGCATGAAATTGGACATGCGTACCACAGCAGCTGCCTCGCCGGGGAGACGATGGTCAATACCGATTATCCGATACCAATTGCCGAGACGGCATCGATCTTTTGCGAGAGTCTTATCCATCAGGCGCTGCTTCAGTCTGCCCCGGAGGAAGAAATGCTGCCTATCCTGGAACGGAGCCTTTCCGACGCCGGATATTTTATCGTTGATTTCTACGCCCGCTACCTGTTCGAAAGCCGGCTGTATAATAGAAGGAAATCAGGAGCGTTAACTGTTGAGGAGCTTAACAGTCTGATGCTGGAGGCAATGACTGCCGCTTATGGTGACAGTGTCGCTCCGGAATCGATT
Source organism: Paenibacillus sp. FSL H7-0357 (assembly GCF_000758525.1). Taxonomy (NCBI): domain Bacteria; kingdom Bacillati; phylum Bacillota; class Bacilli; order Caryophanales; family Paenibacillaceae; genus Paenibacillus; species Paenibacillus sp. FSL H7-0357. The sequence continues at coordinate 7,641,699 of NZ_CP009241.1, read as the reverse complement.
CATCCATACCAGTGGATCAGCAAAGCCGGATATTATATGACAGGCAACGAGTTTCTGAATTTCCCTTATTCGTTCGGGCTGCTGTTCTCCAAAGGACTATATGCACAGTATAAGAAGCGGGGCGGGGATTTTGTGAACCAGTATCAATCCTTCCTGGCAGCCAGCAGCAGAACAACCATCGCGGATGCCGCGGAACTGATGGACATTGATGTGCATTCACTGGAGTTCTGGCGGGATGCGCTGGCTCTCATTGCAGAGGATATCCTGCAGTTTGGGAGAGGTAGTTCCTTTTTGCCGGGAAGTGTGGTAGAACAATAGAAGGAGTATACGCCGCAGCGGCACAGAAAGGGATGCTTGATTGAATGTACGTAGTGTGTAAGGAACATGTGGAGCTGGCCATCGACAAGTTTGTAGACGAGTACGAGGATGCACCGGATATTGTGGATCTGAAGGAAACCGAGTTCTCGGACTGGGACCCGCCGGCGAAATGTGCGGAATGCGAGAAAAATGCGGAGTATTTGGTGGTCTAGGGACCTTCAATAAGTAATCAGGCAAGAGTAGAAAGCACCGGGCTGCTGTAGTTACAAGCGGCCCGGTGCTTTTTTGTGGAAATATAGGGAATTAAGCATCTGCCAGTTCTCCGGTCCGGCTGCTACGGCGGTACATAAAGGCTGAAAGAATAGCAATTCCTGCGGCAAGTGAAAGTCCCCAGTAGATGTTAGAGTAAGCGGACGAAAGCGATAATCCGCGCTGCCACTCCAGGGCGCTGGCTGCCAGAGCTACGCTGAATGCCCCGCTGAAAAACTGAAGCAGCTGAAACAATCCCATACCGGAGCCGATCTGGGCAGAAGGGAGAATCCGCGAGATTTCATTGGATACACTGCTGGACAACGCCGTAAAGGACAGGCTCATAATCATATAGGTCAACATGACCGCAATCCAGGAGTGCGCGGCGAGCAAAGCAAACAGGACGGTGGCGGTTAGCACAAGGAGCGGCGCATATCGCAGAATGCCCCCATTGCCATATCGGTCAATAATCCGTCCTACCCCCCGGGAGACGATAATCGCCAGCAGTGACCCCGGAAAGATAACCAGCCCGGCGTGGCTTGCACTGAAGCCGAAGCGGTGGGTCAGAATCTGCGGCAGCAGAAACAAGGTGGCAAAGCTGCATAAATAAGAAGCGATTCCGACCAGCGACAGGACCAGATAGGACCGGTCACGGAACAGTGCAGGCATTACGAACGGATCGGGAATGCTGCCAATGCGGCGGATGAACAGGGCAAGGGAGGCCACTCCGGCGATCAGCGCAATCCAGTATCCGCCGGTCAGAAACAGCAGAAGGCCGGTCGTTCCAATGCCGAGAAACAGTCCGCCGAGCGCGTCGAATGAACCGCGGCGGGGCACTTCTCTGGGCAACAGCACCAGAAACAGCGGCACCAGAAGCAGGATGGCGGCCGTAACGGCGAACAGCCAGTGCCAGCCGAGATATTCGACGATACTTCCGCCGGCCACCGGACCGAGACCCAGGCCAAGCGAAACCGCAGACATGATGGTCGCCATTGCTTTGCCGCGGCGGGCCAGCGGGACATAGCGGGTGAACAGCACGAGTGACAGGGACATCACCGCGCCTGCACCGGAGGCCTGCGCAATACGTACAATCAGCAGAAATACGAAATTCGAACTGAAGAAGCCGGCAATCGCCGCCAGACCAAGCGTCAGCAGACCTATAGTAAGCAGCCTGCGAATCGGCAGGAAGTCGGAGAGCCGGCTGAATGTGATGGAGGCAATGGAGAACATGATTGAATACCCGGTTACGATCCAGGAAGCAGATGCAGCCGTGATACCGAATGTTTCAGTCACATCGGGCAATGCCAGGTTGAACATGGCGGTATTCATTATAACGAGTACAATGGCGACACTGAACAGAACGGTCAGCAGCCCTTCCCGTGGAAGAGTGGCTTCCACCGAAGAGGCTGAGCTGTCCACTGCAGGTGGATATGTAGAGCTTGAGCTCATGTGAGGGCCACTCCTTTATTGTTTGATAGTTCGATTACTTACGAACAATTGAAATATAGCATGCAGTAAGGTAAAATGCAATTAGGGATTTTAAAATATTTTGCACCCATCTGCACCACAAAGGGGATATTTATCTATGAAGATACTGTATCATCCGGACCGTAAAGACATTCAGCTTGCTTCGGTATTGTATGCGCTCAGCGATCCTCTTCGATTATATGTTGTTTCGGAAATCCGCAAGCATGGTGAACAGGCCTGCAACAGCTTTAATGTCCCTATCGCCAAATCGACCATGTCGCATCATGCCCGCACGCTGCGTGAGGCGGGAGTCGTCCACACCCGTGCCCAGGGAACACAGCGCCTGCTGTCGCTGCGCTCCGATGACCTGGAAGAGCGGTTCCCCGGCCTGCTGGATTCCATATTGGAGGCCTATGAATCGGCTGGTGAGTCAAAGCTGCTGTTTATGGAGAAGACGGAAGAGCACTAGAGGGCAAGCATTCGGATTCTTTTGCACAACAAATGAAAAAGAGGACGTCATAGCACGTCCTTTTGCTGTTTCTATAGAAGGAAAAAGAACCCTGCCATCAGCAGGGTCCAGTTTATACTATGCAGATTAAGGTACTTGTCTCAGGCGTATCCTATCATGTTCATTCTTCTTTTCCTGAGCTGTTAGCGGTTTGCAGCGGCCTTGCCGGTTACAGTCTGGCCCTTCAGCGGATTAAGATTGTCCTTCCACCGGATATGGAGGGACCGGGAGCCGAACAGGTCGGCTCCGTCCGATACCTGGTAATGCAGATGCGGCTCGCTGGAGTTGCCGGAATTGCCAAGCTTCCCAATGATATCGCCCGTTTTGACTGAATCGCCTTTTTTTACGGTGACCGAACCTTGCTTCAGATGGGCCAAAAAGCTGTATTCCCCGCCATGGTCAATCACGACCAGATTGCCTGGGGGTTCTTTTTCATTCATCACGCCCACAGGGGTATTATCGGGGATATCATTTATGACTTCGGTGACGATTCCGTCAGCAGGGGCGGTGACATTCTTCCCGAAAGCATGGTAGCTCTCATTGCGCAGCGGATCTCCTTCGTATGAAAGTCCATTCACTTCCTGCACGAAATCATAGGCGTAGCGCTGGCTTTCGTACTCATAATGATAATTGTTCAGCACGTTGTTGCCGCCCCAGAATACAAACCAATCCCCTTGGAACGGCAGCGTCATGGCAGTCAGGGTCAATGCCTTATCTGTCTCGGGATAGGTGGTCAGCTCCGTGATGTTCAGGCCGTGAATGACGCCCGCTTCATCAAAAACAGCAATAATCCCCTTGTCGCCCTCATCGCTTGTCCATATCCGGTGTTCGGCGCCATTCAGCCGCATTACGGTGGAAGGCTCAAAGGCAGTGACCCCTTGAATAAACGCCGAACCCATCTCCTTGACCTCATCTTCACTGATTTGCTGCTTGAATTCAGGGCTGAACCGCTCATAAATCCCGCTGAAATTGCCGCTTAACAGGGCCCCGGCCAAATTCTCCGGCTGTACGGGCTGTTGTCCGCTTTTGCTGATTTCAGGGGATGCGGAAGGCGTAACTTGTGCTACCTCCTCTGTGGGGCTGGCAGATGCTGATGCCTCCGGACTGTTATTCATCGAATTCTCTCCTCCACAGGCTGATAATAAGACGGCCAAGACCGTCGTACCGGCCATCATTTTGCTGATGCTTCGCATATGTTTTTCCTCCCGGCAGTGCTGTTGTCTTATCGTCTCTTTATTGTAGCTAGTCAGTATTTCCGCCAGTATAACACTGCATTAACGGTTGCTTAACTTTGAACAACGGTTTTGGCAGACGAATTAAGCTATTGTTAAGGTTGTGCGGCCAGTCTGGCGGAGCCAATCATGTTATGATAGTTGCGATTACTAGATCGAAAGGGGAACTGGCATGAACCATGCTGCCATTCTGCTCGTCGATGACGAGGCGTCCATTGTTGAGCTGATCAAGACGGTACTTTATAAAGAAGGATTCACGGATATAGATTCGGCGGGTACGGGTGAAGCTGCTATTCTGGCCTGCCAGAGCAAGGTGTATGACCTGATTGTGCTGGATGTGATGCTGCCGGGGCGCAGCGGGATTGATATTTGCCCTTTCCTGCGGCAGACGACGAATGCGCCGGTGCTATTTTTGTCTGCGCGTATTTCGGATTTTGACAAGCTTACCGGTTTTGCGGTCGGCGGCGATGATTATATCACGAAACCGTTCAATCCGCTGGAGCTGGTGGCCCGGATCCGTTCGCAGCTTCGCCGTTATCTGGGTGACGCGGGCGGGCCGGAGCCTGTTCAAAATAAAGAGGGGCAACACGGACAGCCTCCCCAGGGAAATGCCAGGCAGGAGCGGCAGCCGCTTCAGCAGAACATTAGCTATGATTTCGGAAGATTCCAGGTGGATGAGACGGCGGGCGAACTGAGAGTGGAGGGGGAAGTGGTCACCTGTCCGGCGCTGGTGTTTCAATTGCTGTTATTTTTCTGCAAGCATCCGAACCGGCTGTTCACCAAAAGCGAGCTGTACGAACGGGTATGGGGCGAGGCCGCGCTGAGTGACGATAATACAGTTATGGTACATATTCACCGTATACGCGAAAGGATAGAGCTGGAGCCTGCCAATCCCGTGTATCTGGTCAACGTTAGAGGACTGGGATATAAGCTGGTACAGCGCAGCGGGAGGGAAAAGGGACAGGTATGAAGATGAAAAGGCGTCTGACCCTCCGGTTCGTGCTGCATTCGGCCATCGCCGGAATGGTTGTGCTGCTTATTGCGGCAATCACCGTCATGTGGGTGCTGCTGCGGCTTTCGGAGATTAATCTCACCGATAATTTTGTTTCTGTGGGTTTGGAAAGGCTGGTTGAGTCCTCCGAGTTCGGAGCGGACGGCATTATCTTCGACCCGAAGCTGCTGGAGCAGGTCAAGCAAAATAAAGGCTGGCTGCAAAGTCTGGATGAGAACGGAAAAGTAGAGAAGTCCTACAACACGCCTTCTGATGTTCCGGCGCAGTATAATCCGGGAGAGCTGGCCGCCTATTGGCAGCAGCAGCAGCAGGGTTTCCCGTATGACGTCTACCTCTGGATTCAGGAGAAACACGGCAGAATGTACACGCTTCTCTATGGGGTGCCTGAGGTGCTTAAGCCGCTATTGCAAGCGGTCAGCGAAGAACCTTCCTCCTATGCGGAGGGGAAGCTGCTGCTTTCAGCGAAGACAGAAAGCCGGATCCAGGCGCTTGGCGGTTATGTGCAGCTGCTTAATCCGGAGGGCAGTGAGGTGGCGGCTTTTAACCGGCCGGATTCTGCTCCAGCCAAATATACTGTACAAGAGCTTGCCTTGCGCTCGAAGTATGAGGGAAGATACGGATACCGTATGGCGTTTGACTATAATGAAGATACCGGCCAGACCTGGGTGGTAAGCTTGCCCAATGATGCGGCGAAGTCATCGGCCAAGGCCCCCCTGATCTCCGCAGAAATGCGTATTGTACTGACTGGAATTGCCGGGATGCTGGGGGCGACGCTGCTGATCTTTGCGCTTCTGTCCTTCTTGAACGCGCGCCGCTTCGGCGCTCCGATGTTCCATATGCTGGCCTGGCTCGATTCCCTCGGGCAGGGCTCTTATGACGAACCGGTGGACCGCAAAGGCCGTCCGCGCAGCCGGCTGAAGTCAGGCAAGTGGAAGCGGCGTTATTCTATCTTTGCCGATGTCATGCTGTCATTGGACCAGCTGACTGAGATTCTGCGGCGTGACGAGGACCGGCGGCAGCGGACAGAGACCCTGCGGGAAGAATGGATTACCGGCATTACCCATGATTTGAAAACCCCGCTCTCCTCCATTAAAGGCTATGCCCATTTGCTCGCCGAGGATACTTATGACTGGTCCTCTGAAGAAGTCCGCAAGTTCTCTGCAATCATGCTGGAGAAGTCGGCGCATATGGATACGCTGATCAGCGATTTGGCCATTACCTACCGGCTGAGGTCGGGTATTCATGTCCCGCAGACCGAGGCCGTGGAGATGAGAGCCTGGCTTGGCAATGCGCTGGAACAGGCCGCAGCCAACCCGGAGTATGGAGAGGGGCGGATCATTTATCAATCCCCTGACACAGAAATTACCGCCAGGATCTATCGGCCTTGGATGGAGAGGGTCGTCGGCAATTTAACGGCCAATGCGCTGCTGCATAATTCTTCGGATACGCAGCTTACCGTAACACTGAGTGCGATGGATACCGGCGGATTGGTTATTATTTTCCGCGACAATGGCCAGGGGATGGATGAGCAGACGGCGGCGAATTTATTCGAGCGGTATTACCGCGGGGGAGATACGGCTTCCACAACGAACGGTTCGGGTCTGGGCATGGCGATCTCCAAGGGCTTGGTTGAGGCGATGGGTGGACAGATCACCGTGAGTTCCGCCCCCGGCAAAGGAACGGAAATCCGGCTTATTTGGGATGGTCTGGCGGCTGCTATTTCCGGCTAACGTTTCCGCCAATGGTTCCAAGCTTAATTTCACCATTCCCGGTCTGGGAAATCACGGCATCGCCCGTAATGTGATCCATATCCAGGGACCCGTCTCCGACAGCAACCTCGGCCGAACCTTCTACTTGGGTTACCACAACATGTCCATTGATATTATCGATATCAACATCGGTACCAATATTGCGCACGGTGATATCGCCGTCCCGGCTGGAGAGTGTTACCGGACCTTTGGTGTCGATAACCTCCAGATCTCCGTTCACGTTGTCCACCTCCAGCGGAGCCGAGAGATCGGCAACCTTAAGTTTGCCATCTCTATGCGAGTCCAGCTTCACAGCGAGTTCACGCGGAAGTGTAATCTCCAGATCTACGGCCCCGGAACCCATAGCCAGCATCTGGCCGCCAAAGGAAGCATCCAAATAAGCAGTAGCCTCTTCTGCCCGCAGCTTCAGCTTCAATTTATCCATACTTATGCCTTTGGCGGTGACCACGGCGGTGACTTCAATCGTATCCGTGTCTGCACCGTTTACTTCAATTTCTCCGTTGCGGTTATCTATAACCAGCTTCGTCAGCTTGTCAGCCTGCAGTTCAAGCTTCTGAGTTGACGATGTTTCTGCGCCCTTGCTACAAGCGGTTACTAGCAGCAGGCAACCTACGATTAATAATCTCCATGTCCAGCGCATTGGAATTCCCCTTTTCTAAATTTAATATGGAAGAGCATTGTGTACCGTTATGAGACATCACGTTTGACGAACAGGGTGTGCGAAAGAAGATGCATGACTGCCAGATGAAGTCCTATAAAAGCCAGAGAGAAGCCGAGCGTCATGCCTTTCACCGCCGGATCACCCAAGAAATAACCGCTAAGGTCGGAATGGGAGAAAATAAAGAAACGGGTCCACGTCCAGCCGTTCATGGCGATGGAAATGACAAATCCGGCCACGGAAACGAACAAGGGAATGACGATAGCAAAGATAGGACTGCGAAAACCCGCAGATATCATAAAAGCCAATGTAACTGAAATCAACAGAAACGGCAGATGGAACAAGTAACTGCCAAGGATTGAAAGCAGCATGGGCGTTTGGTGCACGGTGTGATCCCGCACATACATATAGCTGTCTCCAAGACCGCCCCAGCCGAACATGATTCCCCCGAACAGCAGGGAGAGCAGAAGGCCGAGCAGCGTCAACCCCAGTCCGAACAGGATCGCGGCAATATATTTGGCGGTATACACCTCTGTCCGGCTGGCCGAGCGGGTCAGCAGCAGCTTGATCGTGCCGGACACAAATTCGGCAGCTGCAATCTCTCCGGCAATAATGATTGAGATCAGCGAGACGGCAACTATAATGTTTCCTGAAAGATCCCCCGCAAAGCTCCAGGCATTCGTCTCAGGCGGCAAATTATGCTGCAGGGAGTACTCGTTCAGCAAAATGTTTTTCTCCGCTTGCCGTATTTCAATCTGCAACGCATCCGGTTCGGCAGCTTCCTCTGCCAGCCGGTGATTCTCCTGCTCAAGCTGCGACCTCCAGTCTGCCGCAGCGGTGCCCCCATCTCCAGCACGCACATTGATGATCTGAAGGATGACGAAGACTGCAACGAGAGCAATGAGCACCCAGGTGCGTTTTCTTTTGTAAATCTTCATATTCTCATTTCGGATATAGTTGATCAGCTTCAATGTCCTTGTCCTCCTGTAATCTCAAGGTATTTGTCTTCAAGCGTCCGCTTCACCGTGTTCACCCCGTATACGTTGATGCCTGAATCCAGCAGCTTCTGGCTGATTTCGGGAATGCGGTTCTTGGGTAGGCGTACACGAAGCTGGTTGTGGCCGGCAGTAATTTCCGCACCTGACAGGAACGCTTGCAGTACTTGCACCGCCAGCTCGGGCCGGTCAACCTCGAACTGGACGAGCGCGTCATCCTCCTGAACCAGCTCCGACAAACGATGCACTCCGATCAGCTTGCCTTGCTGGAGCACGGCAACGCGGTCGCACATCATCTCCATTTCCGACATCAGATGGCTGGAGATCAGAATGCCGACATTCTCCTGGCGGGCCAGATTCTTCAGATGCTCCCGCAGCTCGTGGATGCCCGCCGGATCAAGGCCATTGGTCGGTTCATCCAGCAGCAGCAGAGAGGGCTTATGCATCAGCGCTACAGCCAGGCCGAGACGCTGCCGCATCCCCAGCGAGTAGGTACTGACTTTCGCAGAAATGCTCAGCTCCAGTCCTACAAGCTTGATAATCTCCTTCAGCCGGTCCTCAGTGACGCCCGGACTCATTCTTGAGAAGAGGATCAGATTGTCATATCCGGATAAATATTTGTACAGATCGGGCTGTTCCACGATAACGCCAACCTTGCCCATAGCTGCGGAGAATTGCTGCCGGGTGTCGATTCCGTCAATAATGACCTGTCCTTCCGATTTGGAGACCAGTCCCACGATCATGCGGATTGTCGTTGTTTTTCCAGCTCCGTTGGGGCCCAGCAGGCCCATGATTTCTCCTTTTTCCATTTCCAGTGATACATGGTCTACAAGAGTTTTGCGGCCAATGACCTTGGTCAGATCCCGTATTTGAAGCAGCGGCAAAGCTACCCCTCCCTTTTCCAAATGATTGTAGTAGGATATAATTCTGCATATCGCTTAGCTGAATCCCGCTGCCCATAACCTACCAAGCGGACTGTCATATTGAACAGTTACTGCGTGTCATATGCTGGATGTGACAACAGATCAAGCTGAATTGGAGATGCTGATTGATGCAAAAAAATAAAGCCCGGCGGGCGTGGCAAGATCTAACCGTTCTGCTCTTACGCCTGTTATGGAGCATAGCGGTCGTTATATTGATGTATCTGGATAAGCCGGATTTCCCGCTCTGGCTGGTGCTGCCAGCGGTATTGCTGGGCGGCTTAATTCCTTCATGGGTTGGACGGGATTTCAAGACGCGGTATATTCTTCTGGAATTTATATTCGCAGGCGGGATCGCGTTCGCGCTGGCGTACTATTTTGGCTTAACGCGATTATTCCTGCCTGCTGTAATGATGCTTGCCTTCCATACCCGGGGCAAGGCGCACTTATATACGCTTCCAATCACCTTATTGCTGTACAGCTTAAGCGCCGGACCCGCCATAGGGGAAGGACTGTCGCACCCGCTGATCTGGAAGAGCCTCTCGGATGGGTTGTTCGTCTACGCAGCCGGATATGGATTGCAGATGGGAGCGAAGTCAATCAACGCGATCCGGCAAAAGCTGACGCTAGTCAACGAGCAATATACCATTCTGGAGCAGTATTCCTCTCAGATTGAACGCATGACCCTGCTGGAGGAACGTTACCGGATGGCCGGGGAAGTGCATGATACGATTGGACACAGCTATACTTCGATGATTCTGGGCCTGGAAACGCTGAGGCCGCATGTAGCCACGGAGGAAGGAGAGCATAAGCTTCAGAGTGTTCTGGAGCTAGCCCGCAAGGGGCTGGAAGATGTGAGGCGGCAGGTCCATCAGATGGACCCGCTGGAGGAGCCGGTGACGTTGGACCGGGCTTTGATGCAGATTGCCGGGCAGTTCGAATCCAATACGGGGGTCGCATTGTCGTTCCGCACGATGGGCGAGCCTTATGCGGTGATTAAGCAGGCCAAACATACGTTATGCCGTTCGCTGCAGGAGGCACTGACCAATGCCAGCAGGCATGGGCAGGCGAGTGCCATCCGGGTGGTCCTGCAATATGATCCGGCCCAGCTCATGCTGCAGATTCAGGATAACGGCAAGGGAACTGCTCAGCTGCGCTACGGCTTCGGCCTCACCGGTATGAAGGAGCGTCTAGCGGCATTGCAGGGCAAGCTATATATTGATTCCCAGGAAAATGACGGCACGCTGGTAACCTGTATGATCCCGAATCAGACGCAGGAAGGGGAGCGGCGGATTGATATCCTGCTGGCTGACGATCAGCCGCTGGTCCGCGAGAGTCTGAGGCTGCTGCTTGGAGAGGAGAAGGATTTCCGGATCCGTACTGCCGCGAGTGGCAAGCAGGCACTGGAGCAATGCGCCGCCGAGCAGCCGGATATTGTCCTGATGGATATTCACATGCCGGAAATGGACGGCCTGGAGGCTACCCGGCAGCTTAAGGAGAAGTGGCCGGAGATCCGGGTCATTATCATTACAACCTTCGAGGAGATTACCTATGCGGCGGAAGCACTGCGGCTTGGCGCTGAGGGCTATCTGCTAAAGGCACTCCATCCGAAGGAATTGGCGGCGACGATCCGCCTGGTCTACGGAGGCGGTACGATGATCTCGCAGGAGGTGGCCCAGCAGCTGTTCCAGGATCAGCAGTTGGATACTTCACTTAATCCGTATGACCTGACCGAGCGGGAGCTGGAGGTTCTGCAAGAATTAACGGAAGGGCTGCGCAATAAGCAGATTGCCCAAAAGCTGCATCTGTCAGAGGGAACCGTCCGAAACTATATTTCGGCGATTTATTTGAAGCTTCAGGTGGGCGACCGCGACGAGGCCGTAGAGAAGAGCAGGAAAGAGCAGCTGGTGCAGCCTCGGGCATAGAATTGATTTAAGACTGATAGCTGGCGGATGCCTTGCTAATCATACAACGAAGAATACAGCAGCCGGCCCGGAGGCCGGCATATGGAGGATATTATGTTAATTCAAATTATCGGTGTGGGCAAATTGAAGGAGAAATATCTGACCGACGGCATCGCGGAGTATGCCAAGCGGCTGACGCCGTACCTCAAGCTCCAGCTCATCGAAGTAGCCGATGAGAAAGCGCCCGACAACCTAAGCGCCGCAGAGGTTGTCCAGGTTAAGGCACGCGAAGGCGAACGCATCCTCGCGCACATCAAGAGCGAGGCGCATGTTATTGCGCTCGCGATCGACGGCAAGCTCTGGAGCTCCGAGGAGCTTGCCGCAGAGATCGACCGGCTCGGCACCTACGGGACGAGCCATGTCGCCTTCGTCATCGGAGGCAGCCACGGGCTCTCCGATGAGGTCCTGCGCCGCGCCCAGCAGCGCATGAGCTTCGGCCGCATGACGCTGCCCCATCAGCTCATGCGGCTGGTGCTGGTAGAGCAGGTGTATCGGGCGGTGAAGATAAATCGGGGGGAACCGTACCACAAGTAACGGCAAGTTTTTTGAAGAAAAGCTCGCAGGAGCCTGTATTTGCAGCATGACGACGTTAGGAGCAGGGTAGGTCACACTCCGGTCGGAATGATGCGTAAACGGGCTTCTGCGGGATTATTTGCTTTATAAATATATAAGGGATTTAAGCATGCACTCATGAAGGAACGATGAAAAATATCCCTGACAATGATGGGGGGATGCACGATTTTTTCAGATGATTTTGCTTGACGAAACCAATTCAGGAGTACAATTATTTCTCTGATTCGAGTGATGCAGTATCCATGCTATCAAAGAATTCGAGAAGAGCAACTGCCACCTTCTCAGGTGCCTCCAGTGCTGCATAGTGGCCGACGCCATCAAGAGAAACCGACCGGACTTCGCCCGACGCTACCTGGCTCATTGTTGCAAAGGTAAACTCACCTCCACCGGCTCCGATTGCTAGCACGGGCACACTCAATTTGTGGGCGGAGGCGAGAGCTGCAATGTCTTCGCCCTCCTGAAGCATAGACTGGTAGAGGCCAATCGCTCCGCGCCAACCGTTGGGACGGGAGTAGGTGCGTACGAACTCGTCGATGTCGGCTTCGGTGATTGCCCTTGGTGTCGCGCTCATGGTTGGGAATACGAATTGTCCAAGGAACTCACGTTCGCGTCCGGAGAGCAGCATCTCGGGGATGTTCGGAGCAGCAAGAACGCCGATGTACCAGGTACCACCATGTGTGACATCGGCCAGCATTTCTAAGCCGAATCCAGGTAGGCCCATCTCGATCGCGGTGAAGCTGAGTACATCCTCCGGATAGGTAGCCGCGCCTTATTTCGTACTGAAAATCGGTTGATTAATGAGGAAAAAAGTAATACAATAATAATTAAATGAACGGTTCAGTAAGAGGGGTGAGCGCAATGGAAAATAGAATGAATTTGATATTTGACGCGGCTAGTCAATTATTTATCAACAAAGGTTATGCACGGACACAAATGAAAGACATCGCAAAAGAAATTGGTTTGTCAACTGGTATGCTTTATGTCTACTTTACAGGGAAAAGAGATATATTGAGTTTTCTTCTGAAAGGAACAATAGAACCAGCGTTTGTTACACAGGAATTTGAATTGCCAATTCGATCCGAACTATTTGATTCTTTAGATAACGAGATCATGGAAGCATTTGAACAAAATACAAAAGCTTTTTCTGCTCATCTTGATGATATTACAAATTATCCTTTGGAAATAATGTTGTCCGACGCATTTGACGTTATTTCAAAGTACGGAATCGGTTGCTTACTCATTGAAAAAAATCCAGACGACTTAGGAAAGTTGACGGGTTATTATAAAGAGTACCGCCAGAAATTTTATCATCAGGTTCTATCTTATATCACGCAATACATGCAGAACGGAACGTTCCGTCAGGTAGAGTTTCCGCAATATGTCACACGCTTAATCATCGAAACCCTATCATGGTGGGGAATGCACATTACAAATGACGCTTTCGAGACGCAAAAGAATATTACAGTTGAAACAGCCAAAAACATATGTATGGATAACCTGCTTCACGCATACAAGCAGTAAAATTTTACGGGGCAAGCGCTCCGTAAAAAAATACGATTTTATTAAATGAATGGTTCAATTATTGAAAGGAGAATAATTTTTATGACACGCAATTTTATTTCATTCACCTGTGTTGTTTTTTTACTCATGGGGATTTTATCAGGGTGCGGAGGACAAAAGGCTACTGCGCTTGTCAATACTCTTACATTTGATACGGGAGATTTTGAGAGCCTTCGGCTTGATTATGATGCAGATGATATTCATGTTTTGGAAAGTGATAATGACAAGGTAATTGTAAAAGAGTACATGAACGAGAACAAAAAAAGCTACTATGCCAGAACCTCCACGCAGAATGGCGAACTGCTGATTACCGAGGGTGAGAGGCCAAGACGTTCCAGCTTTGAATCGTACATTGAAATTTATATTCCGCAGGACTATATGGACAGTTTATCCCTGCACTCTACGAGCGGAACAATTAATTCGGAAATTGCGCTGAATTTATCAGGTGATTTCAGTGTTGATACGACCAGCGGCGTAATAGAAGTATCAAATACTAAGACATCAACAGTAAAGGCTACCAGTACAAACGGCAGTTTGAGTTTTGAAAATATTGATGCAGATGAAACAAACATACAGACTACCAATGCCACAACCTCCATGAATCAGATAAACGGAACAATCAGCTATCAATCAAAAGGCGGGAAATTGATGGCTTCTGGCCTTAGCGGTTCCGGTTCTTTTAACGCTTCCGGGGAGGGTTCCATAGATATTTCCTTTGCCGATGTGACAAGCGATATTTCCGCATACTCCAAAAACGGAACGCTTACGGTAACGCTTCCAAGTGGACTTAATTTTAAATTTTCAGCTACAACCAAAGAAGGCTCTATTGATACCTCTTTTGCAGACCAGCTTGCAATTACGAATAACACTGCGGCCGGGACTGTCGGCACCTCTCCTGATATAACCGTAGAACTGGAAACCCGGAATGGAGATATTAAAGCGGTAAGGTGACGATATGAAAAAGGACGATAAACCTAGATAATCCAGATAGTGATTGCATTTATACCAGGAGAACCCGTTGAAATTTTGGCGGGAGTGCTGTATGGAGGGTTTGGCGGTCTATTCCTTTGTCTGGTTGGTTGCATGATTGCTTCCTTTGGCGTTTTTATGCTTTCCAAAAGGTTTGGTGCGCCCCTTATGGCAAAGCTATTCAAAAAAAGTAAACTTGATGAATTTGCTTTTCTGAAAGACGCTAAGAAGCTGGAAACCATTGTTTTTATCCTGTTTTTAATTCCGGGAACCCCAAAAGATATGCTGACCTATGTTGTTGGAACCAGCCCAATGAAGATAACCCAGTTTCTGGTTCTTGCAACCTTTGCACGCATTCCCTCCGTCATATCCTCGACTTTTATCGGGTCTACCATACGGCAGGGGGAATGGGAAATCGCCGCTCTGATTTTTGCTTTAACCGCCGTTTTGGGTGTTGTGGGGATAAAACATCAGGAAAGAATGATTGACTTTTACAAGAAAATTGGCCGAAGAATGAAAGGTGCAGAACATGAAGAAGAAAATTTATAAGGGAACGGCTCTTGACTTGATACAAACAGCATATATAGAAAATCACATTCCCCTTGTATATTGCTATATGGAACTTGATACCACGATTGATGTTAACCGATTGAAACAGGCGGTAAGCCGTACAACAGAGGTTATCCCACAAATTCTATGCGGGTATAACGAAACAAAAAATGCATGGATTCTGGAAAAGTATGGTAGTAATTCGGTGGTCAAAATCATTTCAGAAAAGAATTGTTATGAGGATTTGATTTGGGATTTGCACATAGGCCCACAATTGAAAATTAATGTTTATCATCAAGGTGCTGGCGATCATCTGCAAATAGCTATTAGCCATATTCTGACCGATGGAGCCGGATTTCAGCAATACCTTGCCCTGCTGTGTAAATTCTATAATGAGCAAAATTTAAAGGCATTCAGTGAAGTAAACTTCCGAAGTGTGGTTCCGTTGCTTTTTCATACTGCTATTCAAAGATTACCGCACATTAGTAAACACGTTCATAAAGGGAATATCCCGGCAATTCTGCCAGTGGAGAAAGGTCAAACGCTTCTTCATTCCCTAAAAGTCACATTATCCGAAGAACAGCTTAAAATGGTTCAGGAAAAAG
This sequence comes from Paenibacillus sp. FSL H7-0357, assembly GCF_000758525.1. Taxonomy (NCBI): domain Bacteria; kingdom Bacillati; phylum Bacillota; class Bacilli; order Caryophanales; family Paenibacillaceae; genus Paenibacillus; species Paenibacillus sp. FSL H7-0357. Next base: position 7,626,351 of record NZ_CP009241.1, on the reverse strand, counting down.
CAAAGAACCTGCATGTTACTTTGAATGATGTTTTTATGGGTTCTTATGCCTATGCTTTGAAATCCTTTACTGCACAGGACGAAATGATATTAACCTGTCCAGCCAATTTGCGGAAATTCAGTACACTAAACGGCAAACTGACAATTGCCAATATGACAGGTAAATATTTGTGCCGCATTTCTCTTGCGAAAGACGAAGAATTAAAAGAAACCATATTAGCGGTACATCAGGAAATGGAACGGCAGAAATCGCACTATGACTGCTTTCATTCCATTTTGTTTCTGCACATATTACATACAATACTGCCAATTAAATTATTACGGCATATCACGAGAGCATTCTATTCGGTGGAGCCGATCTCTTACACCAATATGGGGGCGATTAATGAAAACATATTTTTTCAAGGAATTACTATCAAAGAATGCTATCTATGCGGTACATACAGGCAAGCCCCCTCTTTTCAGGTGTCCATAAGCACTTACAAGAACGTCTGCACACTTGCTGTAAATATGTGCGGTACGGAAAAGCAAAGAATTACCGGAATGCAATTATTGAATCAAATGAAGTCCGCTTTATTATCCGAATTATAATGCTGAACGAATCGGCAGAAAGGAAAATTGCATGAAACCAAAACCACTGTCTTTCCTATTACTCCTATCGTAACAGCGGTTCATACCGCAAGAAAAGCCGGGCAGACATTCCCGGGCTTTACAGCGAATACGCTTATCGACGGAAATGAACGCACACTGATTCTGGCTGATGGCAGCTCAGTGAAAGAATGGATTGTTTCCATAGATGAAGAAGAGCGCCGTCTGGTGTTCGCGGTGAAGGAAGGGCGCATGCCGCTTCTTCATCACAATGCTTCGTTTCAGATACTCCCTGATAGCCAGGGCGGCAGTCAATTTGTATGGATCACCGACTTTCTGCCTGCGGAGCTGACTGAAGCGATTCAAACCCAGGTAGTTCGCGTTTCGGCAGTCATTAAACAAACCCTTGAAACAGAATCAAAGTAGTTAAAAAAGCACAAAACTACCGAATATCCCTCGGGTTTCATTATAACCAATTTTGTATAGTAGAAATTTCACAGGTGAAGTTTCTCATAAAGTTACAGTAACTTTAAACTTAAGCCTTAGTACGAAGGAGCTTGCACGGCAAGCTCCTTTCGCATTTTTCGCCGATAGAAAGTAAAAAAAACCTTCCGCGATGTCAGTGGAAGGGGCATATCCTAAAAAATACGTATTGACTTACCATCGAATTGAACTCTAATTCGATGCCTTCGATTTTCTGGCCTTTCTTCACATTAATCTGCTCCACGATCTTTTGGAGCAGGCTTTTTTGCGTTTAAATGACGATGTGGCCAGCATTGGGTGGAACTGGAAGAGTGCTTTTTCATTTGATCGAGCGGAATTGGATTGTCGTGCTGATGGGAAGTGCAGGTTTGAGTAAACAAGATGCCCACTGAAATGATCATATTTGCAGTTATTGTCCGTTTATATTGGAGTGTTAAACTTAAAATAACGATTTGAGAAGGGCAGGTGCTTGGAATGAATACCATTCTGATTGTTGATGATGATATATGCATCCGTGAGCTTGTGAGCGCAGTACTCCAAAATGAGGGCTTTATCACTTATGAAGCGTCCGACGGGCGTGACGCGCTGCGACAAATGACGAACGCAAGTCCTGACCTATGTGTCATTGACCTTATGATGCCCGGCATGGACGGCTTTGATTTGTGCCGGAAGCTCCGGCAATATGGGAGGCTTTGGAAATGGCGATTGGTCGTAATGATCCTTGTATTTGTGGAAGTGGAAAGAAGTACAAAAAGTGCTGTATTAATAAACCATTAAGGAAAGCTTCAAATACAAATACGGTCCTGATTGATGAGTGTGTTTCTGATTTCGAATATATTGAGGCTACCTCCAAAGAGCTTGAAAAAATCATATCCCTTTATACCATTGATGATGTCACCAGAGCTATATTTTGCATCAATTCTTGGGCCGATAATCGTTCGGCGTTAGCACAAGCATTAACACTTAACCATTCATTAAGTAATACTACAAAGTTCGGTAATCGAAATATTAAGCAATATTCCGAATTCAAAGAGTTCTTTGGTGCAATTTCTATTTATTTGCCGATTACCTATAGAGAAGATTTGACACTAAATGACTTTGGTGAAGTTAAAATAATTGTTGATGGTGAGACTTATCCAGTAGTAATTGGTACTGGTCACGAACAGGTATATGCTGTAATGAATTTTCTTCCTGAGTTAGCCGAAGTTCTTGAAATGAAAGGTGAACTTAAGGCTGTATTGCATTATAACCAAAAAATAATAAACATGCTGACTGATAGTAACATATCTTCTCCTGGTGAAGATTATGATATCGCATTTGAGATGCCCTCAGAACAATTTTGGGTAGCATCGAATTCTCTGTTTAATTCAAAAGAGTTTGTAGAACTTTCTAAGCATGCATCTCAAATAATGGGATATCAAGAATGTCCAATTGAAATGCGTCATTTCTTCGTTTATAAGAAAGAATATTACCCAATTTATAATGCATCAATTCTGGTCGATTTGTACAAAAAGCTGCTTTCTTTGGCAACAGCAGAAGAATTCCATCACCATATCAGGTTAACATGGGGGAAATTAATAGAAAATACTTTCAATTTTTCAAATAATGATCGTTCGCGAGTTCTCATTGCACCTAGAATTTTTAATAAAGATACAGGTAAACCATTTACAAATAACCGTTTAGCATTTATGGCTGTTAGCGAAGGTAGAGTGTTGGTTGCAATAGATAAAGGTGACTTTGATAATCTTGAAAGCATTGACGCTGAAATCATGGCATTTAATTTATTGCATGAGAGCAATCAACTGCGACTTTGCGAGACGTATTACAGGAAAGAATTAAAAGGGGGGTATGCATTTGATGTTTTGGCCGAGATGCCGATTCATTTTTTGCTAATAGAGCCATTCACCGTTAAGTCACGCTCCGGTTGGAATGGTGCGTAAACATGCTCCTGCGAGTTTATTTGTACTATGGCTTGCCGCTTGGAGAAGTGGGACAAAGTCATTGAGACATCGGAGATTTTGTATGAATGTGTGCAGTACTTGTATCAGGAACAGCAGTATCGGAAGGCTAAATCTTCACCACTGTTGACAATCGGGCTAGAGCATCCACTGGTCTATTATTACGGATTCAGTTATCTGACTCGGGGGATGGCTTATCAAACGAAAGAGAACTATGAGGAAGCACAGGCGTACATAGATAAGTATGCCGAGTTGGGATGGTTGGAGGATCTAGGTGAGGACGGGCTGGAAGTTGTAGAGGAATTCAGATTTCTGGCACAAGCAAACGGATATGCACTTGAACTTATGTCTGGGCGGGTGGGCGTTCTGACTTCTTACACTGCCTTTCTGCGAGAGAATCCAGAAGAAGTACTGCCCGGATTGGATGTGATTCTGCAGGCTGCGCTGCGGTATGGGCTGGATGTGGACGAATTGCTGATGATGTTCGCGGAGCATACGGCTGAATTCAGCACATATGAGGATGAGGGCAATCTAGTACACTTTTATCGCTTCAGTTATCAATTGGCGCTGTACTATAAGCGGGCGGGAAGAATGGTGGAAGCACTGGAGCAGATAATGCAAGCAGTGAGGCTGGCCTATCGGTCGGGGAACGACAGTCATTTTACAAGAAGTCTGGCGCTCTTCGAATCTTTGAGCGATTGGGCAACGGTGGAGCAGGTGAACGAGGTTCAGGCGTTAATTAAGGGGTGAATACCGTGATGGATAAGGAAATACTGAAGCTCGTTGGAACCCGGATTCGTGCTCTTCGGAAAGAGCGGGGCTTGTCACAGGAGGCGCTTGGGGAGAAAGGCGGATTTCATTTTTCATACATAGGGCAGATTGAACGTGGTGAGAAGAATGTCTCTTTATTGAATTTACATAAGATAGCGGAATCGCTTGAAGTTAATTTAGTTCAGCTATTTGCATATCAGAATGAAGAGTTTATGGTTACTTCAGCTGAGAGCGATATTCAGGATATTGTAAGTATGCTTCGTGACGCTAATGACGAGAAGATACGCGTGGCGAAAAATGTACTTAAAGAATTATTATGAGATACGTCCTTCAGAGCAAATGAGGTCATTGAAAGTAAACGCACAAGCCACTGGCTTGTGCGTTTTGCTGTAGCTTAAGTAATAGTTCTTATTTTATGATTAATGGCAATAGTCTGAAATTTGATTTTCTAATAATCTTATTAATTTACTAAGGAGCAGCCAAGACATTATTTATCGGATTTATAGTAGTTATTATCGTATTATCCATCTTAACCGGAATGATGCAGGGGACTAAGAAGATTAAGATGTCTTATAAAGACTTGTACCAACATAGAAAGTAATCCTTTTATTGAGCAATGTTTTTAAAAATGTAGAGATATCCGAATTACTTGCTTAAAAACATGTCGAGATAAAGATTTTTGCTTGATATGACCATCAGTAACGACCTAACATATGAGCTGATATACTTAGTCTATAAAGAGATGAACATGGAGTGATTAGGGGATGATGAATTTATATGGAGCGGAGCATCACTTGATGGTGGTGTCAGACGCTATTGATGCGGAAGAACACCGGCATTCCTTTTTACAGGTGACGATCTCATTAACAGGAGAATTTGATATTGATGTAGCGGGGCAAAGCTTGAGTTGTCCAGGAATCATTATCAATTCGAACGTCGTTCATCGCTTAAAAGAGGCGGGACACCCGTTGATGCTTCTTCTGATAGATAGCACCTCTGAGATGGCTGCAAGCTTTAGGCGGTATCTGGAGGGGCAGCAGTATTATGTGTTTCCGCAAGGAATGATGAAGAGCATTCGCGAATTTGTGCAAAAAGAGTATGCTGGCGTTAAGGACCCGGACAGCTATCGTTCTTTTCTGGGACAACTCATGATGCTATTGGGCGTAGAACAGGTGAATACAGCTATTGTTGATCCGAGAATAAGAGAGTTTATTCAGCTCATAAAAGATTGCACGAACTCCGAACACTCCGTAAGTCAATACGCCCGGCAATTTGGTTTATCCAACAGCAGAATGTCGCACCTCTTTAAAGAAAATACAGGCATTTCGCTTAGCGGGTACATGGTGCTGCACAAGCTGCAGAAGGCAACCTATTTAATTTTTGAGGGGCTCAGCATTACGGATGCGGCTATGGCAGCAGGATTTGACAGTCCGTCACATTTAGCCGCCACCAGCAAGCAGTTGCTGGGAATGACGGCGAAGGGTATTCGCAAAGATAGCGTCTTTTTAAAAGTTTCTTGCCTGTATTAACCTTACAATGGGTGCAGGAGGTGTGTTCCATGAGTGCATACTTGAAGGAAACCGAATTACTAAACTATTCTCACCCATTGATCCAGCAAATTGTTCACAGCCGCCAGTGGGATTCGATGTCCAGGAGGGAACAAATTCTTGGCATATATAACTACGTGCGTGACGAAATCCGGTTCGGCTATAACCGGGCAGATGATATTCCGGCATCGGAAGTATTACAGGATGGCTACGGTCAGTGTAATACAAAGGGTGTGCTTTTTATGGCGTTGCTAAGGGCTGTGGGAGTGCCATGCCGTATGCATGGATTTGCCATTGATAAGAAGCTGCAAAAGGGGGCAATGAAAGGGTGGTATTACCAACTGTCTCCCCAGGAGATCATTCATAGCTGGGTTGAAGTGCTATATGAAGGCAAGTGGTTGAATATCGAAGGATTTATACTGGATATTCCCTATTTGACCAAGCTTCAGCAAAAATTTGAACAGTGTACGGGTTCATTTTGCGGTTATGGCGTTGCAACCGATAATTTTCAAAAGCCGGATATACATTGGAACGAAAATGATACCTACGTGCAAAAAGAAGGAATCGTTCAGGATTTCGGGATTTATGACAGCCCTGATGCCTTCTTCACGGGTCATCCGCAAGGGCTCAGTCCATTCAAGAAAATAATCTATAGCAGGGTGGTTCGGCATCTTATGAACCGGAACGTCGATCACATAAGGCAGGGGTAGCTAACTGATTCTAGATGTGAATAAAGAATTATTATGAGGCAAGCCTCTCAGGGCAAATAAGGTCGTTAGAATCAAAAGCACAAGCCATTGGTTTGTGCTTTTTGCCGTAGCTTAAGTGTAGTTCTTATTTTATGATCAATGGTGCTGAGTCTGAGCTGCCGAAAGACCAGGGCTATATAGGCATAACAAAAAATATCTTTGATAAAGAAATGTCGCTTTAACTAGCGTATAATTTATGGGTCATAAGGAGGAAAAAATGACTGAATTACTAGCTCCAGCAGGAAATATGGAGGCTTTAAAAGCTGCAATTTCTAATGGTTGTGATGCAATATACTTAGGAATGCAAAAATTTGGTGCACGTGCATACTCATCTAATTTTGATTTAGAATCGTTAAAAGAGGCTGTTACGTATGCGCACCTGAGGGACGTTAAACTCTATGTTACAATGAATACCATCGTTTTCGAAAACGAAGTTGAAGAGATGAAAGTGCAGATACACGAATTAAATGAAATCGGTGTTGATGGCATTATCGTCCAGGACCTGACTGCTTTCGATTATATCGTTAAAAACTTTCTTGATATGGAAGCACATTGTTCAACTCAAATGGGAATAGACGATTTAGACGGAACTTTATTATTTAAAGAACTTGGTGCTAAAAGAGTTGTTCTGTCCCGTGAGGTTGAGATTGAAAAAGTAAAAGAGATCAAAAGAATAGCTGAAATACCTTTAGAAATTTTCGTTCACGGTGCTTTATGTGTATCTTATTCGGGAAACTGTCTAATGTCAGGATTACTCGGCTATCGATGCGCAAATCGCGGAAGATGTGTGGGTTCATGCCGTAAGGAGTATGAACTAATGGATAAGACAATAGATACATCTTTAGGGAATAGCTATATTTTATCTACTAAGGACTTAAACACAATCGATTACATCCATGATTTAAAAGAAATCGATTCTTTAAAAATAGAAGGCAGAATGAAAGCGCCTACGTATGTTGCTAATGTTGTATCAAAATATCGCATGGCCTTAGATAATAAAATAACCGAAGAAGATAAAGAAAATCTGAAAAAAACATTCAATAGGACATTTACTAAAGGGTATTTGTTTCACGAAGATAGGAGAAATATTACAAACATCTTAAGACCTAATAACTTTGGTTATGAAATTGGAACAATCAGCAAGATTGTTAAAGATAGGTATGAAATAACACTTACACGTCCTTTAAATCAGAACGATACCATTCGAATCAGTCACAACAATGAAGATGTTAATTTAACGGTTGCAAAACTGTACGATAAAGATGGTGAATTAATCAACAAAGCAGAGGATGTCTGCTATATCAAAATCAAAGAAAAGATGTCTAAGGGAGATGTAGTATATAAAACGAAGGATTATTTCTATTCCAAAGAATTAGAAGCATCACTGGAAAAAGAATTTAAGCGGTTTAACCTCGATATTAGAGTATATGCATGTCCAGATTCAAAGCTTTTCATAGATGCGGAGGGCTTAGGCTTTAATTATTCATATGAAAGCGAGGAAATATTAGGCGAAGCCATTAATAATCCAACAACAAAAGACCAGGTAATAAAGCAATTTTCAAGATTAAATGATACTATATTCGAACTTAATCATGTCGATTTTGAGGAATGCAATGCATTTATTCCAGCTAAACTGTTAAATGCAGCAAGAAGAGATATTGTACTGGGCTTATATGACTTAAAGCTTAACAGCCAAAAGAAAAGAACCAAGGCTTTGAAAGCAAAAGAAAAAATAAGCTTTGCCCCTGAAAAACCATACCTTACGGCCTCTGTAACGACTAAGGAGCAGTACGATGCTTGCGTGAGCTGTGGAATTAAGGAAATCTATTTTAAAAACGTTGTTAGAAGAAATCAGAATGATTATAAGGAAAAAGAAGGGCAGCTACTGATCGGAGGATATGGTGGAATTTATCACTACAGAGAAACTAATCCTTTTGTTACAGACTATTCTCTAAATGTTGTTAATGCTACTAGTTGCTATGAATTATATAAATTAGGTGCAAAACGAGTCACTTTATCTTATGAATTGAATAAGAGCCAAATTGAAGATTTAATGAATGCCTATTATGAAGAAAATGACGGCTATCCTGCACTGGAAATGATTGTATATGGTAAGGTTCCTTTGATGTTTACAAAATATTGTCCGATGAAAAAAATGAATCAATGCAGAATTTGCAAAACGAAGAGCTATGAGTTAAAAGATGAGCACGGAACGTTCCCTATAATTTCCCATAATGATTGTACAACGACTCTCCTTAATGGGAAGACGCTTAATCTTTTAGATGAGCTACAAAACATCAAAGGAATCGAGGCGCTCAGATTAAACTTCACAGTTGAATCAAAAGAGCAGGTTGTGAAAGTCATTAATATGGCGTCAGGTAAATTAAATGGCTCAATGAATAATGCTGTCTTTAATCAGGAAACAGACACAAGAGGACATTTTAATAAAGAGATTGTGTAGGTAGCCAAAGGGATGGTTCTGGCGATATGATGGCGGGAGCGAATCCAACAGCGGCAGCGGTCAGATTATGGCGTACATAAATGCCCGGACGGCAGACTCTGCGATTGGGGTAGGTAGTGAGCAGTATCTGAGAATTGGTCAAGGAGATCATCGCTCCATCAATACACGTTTACTTGGGGTGAGACCGCCATTGAACCAAAATCAAAAAATAACGGTGAAGGGATAGCCTCCCTTACGCCGTTATTTTTCTAGTTGAAATTTTCTTCTCGCTGAAGAGCTGCCTTCAACTCAAGATAGAATAAGCAACCCCTCTACGGTGTTACGATTATGACTTTTCTTAATCCGTATAGTAGCCTAAGACAAGGTCAACTACGTCCTGGATATCTTGTTTAGTAGACATAGGCGTTCCAAAAGGATTGTTTTTGGCCTCCTGATAGGCCGATTCAAGGGCAGATAAGACCTCGCTTAAGTTCGAAGCTGTCACTCCGGTTATACCAGCTAGAGCGAATACTTCTTCGTTAGGAGTAGATCCTTCACTGAAAGGATTCAAATAATCATAGATTGCAGCTAAGATAATTGCCTGATTAGTCTCGTCAACAATCGCTTGAATTTGAGACAATGTTCTTGGAAGTGGTGTTAATCCGGTTTCCAATGCGTATTCGTAGGAGGAAAGGTCCTCTAATGTGACGCCCGTAATACCTGCATTGGCAAAAGTCGTCACATCAACATTCGTCCATGAACCCGAAGCCGATGCAGCATTGATCAAATCCAGTGCCGCTTGCTTCGTAATACCGTCAATAACCGCATTGACGATGGCTTGAATTTCTGAAACCGTCCACGGAGAGCTTCCATCAGAGTCAAGTGCATCTTGAACAGCTGATACATTGGATGTCGTTACGCCCGTAATACCGGCTTCAGCAAAAGTCGTCTCATCAACATTGATCCATGTCCCAACAGATGCATTAATCATATCTAGTGCGACATTGGATGGCGCCGGTGTTGGTGTCGGTGTCGGCGTCGGTGTCGGTGTTGGTGTTGGTGTTGGTGTCGGCGTCGGTGTTGGTGTCGGCGTCGGCGTCGGCGTCGGTGTTGGTGTCGGCGTCGGTGTCGGCGTTGGTGTCGGCGTCGGTGTTGGTGTTGGTGTTGGTGTTGGTGTTGGTGTTGGTGTTGGTGTTGGTGTTGGTGTTGGTGTTGGTGTTGGTGTTGGTGTTGGTGTTGGTGTTGGTGTTGGTGTTGGTGTTGGTGTTGGTGTTGGTGTTGGTGTTGGTGTTGGTGTTGGTGTTGGTGTTGGTGTTGGTGTTGGTGTTGGTGTTGGTGTTGGTGTTGGTGTTGGTGTTGGTGTTGGTGTTGGTGTTGGTGTTGGTGTCGGCGCTGGTGTCGGTGTTGGTGTTGGTGTTGGCGCTGGTGTCGGTGTTGGTGTTGGCGCTGGTGCTGGTGCTGGTGTTGGTGTTGGTGTTGGTGTCGGTGTTGGTGTTGGTGTCGGCGCTATATATTGTGATTTCGCTTCGTAGGCACCGGTAAGCAGCAAATCGCGCGTAGCATTTGCTTTGCCGCCAAACGTACCATCAGCGCCATTGGATAACAATTTAAGCTCCAATGCCTCGGACACATAACCCTGCGCCCATTTGGATACGGTTGTATCGGTACCAGTTTTCGCTTTTGCTTCCGCGTCCTTGCCTAGCACTCGAACCAAGAACGTAGCCAACTGCTCTTTGGTCACTTTGCCAGCAGGATTGTATGTACCTTCGCCATAGCCGTCCGTTACGCCAGCAGTTTTAAGTGCTTCAATGTAGGGCAGCGCATAACCATTGGCGGCATCATTCGCCTTGACGTCACTGAAACTGGACATCTTCAGATCTTTATTGACTTCAATACCCGTAATCAATGCCGCAACCTTTGCGAACTGGGCGCGGTTCATCTCCTCTTTGAGCCCAAACGTCGTATCACTGACGCCATCAAAAATCCCAGCGCTAATCATTGCATCAAACTTTGCCTTCGTCGCCGCATCCAAATCCTTTAGATCAGTGAAGTCTGCCGAAGTCTTCGCCTCAGCATAAACCGTACTGCCAGACGCGCACATTAATAAAACCAAAAATGAAACAAGCCATTTTTTTCTCATAAATCCTTCTCCTCCTTAGACTCTACCGTCTGGGTTAATCGTAAATGCCCCTTCAGACTCATACTTTTCTTGTAACAAGATAATTATCGGCAGAATATCCCCTTATTTTTATATAAAATTTGTTGGGAATTACGGGTGTACGCTCCCTATATCCGCTGGTTCACCACACTTCCAACACGCTGTACACAACAAAGAAACCTGCTAAGCGACTCTCGCACAAGCAGGTTTCCGTAAATAAACAATTGCTTGTATTATCGCAGCATCTTTTTCCGGAAAACAGCAAAATTCCCTCGATTGATTAGAATGAGGAGGTACCAATATTTGTTTTGCCAATATTTTGGGAGTAGGATTATTAAGAACTCGTCATTTATATAATAGCTTTTAATGCATTTGGTCCTAAGGAAAATGGAGGTATTGGAAATGGATATCAGGGATAAGGTCGAAAAGTTAAGACAGCTAATGAGAACAAATCAAATGGATGCTTATATCATTCCCAGCTTTGATGCACATCAGAGTGAATATGTAGCAGAGCATTGGAAATGTAGAGAGTGGATATCAGGATTTACAGGGTCTGCAGGTACAGTAGTTATTACCTTAGAGGATGCTGGGTTATGGACAGATGGTAGATACTATATTCAAGCAGAAAAGCAGCTTGAGGGCTCAGGAATCAGATTATTTCGAATGGTGGATCCAGGGGTACCCTTTTATTCGGAATGGTTAGCAGATGTTCTTAATGAAGGAAGCGTTGTGGGCTTTGATGGAAATGTTTTTTCAATTACTATGGTTAAAAGAATGGAAAAAGATCTAAAAGCAAAAAGAATCGGATTAAAAATGAATCAAGATTTAATTGGTGATCTGTGGGAAGATCGACCGGAGATTCCTAAAGGATCAATGTTTACTCATGACGTAAAATATGCAGGCAAATCACGTGTGGAAAAATTAAATGAAGTAAGAAAAGAAATGAAAAATATAGGAGCAAATTATTATATTTTAACCTCCTTAGATGACATTGCATGGCTTTTGAATATAAGAGGGGCCGATGTGCCTAACAATCCAGTTGTAATTAGTAATGTAATCGTAGCGGAACATAAATGTTATTTATTTATTGATTCCTGCAAGATTCCCCCTTTGGTTCAATTAGAACTGGAGGCTGAAGGAATCGAGTTAAAAGCGTATGATGAAATACATATGTTCTTGGGAAATCTTTCGAGCGGAGATACCATTATTTTAGATGCGAATAAAACAAATAGCAGATTATATAACGCCATTAACAGTAATACAAATAAAATTGAAAGTCCGGACATCACAACTAATTTAAAAGCTATAAAAAATGAAGTTGAGATAAAAAATGTGAAATGGTGTGAAATCAAAGACGGTTTAGCCATGGTGAAATTTATAAAATGGTTAAAAAACGTTGTAGATAAAATAGAAATTACAGAGATTACTGCAGAAGAAAGATTAGAAGATTTCAGAAGGGCACAGGAAGGATATGTTGGGCCTAGCTTTGATACGATAGCAGGTTATAGAGAACATGCTGCGTTGATGCATTATAAAGCCAATAAAGAAACGCAATTTATACTTAAGAATGAAGGCCTTTTTCTAGTTGATTCAGGCGGACAGTATTATGATGGAACAACAGATATTACACGAACGATTGTTTTAGGAAAACTTACCGATGAGCAAAAAAGAGATTTTACTTTGGTGTTAAAAGGGTTTATTGCATTAAGCTCAGTGAAATATTTATATGGGGCTACAGGTTCTAACTTAGATGTTTTAGCAAGACAACCAATATGGCAATATGGTCTAGACTATAAGTGCGGGACAGGTCATGGGGTGGGTTTTTTCTTGAATGTTCATGAGGGACCACAAAGCATAAGGAATAATACTAATAATGTTATATTAGAAAAAGGCATGATCATTACGAATGAACCGGGAATATACCTTGAAGGTAAATATGGAATTAGAACTGAAAATATGATGTTAGTAGTTGACGACGAGAAAACAGAGTTCGGTCAATTTATGAAGTTTGAAACCATTACGTATTGTCCAATTGATCTAGCCGGTATCAATACAGATATATTAACAGAGAGTGAAAAGCAATGGTTAAACAATTATCATCAAGAGGTCTATACGAAGCTGGCTCCTTATTTAAATGATGAAGAGAGCGCATGGCTGAGGGAAGAAACTAGGGAAATATAAATGTCCTGCTTTGTTTTGATGATTCTCAATTCTACAATTGACCATTCTTCGGGGAAAGATTCTGTTTGTAACAGATCATTTCAATGATGGGTATAACGGCGAAAAAAAGGGAGTGTGCGGACACTCCCTTTGAGCTAACATTGTCTGTTATCAAATAATATGCAAAATATAGAAACCACATAGACCACTTAATTTGCCGTCTTATTGACAAAATCAATCTCATTTCTGATCCCTTTATGGGCGTCATTCCACAGGCCCTTTGTCAGGCGAATGCGCGGCAGGCATTTGTTAGGGTCTTCGTCGTTATTGGCACCGGTCAATATCAACGAAGTCGAGACGTTTATCTTGGCGAATATGACTATTGTGCCGAACACAAGTAATTCATGGCTGCAATTAGCGTTACGAGAGGAAAGATGGGGATTACCCCCGATGAACCAGTCAATCCCGAAGCAGCAAGCGAAGAGTGGGTCCGTCGACTCCTAGCAGCTCTCGAACAGGGTAACGTGGATATGGTTGTATCCATGCTCGCCAAAGATGTCGTGTTGGTCTCAGATGGAGGAGGTAAAGCCATCGCCGCCGTCCATCCTATTGAATCGCGCGATCTCGTCGCCCGGTTCCTTCTCGGCTTAATTCGTAAGGCTCCTCTTTACGAAGGAGGCGTGCATGTAGAAATGAGGGATATAAATGGCCAAACAGGACTTGTTATCCGTTCAGGAGAGGGCAACATAACTGTTGCGCTCATGCATGTCGAGAGAAATTCGATTCGCAACTTATATTTTGTTAGGAACCCAGATAAGCTGAGGCATTTATTGAAATGAAAAGAGGATTGAAAAAAATCGCCGTTAGAATCGTTATGGAGATAGGAAGGCGCAGCATTCTGGGGCTGTAGTAATTATCCGAGATGCCGAAAGACCAAGGCTATATAAGCGTAACAAAATAAATTCGTTAATAAAGAAATTTGTCTTTGTCTTCGCTATAGCTAGCATGCAAAACTTGCCCTTACTGCCATCGCGGTGAACCGTATCATAAGTAACGGCGAACTGGGTGGAAGCCGGTCGCAGAATGCAGTCGCTCAAGCGATAGGAGTTAACCTTATAAAGGGCTCCTCGGATGACACTTCCCGCTCGAACGTAAACATCACTCGTGCGGAACGGTCTGCGGTGATCGGTATTCGGCACAGAAAGCACAGACACGGCTCCAACTGGCTTCGCCGTTGACAACGATATTTCGGCATGGGCCAGGGGCGAAGTAATCCCAAAGATGTTTCTTGAGTACCTCTACGGTCTGCTGACGTGAAGGTTCAACAGGTTCTGAATGGATTAAACATTGAAAAAGGAGTGTTGGTACGATTAACTAATAGCCGTATGCACCTGTAGTGAATTTGGTGTATTCTTATCTTTAGCGAGACTTCAGAATATTACGGATCCTACCAATCATGTTATTTACTTTTAACACAGATCTTAAATGATAAAAAGGAAGAGATTCAATGGGAAGAAAACAATCTTTTACTGAGACAGAGCTACTTGATACGACAAAAAAATTAGTGCTTGAGTATGGATACGACGGTTTTCATCTTAAGCTGCTTTCACAGCATCTATCCGGAGCCCGAAGTACTATTTATCAATATTACGCTAATAAAGAAGAGATCGTTGCTGCTTGTATGAAGCGTGTAATAGCAACAGTACTAGACAATGCATCAGCAATTGATGAGACTAATCCTATGGACGCTCTCGAGCAGTTACTTCTCATTTACGTAGAAGAATATAGGCTCCATCAACTATTGGGAGATGCCAGTAAAATAAATACGGCTAATTCTACTGCAGCAGCGAGGGATCTTGAGTTTATTGAGGAAGCACATAAGACTCTTAAAATACAATTGTCACGCTTGTTTGAACGCGCACAACAGGAAAAAAGCCTGCGACAAGATATCCCGCTTCCTGTGCTTATTGGTGTGTTCTTTAACTTAATTGATACCCCTAATATGCTCAATATCCCTATACCTGATTGGGGAAAGCTGTTGTTTCAAATGTGGATCGGAGGAGCCAAGAGCTAGCCTCAGTCTTGGATTTAATTTGACACAAGTGTCATTTATGTTGTTTAATTAATGTGGCGAGTGCGATGGTGTTATTAATTTGACACTAGTGTCAAAAAAATATAGAGATAAGGAGTTGGAAAAGGGAATGTTTTTAGCTATGAAAGAATTGATGCATAGTAAAATGAGATTTTTAATGATCATCATTATTTTTGTACTAATTGCTTGGTTGGTATTTATCTTGTCAGGTTTGGGGAATGGATTGTCTACGCTAGCTGCGTCAACATTCAAGACTATGAAGGCTGATTATGTCATTTTTGAAGAAGGGTCCCAGTCTTCAATGAGTAAGTCGCTGCTGTCTGATCAATTAATGACGGAAGTGGAGCTACTACCAAATGTGAGTGCTGCCGCACCTATGGGAAGTACGATGGCAACGGCGTTGAAGGAACAAAGCACCAAGAATGAAGATAAGTTGGATATTGCGGTTATAGGAATTAACCCAGGAAGCTTCTTGGAACCGGCTATCGTAGAAGGGGAAAGCCTATCTTCTGAGAACCCTACTGGTGTCGTAGTAAATTCCTCCATGAAGGATGAGGGCTATAACATTGGTGACACTTTTCAATTAGATGCCACGACGGAATCATTGACGATTATCGGATTTGTCGAGAATCAGACCTATAACCACGTTGCATCAGTATTTACTCCGATGGACGAGTGGCGGAAGATTACCTTCGCAGCTCCGGGTTCGGATAAAGGAGTTACAGGTCCCGTTAATGCGATTATGGTACAAGGTAAGGATATCGATCCAGAAGTAATAAATAGCAAATTATTAGGTACGGATACGGTTACCCGAGCGGGAGCCGTTCAAGGAATGCCAGGATACAAAGAAGAGAACGGTACTATTTTAATGATGCTTGCATTTCTGCTCGCTATCTCCGCATTCGTGCTTGGGGTGTTCTTTTATGTAATTACGATGCAGAAGACCAACCAGTTCGGAATTATGAAAGCTATAGGTGCTAGTAACAGATTCTTGGGCAAAGCCATTGTATCGCAAGTGTTTGTGCTTTCGCTGACTAGTATAGTAGTTGGAATCTTACTGACTTATGGAACAGCTGCCATTATGCCGAAGGGTATGCCATTCAAGCTGGAAACTAGTCTTGTCGTCACGTATTCTGTTATTTTGCTAATTATCGCTATGTTAAGTTCGATGGTTTCTGTTCGCAAGATTACAAAGATTGATCCGCTCAAAGCGCTCGGGAGGGTTGAATAATGAGTAAGGGATTGCAATTGAGTGAAGTCACAAAGTATTATGCCGAAGGAAGCAATCGGATCGCGGCACTCGATCATGTGTCAATATCAGTGGAGCCGGGCGAGTTTGTTGCTGTAGTTGGACCGTCGGGTTCCGGTAAAAGTACGTTTTTGTCTATTGCTGGAGCGCTACTTAAAGCTTCAGAAGGAGAGGTTAAGCTAAATGGACATAATATTTCTACACTTACTGCCAAAGAACTAGCGATTATAAGACTACAAGAAATCGGATTTATTATGCAATCATCGAATTTGGTGCCCTATCTAAATGTTCTTGATCAATTGCTAATAGTAAAAAGGATGTCGGGAAAGGTTAAAAGGGAGGATAAGGAATTCGCCACTAAGTTGCTGGAAGAGCTGGGTCTGGGCTCGAAGTTAAAAAGCCTTCCGGAAGAGCTATCAGGTGGTGAGAAGCAGCGGACAGCGATTGCTCGTGCTTTAATTAATAATCCCAACATCATCTTGGCGGATGAGCCGACTGCAAGTTTGGATACCAAACGCGCCCATGAAGTCGTCAGTCTAATTGCGCAAGAGGTGAAGTCACGCCGGAAAGCGGCGATTATGGTTACCCATGATGAGCGTATGCTTGAATATTGCGACAAGGTATACCGGATGGAAGATGGGAAATTGTCGTTGGCTGAATCGTCAAGATCAGGGGTGTACCCAAGTTTCGTTCTTTAGATGTTACGGTGAACCCTACAATAAGTAACGGCGAAAAAAAGGGAGTGTGCGGACACTCCCTTTGAGCTAAAATTGTCTGTTATCAAATGATATGCAAAATATAGAAACCACATAGACCACTTAATTTGCCGTCTTATTGACAAAATCAATCTCATTTCTGATCCCTTTATGGGCGTCATTCCACAGGCCCTTTGTCAGGCGAATGCGCAGCAGGCATGTGTTAGGGTCTTCGTCGTTATTGGCTTCGTTATACCACTCGGCGAATATTGTGCGCAGCTTTGTCATCATCTCCGCGTTTTTCTCGTCACATACCCAGCCCAGGTTTTCACCGATACCATCGGCCGTAAAGTTTTCGACGATGATACAAACGGCGACTTCGGGGTTTTGGGCGATCTGTTGCATCTTGCCTGAGGTCGCGTAAGTGACGGTGTAGAACGCGCCATCCTCATAATAGGCGTCCACAATGCGGGCGGCGGGACGGCTTTTGCCATTGGCCCCCGGTTCCAGCGCGATGGTGGACAGAGAGATTAGGCCGTCCTTGTTACCCACTTGTTCTTCCAGCAGCTTCATTGCTTCGTCGTACTTGCTCATAATATTACCTCCTAAACTGAAATAAGGCATACATTATTAAGCTTATCATTGTAAAATCTTAGTGCATGTGAAGAATAATACGATAAAATATTAAATCGCTATCATAGTCCTCTGCTCGATTTAGGTATGGTTCAACTGATGGGTTTGTGAAATTGCCTTGCATCCTTGATAAGTCCAGCTTATATAGCCTACTTTTTTTGGAGAAAAATTATTGTCTACTGTATTGATTTGGAGTATAGTGTATTCCCATGTTGGAAGGGAGAGGTTACTATGAAAAATAGGATTGAATCATTTAGAGGCTCCGAGCATTTTCGGCTGAATTACATCGCTGATAGTGTAATTGCAGCGATTGCGGTTCCAGGTACCGGTTCTTTGGGGAATGCAGCAATCATTGATCTAGGCGATATAACTCTTGTCGTGGATACATTCTCGACAATACAGGCTGCAGAAGATTTGAAAGCTGCTGCAGAGTACCTCACGGGAAACCCTGTATCCTATGTAATCAACACGCATTGGCACAGTGATCATACCTCTGGAAATCAAGTGTTTTTACCTGCGGCTAATATTATCTCAACATCAACTACTCGTGAGATTATGAATACTTTTGCCAGAGACAGGTTAGCCCAATATCGGGAAAACACGGTGCAGATGTATCAGGCTATCAAAGAATTTGAAGAGCAAATACAACAAGAGACGGATGAAAAGTTAAAAAGGGAAATGGCATGGGAAAGTGCTAGTGACCGTGAGTTTATGAAGATGCTACCCAATCTAGTACATTCGCTGCCGACAATAACTTTTGATCAGCAGATGACCATACATGGCAGTAATCGTAGCATTCAACTCATTACCTTTGGTGGGGGACACACGCAAAGTGATGCAATCGTGTACATTCCGGAAGACAAAATTGTCGTAATAGGGGATCTGGTGCTCTCAAAACATCACCCGGTTTTGGCGTATGCAAATCCTCAGGAATGGCTGAATATTTTGGAGCAGGTCGAACTGCTGGATGTAGAAACTATCGTACCGGGACATGGCGAAGTATGCTCTTTGCAAGAACTTCACGAAGTGAAGGGATATATAACCGATATAATGGCAATTGTGGCAGAAGCCGTTCAAAGTAAGAAAAGCATTGATGAGATTGAAGTACCGGAATTGTATCATAACTGGTACTTTACTACATACTTTAAGACGAATTTGAGTAAGGTGTATGACATGATCACTAAATTAGAGGGTTAACGAAGAATATTCAGAGCAGGGTTGTTCTTGAGTTCAGAAGAAGAAAGAAATGAAGACTACAGCTCTTTGTTTCTTTCTTTTTTCATGTTCTGCCTATTGAACTGTCTTTCCATGTCCCACTTATCCAGCCCTACCTCTTCCCCATCCCCATAGCAGCAATTACTTCCCGGGTAACCCGGGTGATTGCTGCTATTTCTTCTACACTCTTATTGCTAATCAAAGCCATATGCTCATCAAGCGCCTTTCGGTGCTCGGTCTCATCTTCGAAACGAAAAACTTCAATGGCGGGAACTTGAAACGCTGCGATTATTTTCTCTAGCGTTTCCAAAGAAATGTTACGATCTCCCCGCTCGACACCACCTATGTAACTGTAGTGAAGCGATGCTGCTTCAGCCAGTTGTTCTTGAGTCCATCCTTTTGCTTTTCTAAGCTCACGTATGCGACTGCCAACGTTTTCTGGTAAATTCATGGGGTCACCTCTACATGCAATATTCCACTCTTTATTGGAAGTGGTTTGATCGTTATTTTAAAATGATATCGCAATATAACGACAAGAGCGGAACACAGGTCAACAGCCCTATGTCCCGCTCTTATTCACATTCACTCGTTCTCTCGCCCTTTCTCATACTCCACCTCAACCATTTTGAAAAAGTCGGACGGCTTGATTTTTAGCCCTTTGCAAAGGTCAAAAATTTTTTTGACGGAAGGTTCGTTTTTGCCAACCTCAATCATGGAAATATAGGATCGGTCGACATTGCATTCATGTGCTAGATCTTCTTGGCTTAAGCCTTGTTTGATACGTATCGCTTTCACCGTTTTACCGATAATTTGCTTAATGATATTGGACGGATCGCTCAAGGAAATTTACCCCTTTTAAGTCCATTATCAATCTGATATAATGGCCACAACAGATAAAGTATTCAACAAAAAGTAAAATATATACAATTTATGTAGCTATTTATGAAAGCCTTATATTAGGCTCGCAATCATCCCAAGTTACCCGACCCGTAAATATATCGCACAGATAATTTATCCTCAAAAAGCAAAAATATTCTTTTAGCCCAAAGGAGGCTCTACCCGTGCGCCCATCCTGTCTAAAAACAATCAACCCTGATGTCATTGTGGAGATGTTAGAGATGGCTTGCAGCCTGGAGAAGTGGAACAAGGTGAAAGAGACGGCGGAGATTTTGTACGAATGCGTGCAGTGCTTGTACCAGGAGCAGCAGTACCGGAAGGCTAAGTCCTTGCCACTGTTGACATTCGAGCTGGAGCATCCAATGGTCTATTACTACGGCTTCAGTCATTTGATGGGGGGAATGGCTTGCCAGGAGAAGGGACAGTATGAGGAATCGCGTGCGTACATTGATAAGTATGCCGAACTGGGATGGCTGGAGGATCTGGGTGAGGATGGGCTGGAGGTTGTAGAGGAGTTCCGATCCCTGGCTCAAGCGAATGGGCATGCGCTGGAGCTGCTGTCTGGCCATGTGGAGGTGCTGGCTGCCTATACCGATTTTTTGCGGGAGAATCCCGAAGAAGTGTTACCGGGGCTGGATACAATTCTGCGGGCCGCGCTGCGGCATGGACTGAATGTGGATGAGCTGCTGGAGACGTTTTCGGACCAGACGGCTGAATTCGGTACATATGAGGAGGAGGGCAATCTCGCGCACTATTACAGCTTCAGCCATCACCTGGCGTTGTATCAGAAGCGGGCGCGAAGAACGGAGGAGGCACTGGAGCAGGTACTGCAAGCCGTAAGGCTAGCCCATAGGTCGGGGAACGACAGTTATTTTACAAGAAGTCTGGCGCTCTTCGAATCGCTGCGAGATCGGGCGACGGCAGAGCAGGTGCGGGAGGTTCAGAGGATGATTAAGGAACGATGACCTAAGGGGTGTATTTGCCTTGAATCAACTTCGGGAGTCAGTATGCGTACTTATTGAAGTCATGCCGCCGGATAAGATCAATACTGAAATCGCCTTGCGTTTGAATCGGGCGGAATCTCCGGGGAATTAATTGAGGCATTGAGCCGGGATTAAGATTACTATCACCAAGAGAATAGAAGAGAAGTAAGGAGTGGGACTATGTACACAATAGGCCAGATCGCTAATATCATGGGAATTTCCAAGGATAAGTTAAGATATTATGAAGAAAAAGAGATTTTGACACCAATACAAAATGATGAAAATAATTATAGACAATATGATTTTAAAGATATAGATACTGTATTGGCAATAGAGTTCTATAGATCATTGGATTTGGAATTTAAGGCTATTCAGAAGCTATGCAAAGAAAGTGATATAAAAGATATGCAAGGTATTTTGGACGAAAAACACAATGAAATAATTCAAAATATAGCCAGATTAAATACTATAGCCCATAGAATTGAAAAGGCTAAAAAGGATTGCAACGATATTGAAAAACACTTAAATAATTATTCGATTAGGCCTATGGCACCTATAAAAATATTGGGAGAAATATCAGATTTCAGAGCTTATAAGGAATTTGAAGTTATACATAATAACAGAGATCAATTAGCTGAGGAGCCAATTTTCAAGAGTTTAAAACGGTATATCATTTTTAATGAAGAGGGAATACAATCCAATACAATGCTGGTTACAAAAGATATAGAGGTTGATAATGCTGTAGGGGAAACGGATATTTTAGACTATGAAAAATGTATATATACGATTGTTGAAGATGGAGTACAGTATGAAGACGTGATGGAGGATAACTTTATAAAGGGTGAGAAGTGGATGGATGCCAATAATTATAAACATAAAGGCATAGTAATTATAGGGATGTTATTAGTAGGCTACCACGAAGGAATATTAAAGTCATATTTAGAAGTTTATATCCCCATTGAATAAGGTTGACCTTGGGATGGCCCCATAGTTTAAGTTATAGAAGAATTAAATTATGGGGGGAACAGGATATGAATAATGAAAATGAGATCAGAAGCATATGGAAGCTTATAATACTTCACTTATTTCCAGGAATAGCGTTAAGTCTATGTTATCTGTTTTTATTAAAAGCGGGCAATTTAACAGAATATCCTAAAATTGTTACGCTAGGCATAGCCGGTTTTTTCTCAGTATTTCCTATAGAACTGGGATATTTATTTTATGTCGCCAAAAAGGAAACGGGGAATTTCAATATCTTTAAGGTACTGGGCCTAAAAAGTAAGATGAAGGTTAAAGAATATGTAGTCTACACTCTTTTATTGCTTACAGTGGCAGGAATACTTATGAAGGCATTACAACCATTTTCAAATTACATATTAAATTCAGTATTTCATTGGCTTCCAAGTGAGTACAATTATGTCCAGGACATGAGCCTATTCAGTAAAAATTTTATCATAATCGCAATAATAGTAAGCTTTTTCTTTATTACACTTATACTACCCATAACGGAGGAACTCTATTTTCGAGGATTTCTACTGGCACGTATGAAATGGATGGGCAAGTATAGTGTACTGGTCAATCTCGTATTATTTGCAGTTTATCATTTCTGGTCCCCTTGGCTTATAGTCGCAAGAATTGTGGCATTTTCACCATTATTTTATTTGGTATACAAAAAAGATTCTTTGAAATTAGG
Organism: Paenibacillus sp. FSL H7-0357; assembly: GCF_000758525.1. Classification (NCBI taxonomy): domain Bacteria; kingdom Bacillati; phylum Bacillota; class Bacilli; order Caryophanales; family Paenibacillaceae; genus Paenibacillus; species Paenibacillus sp. FSL H7-0357. The sequence goes on along the minus strand of NZ_CP009241.1, from coordinate 7,604,041 downwards.
AATATTCGTACATTGCTTGGCTAACTTTACAGATGTAATAGCTTTAGTCATGTTATTGTGAACCGTACCGTAATCCCGTTAAAAAAGGTTATCACTATTCGGGGATCAGGGATGTGTGGCGCTGCTCGGCATCAGTGTATCCGTCGTCGTGTACCAATTGACTTTGTAAAAGCCTCATGATACATTGTGTATACACGGAATACACAATTTGTTGAGGAGGTATGGTATGCTGGCATTAGATATTAGAAATTTAAATAAAAGATATCCTCACTTTCAGATCAAAGATGTATCTTTTCAATTGGAGAAGGGTTATATTATGGGGTTTATCGGGGTCAATGGCGCGGGAAAAACGACCACGATAAAATCGATCTTGAACATGGTTCAAGCCGATAGTGGCGAGATCAGCATTTTTGGCAAGAACATCGCTGAACATGAAATCGAATTGAAGCAGGAAATTGGATGCGCATTCGGTGATATCGATTTCTATACACGCAGCAAGATAAAAACGCTAACCAATATTACAAAGAAGTTCTATAAGAATTGGAATGATGAAACGTACTACAACTATCTAAAAAGATTCAAATTGGATGAAAATAAAAAAATAGCGGAACTGTCTACAGGAATGAAAGTAAAGTACAGCTTGACCCTTGCTTTATCGCATGGCGCAAAGCTGCTTATCCTTGATGAACCGACCAGCGGACTCGATCCTGTCTCAAGAGACGATCTTCTAGATATCTTTCAGGAGCTTATCATTGGCGGCGAAATCAGTATTCTTTTCTCTACCCATATTACATCCGACTTGGAAAGATGTGCGGATTATATAACCTTCATTGAACACGGGCAAATCGTCGCCAGTTCCGAGAAAAACGAGTTTAAGGAGTCCTATCGCTTAATCAGCGGCAGCGAGGCCCAATTGAGCGAAGTAAAGGAATATTTGATTTCCTACAAAATCAACTCGTTCGGCTTTACCGGGTTGATTCATGCCAATGATTTCGATCCATCCTCCAACCTAAGGGCAACCACGCCCAGCCTCGATGAAATCATGATCTACTTCGCGAAAAAGGAGGATGTATATGTATAATTTGGTGATGAAGGATTTGAAATTAGGAGTAAATCCCTGGTTCTTCGTATTACCCGTAATTCTGGGTGGCTTAATGCTTATTCCCGGTTGGGTCTACTTTCTTGTCCAGCTATATTTCTGCTTCATAACTGTACCGAACATGTTTGGCGGATTTAAAAGTCAGAACGATTTGATGTTTAGTACGATGATGCCAGTGACCAAAACAGACATCGTGAAGTCCAGGATAGCCGTTGTTGTCATTCTTGAACTAATGCATCTTCTTGTTGCGATGATCTTCGGTATATTTACGTTTCTCTTATACCCTCATCTGACTTACATTTTCTATGCACCACACATGGGTTTTTGGGGATTATGCTTTATCATGCTTGCGATCTTCAACATCATATTTATATCCATGTACTACAAGACGGCGTATAAGTATGGCGCGGCAACGACCGCAGCCACTACGGCCGCTATACTTTTTGCCGGAGTGGCCCAATGGGCCGGAATCCGAAGTCCTTGGATGAACGACATTTTCTATGGCTCCGGGACGGATAATAAAGCGCTGCAGCTATCTATTCTGATCGCGGGCCTCGTAATTTTTATTTCATTCACCCTGATTGCCTATCGGATTGCGGTAAAGAGATTCCTAAGAGTGGAGATATTATGAACGTAACGATTTCGAGCACATCCGAGAAACCGATTTATCAGCAGCTTTACGAACAGATCAGCGCACAAATTCTGAAAGGTGAGCTGGAAAGCGGCTATTGTTTACCGCCCATTCGTCAGGCAGCCCTGGAGCTTCATGTTAGTGTTATCACCGTAAAGAAAGCGTGGGAAGAACTTGAGCGAAGCGGTTTGATCAATACGGTAACAGGTAAAGGATGTTTTGTAGCCGAATTCTCGCCCGATGAGATGCTGCGGATACGCAACGAAATGATCCTGAAGCAAATGGACAGCGACACATCATATTACAAGTCCTTTGGCCTCACCCTTGATGAAGTGATTGGGCTGCTGAACAAGATTTATTAACAGTACAGAAAAATGAAATAAGGATCATGAAAAAGCTCGCGGGAGCCTGTATTTATGCTGCAGATTAATGATTTACCTTGAAGGGACTTTTACAGGTCCTGGGTGGGTCTTTGGTATGGTCGAAACAAGCGGCTGACTGAGACTATGAGACGATTTTTTTCCGAAATGCGTTTGGGATGTTGTCATGGCGGGGGTGGCCGGGTAATAGACATGATTAGAACTTTCAAATTTGGCTGAATTTGGAGTAGGAGCCAAGGAAACGGAGGGGAAGATCATGGCGACACAGACGGTATCAGGCATCAGCCCGGTACAGGCCATTACAGCTTACGGTGGCACACAAAGCGATGTCAGTTCCCTGGAGAAGCAGCGGAACCGGCTGCTGATGGAACTGGACAAGGTGAATGCAGCGCAGGGCGGAGAGATGCAGACTCCTTATCGCCGGGAGCAGCTGCAGCGGCAAATTCGACTGATGGAGGCCCAACTGGTGCAGAAAAGTGGGAGTAGCACCCCGGTCGATTTTGTACTGGCTCCTCCGCTTCAAGACCATCTCCCGCTCTGGCGGGCTGAAGGAAAGGGAGGCCTCAAGGGCGCCGGTCTGACTGATCCCCGGACGGCGACGGTAAACTCAGAGGGCCATTTCAACGCGTTGATTTAGACAAAAAAGCGAAGGTACGAAAAGCGTCCGGTGATGAACCGGCTTCTCGCACCTTCTTTTTTTAAAGAGGCCGCAGAACTCCAAGGTTGGCTGATCTGGCTGTTACATAACTTCTACTGTACCAAACTATCCAATTCCGGCTGCAATTTGTTCCGCAGAACATACAGCATGACGGCACCGACAAGGAATGCGGCGGCATCCGCAATGACAATCGACCAGACCACCCCGTGGAAGCCGTTCATTTGATTGGCGATATAAAGCACAGGAATCAGCGTAACACCTTGAATAATTGACATAATAAACGCGGCCGTTCCTTGCGCTGTTGCCTGGAAGACCCCGGTAAACAGAGTGGTCATTCCTGTAATGAACAAGGATAAAAACGTCACATGCAGAATGTAGCTGCCCATTTCAATTAATTGCGGGTCATTTGTAAATAGACCAATTAAATGGTCGGAAACTAAATAGACGATGATGCCGAATACGGCTGCTAACCCCACAATCACTTTGATCGTAAATCCAATGGTATTCTTCATGCGCAATTTATCCGCTGTAAAAGAGAAGGCAATGAGCGGCACGACCCCTTCGCATAAGCCCATCAGAATAAACTCAGGAAATTGCAATAAACGTGATGAAATTCCGTAAGCCGCTACGGCCGAATCCCCGTATTCGACAAGAAAATGGTTGAAGATAAGCGACATTGCCCCCAAAAAGATGCTCATAATAAAGACGGGAACCCCGATTTTGAATACATTGCCCAGAATGTCTTTGGTAGCCTTGAACCATTTTATGGAGATAGTTAAAAATTGGCTTTTATATCCCATATGGAAGGCGTAGTATATACTCGCAACCAAGTTAGAAATGACCGTAGCTGACGCAACGCCGATCACGTCCCAATGGAACACGAAGATGACGAGCGCATCGAGAATGATATTTACAACAACACTGAGAATCATACCGATCATCGACGTGATGGCTGCACCCTCCGAGCGCACGATATTCTCCAGCGTGAAAAATAGCACGACGAACGGTGAACCGATAAGCATAACCGTGACATAGTCCTTCGTGAATCCGAAGGAGTCAGGCGTGGCCCCCAGGCCATGAACGATGGGATCGATCAACGGGAGACCCGCGGCCATCACGAGAAGACCGAGAACTAAGCTGCTGTAAAAAGCGAATGAAGACACATGCTTTACGTCATCATACTTTTTCTCTCCTAGCATACGGGAGATGTAGGTACCGCTGCCCATGCCAATCAAGTTGCCCAGCGCCATAATGACTGCGAATAGTGGCAAGGTTAGCGCGAGTGCGGTTAACATAGCAGTATTATGGAGTGTACCAAGGAAATAGGCATTCAAGATGGAGTATATGACATTCATTGATGTGCCTAGCATCATCGGTATAGCGAAGTGAGCTACGGCCTTTGCGACCGGTGCTTTTTCAAAGTAATAGAGGTTTTCTGCATCCATGTTGGATCACCACTTTCTTTATTGTATCCAATCTAACGGTGTTAGATTGAACCTTACAGTGTTAGATGATATCATGAACCTATAAACCTGTAAAGCATAAACTTACACTGTTAGATAAAGGGCGGATAACGATGAAAAAGCAGCAGCCTCAAATTTCGGAGGACAGGATTCTGGAAGCCTCGTGGGAGCTTCTTGGAGAGGAGGATATCGAGAAATTCAGCATGAGGCGATTGGCCGACAGGCTGGGGATTCAGGCTCCCTCCCTGTACTGGTACTTCAAGAGCAAACAGGATCTTTACCAGCGCTTGGCCAATCAGGTATCGAAGGTGATCCTGGAAGAGTTTCACTCCGAGGGGGATTGGAAGGAGCAACTGACAGGGCTTGCGGTAACAGTACGGAGCGTGCTCAGCCGATATCCCTGCTCTACGCAGCTCATGATGATGACGCTGCCCCACGAACCGGACATCATCCGGTTCACCAACCGTATGCTGCTCTGCGTGGAGTCGACGCCGCTTACACAAGCGCAGAAAATGCAAGTGATTACTACGCTTGTGAACTATGTCTACTACTTCGTCCTAGACGATTATCAGCATGAGCGCAATGTCTCCGCTATCCTTAAGGAGGACCCGGGAGCAGCTCCGGGTGAGGAGATGATTCGCCTTCTGGATTCCATGAGCGAGACGGATGCAGGGCTGTTCCGCAGGATGTTTACGAACGGGCTGTTCGAGCTAATGGGGACCGACGGGGCGTTTGAGTTCGGCCTGAAGCTGATTCTGCTCGGGATTGAGCAGGTGATAAAAGAGCAGGAGAAGTAGAATGTCATCTGGAGATTTCGACATCATAACTGACCGCCAAGAAACTTTATAACTCTACTACGCTCTCTGCGCAGTTTCGCTGTTCGGGTGCGGAGGGATTTGGAAAGGTTGGATTCAAATGCTGTTGACGACTGAGGACCAATTAGTCAACGAAATCGCGGACTGGCTGAAAAAGCATTTTTCGGCTGAGCTGCTGTCCGCCGAGCGTGTTAGGCGTGGGCTATTGAACGAGAAGTGGATTGTCGAGACGAACAAGGGGTGGCTGTTCGCCAAAAGCTATCACCCTGAGCGGTTTAAGATGCATGACCCGGAGTTTCGCGGCAAGATTGAAAATGCGCTGCAGCTGCAACTTCTTTTTTATCAGTCGGGAGGACCGTGTCCTGAGCCGCTGACTTTGGATGGGCGCTGCATGCACATTCTGCCGTGCGGAAGGTACATGACCGTCATGACGTGCTGTCCGGGCGCTATGGTGCCTGCTGGCATGATCGGTGAGCATAGGATGCACGCACTCGGACGGGCTGCCGCGGATATGCATACCGTCTGGGATTCCGCGATGGCATCAGGCCTCGGAGCAGCAGTGCCGCCGGAGGAACCGGTTTGGCAGTTGTCTCGCGAGGAGCTGGAGCGCACCTGGGAGGTAAGTTGGGAGGCGACCCGTGACTCGTCTGAGCGTGTCCGGAACGCATTGCAATTACAGAAGGCGATTGTTGATTCCCTTGGAGATGATGACTTTAAGCCGCTGACTGCCGGCTGGGCCCACCTCGATCTGTGGGCAGACAATTTGCTTTTCGAAGGCGATGCTCTGGCAGCCATCGTTGATTTCGACCGGGCACGCTACTCGTTTCCGGCGCTGGACCTCGGGCGGGCTGTCCTTTCCGGCACGCTCAGCGAGCGCGGATTCCGCAAGGATGCAGTGGTCGCTTTCACTGAAGGCTACCGTAGTGTGCGGCAGCTACCGCCGGGCTCGATTTTAAGGGCAATCAAGTACGACTGGTGTATCGAATCGCTTTGGTGGATTCAGCCGTCGTTCGAATCGTCCAGCGTGGTCCCTGTCCGTTTTGCCGAAGAAATGATCCACACTGCGGAGCGGTGGGAGCAACTCGACACTCTACTTGGGGACATTTAGCTGGATGTACGCTAACCTAGTGCACGGATACGGTAGTTGAATAAAGCGATTTTTGAAGAAAGGGCCATCCGCAAAGGATGACCTAAAAACTTGCCGTTACAGACAGCTGGGAGGGAATGTAAAGGTGGTGGAGCCTGAATCATTCCGAAATCGGATTTACGAGAAAGCCGAAAAAATGCTAGAACGCTACTGACATCACGTTGTCAGTAGCGTTTTTGTATATTAGGAGTATGCGAATTTCGCAGTGTTTTGGAGATAGGGCGACCTTTCTCAGAATCTTATCATAAAGGTGGAATTTATTCATGAGCAATGTCAATTGGGAAGTAGATCCGGACCACAGCTCCGTCGAGTTTTCGGTGACGCATTTAATGATTAATAAAATTAAAGGAGTATTCGAGCATTTCCAAGCGACCTTAAGCTTTGACCCCAACGATTTAACAACCATGGGTATACAGGCTTCCATAGACGCAAATAGTCTCACAACTCGCCAACGGCAACGGGACGAGCACCTGAGGAGCGACGAATTCTTTCATGCAGCTAAGTATCCAACCATTACGTTTCAAAGCACCAGCTGCGTCCTAGCTGGCGAACGGCAATATGAACTTACGGGCAATTTAACTCTGCATGGAGTAACAAAGCCCATCACTTTTCAGACCGTTTTTGAAGGACTAAACAAAGATCCTCGTGGCCGGGAGCGTGCAGGATTTCATTCAATAGCCAGTATCGAACGCAACGAATTTGGCTTGTCATTTAACTCGCCGCTGGAAACGGGTGGTATAATCGTCGGAAATGAAGTGAAGATCGAGCTTTATATCGAGGCAATTAGAATAGATTAGCTTATATTTTGATCTTAATCTCTTGACTATTACGCAACGTCATAGTGCATAATTTTCACTATAATAAACGAGGGGTGAAAGTTATGAATATAAAGTCATTACGTTCAGATATAATTTACCGAAAAGTTGCACAAGCTCCACAAGAGGAAAAGGTTGAGTTATTCAGACAAGAAATGTTGGCTCCTTTTATGAAAAAATGGGAAATCCAACATATTCCTTTTAAAGCTGAGGAGTCTAATGGTTTTGATGTTATTACTTTGAATAATATAATGAACATCTCTCCTAATCAGATCACAAATGAGCTTTCAACAGAAATAAGTTTAATTTCGTCCGATTCTTTTTGGTCTGAGTGTGAAAATGCTGTAAAGAAAAGCCTTCATTTATTTACAGAGCATGGAGTAAGCTTATCTGTAGCCGATTACTTATTTACCATTCAATTAGGGAACCCGGAAAGCCCTTCATTAATGTTAAGTGAAGGATATAGTGGTGATGGGGGTATTCCTGGCTACATATTGTGTACACTTGTGCCAAATGAATATACAATAACTCGAATGAAGGCTGCTTTAGCACACGAATGTAACCATAATGTTCGGTATCAATTTATTCAATGGGATCATACCGTTACCTTAGGTGAATTAATCGTAAGTGAAGGATTAGCAGAAAACTTCGCTACTTCCATCTTTGGGGAAGATCTACTAGGCCCTTGGGTGTCGAAAACAAATCCAGAAACGCTTAATAAGCATATTAAGCCTGTGCTCAAGGAACAATTACAACTAACAGGCTTTGATGAAATTGCACCGTATCTTTATGGTGACGAAATAGCAAAACTTCAAAACTATGATCCGGTCAATATGCCTTATAGTGCTGGTTATGCCTGTGGTTATTATTTAATTAAATACTACTTAGATAAAGCAGGGAAAACGATCTTTGAAGCAACGATTACACCTGCCAATCAAATACTAGACGAAATAGAAGGATTTTGGGATGAAGAAACCATTATTAACGGTTAAAGATATCGTTAAAATTACAGGCATAACCACTAGAACCTTACAATATTACGATAAAATAAATTTATTTAAGCCGACTTACTTAACAGAAAAAGGCTATCGTCTCTATGATCGAAACAGTTTAGAAAAACTTCAAACGATTTTATTTTTAAAGGAAATGGACTTTTCCCTGAAGGAAATAGCGGATATTTTGAAGCTTGCGAAACAAGAGCAGAAGCAAATATTAAAAAAGCATAGCCAAACTTTAATATCGAGAAAACAAAAATTAGAAACAATCATTACTGCATTGGATGAGTATGTGTCGGGGAAGGATATTTACAACTTACGAATTTTTAATGATTCATCTATTTTACCATTACAAGAACAATATGATCATGAAGCGAAATTCATCTATGGAGAAACAGAGGCATACAAGGAGTTCGAGGAGAAGATGGAAAAACTCGCTCCTAATGAAAAAGCGGGCCTATATTCTGGATTTGAACAAAACATGGAAAGGGTATTCAGAAAAATAGCATCCTGTATTCATCAATCCCCTTCTTCAAATGAAGTGCAGCAATTAATCACAGAATGGAAAAGTTATCTCGAACAATCTATGGCATGTGATTCTGAAATGTTAACATGCATTGCAAATACGTATAAAATAGATAGTCGATTCAATAATTATATAAATCAATATAGCGATGGAGATTTAGCCGAATTTTTATATCATGCAATTATACATCATATCAATCAAATGTAACGCGGTATCAAGGGCGCAACCAAGTAGGTGCTGCGGAGTAACGATTGTTCAAGTCAAAAGAATAAATACATCATCACGAGTGTGAAAAAATAGAAGTGTACACGAAATCAAGAATGGCCACAATGATCAGCGTGGGCATTCTTGGTTTTTCTACTGCTGCAAATCTGCAAATCCGATGGCCGAAAAAGAAAAGGGTATCCGTCCGTCCGCCTTACGGAATGGCTTCGGAATACCCGGTGATTTTGCGGAATGAACGCCAAAAAACCCCCGGCATCTACATTTGCCAGGGGCTTGTGTTTTATCCCATTGGAGGAGTCCCGATGAGTGAAAGGGATCCCTTATGGCTTCTTTTTAAGCAATTCCAAGGCTCGGTTCATCACCGGGTCCTTGCCGGCAGCAATATCGGCTTGCTTGATCATGATCTTTTCGTCCGGCGGTAGGCCGCGCTGCTCGTAATTAGTGCCGTCAGGCGATGTATAGCGTTCGTTGCTCAGGGAGAATAACTGTTTGTTCGGCAACAGTCTAAGCAGCATGTCCGAAAAGTATCCGCACGTCTTTTCCCCGATAACCGTTACTTTGTCCAATGCTTTTAAGGCCATCGTCCCTGTCTCGCCGGCGCTTACCGTTATCGGACTGGTCAGCACCACAATATTGTCAGCTGAAAACTGCTTTGCTCCCGGTTCAATATATACCTGCGTAGGCTTGGAGAATTGCTCGTATCCGCCTGTTCGGGCCTGTTTGGCATACGCCAGCGTGCGTTTCTCGGCAAACAAGCCGGCTATTTTCAACCCGAAGAAGTCCTCGCCCCCCTCATTAAAGCGCATATCGATCATAAAGTTGCGGCAGTTCGCCAGATCCTGCACCATTTCCGCCAGCGCTTGGTCAATTTTCTGCGGATCGGACTCGTCAAAACCAATCAGCTTGATGTATGCGTCGCCGCTTTTCGTTTGGCCATAAACAATGCGCCCGTCGAGCTTGCTCTTTACCGCCCCTTTCATATATCCGTCTTCGACGTTTCGTTGCATCGACTTCGAATTGGCTTCGAAAAATTCCTCTCGCTCAACTTTGGACTTGGAGAAGATCATACCCTTTTTACCGAATATGACGCTGTGTCCGTCGTTTAGCTTTTGGAACATTTGCGTCAAAATGTCCTCCAGTTCCTTCTCGGAGGTAGCGGCGCTAACTTTGGGCCGATACTCTTTGTACACCTCTTTCCAATTCACTTTGACGAGCGGAAAGAAACTGAAATTCTCTTCAAAGGATTGCCAGAATACTTCAAAATTTTGCACGGGATCATTGCTGAATCCGTTATACTTCACCTTGGGAAGATTATCGATCCGTTTGAGATGCTGCACGTACCCCAAGCCATCGGTCAAGCTGCCGTTAACGAAGCGGCCCATCAGATATCGCGGGGCATTAAATTGCTCCTGGGTTTTGGTGTTGTCGTAAATTTCATTAATATAAATGTCGCCGTTGTTCTCGATATTTCCTTTCCCGAACGGTACCAAGCTGTCCTTGGTGTAGCCGTAGACCTTAACGGATTGGCCTTCTATTTCGAATATATGGCCATACCCTTTCGATTGCCAAAGCTGGCGCTCGGCGGCTGCGGTTGCGGGGGGCGGCTGCTTCTGGTTCTCCTTCGCCTGGACATAGGTTCCCGACATGCTGAATGTCAGGAGGGTCAAGATGGCAATCAATACTTTCATTTTTGGTCCTCCTTCTGATCAAAAAATATAAAATTGACCTTTCGAGGATAGTATAAAGCCCGAATTTGTCCTCAGTTTGAACGGAGGATTACAATTCGGGCTTTGTATCTTCGAGGGGAAGTGTGATCGAGAAGGAGGTTCCGCTCTCCAATCTGCTGGACACTTCGATTTTTCCATGATGAAGATCGACAATTCGCTTCACGATGGAAAGACCGATTCCGTTGCCGCTAACATTGCGGTTTCTCGCTTTATCCACTTTGTAGAACGGTTTGAAAATTTGGCTGATTTCCTCCTCAGGTATGCCGATTCCATTGTCCGTCATTCGGACGACTGCGCTTTCGCTTTTCTTGAAGGACTCCACCATTATCTTTCCATGATCGGCGGTAAATTTGATGCAATTGCCAAGCAAGTTGTTCCACACCTGATTCATCTTGTCTTCATCCGCCACAATGGTTATCGGTTCCAGCATAAGTTGCATATCCAGATTGCGGGCAGACCATTGCGGTTCCAGGCGAATGACAGCTTTGCGCAGTTGCTCGTCGAGACGAAACTTTTGCGGGGCGGGCTTTGCATGCTCGTGCTCCAGGCTGGTCAATTCCAGCAGATCGTCGCACAGCCGGGACAGCCTGTCGCTCTCCTCGTCGATAATATTCAGCATCCGCATACGGGTTTTCTCGTCCATGGACTTGATCTTCAGCACACGGGTATATCCTTTGATCGACGTTAGAGGAGATTGGATTTCGTGGGATACATCGGAAACAAACCGCCGACGGAGCATATCCATCCTTCCCAATTCAGCCGCCATCGCGTTAAAGCTTAGGGTAAGCTGTCCAATTTCGTCACGACGTTTGGTAGACAGGCCAACGTTAAAATCGCCCCTGGCCATTCTTTGCGTTGCATGCGTCAGCTTCCGGATGGGCCTGACCATATACCGCGCAGCAATCAACACCAGAATACTTCCCAAACCGAGAGTAAACAGCTGCTGATACCGGATCAAGGAATCGATTTCGTCGAGGACAAAACTGGTCTGGGTCGTAACCAACAAGACGTGCGGCGAACCGTTCAGCGCAAAAGGCAGGCCAACCGTAATCTCGTCATCCTCGCTGGACCCGTTGTGATAAATTTTGTTTTGCTTGAGCACTTGCTGCAGATACGGTTGATCCTTCTGCCGGTCTGGAGCAGCGCTCCCCGGGTTCAGCAGCGTTCCCGCGCTGTCATAAAACCGTATCTTATAAAAGGGCATAGAATTGCTTACTTCCACGAAAGCCTTCGCATCCTTCGGAGCCAATTTCTTATATAATTGAATGATCATTTGGGCATTGCCAATCATCTTCTCTTCCACTGTCGCTTCGATATGGCCTTTGTAGAAATAGCTTTGAACGAATAAAACCGAGAGCAGGCTGACTATGACGACCCCCAGAAACGTTAACACGACGCGGGCATAGAGCGAGTTAATCATGATACGCCTCCAGACGGTAGCCCATGCCGCGCATCGTTACGATGCGGAAATCTTCGGCATACTGCTCAAACTTGTCGCGCAGACGTTTGACATGCGTGTCCACGGTGCGTTCATCCCCATTGTACGCGTAACCCCAAATGTCGCGGATCAGCATGTCGCGCGTAAAAATTTGCCCGGGATAACTGGCCAGTTTGTAAAGCAGCTCAAATTCTTTTAAAGGAAGAGCCCATTCCTCGCCCGTATCAGAAAAGTGAACCTGGTAGCTCGTTTTATCGAGAATGACTCGACCGAGCTTCACGATATGGGAGGTAGCGATCCGATACCTTTTGAGCAGTGCCTTGACCCGCATAACCATCTCCATCGGATCAAAAGGTTTGGTCAAATAATCGTCCGTCCCCAATCGAAAGCCTTTGACTTTGTCCAGCGACTCCTTTTTGGCCGTGACCATCAGTATCGGCTTGTCCCCGGCCTCCCGCAGCTTTCTGCACAGCTCCCAACCGTCCATGCCGGGCATCATAATATCCAAAATGATTAAATCGACGGAATGATGCAAGTAATAATCCCAGGCTTCGAGACTATCCACTTTCTCTACGACGTCCATACCTTCGTCTCTTAATAACAGCCCTGCCAGTTCGCGGACATAGGCGTCGTCATCCACTACCATAATCGTCGGCAATCTTCATTCACCTCGTACTAACTTTCCCTGCCATGAGAAAAGCATCTATTCGAAGCCCGCTCCGTGAGGAATGACCCTGCGCAAGCTGAAGCTTTTCTTGCCAAATTCGGTTTAACGCTTCACCGAACTTTCTATCATTAAAGAAAGGTTTCCATTGAACGGAAGCCCTATCGTCATAATGACAAGTCCCCTCACTATTATCTTACACAGAAAGGGGGGCCGTTGCAAAACGATTCAATACTCCGTAATCAACCGTTTGTTACCCCGATCGCGTACAGGTACGCTAAAAGCGGCTTGAGGTGGAGGGGGCGGGTCTGGTAGGCTGATGCCCGGCGCGAGAAAGGCCTTTGGCCCCTTCGTTATCTTGAAGCGATGGAAGCATGGCTTACTGATTATAGTAATATTCCATCACAACCAACTTGGAAGACATTTGCTGATATTTTATACGCTTCAAAGATATATGAGTAGGTAAAAACAACCAAGCATTGCCCCGGGGGCATCGCTTGGTTGTTTGCATTTCGCTTAATCAGCTCATCCCGCCATAATCCCTACTCCGGAACCCCCTGCGTCAATCCATGCACATACGTTTGCCAAGGCGTGTCGAGCGCTCCTTGACCCGGGTTGTAGGTGAAGGAGTATTCCGCTGTATCCCCTTGCTGCAGGTTGAGGAGCGGGTAGGTGAAGTTGCCGTTCCCTGTAGAGGTCATGGCAACGTTGATCTGGCCGCCGCCATTGATCTTGTAGTGCAGGTCGGCGAAGGTCGCGCCGTTAACGTAGAATTGCAGGTTGTTGGCGGTCTTCTTCAGGCCGCGCACGCTGTCACCGATGACGACGGTGCCGGGTGCCGGCGTGACGACGGTGATAGTGCTGGCGGCCGTTTTGCTGCCGTCAGCGGTTGTGGCTGTTACGGTGACAACGCCCGGCGCGATGCCGGCTACGCTGCCGGGATTGGAGACTGACCAGTTGACCGCTTTGTTGGTAGCGTTCGAAGGCGCTATGCCCGCAGTTAACTGGACGCTCTTGCCTACCTCTACTTGGGAAGAGGACGGTGTGACGGTGACTCCGCTAACTGGAACGTTGCCGGGATTTTCGCCGCCTGTGCCTTCTTTGTACACCCGTACATAATCCACCTGCATTGTAGCCGGGATACTGGATGGGTCCGGTATGCGGCCACCGTCGAAATGGCCGCCGACTGCCAGGTTCATGATGAGGTAGAACGGCTGATCGAACGGTGCGTCGGGATTGTTCGGCGCGGCGACAGAATACCATTGCTCACGGCTTACTTTGAAGAAGAATTTGCCGTCTACATACCATTTGATGTTGTCATCTTCCCACACCATAGAATAGACGTGGGAATCGTTCGCGAACGTCTGCCCTTGCGGGAAGTGATACTCACCGGCGATATAGCGGTTCACCGGCCATTGGCCGCCGAAGTGGATAGCGCCGCTGGTGGTGCCGGGCAGCCGCCCTTTGGCTTCCATGATGTCGATTTCGCCGGATGCAGCCCAGGCTCCGTATACGGAATTCTCCGGCAGCATCCAGAGCGCCGGCCAGATGCCGTCGCCGGTAGGCAGCTTGGCGCGGATGTCCACCCGGCCGTATTCAAGGGACATATGAGCCTTGGTGTTGATTTTGCCGGAGGAATACTCCGCGTACCGGTTCGGGTCCTGCGGGAACGAACGGTGATCGTTCAAGGCACGGATGTTCAGCTGTCCGCCAGTCACGAATACGTTCTGTGTGCTGTTCGTGTAGTGCTGCATCTCTGCATTGCCCCAGCCCCAGCTGTTAGTATCATCGCTGATGTAATAGCCTGTTTCATAATTCCATTTGCTTGTATCGAGTGCGGTGCCGCTGAATTCATCCTGCCAGATGAGGTTCATGCCGGCGATGGCCGGATCACTTGGTGTCCCGATGGCAATGTCTTCATGGTCGGTTTCATCGGGACGCGGTGCATTGGGGTTGCCGATAAAGTTGTAATACACATAGTTGCTGCCGACGTTTCCGCCGGACTGCCCGTTTAACGGGTAGCCGATACGGATTTCCATGTTCTCCTGAATCGGCTGGAACCAGAGGCCGTAGACGTAGTCTGCCCAGTATCCCCACTGGTTGGCGGCGGACATGTTATTGTATCCGTTGCCCGCGTAGACGAATCCGCTCTGGCCGGAGCTGCTGAGATCGATCCATTGCCCGCCTATTTTAATCTGATACACGAAGTTGCCTAGTTCGCTGCCAATCGGTGCGCCTCCGTCAATCTTAGGTAACGGGAAGCCGATGGCGCCGCTCTTGTCCGCTGTGTAGGTGGTACCGTCGTAAGCGGAGAGGACGAATGAATTGCGGACAGGCTGATTGAAGGTAATGGTGTAGATGAGGCTGGCGGAAGAGGTCTTCGACTCCAGCTTGACGTTGATCGATTCTGTTACCTTAAACCAGTAACCGCCGCCCCCTTCAGTAAATTGGCCAAAATTGCTGTCATAGATCCAGCCGCTGGCCGCATTGTTGTCGATGTTAATCCACTGGCTGCTGCTAACAGGCTTGACGGACAGCTTCAGATCGTGAGCTACTGCATCATAGATGAGGCCCGGATTGTTGTTGAAGATGGGATACGTAAAACCTGCGCTGCCGGTGAAGCCCGCCGTAAGCGCCGGCCCTTGCGTCGGCGTCATCGACGTGATGGTTGCGGTGTTAACGTTCTGGAACACAAGCATGTAATCCAGTGTAACTCCGCTATTGGCCTTGGAGTATAGCTGAATTTCTGTGGTGGCCGTCAGCGTAAACCAGTAGCCATTCGCGCCGCCGTCGCTCCAGTGTCCCCAGTTCTGGTTATAGACATAACCGCCTGCGCTGTCGATGTCTACCCAATTGCCACTTTTCTTCACCTTAACGCCCACATCGCCGGAAACGTCGCTCCAGCTGGCGGCGCCTCCATTGAAGACCGGCATAACAAACCCGAAGCTGGCTTGCCCCACTCCGGATTTGGAGATGACCGGCCCGTCTGCCGCCGAGAAATAAGCCATGGACGTTACAGTGTTGCCCGCCGCCTGAACCCTGGAAGCTGGTAACAAGCCGATGCCCGACAGCATCACCAGCGCGAGGAACAGGCTCCATACTTTGCGTGTAAACCTAATCTCAGTCTTGTACATTCGTTTCATACTTGCCCTCCTTTAGAATCGTTTGGCACAATAGAAAACGCTTACAGATTATTACATCTATATTTTAACCAATGGAATAATTCGGTTAAAGGTACAGGATTTTATATGAAGGCCCATTATTTTGGCTTTAGGCAGGATGAACCCAAAAAATCCCCCATAAAGGGGGATCGGTACACTTATTTCCGCCGGATCATCTGTCTGTATTCCGTTGGCTGCATACCCATGACTTCGCGGAAGGCCCGGGTGAAGCTTTTGTAGCTTTCATACCCGACCAGCGGCGTGATCTCGACGATTTTGTATTCCGTCTCGGCCAGCAGCCGCCGGGCTTTATCCAGCCGTACATCACGCAAGTATTCAGCGAACCCTTTACCGACATTCTTTTTGAACAGGTTGGAGAAGTAAGCGTAGTTCAGCGACACATGGTTGGAAACCATGGCGAGATCAAGCGGCTTGTGGTAATTTTCGTGGATGAAGCGGATCGCTTCGTTCAGGTCCTGCGAGTTACGGTAGCTGCACTTAAACTCGTAATAGAAATGGTTGAGACGCAGCATCTGATGCTGCAGCGCCTGAATATAATCACGGATACCCGGATAGTCATACAGGTTACGCAGCGATTCAATATCGAGCGCATCCTCCCCCATGTAAGGTCGTATCACCCACTCGTACTCCTCCAGCATCTGCACCACAGCCCGGCATAACCGATCGGTATATTGAATGTGATAACGCTGCAGCACATCTTTGTGAAAAAGCATCGAGATGCCCTCGGCGATTTTGCTGTCGTTGTTAGCTCCAATGAAACGGAACAAAGCGTACAGCTCCTCATGGGGAAGCTGCCACTGCTGCATAAGCCCCGCGATGTTCTCCGGCAGCATGCAGCGTAGCTCGGGGAATAAATAGCTGTGACGGTATAACTCCTGGACCTCGGTGTAGGCGCAGGGAAGTACCTTTAACCCTTGCTGCAGCCCAGTCATGATGGCTGTAGCGCCAATCTGTGCGGTCTTGAGAGCGGTGGGCAGCTTGTCGGTAGGAACAGAGGCATCAACGGCTAATATCAGGTGCGGCCGGTGCTGAAGACAGAGGCAGCCCTCACTGCCATACACGCGGTAGGCGATGGATTCCATGCTGTGGGCGCTGCTGGCACCCGGCTGGTTAATCCGCCGCTCCTCGCGCAGCAGGCAGAGCCGGTAGCTGCGCCATAGCTCCGCATTTTGCTGCTCCGTCTCGCCCACCCACACCTCATCGCTTGCGGAGCCCTGCATGTAAAGGCTGAGTTCCTTGCGGTCCGTCTCCCGGGCGAGCCGGGATAGCTGCTCCATGTTGTGCGTAAGCGCCTGCCGGGTCCGGATTTCCTGCCACACATGCTCAACCGAGGCTTGCAGATCCTCGCGGTTCACCGGCTTGAGCAAATAGCCCTTCGCCCCCAGTTCGATCGCCTTCTGGGCATAAGCAAAATCGCCGTATCCGCTAATGATCAGGTAATCAGCTGTGATGTGCTCTTCCCGTGCGTGCGCCATCAACGTCAGTCCGTCCATATCGGGCATGCGGATATCGGTAATGACGAGCTGGATGCTGTTCTGGCGAAGCAGCTGCAACGCCTCTATGCCATTCCCCGCGCAGTAAATGCTGTCCGGCTGGAGCGGGAATTGGCGCACCATTGCCTGCAGGCCGTCGCGGATATGCTTCTGATCGTCCACAATCAGCAGATTAATCAACTTTTACCATCCCCCCAGATTGACTTGTTCCCAAGGCAACCGTATCGTGACGCATGTATAGGCGCCCGGTATGCTATCAATTGAAAGGCCGCTGCCCTTGCCGTAGTGCAGCTGCAGCCGTTTGTGCACATTCTCTAATCCTAGGCCGTTTTGGCTGGCGACAATCGGGTTATCCGACTCATCCTCCAGCGCCTCTTGCAGATTGCTGAGCGTCTGAGAATTGATGCCGGTGCCGTTGTCGCGGATTTCAATCAAAAGCATGAGGTTGTTCTCCACGGTTACGTTAATTTCGATGACCACGCTGCCCCCCGGGGGCGCCGCATGATGTACGGCGTTTTCCACAATGGGCTGCATGCACATTTTCGGAATAGGGTAGCGCAGCACCTCAGGCGGGAGGTCCGCCCGCAGCTCGAAGCTGCTGCCTTCCATAAAGTTAATGAAGCGGATATAGCTCTGAATATTGGCTAGCTCATCCCCGAGACTGACGGTATCGCCCCGCCACTGCATGCTGTAACGCAGCAGCGAACCGAGTGACACCAACGCACCGGCGATGGCCGGCTGCCGCTCCACTTCCGCATGCATCCGGATCGACTCCAGTGCGTTGTACAGGAAGTGGGAATTAATCTGCGAATGGAGCGAATGGAGCTGTGCGTTTTTGGCGATCAGCTGCTTATCGACGACCTGGGTCATCAGGCGCTGGATTTCATCAAGCATGTTGTTGTAGCTGACGGCGACATAGTCGATTTCATCGCCGGGTTCATTGTCGCCAAGACCTGTATGGATCTTGGCATCAAGCTGGCCTCTGCGCACCTTGCGCATGGAAGCCAGTACCATCTCCAGACGGCGGAAAATGCGCCGGGTCATATATGAAACTAACAGCAGCAGCATCAGCAGCACGCAGGATGTAATGGCCACGACGAGCAGGTACCAGCTTCGCGGCCCCTTCATCAGATCATGGCGGGAAGCGATATCAATGACATAGGCATCCAGCGGTGCGATGTAACGGTATAGCGCATAATAGGTCTGATCACCGGCCCGGACCTCGACGGGATTGTTATGCTGCAGTACGTCGAGCTGCCCGTGAACGCGGGTAAGGATCTCATCCAGCTGCCCGCCTGCGTCCAGGGCAAAAGCATGCGAGGTATTATAAACATGGCGTGAAGGAGCGGTCCCATCCATGACAACAGAGAAGAAATTACCGCCTGTCTCCTCCTCCAAAAGATTGCTGAAAAAGACGCTGTGCCGGGTCCGGATTTCCATGATGGTAGGCCGCTTGTACTGTTGTCCCTGAAGGCGCACCAATCTGTAGTAGGATAACGTATGCTCTCCGTCCTGAAGGGAGAACAAGCGGTAAGCAGCTCCGTTCTCTTCACGCAGCGACCTCCAATAGTCCTGCGGCCAGAAGCGGTCATAATGATAGATTTCCGGCCAGATCTCGTACAGATTCGGGTTGTCAACATAGAAGCTTAGCTCGCTAACCATGTCGTAGCTTTGAATAATATTATGCATTTGCTCGTATTGATTTTGCCTGAACTTGACGAGCCGCAGACCGTCGGTCCGCATATCGGAATGAATGAAGTCCACAAATGCTTTCTGCGTCAGAGCTGTTGAGGAAGCGTTCTCAAGCATATCCATGCGGCTGCGCAGCTGTTCCTCCAGGCGCGAGACGTGGCTGCTGCCAGTGGCCATGGCGTCCTTGTAGAGCTGGGTTTCCTGGGCCCGGATAAACAGGAAGGATACCACAATGGCAGGAATGGCAATCATCAGGCTGAAAGCCAGAAATAATTTTTGTGATATACGGGAATTGCGGTAAAGCTTCCTTATTTTCATCCATACAGCCTTCATTCCCATACCTCCCTACATTTGTAATATACCATGGATTACAAACCTTCAGGCAGGTAAACAGGAGAATGAGCGAACTTGCTGAAACCCCTGCGTAAGCAGGCAAGACCGGCTGCCCTCAGGCAGCCGGCAGTGCTGTTAATCGGCCATTTTCGCTTTCCGCACATCCAGCTCGGTCTGGCGGAACTCCATTACCTGCTGGAAGCCGTAACTGTCACGGCGCTCAAGGAAGCTTGCGAAGATTTTGTCAAACGCAGCCTCATCCTTGGCTGTAATCAGCTCCGGCAGCACTTCCTCCCAGTTCTGTGAAATCCGTGACCAGGCTACTGCAACCTCGGAATCGCCCAGCGGGTCCAGCCCCTTGTAAATGCCGCTGTCAATATCGGCCTGAGCGTTGGCAAAGTCCTCCATCTGCTTGATCACAGGTGCTTTTTCCGGTCTCCACTGGTTAACGATAACCGGGTTACGCATCATCCAGTACGTATCGAGCACGCCATACTGCTTCTCCAGCGTCTCAATATCGCTCTCAATCAGGTTCAGCATATCAGCCTTGAGCTGAGGCTTGCCGTCCACCGTCTCCCACGTTTCGCCTTCTTTGCCGAGGAACAGATCGTGCTGCCCTTCTTCGCTGGAGAGATAGGTCAGGAAGCGGATGGCCCGTTCCGGATTTTTCGTCGACTTGCTGATCATTGTCACCATCCAGCCGTCCATATTGCCGGGGAACAGCTTGGCGCTGTCGCCGCTGCTGTTCTGCGGTCCATCCACAGCGATATAATACGAATCGGGATTGGTGCCGGCAGCCAGCATCGGATTTACGGCCGTCATGCCGGACCATTCGCGGATCATCATGAAATAGCGCGCGTTATTCGTTTTCTCCTCCACCTGCGTATCGGAATCCACCAGGAAGTCTACGTTGATCAGCCCGCGCTCGTAAGCGGTGCGGAATGTTTTCAGCCAGGCAATATATTCAGGATCGGTTACGCGGTCGTATACTTTTCCGTCCTTCTCGTGCGGTATGGCCAACAGATTATGCAGATATTCAGTCATGCCGTATGGCACATTGCCTTGGGCGAAGAAGGGGCTCATCGGCTGGCCCTTATATTTCGAATATTTATCCTTGAACAGTTGCAGCGCGTTCAGAAAGCCCTCCGGGGTGCTGAGGTCCGGACTGCCCATTTCTTCATACAGATCCTTCCGGACAAGGAACGTCTGGTTGGCCGCCGTCATACCCGTTTCATGCATCAGGTTCGGGCTGTAGGAGTCGTTCGGAATGCCATAGGTGTTGCCGTTTTCCTGCCGGTACCATTTCAGGGTCCCGTCGCCCGCCACCTTGTAGAAGTAAGGATCGTACTGGTCTGCCAGTTCGTTTAAGGCATAGACATGGTCGCCTTCCCACAGTTTTTTGACAGCGGTTTCCCATGATCCCATGGAGATAAGGTCCGGCAGCTGGCCGGAGGTCATCATTAAGGTGATATGCTCGTTCGCTTCGCCGGAAGGGACTTCGAGCTTAACATTGACGCCTGTTTTCTCTGTAATGTACTTGGAGGTCAAGCTTTCGCCCCAGGAGTGGGCGTACCAGTTGGCACCGACGAACCAGGTTAAATCGATTGGACTCGTATCCAGTTTCCATGCGGGCTCATCGGGATTCAGCGTTGCTTCGTTCTGCGGCGCTTGTGTGGAGTCTGCCGGCTGCGCGGTCGGGGCACTTTCATTATTGCCGGAATTGCCGCTGCATGCGGCCAGAGCCAGCGACAGCATCAAGGTCAGCATGATAGTCAGACTTCTTTTAACGGGTTTACGCTTCATAAGAAGATCATCCTTTCGGTTTTTTGTAAGTTACTGATTAGTGAATCGGTTCACCCCTTAATAGCGCCGATCATCACCCCTTTGACCAGATAACGCTGAATGAAGGGATAGAACACCAGAATCGGCAGGGTAGCCACCATCATGGAGGCGAACTTTATGGAGTTGCCGGGCAGCCTTGCCCCGAACTGGGCCATCGCCTGCTGCTGCATGAAGGACATGGAGTTTTCGGCAATGATTTTGTACAAAATGGTCTGCAAAGGCAGAATCTCCTGCGAGCGGATATAGATAACACCCTGATAATAATCGTTCCAGTGATAGACTGCTGAGAACAGTGAGATGGTAGCGATTACAGCCATGCTGTTAGGCAGTACAATCCGGAACAGCACGCCGTAATCTGATGCCCCGTCTACCTTGGCCGATTCCTCGAGACTGTCTGGAATGGTGCGGAAAAAGCTCATGAAGATGACCATATTGAAAAAGCTGTACATGCCGGGAATGACGAATACCCAGAAGTTGTCGTACAGGCCCAGCTTCGTCATCAGGATAAACGTTGGAATGAGTCCGCCTGAAAAGAGCATGGTAATCAGGGCGATTTTCATATACAGCTTGCGGCCGATCAGCGTCGTCTTGCTCATGCCGTAAGCTATTATGGCGGTAAAAAAGACATGTGCAGCCGACCCGATTACAGTGCGCAGGGTCGTAATTACGAACCCGTTCATCATTGTCTTGTCGTTAAATACGACGCTGTAGCTGGCCAGCGAGAACTGCTCCGGGAACCAGTTGACGGTGCCCAGCAACGCCTGCTCCAGCGCGTTAAGCGAGTTAATAAGCACGAACCACATCGGGTACAGCGTCAGAAAGCATACCCCTAGCATCAGGAGGGCGTTGCAGACTTCAAATACTCCGATGCCCCTTAGTCCTGAGCGTCTTTTCACCGGTTGGCCCCCTTTCTAGAAAATGCCGTCGCCAGTTAATTTTTTGGATGTCTGATTCGCCATAAACAGCAGCCCCAGCGCCACGATGGAACGGGCAAATAAAACGGCTGTTGAGAAAGAATGGCGCCCCGACACAAGTCCCATGTTATAGATATAGAGATCGAGACTCTCGGCCATCTTCATGTTCATATTGTTTTTTAACATAAAGATCTGCTCAAAGTTACTGCCGAGAATACCGCTGACGGCGAGGATGAACAGAATAGCAATGGTCGGACGGATGCTCTGCACGGTAATGTGCCACATGCGCTGCCAGCGGCCCGCTCCGTCAAGCTCTGCGGCCTCGTACAGACCAGGGTCGATGCCGGATATAGCCGCGATGTAGATGATGGCGCTCCAGCCTGTTTCCTTCAGCGTATCGGTAAAAAAGGTAATCCACCAGAAATATTTCGGGTCGCTGTTAAAGAGAATTTCGCGGTTCTGCAGTCCGAGTGTCATCATCAGCTGGTTGACCACACCACCTTCGCCCAGCCAGTTGAGCGCGATGCCGCCGAAGATCGTCCAGGCGATAAAGTGCGGCAGGTACGAAATGGTCTGCACAGTGCGCTTGAAGCGCAGGCTGCGGATTTCGCCCAGCAGCAGAGCAAACAAAATCGGAATCGGAAACCCCAGCACAAGCTTGATGCTGCTCATCCCCAGCGTATTGCGGATCGAACGCCAGAACCGGTCGTCCGTCACAAAATCCTGAAAGTGCTTCAGTCCGACAAACGGCGACTCCAGCATAGGCTTCGCGATACTATAGTCCATAAAGCCGATAATGAGCCACAGCATCGGAAAATAACAAAAGATCAACATCCAGATGATTCCCGGAATGACCATGCTTTGCATCTGCCACTGTCTAAAAAACGCTTTCATTTGTTTCGTTTGAAATTGAAACATGTCTCGTGTCCCCCCCCCCTTCCTTTTCATCGTAAGAAAAAAGACCCGGGAAAAAAAGGGCATGATTTTTGACCCTATCCCATTTTTTTGGATTCATTCGGGCCGGGCACTGAAATGCATTATGCTGTGGTTAAATGGAAAGGAGAGTGTCATGGATGAGTAAGCTGATATGGGAGCAGGATTTTGTGAACGGCGGAGGTGATTTGAGTCTCTGGAACATCCGTATAGGCAACGATCTGCTTGATAATAACGATAATCCCGTCTATGCCGGTTGGGGGAACGGCGAGCAGCAGTTCTATACGGGTCACCCGAACAATCTCTATTTCGATGAGTACGGCTTAAACCTGCGCGCGTGTCTTGAAAAAGTTGAGAAGGATGGACGGAGCTTTGCGTATACATCGGCCCGTTTGGATACAAGGAATCACTTCTCTTTCTGCTACGGTAAGCTTGTCATACGCGCCAAGCTGCCGGTAGGGCAGGGTCTATGGCCTGCCATCTGGCTGCTGCCGCAGGATCTGGCATACGGGCCTTGGCCAGCCTCCGGAGAGCTCGACATTCTGGAGGCCAAGGGCCGCCTACCCCGGCAGATCGCCGGCACGCTGCACTACGGAAAGGACCTTGACAGCAAAGTGGTTGAGGAATTCACCCACGAGCTTGAAGACGGAACCATCAATGAGTTCCGCGATTATACGCTGGAATGGGATGCGGGTTCTATTCGCTGGCTGGTAGACGGGTATTGCTTCGCGCAGCGCCAGCTGGAGCCGGGCATCATGCCGTTCGACCAGCCCTTCTATCTGCTGCTTAACCTGGCCGTGGGCGGATGGTACGACAACGTGGAGGTGGACGAGGCAGTGCTGCCCGGGTTGATGACGGTGGCGGGGGTTTGGCTTTATGCGTAGGATGAAATTGACTATTTAGATTGAACTTGAGAATATACATTTAGGGAAAAGAAATCGAAACCTAACAGCGGTTGGAAGTCCAAACATTCTCTGTAGTCACGGCCAATCCCAAAATAGAAGAATTATAAGTTCAATCTATATAGCAATGAATCAATTATGCTCAGGTGTCTTTTTGATAAACCAACCCAGCACCAAAATAAGTATTGCAAGAATAAATTCAATCCAAAAAACCGTTTGTAGACCGGAAACCATGCTTTGTGTCTTCTCATGCATTGCAGTGGGATCGAGCGAATGGTGAAGATAACGAGTGGCTCCAGACGACATGATGCCGACGAACAATGCAATGCCAATTCCACCTGCAATCTGTTGAAGCGTATTGTATATGGCTGTGCCATGAGGGACCAGGTGA
The DNA here is from genome assembly GCF_000758525.1 of Paenibacillus sp. FSL H7-0357. Classification (NCBI taxonomy): domain Bacteria; kingdom Bacillati; phylum Bacillota; class Bacilli; order Caryophanales; family Paenibacillaceae; genus Paenibacillus; species Paenibacillus sp. FSL H7-0357. The sequence goes on along the minus strand of NZ_CP009241.1, from coordinate 7,579,776 downwards.
CGTGGAAGTTGATTCAATCCTGCCGTCTGAGCCGGCATGACGACGAATGACATGCCTACGAATAAGAGGACATGATTGAACAGCACGGAACCTTGTGTTGTATCACTGTCGATGCCGGCAAACAGCCACAACGATATGGCGATCAGGAGCAGACCGGGCACAATTACGCGTCTCGGTCCGAATTTATCGAATAATTTCCCCGACACCGGCATCAGGATCCCGTTCAAAATGCTACCTGGCATAAGAAGTAAGCCTGTCGCGAATGCTGTCAACTTCATCACATCCTGCATATAGAACGGCAGCAATGTTGTTGTGGAGAATAGAACCATCATCAGAATAACAATCAATACCGCAACGAGAGAAAAAGTATGATGCCGGAATACTGAAAGATCGATCAACGGCTCTTTGATCTTGAGCTGTCGCCATACTAGCAAGAGCAAGAAAAGGCTGCCTATTGCAATCAATCCGTAACCTTTAGGCCCAAGAGAGACACTTGTTTGGCTGAAGCCGTAGGTGACGCAGCCGAAACCGGCGGTTGACATCACAATGGACACAAGATCGACCCTTGGCTTGGTCAGTTCTGTCACATTCTTTAAGTAGATGAATGCATAAATCATCGAAAACAGTGCGACAGGAATCACCATGTAGAACAGCCAGCGCCAGTGTAAGGTATCGATAATCAAACCAGACAAAGTCGGCCCGATGACAGGGGCAAGCATGATGACCAGCCCCATGAGACCCATGGCGGCACCCCGGCGTTCTGGAGGATAGAGGGCGAGAATCGTATTCATCATCAACGGGATCAATAATCCTGTACCGCAAGCCTGAATAACCCTGCCCGTCAGCAAGATTCCGAATCCCGGGGATACTGCACACAAGCAGGTACCGGCCAAAAATAATGCCATCGCAGACATAAACATCTGGCGAGTTGTGAACCATTGCTGCAGTAATGCGGTCACTGGCACCAGTACACCGATAACGAGCATATAACCTGTCGATAACCACTGTATGGTCGCGGCAGCAACATTGAATTCCCGCATCAATCCAGGAAGCGCATTAGCAAGCAAATTTTCGTTAAGAAAGGCAACAAATGCACCGATGAGTAGTGCGGTTAACATCGGCCCTCTCTTCATTCCACTTGCCTCTTGAATCCGGTTGTCCATTTTCTACCTCCCGAATAGTTATTTCGTAGTGCCTTGATACCGAACCGCCAGCCTGCCGTGCAGATTACCCCACACCATCACTTTCTAACAAGGAGTAAAAATTATCGCGGTCTTCGTTATCGAATTTGCCAAGCGTCCGCACCCTGATAAATTCATGTCCGCCATACATGTCTATTTCCTCGCCATACCTGTTATAGAGCGCGATCATATTGCCATCCCGATTCAACTCCATGTACCCGTAACAATCTGCTTCAGGTGCTTCGCCGTAAAAGAGCGTAAATTTGATTTTGATCACTTTGTGCATGCAGAGCCTCCTTTTCCCCATCAACCTGAAGTAAATTTTACGTGAAACCGGATGAATTGGAAAAAGCGATATCGCTCTCCATACTCGGAAATTCATTCATATTTCGAAAGTATAAGGGGGGATTCCCCGCTACGCCGCTAATTCACACATTATCTCTTGACGGGATGAGATTAGGGGAGTATTATAACGTGCCAGTTAACTCTGCAAGATAAATCAAACGAAAGAGTATGCCGCGGCCGCTCCTTTAGCAATCAGCTTACGGGAGACAATAGTAGACTGATGATGAGGAGAGAGTAGAACATGTTCTTTTTTAAGAAAAATAAAGACATCACACAAGAGGATCTACAGGCCATGGTTAAAGGCTTGGAGCAGGCTTATATGGATAAGGATGAACAAGGTTTGGTCAAAAGATTTCATCCGGATAAGAGGGGGATGTCCTTCTTAAATCACTTTCAACTGATGCTGACATTTCAAATCTATAATATAAAATCTGAAATTCTCAAATTTGAATTACTGTCGATAGACGCCAATAAAGCAGTCTTTACTTACACCCGGAAGCACATGCATACCTGTGTCAATCCCGCCGATGAACGTGAGGAAAAAAGAAATCAAATTAACAGTTATTACGTTGAGGCTGTGAAGGAGAACGGTTCAATTTGGATTACGAGGTACAGCTCTTATAGCACGATTTATGTAGATAAGCAGGGTGAACTCCTTATGGGCGTGGATGCGGTCATTCCTCCTGGTGAAGAGATCGACCCAAGCATTGCCCGGTTCATCCCGTATTTTCAGCTTGATAGCTATGTACCTGCAACATTCCATGTTTACAGTAACAGTCAATTTATCGGATATTATCCGCTGGGCGAATACCATCGGTACCAGCCTTCGTGTACGTTCACGATTAATTATTTTGATGAGATGGAGGCTGCCTCTGTAGAAAAGCATACAGCGGATTATGTCTCCCAAGAGACCATAGTGGCTGCTCAAGTACTGCATCAGACGGATTGCAGCTCTATAGTTGAGACGCAAATAATGAACAATAATGTATTAGAGCATGAACTTGTTACCAGCCTGCTTACCAAGGATGGGTTCTACATGGTTAGATTTCTGTATGATAAAGGGGAGCCGATGCCATCGGAGGAGCGGGACAAGTGGAAGCGGGAGATGCTCGCTTTAACAGAAAAAGAGCACGGAAGATAACCCCAAAACTTCTTGTGAACATGACCCTATAAGATCAGCTCCGCAAGACGATGGATTCCCTGCTCAATCGATGCTTCATCTACTTTTGCAAACCCCAACACCCATCCCTTCCTTTTGCTTTCCAAACAATAAGGTCCAAGAGGGTATACACGTATTCCCTGTTGAAGGGCTAACTTTGTCACGGTTTCTTCGTCGTATGATTCTTCAGCTTCAAGTAACATATGCAATCCCGTTTCTACTCCACTTAGTGTGAAGCGTTCCCCTAAACCGCTAGCCATAATAGCCTTTGTCATAGCTTCGTGTCTTCGTCGGTACACATTTCTGACTCTTCTCATATGGCGCATAAAATGTCCATTCTTGATGAAGTGGGTTAGTGTGAGCTGATCCATAATCGGAAGATGACGGTAAGTCAGCTCCTGTACCCTGGCTAGTTGAGCAATTGCCTCGGCAGATCCAACGATAGCCGAAATACGAATGCCTGGAGCAATCATTTTAGAAAAACTCATGAGGTACAAGGTATTATTAGATGCCTGACTAAAGAGTGTGGGAAGCGGGTCCCCACGATATCGAAATTCACTGTCATAATCGTCCTCAATGATCCAAAATTGTTCTTGCGCGGCCTTATGTAGCAGTTGTTGCCTGCGCGGCTCCGACATAACGACCCCGACTGCGCACTGGTGCGAAGGAGTCGCAAAGATCAGTTTGGATTGTGGATGAATACGGTCAACCACAAGACCATGCGCATCAACGGGGACGGGCACCACATTCATACGCCGATAGTTCATCGCCATCCAGGAAGCTGGAAAACCGGGATCTTCTACAGAGACAGTGTCCCCATCAGATAAAAGCGATTGTGCGATTAAGTCAATGCTATGCTGAGCTCCTGAGGTCAACAGAATCTGATTTGTTTGGATATGGATACCTCGTTCAAGTGATAAATAACGCTGGATTTGCTCACGTAATGGTGTGAGACCGTAGGGGTTGCCGTAAGCCCAGCTTGATAAGTCCATTGCAGCGGATGCGTGGAGAAACGATTGCCGCCAGTTCTTTTGAAAATGTCCATCCAAATAAGGTTCGTGGGGACTAAAATCAATATCCGCTTCTCCATGTTCTTTGCCTCTGAACCAGTCCTGTAATTGATCGACCGCCGAGTTCAACAAGGGAAGTGAGGGAGGCAGAGGGCCATTTGCTATGATTTCCTTCGTTGACTCAGTGATTTGATTCCATTTACTAACCCGCGTTCCTCCTCGCCGGGATGTAACCGTATAGCCTCGGCTTAGCAATTCCTCATAGACGATCTGTATAGTAGAGCGAGAGACGCCTATCTGGTGAGCGAGTTCGCGGGAAGGAATCAGCAATTCTCCTGGAGCCCAGATTCCACTTGTAATATTATGAATGGCTTGATCAAGCAATTGCTGCCAGATCGGTCTCTTATCATTACGAATTACTTTCATCATCGTGTATACCTCCAAATAGTAGCTCCAATCATAAAATATTAAGTAGTTATGGATTGCTCATAACCTTAATCTTTGGATCTTAAAAGGCACTCCATTCACTGATATACTACCGTAATAACGCTGGTATTTGCAATCTGAGTCGTTGCCGCACTCTAGAAGAGTATCGGAGTTCAAACTATTGGAGTGGGATGAATATCTCATGAGTGAAAGGAGAGATTTCGAAATGGATCCAGTTCGTTACAAGACCAGGGAATGCAAGGATCAGGAGAAAATTGAAAGCTTCCTGCAGCAAGCGAGAATTGGATATCTTGGGTTGGTTGATGGGAACCTCCCTTATGTTGTACCGCTAAATTATGTATGGTCTGAGGGGAAGCTCTATATTCACGGGGCTGGCGATGGAAGACGTAATCAGGTCATGAGCAAAAATCCAGAGGTGTGTTTTACGGTGTGTGAGGAATACGGGACCATTACGGACCCGGTACCTGCTAAAACGGATACGGCTTATATGAGCGTAATGATATTTGGACAAGCAGAGCCGATCAAAGATTTGGACGAAGCCACTCATGTACTTCAGGGATTGATCAATAAATACGTACCCGGCTATTATAACCGCCCCTTGTCCAAGCAGCATGTGGACAAGTATAGGTCGGCTGTATTCGGCGGACCGGTTCAAGTTTACCGGGTAATTCCGCACCATATGACAGCAAAAGAAAGTCCTATTGAAGCAGAAAAAATGTATAGAACGGACACGATTGTCGGACGAGAGATTTAATGACAAGATATGCTTTCATATTTCTTCAAAATTTAGCGCGAATGCCCTATGACTATGTGATATAGTTTTAGGGTATTTTTTCGGTATAAATTTTAATTATTTTGATTGAATTCAACAGGTTAAGCTGAACATTTTTGCAGTGAAATCCGATAAAGGTAAGGAATGGCACTTATTCAATGTGCTTGAAAAGGAGAATGTATATGCCTGCTAAGCTAATGAAAAATATCATCGTGATTTGTTTGGTTCTCGTATTCTTACCGGCTACATCCATTCGGGCTGCATCCGTCATTACAGACCCGGCTTTGGCGAAAGCCGTTCGCGCGGAATTAGAGCTGCCGGCTAAGAAAGAACTGAAGGCAGTTGATTTGAAGAAGCTGGAATCTTTGTATCCTAGCGAATCTAAGGCTAAAATCACCAGTTTACAAGGTCTTGAATATGCGGTTAACATCGAGAGCTTATTTCTGCCCGGCCAAAAGATAAAGAATATTAAACCGCTAAGCAAGTTGAAAAAGTTAACGTTCTTAGCAGTTGAGGAGAATCAGATTACTGACCTTTCACCGATTTCCGGGTTAAGTTCTCTAGAGAAGCTGGTTGTTGACGGTAACATGATAAAAAGTCTAGTGCCGTTAAAAAATCTAAATAAGCTGACCGATCTTCTTGCCAGCAACAATCAGGTGGAAGACCTAAGTCCCATTAAGAAATTGAAGTTAGAATGGCTCTTACTGAGCGGGAATAAAATTCAAGATTTGACGCCGTTAAAAAATCATCCAACATTGGAACATCTCTATCTAGACGATAACCTCATCCAGGATATTGAAGTGCTCGAAACGTTGCCCCAATTACAAGAAGTATCTTTGGCAAACAACCCGCTGAATGAGCAAGCGGAGCAGGTTATCCAAGAGCTGGAGAACAATGGTGTCATAGTAAATTTGGAAGATAACGGGGATACTCAGCCGGAGTAAGCAATACGTCGATCTGAACCGGATTTGCCTGAGTCCGCAATGCGGCTTTGCTTCCACGGAAGAGGGCAACTAATCGAGAATTTAACGTTGGATCAAAGAAAAGTTATTAAAGCAAAAAATAGTGAGGGGGTGTACCAAGCCATTTGAGGGCTATTGGGACACCCCCTAAGTATCTGCTTATCGTACCACAGCCCAAACGAATACCGTTTTAAACCTATTTATTTTCATTGGAGGGACCCCCAGATTGATGAAGGTTATCCGGTTTTTTTTCATTCTCACTTTTCTTTTCATTGTCGGATGCAATAACAGTAATTCGTCAGATGATGAGATCCTTTCCTTTGTTCTTAAATACAGCGATTTAAACGAAACTACAGTAAAACTAAAGGATTGGCCTGATACAAATGAAGACGAAGAACAATTGAGCGATCCTATTTATTTTGTTGTAGTCGAAAAAAGACCAGATAGTAAAAGTAATGAGGTAGATCAAAGGGATTATTACAGTATTTACTTTGGGGAGAATTATGGGGATCATATTGCTAGGTCCTTACGGATATTTGTAAAATATGATCTGAGTGAGATTGTCTTATCCGAAGCTGGATATTTTGATGAACAGACGGAAGTTATCTACCCGTAGGTAGTAAAGAGTCACTTCCGAACACATTTTCGCGAGGAAAGAGGGTGCTCCCGTTGGCAAAATGGGATAATATGCTATCCATGCTTTGGATGCTACGCTCCGGTAGGAAACTCACCGCCGCACAGATCGCGGACAGTTTGGAGATCAGCATCCGCACCGTGTACCGGTATATCGACGCATTATGCGCCAGCGGTGTGCCAGTCGTTGCGGAATCGGGCCACGACGGCGGCATTCACATTCTGGAAAGCTTCAGGGAGACGCCATTATTCTTCAATTCCGTAGAGCTGAAGGCGCTTGTGGACGCGTTCAAATTTGCGCAAGGTGCTGGCTATCCGTATACCGAAGAGCTGGAAAGCGCATTGGAGAAAGTGAAGAATGGGCTGCACGAAGAGCAGCGCGACGATCTGTCCCGCCAGACGAGTGGCTTGGATGTGATTTCTCCGGTGCGTCCGCCTTCCGGTGTTCTGTTGTTGCGGGACCTGGAGCAGGCGGCGAAGGATGGGCGAACGGTCTGCATCGCCTATCGTAAGGAGAACGCAGGACAGGCCGACGAACGTAACGTCGATCCATACGGGTTGGCTTACGACCGGAACGAATGGTATGTTGTCGCGTTTTGCCATCGGTCGCTGGCAATGCGGACGTTCCGCGTAGATCGTATCGCGCGGCTGGAGCCAACCGAAGCGCGGTTCGAAAAGCCGGAGCATTTCTCCGCGTCTGCCTATTTCCACGACCAGTCTAAGCGGAAACGGGAGGCGGACGGACCGCTGACGGTCATCCGTATCGAGGGGGAGCCCGACACGTTGAACGCGGTTTGCCGCCACTGGTATCTACGCCACTATTTGACGGAAAGGACCGATCGTGAGGCGCGGTTTCTGCTCGACGTTCCGACGATGAACAAGTACCTTCCGATGTATTTGCTGACGTTTGGTCCGGCCATTTGTATACGGGAGCCGCTGGAGCTGAAGCGTCAGATTCAGGAAATGGCTTACGGAATCGCAAAACATTACGAAGACGATCCCGATTGAACTCCGCTGACAACGGTTGTCAGCGAACCCGGCATACGATAGAGATAAGGCTGCGGCAGTGGCGGCCAAACGACGATGAATAAAGGAAAGGTGGATTCATACATGCTTCAACATCCGCAGCAATTATACGAATATCCTGTTTGGGCACATGTATTTGTACGAAAAGCTCTATATGTCCGTACTGGCGGAAGCTCCGAACGAGGAGATTTTCCCGAAAATCCCGGGCTGGGCGGAAGAAGCACAGGGCAAAACCGTGGACGAGATGCGGCGGCTGTTCGCTGGCGTCCCCGAACAGTTTCGCGATTTGCTGCGGCGTACGCCAGACCCGGACAAGGCGATGACGATCGAGCATCCGAAGTACGGTCGTCTCGATACGCATTTCTCCGGCATCCTGCAGCATGTGGTCAACCATGGGACATATCACCGGGGCAATGTGACCGCGATGCTGAGGCAGCAAGGGTACGCCGGGGTCCCGACCGATTATTTGTTCTATTTGATAGAACGGCAGGAAGGTTAACGGTAAGCTGGGCAGCACGTATGGCGGGGCCATTATGAAATAAAACAGAATTTTGAGAGTGGAGGCGGGGCTGCGGCATGGACATCAATGATCTTATGGTTTCTTGGAATCACGCGAATTGCAAAGTCATAGATATTCGCCGCACCACGATTAGCGCTGGCGAATCCATTCGTTCCTATTCTGTACCCTCAAACCTGTTTCTCATGTCGGTTCGCGGCAAGGCTACAGCTTATCTGGGAGAGCAATTTCATCGCCTGCAGCGGTTCACAGTGCTTCATGCAGGTAAAGGTGATGTACTCAACATAGTCGCGGGCAGCGAAGGCATGGATTATTATAGCGTTTATTATAAAGTGAGTATGAACCCTCCGGTACCCGCAGAGCTTGCCGCATTATTGGATCCGGCTCGTTCCTTTGATCATTCGTACAGTATAACGCCGGGCAGCCCGGTAGCGCTGCATCGGATATTGAGTGAAATGTTCAAGGAGTGGGAGAAACAGAAACCACTTGTGCATCTGCGCGTTCGGACCTTACTCTATCAGTTTGTGCATGATCTGCTTCATCAAATACAGGTGCACGGTGTAAGCCCGGCGAAACGTGATTTGGCAGCTCAGGTCGCCGCTATTATCCATGAACATTATGCGGAGTCTATTACGCTGGAATCACTGGCGGAAAGCGTGAATTACAGCATTCCCCATTTATCCTCTTATTTTAAAATCCGTACAGGGCTTAGCCCAATTGACTACTTAATCAAGGTGCGCATGGATAAGGCAGCGGCACTGCTGCTTGAAACAGATGCTACACTGAAGGAAATTGCTGAGGGCATCGGCTATCAAGACCCAAGCTATTTGGGCAGGCTGTTCAAAAAATACAAGGGTGTTTCTCCAATTCGTTATAGAGAAGTGCATGCCGGCAAGAAGATACTAGAAGATTGTCCTGCCATAACCATGGAATCCTCCATTGTCCCTCCTGAACCATTTAACTATACTAATATCATTGATAACGATTATCAGTATCATGGTATCAGAGAGGGAGATTCATTCATGTTTAAACATTCAAGGCCTACGCTGGCATCAGTATTGCTGCTAAGCTTCATTCTGATGCTGAGCGCATGCGGCACGAATGATGCTGTGGAGCAGCCGCAGACCAAAATCGTTACAACGGTTAACGGTGATGTAGAGGTACCGCTTCATCCGAAACGAATCGTTGCGGGGGAGTATCTTGGTAGTCTTATTGCGCTTGGCATTACACCCATCGGAACATCCGATCATCATATTAAAAATCCTTACTTCCAGGAATATTTGAAAGATGTTGATAATATAGGGGACGGTAATGGCAATGTAGAGAAAATCTTATCGCTTGAACCGGACTTGATTATTATGGATGACTTCTATCCTGAGCTGAATGAGCAGATGTCAAAAATAGCGCCTATTGTCGTCATTCCGTACGCTTCCTTAAAAACGGTACATGAGGAGGTCGCATATTTCGGCGAGCTGCTTGGCCAAGAAGAAAAGGCGAAGGCCTGGCTTGCCGATTATGACACACGTACCGCCAGTGCCAAAGAAGACGTATTGAAGGTTATACCTGCAGACAGCACATTTTCAGTTATTGAAATGAGTGAAAAAAGCTTGATGGCTGTCGGAACCGGCTTCGGTAAAGGCGGACAGCCGGTATACAATGGATTCGGCTTTAAGCCTCCAGCGGCTGTCACAGCCGAAATGGCCGATCCCGGCTGGGCTTCATTCTCTGCGGAAGTATTGCCAAAGTATGCGGGAGATTATATTATACTGACCTCCGATTCGGAAACGCTGGATGAACTCAAAGCAGACCCGATCTGGGGGGCGCTTCCAGCAGTCAAAAATGATCATGTGTTTTTATGGACAAGTGATCGCTCTGGCTACTGGGACCCGATAGCTATTCTGAGCCAGACCGAAGAATTGGCAGCCTGGCTGACAAGCCTCTAAATTCCTTTACACAGCCAATGTCTGCCGCTCCACACTCCTGTTCCAAACATTAGGGCATCCAATCGGGTGCCCTATAATTTTGCCTTGCAAATGCTTCGGTGAACCTTATCATAAGTAGGGGCAAGTAATCTCATTTTAGAGAAGGAACACTCTTGAAGTTGTCGCAGCGTCAAGTGCTATTATAACTTTGAGAGCTCGGAAAGGAGACCAGGATGAACAGATCTGTTGCAATCAATAAATTGTCGGAGCAGATGGGACTGACGAGTCGCACTTTGCGCCACTGGGAATCAGAGGGACTATTTAAAAGTTCAAGGGATACCTCCTCTGGCTGGAGAATTTATGATGAAAATGCACTCTTATGTATACGAATTACTGCAGTACTTCGCAAAATGGATATTCCGATAAAGGATATAAAATCTGTTATCGCAAACAAGTCCCCTTCACAGCTTAGCACGGTTATTGCAAATAAAATCTCCACTCTAAAGTTGCAGAGAGCAGAAGTACTCCTTTTTGAACAGCAATTAGGCCGGGTCTTGAAACTCCTTCAAAAGCAAAACGCAGACTGTTTGTCTAGTCTGGATGAGATCCTTACTGAGACGGAGGATTTATTAATGAGCAATTTGAAAGAAGCCAACATAATCAAAATTATTACCCTTCCTCCTATGAGGGTGGCCTACAATATTGCTATAGGTGTTTCCCCAGAAGATGAGGCAATGGCACCGGTGCTGGATTGGATTAAGTCGGCAAACCTACTGGGCACAGCACGTTTATTTGGTGGTAATGTGAAGCCAATGCCAAGTCATCTGGGTACCCCATATGGTTATGGTATGTGTGCTACAATCCCAGATGGTACGGATGTTCCAAAACATTTAAAAGAAATGATGTTACCCGGGGGCCTATACGCCATGCTTGAAAGCAGTGATGATATAGGTGATTCATGGAAAACGTTAATGCGTCACTTGTCCAAGCATAATAAGTACAAATCTGACCGTTCAAGACTATGCTTGGAAGAACACATTCGTAATGACAATCCAGATGGTTGTGGAAGCAAATATTATCTGAATTTATTCGAACCCGTAAAAGTGAAATAATCTAGGGACACCACAAGAGCAACTCGTTACTCCTGCCCATAACCATCCCTGACTCCCGTAGAAACAGGAATGCTCATAGTCACCTTCCCTCCGCCGGAGGACATATTTGCTATAGTTAAGCTCCCTCCATGCTGCTGGGCGGCGGACTCGGCAATGTACAGCCCCATCCCGTGATGATTGCCGGAGCTTCGGCTCTGGTCCCCTCTGTAGAACTGGGTGGCGGCTTCTTTCAGATCGGTTGGCGAGAAGCCGTTCCCCGTATCCGTAACCGTGAAATGAACAGCAGCGTCATCCCCCCGGACCAGCAAAGCAACGCTCCCCTGCGGAGGCGTATGCTCGACCGCATTGGCGATGACATTGATGATGCCCCGCTGAAACAGCTCCTTATCTATAAAAAGAAATGCTGGAAGAGTATCCTTATGGACAAGCGTATGCAGGTCCTTGCCGGAGGACAGAGCCTTCATCTGCAGCTCTAATTCTCCAAGAATCTCCGCTGTACTTACCAGCGATTTCTGACGAACAAAGCTGGCCTGCATGCTGGACAGATCAATAACCTCTTGTACGAAGGCTTCAATATCCTCGGCGCTGCGAAGAATGTATCCGTTATATTCCAGCTGGGCAGCATTCTGTGTCGTCTCCTGCAGCAGCTCCGCATTTCCCCGAATGACGGTAAGCGGGGTTTTGATATCGTGGGCCAGCGCGGAAATCTGCTCTCTGCGGGAACGCTCCAGCTCCCACTGCCGCTTAAGTGAAGTGTGCAGGGCTTCTTTCATCCGGTCCAGTGAGACCAGCACATCGTCGATTTCGCGGATACCGCTGGGCTTGACGGTAAACTCAAGATTCTCGCGCTGGATGTTCTCTGTCGCTTCCTGTAATCCTGCCATTTTCTCCGTGAGTTTTCTGCCGAACCGGGCAGCAAGCAAGGCCGCTTGGAGCAAAATTCCCAAGATGAAGAGCAGCACTCCCAGCAGCTGAGGATTCGGCAGATAGCTGCGCAGCAAGGAGGATGCATACTGCGGTGTTAAGCTATACCGGAATATCCAGATCTCCTGTCCGTGCTGGGCGGTTGTATAGAAATGAGAGTCCTGAGTATTGCCTTGCTGTATAATCTCCCAGGCATGTGCTGCTTCACTCCGGCTCAGATTACCGGCGAGAAGTTCTCCTTCCTGGGTGAAAACCGTATAATCTACCATTCCCGGAACGCTATCGGGCGTTACTGTTCTGCTTGAGGCAAGACGCTCCTTGAACGCAGTAATCTCCTTCTCGGCATAGTTAGCAGGCAGTATAATATTGGAGGAAAACGCCAGTGTGAACAAGCCAAGTACAAGCACCAGCAGCAGAATCGTCCCTGTGCTTAAGAACAAGAGGTATTGCAGGAAAAAGGTGCGAAGGCGCACTGTTTTGATTCGTTTCACAGATTCCACTTATATCCAATCCCCCAGATAGTCTCAATCGCGTCGATCCCGTATTTGCTCAGCTTGGCGCGGATGTTCTTGATATGCTCCGTAATGGCGCTGCGGTCGCTTTCTCCGTCAAATCCGAAGACCGCTTCATAAATATGTTCTTTGGAGAAGACCTGTCCGCGGCTGCGGGCCAGAAATTCGCAAATTTCATATTCGCTTTTGGTCAGAGGCACTTTGTCCTCTTGGACCAACAGTTCTTTACCGGAGAGGTTGAAGTGTACATTCTCCAGATATAGAACATTCCGCCGCTCCCTGCTTTCCCTCCTGAGATGGGCGCCAATCCGTGCCCGCAGCGCACCTATGCCAAAGGGCTTCACAATATAATCATCTGCCCCCAGTCCGAGGCCGTACATCAGATCGCTTTCCAGTGTTTTGGCTGTTAAAAAAAGGATCGGGCAATCCACCGCCGCGCGTATTTCCCGGCAAAGTGTAAAGCCGTCCACACCCGGCATCATCACATCCAGCAAAATAAGATCATACGCGCCAAGGTCATTCCGGCACACCTGTGTAGAATCAGAGATCGTTGTCACCAGATGATTGTCAGTAATAAGCGCGTTGCGGATCAGCGACAGGATGGCGGGTTCATCGTCTACCACGAGTATTTTTGCCATATTCGTTCCCTCGATTGTAAGTTGTATGTCTAATTATCGGTTGATCGTCCTTCCCACCGCTGGAACCATGCAGCGCACAGAAGAGCAGCCAGTATTGTTCCCAGCAGCCAGACCGTAATTCCGGTGCTCAGCCCCGATACAGCGGGGGATACTGTCGTACCGGAAGCGTGGATTGTCCACAGGGAGATGAAGCGGACGCCCCATGCGAAGGGAATATACGGCCAGATGGCATCACCTAGCCCGGTAAGCATTAAGGCAGCGACCAGACTCCCCACAATCCCTACCCCGATGGAAGCGCCTCTTCCGAAGCGCAGGCTGGCTGTCAGATGAAGAAGGTAGAGAAACATATTGCTGCCAAACAGAATAACTGCCCCGGTGATGTAAAAGGGCATTCCCAATCTGTCCTGCTGCAAAATCACGCCGAACCCCAGGCCAAAAAGGCTGTAAGCAAACAGGACGGCTCCATAGCCAAACAACAGCAGGAGAAGCAGCTTGCTTATATAGGTTGTAATTTTGTTTGCGGGTATAGCAAGCATGCTTTGAAACTGTCCTGCAGCCGCTTCCTGTTCCACCGACATGGAGCAGACCAGCCCGATCAGGGTAGGAAATGCGCATCCTAGAGACTGCATAAACGCCAGTGCTTTGTCGGTTGCACTCCACGGGGAGTACGAATAGTACGCTAAGAATATGCCAGCTCCGATAAGAGGAGCCAGCAGATGAATTAGCAGAAACGGCGTATGCCGGCTTTTGAGCAGATCCGCTCTCAGCAATCCCAGTAGTGAAGCCATGTTACTTCGCCTCCTGCTTACGGAACCATAGCGCAGTAAGGAGGGAAAGTAATCCGAACCAGGCCAGGGAGATCAGGGCACCCGGAAGAATCATTTCCGTGCTTCTCAGCGGACTGTCCACCGGTACGGGGAGACCGTTCGGCAGGATCGACAGAACCGGGCACATGAGCCTGAAAGTAATAGTATAAGGCACAAAATCCCACAGTCCTCCGGTATCGAAGGCAACGACACCCATGACATTACCGAACATATTAAGCAGAACAGCGGCGAAAAATCCGAGTCGTGCAGCCAGGAACAGACACAGTGGAATCTGCCACAGAAATGTGACGAAGATCAGGAAGCTGCCAGCCAAACTGTTCAGCAGCGGAATGGATTGGCCGAACAACATTCCGCCCGACGTAATGCCAACCAGGAACAGGAGGATAGCGACTAATAGCCATTCCGCACAGGCAATTATTTTCCCGGCCCAGAGTGTCTTCAGATCAACAGGCAGAGCCAGTAGACCACGGTATTTCATCTTAGCGTCTTTATGTAGAGTCAGTGAACAGGTTAGGGTCAGCGCTCCGGGCAAGAGCATCGTGTACCACCAGTTGTAAGCCCCGCTTTGAAATAAGCGTCCGCCCATTAAAATGGCGCAAAGGAGCATCGTGAACACAGGTGCTAGCCAGACAAGCTTAGGGATAAAAGTGCCCCGCCATTTTAAACGTTCAGCCCTAATATGACAAAGCATGTTATTCACCAGCCCTTCGGTTGGCTGCGGCGACCTGCATGAACAAGGCTTCGAGCTCTTGCCCGTGGGGAACGGCTCCCTGATATCCCAGAACTCCCCCGGCGATAATTCCGATCTGATCCACTACCTGTTCGACCTCGGAGAGAATATGACTCGACAGAATGACGGTGATTCCTTGCCCGGGAAAAGAACGGATCAGCTCCCGCAGCTCCTGAATCCCGATAGGGTCCAGCCCGTTGGTCGGTTCGTCCAGAATCAGCAGCTTCGGCTGGTTCAAGAGTGCAATCGCGATTCCCAGCCGCTGCTTCATACCCATGGAGAACTGTCCGGCACGTTTCTTTCCGGTATCGGTTAAATCCACAACGGCGAGGGTCTCCTCGATTCGGGACTGCGGCAGTCCGAGGGCAAGCGTACGCACCTTAAGATTCTCTCTGGCAGTCAGATTCTCATAGAGCGGTGGCGCCTCAATTAATACGCCAATTTCGCTTAAATCCTTCCGTGTCCATTCATGCCCATGAATACGAATACTCCCGGAATCGGGGCGCAGCATGCCTGCGATCATTTTGAGCGTTGTCGATTTACCTGCGCCATTCGGCCCCAAGAGCCCATAGATCGAGTTACGGGGTACTGCTAACGTTACTTTGTTGACGGCTGTTTGATGTTTGAAGCTCTTGCAAAGATTCTGGGTTTCTAAAATAATGTCCCGCATATTATATCATCCTTTCCACTTCCACAGTGTAAGGGGAGATTCTAAGGATTCTGTAAGGATAATGGGGGATACACCCGATGAATTAAGAGGTAATCTATACATAGGGCAGGGTTGACATGGAGAGGTGAATACCGTAATGGATAAGGGGATTTTAAAGCTCGTAGGAACCCGTATTCGTGCTCTTCGGAAAGAGCGGGGCTTGTCTCAGGAAGCCCTTGGTGAGAAAGGCGGATTTCATTTTTCATACATAGGGCAGATTGAACGTGGGGAGAAAAACGTATCTTTGCTGAATTTAAATAAGATTGCGGAATCCCTTGAAGTGAATTTAATACAGTTGTTTGCATATCTGGATGAAGATTTCATCGTTACATCAGCAGAGAGCGATATTCAAGACATTGTGGCTTTACTTCGTGATGCCAATGATGAGAAGATACGGCTGGCTAAAAATGTACTAAAAGAATTATTATGAAACAAAAGTATGGCCGCGGCCTAACCAGCTGTTAAATTACGAATAAGGAAAGGGTGACGATATGGTTTTATCAATAAGAGCTTGTGATTATCTTGCACACTCCGAATGGAAAGACTCTGTTAAGGATGAGAAAGAGATGATCAATGCTTTTCAAGCGGCAAGAATCATGCCTACAGATCCGTTAATAGATTTCCAAACAAGATTCGGCGGATTTACACTCTATGCCTATTTGGAGCCTATCGTATATGGAATTCTTCATAAGAGGCCTTGCCGGGGCGATTTTAAACATGAGAACGGATTAATCGTAATGGAACCGGAGGATGATATCGTCATACGCCACTTTAATTGTGCAGATACGTTGTATCAAGAGATATTTTCAATTGATGAGCAAGGCAGATATTATGAGGGATACGACTTGAAATGCAACAATTTTGAGACCCATATAGAGAGTTCAGCCATGCTGAATCAGGTCAACAAAGGGAAATGGCAGACCGTTTATAAATATGAGTTAGACGCATATAGGGACTACTATGAGATTGTGGATGAGAACAAGTATGGTGAATTAGTCAAACTGCTGGGGCTAAAAAAGGTGGAAGATTTCCCTGAGGATATTATTAGTTGGGATACGAACGGAGAAATTCTTGTCTGGAAAAGGGCCGATTCCGTGGTTGTACTTAGTGAAAACGGAATTAAGCCCCGGGAACTAGAGGGAATTAAAGAGATTTTCCAAGAAGAGTAGGTATCGTCAAATTAAGCAGTGGGGTTGTTCACTAAACTAGGAGGATATTCTATGGATTATACGAAGTGTTTTAAGGAAGTCTTACTGAAGTATTCTTTTATTGACCCTTTCGTGGAATTGATCCGTCATAATGAGAACATTACATACAAGGTCACAGAAAAGCATTCTGGAGACACTTACTTGTTGCGGATGCATAAACCCATTACAAAAAACATGCAGGGTGTACATAATACGCGTGAGGCTGTTCAATCGGAGTTGGAATATCTGTTAGCTTGGTCTTCTCATTCCGAATTACCTGTTCAAATCCCTGTTCCGAATTTAAACGGTGAACTGGTAACAACTGTTGTCATTGAACACGAAGAAGTGCACTGTTCCGTTTTAAAATGGATTTTTGGGGAAATCATGTCCAAGCAAGATTTGAAAAGTGAGGGAACAGTTCGTACCTTTGGGACGCGTATTGCCCATTTGCATCAGTTTTCAATGCGCTATCAACAGGGTTCAAGTTTTATTAGGCCCGAATATGAAATAGAGTGGACAAATACCATGCTGGCCAAATTGCGATCCGGTGAAGAAATGGGTATTATCGCTACCAAGGATTTTTATATTCTTGAAAATACAATTTCGTTGATCAATGATCGTATTAAAATATTGAGCAAAACGATGGAGACATGGGGATTCATCCATGCAGACATCAACTATAGTAACTTAATCCTCACACCAAAGGGGATTTCGTTCATCGACTTTGGCTTGTCGGGTTCTGGATATTATGCGATGGATATCGCTATGGGTGCCCTTTTGACTGAAGGAGAATTGCGAAACGCTCTACTAGCCGGCTACACTACTATCATTTCCAGAAAAATAGACACTGAACAGTTAGAGGGTTTCATGTTTTTGGTGATATTTGCCTACTACTCTTTTCTGATGAGTAACCAAGATAAGCATATGTGGATACGTAAACAAATGCCGGATTTGATTGAGAATTATTGCAAACCCTTCCTAAACGGTGAAACAGTTTTCTACAGTTTTTGATTCCTTCGAAGCAATCCATTCTTAATTAAAGTGGTGATCTTAATGCAGAACGTTTATCAAGGAATAGACAACGTTTTGGAGAAAATGCAATCAGCTTTAGAGAAGACAAGGCAGCAAAACCCCGAATTTTACGCGAAGTATCCGATGCAGCTGCTAACCGATCAATCTATTTATTTACGGTGCCAAGGACTTGGTTGAAGGCCAATCGGGCTACAATTATAATCCCGTTACGGAAGAGGTCATTGCCGATTGGCCGCGCGACTATCTCGTTATTGCGTCGGATGAAGGCGATCCGTATTGCCTGGATCTCTCCAGAGGAGATACCGTGATTTATACTGCAAGGCATGGAGAGGGTTCTTGGGATTTCTCCGTTGGTTATGATAATCTTACCGAGTTTCTTTACAGCGTCTTGCTTCCTAGGGGGATTGAGGAGGAAGGGGAGAGGGGCGAAGACGGGCAGTTGGATTACTACAAAGTGTTCATTACAGGCCCGGGCACCGACAAAATAAAAACATTGGTGTTTATCAAAAAGGTATTCTCCTGCGATTATGCGCTGGCGAAAACTTATTTGGAGGCGGCACCTCTACTGGTGTATAAGGGCATTGCCCGGGGTTCCGCTAAAATAGAGGATCAATTAAAAAGCATCGGCGCGGATTATGAATTACAGCAAATCAGTGTGGATGAATTTTTGAAGCAATAGATTTATGAGGCGGGTAGATTGTATTATGGCCGAAAAAACCGGGCTCGGTTGTTCTTTTTCATGTTCATCACAGCGGAGTCGAATTTCCACGTGGAACATTTGAATAGCATAAAAAACCACCGGATTCCAGCGAACACCGAAAGGGCCGCATCAGGAAGGCTATTCTGGAAATAGAGGTAAAAATCGACTATCATATAGGCTATAGAACATCTAAATGACAGGCGATTAAGGATAAAACAAGGAGAAAAAATGGATAATTCAATAAATATTCTCGTGGCCGAGGACGACAATGACATCAGCCGGCTGCTGTGCAGCATTATTCGAAAAAGCGGTTATGTGCCACAGCCTGCCTTTTCCGGAACGGAGGCGCTGCTCTATCTGGAGCAACGGGAATGGAGCATGGTATTGCTAGATTTGATGCTGCCGGGAATGACGGGCGAGGAGCTGCTTAAATGGATCCGCTTGCGGGGAGGCGTGCCAGTCATTATCATTTCGGCCAAGGGTGAGCAGCAGACCAAAGTGTCAGCGCTACGCGGGGGTGCGGACGACTTCATTACGAAACCTTTCGATATCGAGGAAGTCTCGGCGCGAATCGATTCCCATCTGCGCCGGTTTGCGCAGATTGCTCCGCCGGCTGTTTTGAGCGTGCTGCAGCATAAGGGACTTGTGCTTGACCACGATTCCAAAACGGTGACGGCAGAGGGGATAGAGGTTGCGTTGACCGCCCGGGAGTATGAGATTCTCACATTGCTTCTATCGGCACCGAAAAAGGTATTCACGAAAGCGAATCTATACGAAAGCGTATGGGATGAGCCATATTACGGAGATGACAATACGGTCAACGTCCATATGAGCAATTTGCGGAGCAAGCTTGCGAAGGCTGCGCCCGGCAGCGAATTTATCGAGACGGTATGGGGCATGGGCTATCGGCTAAAGCCTTAAGACATTCTTAAGGATTGGCTTTAGCTCCTCTTAAGTTTTCGTTTCTATACTTGGTCTATCACATAAGGGAGGCCAAGACTACAATGAGTGAATATGTATTGCAGACGAATCAATTGTCTAAGAAGTTCAAAGGCAGCGTAGCGCTGGATAAAGTGAATTTATCTATCCGCAAAGGCTCCATATATGGCTTTATTGGGCAGAACGGAGCCGGGAAATCGACGCTGATGCGCATCGTTACCGGACTAGCTTTTCCGTCTGGCGGAAGTATTGCGCTGTTCGGCGCGAGCGACGAGCGGGCGTTGACCCAGGCCCGTAAGCGGATGGGTCTGATTATCGAGAGCCCCTCGTTGTTTCCCCACATGACCGCCGCCGAGAATCTGGAGGTGAACCGGCTCCTCCGGGGCATCCCCGGCAAAGACTGCGTCCCAAGGATGCTGGAATTGGTCAGATTGCAGGGAACAGGCAGGAAGAAAGTGAAGAATTTCTCGCTTGGCATGAAGCAGCGGCTGGGTCTGGCAATCGCAATGCTAAGCGATCCGGAATTTCTAATTCTGGACGAGCCGACCAATGGGCTCGATCCGATGAGCGTCATCGAAATGCGCGAGCTGCTCAAGCAGCTTAACCACGAACGAGGGATAACGATTCTGATCTCCAGCCACATTCTGAGCGAACTGCATTTGCTGGCAAGCCATTACGGCATCATTCATAACGGCAAGTTGCTGGAGCAGCTCACTGCTCAGGAATTGAATGATAAATGCCAGCAATACGTGTTTATTAAAGCAGATGATCCTGACAAGGCGGCAACGGTTATTCAAAACGAACTCCGCACGAATGATTTCGAAGTGATGCCCGATGGCGCGATTAAGCTGTTTGGCAATATCGAACAGCCAGGTAAAGTATCTTCGACGCTATTCTCCGCAGGTCTGGAAATTGAGCAGTTTATGCCGATGGGCGAAGACCTGGAGAGCTATTTCATGAAGCGGATCGGGGGTGCCGGGCATGTATAATCTGATTAGATCCGAGCTGTTCAAGCTGCGTAAGGACAGGTCGTTCCGCGTGCTGCTGCTAATAACCGCCATTCTTTCATTGGCCTATCCACTGCTCTACTACTTTGACCATAAGTCGAGTGGAGAGCCGCAGTTCACAGGAGCCGAATTTCTGATTCAGTTTATTGCAAGCAATGCCTATCTGATCAAATTCGGCGTAGCAGCGCTGGCCGGATTCTTCATCGCCAATGAATATGCGACGGGTGTCATGAAGACGATCGCATCGTCGGGCAACGATAGAGGGCGGCTGTTCACCGCCAAGCTGATCGGATTCTCGGTCGGAGCCATGGCTATCTCTCTGGTATTCCCGATCGTAAGCACGACCGAAGTTTCCCTGCTTTCAGGTTTCGGCCATTTGCCGGAGGGGTTTGACGCGTCCTTCATACCGCGGGCCCTAGGACTGACACTACTGTACACTGCAGGCTATGCGGCGATCGGGGCGCTGTTCACTGCCGTGTTCACCGAAAGCGGCAAAACGATCGGCTTCTCGATGATTTTCTTCCTAATGATTGATACGATTTTGGGGGGCTTGGGTGAGTACATCCCTTTCTTTACTACAGTGTATGATTATTCTATCTTCAAGCTGATGAACGATATCGGCAAGCCCAGTATTGCCAGCGGCGATCTGCCAGCGCTCCTGCTCGTGCCAGTGCTGACGATTGTCGTATCCGCGCTACTCGGTATTCTCGTGTTCCGCAGAAAAGAAATTAAATAATAATGAGAGGGGCGGGAGAGTCTTGTTTATCATAACGCTCATATCGGTTACGGTGGCGGTTCTCCTGCTTGCCCATCTGCTGCTGATGAGGCGGGAGCTGGGGCGGATGACGGAGCAGCTGCGCCACTATAATGAACGGACAACCGGCAAAAAAATAGACGTGACTCTATTCGACCAGAGGCTCGAAAGACTTGCAGGTCAAATTAATCGCCAGTCCGATCTCGTAGTCGACGCGGAGGCCCGCAGAAGACGAACCGAGAATGAGCTGCGGCAGGCGATTGCGAACATCTCCCATGATATCCGTACTCCGCTCACCTCCATATTTGGCTATATTCAACTGCTGGAAGCAGAGCCTATCACGCCTGAGGAGAAGCACGAATACCTCAGCATTGTTAAAAATCGCACGAGACGGCTGCAAGCACTATTGAACGACTTCTTCGAGTTATCCCTAATTGAATCTTCCGATTATCAGCTTAAGACTGAGCGGATCGGAATGACTGTCCTCCTGTCAGACATCCTGGTCGGTTTCTACGACCGGTTCAACGAGCGGGACATTACGCCGGACATTCGGATGCCGGAGGGAGAGGTAGCCGTATATGCCGACGAATCAGCCGTGCGGAGGGTCGTTGAGAATTTGCTTACCAATACTATCAAGCATGCGACCGGTCATGTGAAAATCTGCTTCCAGCAACAGCCTGAGATTGCCGAGTTTACGATCATTAACGAAGCGAAGGAATTATCCGATATTGATGTGAGGCTGCTATTTGACCGCTTCTACACGGTCGACCGCACCCGATCCGGCCAAGGATCGGGACTTGGTCTTTCTATCGCCAAAAGTCTAATGGACAAGATGAACGGAACGCTGACCGCGGAGCTGCACGGGGGCAACTTAAAGATGACCTGCCGCTGGAAGCTGTGATCACGGGCACCGAATTAGCCAATCAATGGAGCCAGCTCCATTGATTGGCTTTTCGTGAACAGAATTGAAATCCACCCCATAATATAGCAGGGGAAGCGGTGTAATTGATGGGCTAGTCGTTTATGCCACTTTACTTACAGTTTCTTGAAATATTCTATTTCTCTTGCATAAAAATCAACTGCCTTACCCTCTGTGATTTCCCAATTACTTTCCAATTGTTCGATGATTTCTTGAAGCTTCTCAATAGCTTTATCATATTCTCCTTGAATCTCATATATATGTGAAATTGCTATCAATGCATCTATATATTTGGGATTGGGTTGTAGTTCGTATCCTTTGGTGTAATATTCGATGGCTTCGTCGTATTTGCACAGTTTCGCCATGCAGTCTCCCCTAAAGGACCACGTACGCCATTCATCAGGATACAGATCCGTCATCTGCTCCCAAAGAACTAATGCCTGAGAAAGGTTGCCTTCTTCCTTGCAGATCAGTCCTCCATATAATTGATATAAATAACCTGGATGGATTTTGTTCAATCCTTCTAGAGTTTCTTTAGCTTCAGCACATCTGCCATCTGCAAGTAAGTGGTTCATAAGCCATACATAACCCTGCCAGTAATCTGGATGATTTGGCACGAAATTTTTATAATACTCTATAAGTTTATGGTGATTTGAATAGTTCCAGTCAAAAATGACTCCATTCTCCGCATCCCGCAAAGCATTATGATTACTTTTTTTATGTGGATCTAATAACAGGGCCTCCTTGGCAAAATGGGAAGCTAATTCACGGTGCTCCTCTGAACGATGAATGTGTAACTGAGCCAGCAATGTGAGACATGGGGCCTTTTTTTCGTCATTAGTTAGCCTTTCTTTGAGAAATTGTTCAGCATAATTAAAATCATCTTTGGAAATAAAATGTTCGGTACTAATCATATTTTCAATACGCTCTAGATGTGTGTCATCAGTTAATGCGAATAGCTCATCAATTGTAACCCCTAAAATCACAGATAACTCAGGGAGAATTTGAATATCTGGCATGGTTACGTTGTTTTCCCACTTGGATATGGCTTGGGATGACATATTCAGTTTTGCTGCTAGTTCTTCCTGAGTCATTCCTTTTTGTAAACGTAGGGTTTTGATTTTTTTTCCGATCTCAATATTCATTTGAATACCCTCCAATTTTTATCAGTTCGACTAGTCCCTTGAATTATAACTTGTGGTTTAAAATCTCCTCAATGACCGCGTGGTTAAACGAATTAACTTATCAGTTACATTAGCAGCCACAAGGCACGAAGCCTCCCTTTTGAAGATTCGATTCATCAAGTGTACATTTTTGCTTTCAATGATATTAACAATATGTTATTATCAAGTTGAAAGTAAGAGTGAACTAACTTTATGGTGCACAAATCGGATGAAAGCAGAGGGGATGCAAGTGAATAAATCATGGGGCGGTTGGAACCTGTTTGAATTGACCTGGCTGGTTTTGTTTACCTCAATTGCTGTTGGGTTTACGGTGATTTCTAAGGATTCTTTATTCGGATTTACGGTCTTTATCACCGGGGTGCTGTGTGTGGTGCTCGCGGCGAAGGGAAATCTGATGAGTTATGTGTTTGGGATGTACAATACCATTGGTTATGCGTACTTGGCTTACGTCAACGGTTTGTTTGGAGAGGTTATGCTAAATCTGCTTTTCTTTGTTCCTATGAATGTGGTCGGCTTCTACATGTGGAAAAATAACCGGACTGACGGCAAGCTGTCCATGCGTCAGTTAGAGCTCAAGCGTCTGCTCCTTGTGGGGGCGGTCTGCGTATTAGGCAGCCTGCTGCTGGGCCTGGGTCTATCGTTCATACCGGGGCAGAATTCGCCTTATATTGATGCCATTACGACGGTGTTATCCGTTGTCGCCACTCTATTAATGGTTCGAAGATTCAAGGAACAATGGCTGGTCTATATTGTCCTCAATATGTTCACGGTGCTGCTGTGGGTGATTCGAATGCTGGAGGGAAGCGGTGAAGGCCTGCTGATGATCGTCATGTGGAGCGCGTATCTGGTTAACGCTGTATACGGCTACTACAATTGGAACAAGGGCGCTAGGGAGGTATCAGCATGAAGAGACTTGGCTTGACGCTCGGGAAGTTTGCCCCGCTGCATAAAGGGCATCAGTTCATGTTCGAGACGGCGCTGCAAGAGGTCGACGAACTAATTGTAGTGATCTATGAGACGACGGTGACCCCGATCCCGCTGCATATCCGGGCCAACTGGATTCGCAAGCTCTACCCGGCGGTGCGGCTGATTGAAGCCTGGGACGGTCCCGACGGGTATTCGAACGACCGGGAGCATGAGATAAGGGAGGAGCAATATATTCTGGAGTTACTGAAAGGCGAGCAAGTGACGCATTTCTACTCCAGCGAGTTTTACGGAGAGCACATGAGCATCGCTTTGGGCGCAGTAGACCGGCGGGTGGATGAAGCCCGCGGGCAGGTACCGGTTTCAGCTACTATGGTCCGTTCGGATCCTTACAAGTACCGGGAATATGTGAGCGATAGCGTATATCGGGATTTAATAACAAAAGTGGTTTTTGTGGGAGCGATGTCTACCGGCAAATCCACGATCACCGAAGCGTTGGCCCGGCGGTATCGCACAACCTATGCGAGCGAATACGGGCGCGATTATTGGACGGAGCATCAGGTGGACCGCCGAATTGGCTTGGAGGCGTTCGATGAAATTGCTGTCGGCCATATGGAGCGGGAAGAGCGGGCTTTACTGCAAGCGGATAAATATCTTTTTGTCGATACCAATGCGATCACCACTTATATGTTTGCCCTGGATTACCACGGCCGGGCCCCTGAACGCTTAACCCGGATCGCCCTGGAAAATGCACAGCGGTACGACCTTTTTTTCCTGTGCGACGACGATATTCCTTACGAGGATACATGGGACCGCAGCGGGAATCAGAAGCGGCATATTTTCCATAAGCAAATTATTGCAGATTTGAAGGAGCGGCGGATTCCCTATATCACACTTCGGGGAAGCCTGGAGGAACGAATGGGCAAGGTAGACGAAGTGCTGGCAACGTTCAAGCCCTATCATAATTATTTTGGCGAAGCACGGTGGTAACTAATGTTATTGACAAAACTTTTGACTATGATTAGTATTGAAAAATATTTAAAAGAAGTTATGATCCTATAATCAAATAATTTCTAAGCTATGAATGCTATGGATCACACTATAGCAGGAGCAGCTTCTGGAGAGACCGTGGGGATTCCCCGGCGCCGAAGGGTTCACAATCTCAGGCAAAAGGACAGAAGAGTACTGGATAATTCATTTGTTATTCTGATAAGCGTCAGAATAATGAATGTATTTTATTTAATATTCTTATGACCGTGAGATTGGAGCGCATCCAGTCTCTTTTTTTATTGTCATTTTTACTTGTTCATCATTTCACAAAGAATTATTAGATGTAGAGGGGGAGTTTCACATGGCACCACAAGAACTAAAGAGAGATTTAGAGAACCGGCATGTTCAGCTCATTGCAATTGGGGGGACCATCGGGACCGGATTGTTTTTAGGATCAGGTAAAGCTATACAACTCGCAGGACCATCCATCATCTTTGCTTATTTAATCGTGGGTATTGCCGTGTTTTTTGTTATGAGGGCCTTGGGAGAACTCCTGTTGTCAAAAGCCGGTTATCAATCTTTTACAGACATCGCTGAAGATTATCTTGGACCGCGGGCAGCATTTGTAACCGGATGGACCTATTGGTTTTGTTGGATCATGACGGCTATGGCGGATATTATAGCTGTTGGCGTATATGTACAATATTGGTTTGATATCCCGCAATGGATCCCTGCCGTCATTTGTTTAATCATTTTATTAGGACTCAATTTATTAACTGTAAAAAGTTTTGGCGAATTGGAGTTTTGGTTTGCATTAATCAAGGTAGTGACTATTCTGGCGTTGATTGTTATCGGGGCAATCCTGCTGGTGATTGGATTCAAAACAGCTAACGGAACGGTTACTGTCAGTAATATTTGGTCACATGGGGGGATATTCCCGAACGGGGTTTCAGGGTTCCTACTTTCCTTCCAAATGGTTGTGTTTGCCTTTGTCGGTGTAGAATTGGTGGGGGTATCGGCAGCCGAAACATCCAATCCAGAAAAAACCATCCCGTCGGCTATTAATAAAATCCCTTTAAGAATTCTATTTTTCTACGTGGGTGCCATTATCGCCTTGTTATGCATCAACGCATGGACGGAACTAAATCCGGCAGAAAGTCCTTTTGTTAAAACGTTTAGTTTGGTGGGGATACCGATTGCTGCTGGAATTATTAACTTTGTCGTATTAACTTCAGCCGCGTCTGCCTGTAACAGCGGAATGTTCTCAACAAGCCGGATTCTATATAATTTGAGCAGGAATGACCAGGCTCCAGCCAATTTTGCAAAGCTGAATAGAAATCATGTCCCAAGCAATGCTCTATTCATCTCCACACTTGTGTTGTCCGTGGGAGCTCTTTTGAGTAAGCTGATTCCGGAGACTGCTTTTGGAATCGTGACAACCATCAGTGCCATTTGTTTCATCTGGGTTTGGGGTATCGTTCTGATCTGCCATTTGCGGTATAAGAAAACAAAGCCGGAATTGCAGGCGAAGTCAAAATTCAAAGCCCCGTTCACCCCATTTATTAATTATGTAGTCTTAGCGTTGTTTGCAATCATACTCATTATTATGCTGTTTGCTGAAGAAACACGTCCGGCCTTATTATTGACGCCGTTATGGTTTATTTTATTATTTGTTTTGTATTCGACGAATCGGAGAAAGCGGGAAAGAAGCAGCAAAATAATCAGTACAGAATCACATCCCATGGATGCCTGACCCGATCATTCTTTTAATAGACAAAGGGGATTGCCTCAGGCCTTAGTTATTTTTTAGGCAAAAAAAATTGAAATTCTTCAATATCACCTTTCAAGTAGCAACTCCGGCAGTTATTCTTATAAATGAAAATGGACATAATTTTATTTATAAGGAGGAATAACTATGGCGGGGCAAATATGGATCAATCTACCAGTTAAAGATATCAACAAATCAAAAGATTTTTTCACGGAGATTGGATTTTCTTTGAATCAAGGACATGGAAATGCTGATGATAAAGCTAGTCTAGTCATCGGAGACAAGAATGTTATTGTGATGCTATTTACGGAGTCCACGTTCGAAAGATTTACAGGAAATAATATTGCAGATACAACGAAAGGCACTGAAGTATTGTTTACAATTGGTGCAGATAGCAAGGAAGAAGTGGATGAAATGGTAACGAAGGTGGGAAAGGCAGGCGGTAGCATTTACGGCAAACCCCATGACCAGGGCTGGATGTATGGTGCTGGTTTTGCTGATTTGGATGGTCATCGCTGGAATGTGCTGTATATGGATATGAGCAAATTCCCTGCTGAGAAATAATAGTGGCAGTCTGGAACTATGAGATGCATTCAAATACTATCTTGAATTTACATTGTAAATTTTACAAAGGCCTAGTTGCCTGTTAATACTTCTTTTACACTCATCTTCTATAGTTAAGCAATTACTAACAATAGAGGGGAACATTGAACATCAATGAAAACATGGGAAACTGTACTATCTACGCTGCTCCTTGCAGGCGCTCTACTTCCTGCCGCAACAACTAACGCAGCATCCGCCTCAGACCTAAAAGGATATGAACCTCTGCGCAAGCACATGGATGGGATCGGAGCAACTATCACTTGGGATAGTGACGATAAGTCGGCACTGGTCAAGCTGAAGAACGGATTCGCAGGCACGTTCACGGCAGGCGATAAGGAATATCGTCTAGCGGGTAAAGCAGGCGAGCTTCCAGCGGAGGTCAAATTAGTCGATGGCACGATGTACATTCCTTCCAAGCTGCTTCAAGCTATTCTGGCGGAAAATGCAAAGTTTATCAATTCCGCTGATATCATCACTCCTTATTCCGTAACCGCCCAGGTAGAGACGGCAGCCGTTGAAGATGGTGAGGATGCAGCCGATGACCCGGCCATTTGGCTCGATTCTGCGAACCCGGCGAATTCCAAAATCATTGCCACGAACAAAGGCGGAGGCGTTCTCGTCTATGATTTGAACGGCAAAGAGCTTCAAAATTATAAAGTAGGAAAAATGAATAATATTGATATACGTTATGATTTTCAGCTTGGCGATAAAAAAGTAGATCTTGTTGGCGCGACGAACCGTTCTACGAACACGGTTGATATTTTTGCCATGGACGGGGCAACCGGAAAGTTGACTGACATCGTAGCAGAGCCCATTAAAGCGAAGATGGAAGAGGTATACGGATTCAGCCTCTACCATAGCCTGAAATCGGATAAGTATTACGCTCTGGTTCTGGGTAAAGAAGGCGAATTTGAACAATATGAGCTGGCTGACAACGGGAAGGGGAAAGTTTCAGGTAAGCTCGTTCGCGAGTTTAAGCTGGCTACGCAATCAGAAGGAATGGTAGCCGATGATGAGTATGGCATGATGTATATAGCGGAAGAGGATTACGCGATATACAAATATAATGCGGAGCCTGACAGCGGCACAAAACCTCTATCCACTGTCGATATTGCAGACGGACGCCGATTACAGGATGATATTGAAGGGTTGACTCTCTATTACGGTGCCGACGGCAAAGGTTATTTAATCGCCTCCAGCCAAGGCAGTGACAGCTACGCAATATATGACCGTGAAGGCAATAACGCTTACCTTACTAGCTTCAATATCGCCGATGGCGCATTGACCGATGGCACCTCAGTAACTGATGGTATTGATGTACTCGGGTTCGGACTGGGCGAACAGTTCCCTTATGGCATTTTCATCGCACAGGATGATTCTAACATTAACAATGGCAAAGAGCTTAACCAAAACTTTAAAGTGGTAGCCTGGGATCAAATTGCTAAAGGTGCAAAGACTCCGCTTCTGATGGACAACAAAGTGGATCCTCGTAAACTTGTGGACCGCAGCGCGAAGTAATATTGGTTAACAGCTATCGTGCAAGTTTTAAAGCAAAGAACATTTTCTCACAAGTAGCCTCCTACCCCACTTTTTAGGGGTCTTGGGGGCTGTTTGATTTATTCAGCAAGGAAGTCATTTCCTTGTGGAGCTACAAAAGCTGCCCGGCTTGCAAAAAGACAACGGTTATGCAACCCTAAATAAAGACAACATTTAACGGGGGGCCGTACATGGCTAAAACAATTGTAGAAAAGTTAAATATGCACAAATTCAAAAAGGTTGCTGTATTGTACAGACCAGAGAATGAAGACAGTTTAGCGGGATTAGCAGAGCATGACACTGAATTAACAGCCAGCAGTTATGATCTGATTTTTGCTTATGTGCTCAATATGGAATCGCTACAGGAGCTCGTCCACAAAGTGATTGATCACAACTATTTAAATAAAGGAGGCTATTTGTTCGCCGCTTATCCCAAAAAAGGGAATAAGGTTTATTCGGCCTACATTCACAGAGACAGTCTTTTTGAAGGGGTAGGAGCCGATGAGGACGGTTATATTGGAACGAGCAACCTGAAGTTTGCACGTATGGTGGGCTTAAATGAGGTGTTTACCGTTGTCGGATTCAAAGAGGAGGCGCGGAAGAACAAGGATGTATCTTCAAAGCCAAGTCAACGTGTGGACGATTACACCTCTATGATCCCTGCTGTGGAGCAAGATCTGACGGATAGTGCGGAGATACTGGCTTTTTACCAATCCCTTACGCCCGGCTACCGAAAGGATTGGGCCCGTTATATATACAGCGCTGTACAAGAGGAGACTAGAGAAAAACGGCGGGCAGAAATGAAGAAGATTCTGGGTGAAGGGTATAAAAGCATCGATATTTACCGAAGAGACAGGCCGTAAATAGAACTGTCATCCTTGCGGACATAATAGAAGAGAAGCCACTCCGCATAAAGAGTGGCTTCTCTTCTTCATATACTGATATTGCTAGCTCATGCGTGTTACAACAGAGGTTCTTCCTTGCTGACTACGTTTGCTTTTTTTTCAATCATGATCTTCTTTTTCGTGGGCATAAATAATGTGATAACAAACGCGGCAATGGATAGAATTATCATGAAGTAATAGGCGTCACTTGCCCCTAAAATTGATGTAAGAGATTTAAGGAGCTCAGCAGTAGTAGAAGGATTGTGCTGGAGCACTGTAGCTGCATGGCTTGTAGCCTGCACTGTAAATCGTAATCACGACAGCCGTACCAATCGCCCCGGCAATTTGGCGGACGGTATTATTTACTGCTGTACCATGTGTGCCGAGTTGCTTGGGCAGCGCAAATTACCTTGATGCATAGAAGAAGGTTTTTGTAACCGGTAAGGTCCGCATATAGCAAGAGGGTTTCATCTCAATAAAAAAACCACTCACATGGGCAGGAGTGGCATTGTCTTGCTACAAGGTGTCTTTCACTTTGATTAATAACTTCAAGAAGGCCGCGCTTTCTTCTTCGGTAAGGCCCTGGGTAACACATCGTTCTACTTCCATGAATATATCGTGGAATTCTTCGACGAGGTCGGCCCCTTTTTGCAATAAATATATTTTTTTCTGCCGTTCATTATCTTCCGGAATCACCCGCTTGATATACCCTTTTTTCTCCAACCCCTGAAGCATGCTGGTGATGGTGGCTCCCTTACGGTTGAAACGCTCGGCCAAATCCTTCTGGATCACACCTTTGTCCTGATGCTCAAAAATATAGCCCATCATCTGCCCTTGCTGCGCATTCAGTCCCAGTTCCGATAATCTGACATTGGCCATACCTCTGATTTTCAATCCAATCTCCCGGATTAAATCGGAGTAGGGGGTAAGCAAAGCTTGCTTCGTCATCCTGTGCCTGACTCCCTCGCTATAGTTTGAATTCTAATTATAAGAACATCTTAATTTTCGGTCCCTAAATTGTCAAATTCAAATGGTTAGACTTCATTTAATTTTAAGATTGACAGTTAGAAATCTAACTGTTATATTTCAATCAATAACAAATGCTATTCCATTATAGGAGGTATCACAATGATTACAGCAATCACCAATGCGTGCATATTTGACGGCGAGAACGTGATCAGAGCCACGACGGTCCTGATTGAAGGCGAACAGATCCTATCGGTAGGCGGGGAAATACCGGCACATGCGGTCACCATTGATGCGAAAGGAGGGACTTTATTGCCGGGTCTGATCGATGCCCACGTTCACACTTCCGTAGAGGGCCTGCGTGACGCACTGAAATTCGGTGTGACGACTGAACTGGAAATGATGGGCGGGTTTACGAAAAACGGCCGCGAGGCACAGCTCCAGGGGATTGAGGATATTGCCGACGTGCGGTCTGCCGGAATGGGGGTCACACCTCCTGGAGGGCATCCCGATGAACTTATGCCTGGGGATGGGGAAATCCCGGATTTTGTACTGAAGGAATTGGAGAAAATGAGCGAGGAAGATCGCAACGCTATGCTGGCTGCTCATGCCCATGATCACGATCACGGAGAAGCGGCTGCGGTATCGAACAGGGACGAGGCGTTGGCATTTGTAGGCGAACAAGTCAGGGAGGGAGCCGACTATATTAAGATTATGATTGAGGAAGGGACGGTACTGGCCGCCCCCGGATTGCCTGTTTTAAGCCAAGATATTCTAAGTGCAGCCGTAGGGGAAGCACACCGGTACGGCAAGATTGCGATTGCCCATGTGTTGACTGCGGACTCCTCCCGGCAAGCCATCGAAGTCGGGGTCGATGGTCTGGCCCATTTATTCATCGACCGCCCGGACAATACTTCGGATCTGGTGAGAATGATCGCAGAGGCCGGTGCTTTCGTTACACCGTGTCTGGTCTTGAACTCCTCCATTATTGGTAACTCCGCAGCGGAATTGGCCAAGGATCACCGTGTGAGTTCCAGGCTCAGTCCGGGATGGTTGGATACGCTGAATGCCAGCTTCCATACCTACCCGCAAGGCAGCATGGAAGACAACTACCGGAATGTGATGGATCTTCATCATGCAGGTGTAGACATCCTGGTGGGTACGGATGTCTCCGTGCCGGTTCCATCGCTTGGCGGGCTTGCCCATGGCGCTAGTGTACACCATGAAATGCAGCTATTGGTGGAAGCGGGATTCACGCCCGTAGAAGCTCTTCAGTCCGCTACTTCAAAAACAGCCCGCCGGTTCGGCCTGAACGACCGCGGGCGTATCATTCAGGGGGCAAGAGCAGACTTGGTCTTGGTCGACGGCGACCCGACCACGACTATTTCCGATACGTTATCCATCCGTAGAATATGGCTGCGCGGCATTCAGAAAGTAGAAGAAGTGTGAAACTACGCTGGCGCTTGATTTTTTAATAATGAGGAAGTCCATCCTAAGGGGATGGGCTTTTTTTAATATGCAGACAAATGAACGTTCGGGCGGTGCTATTCGTACTATAGTTATTCTACGGGAAGAGCGTATGGGAAAACACATTGAAAGGGTGAAGGGCATGCTTACAATCAAACATTTTACCAAAAGCTATAAGGGTGGTAAAAAGGCAGTAAATGACTTGAATTTGGTGGTGGAGCAAGGCGATATCTACGGCTTTATCGGACATAACGGAGCAGGTAAAACAACAACCATTCGGGCAGTAGTGGGCGTGCTTGATTTTGAAGAAGGGGATATTGAAATTGACGGTATCTCCATTAAAAAAGATCCGGTAGCGTGCAAGGCGAGGATTGCGTATATTCCGGATAACCCGGATTTGTATGATCATCTTACCGGCATTCAGTACTTGAATTTTATCGGTGATCTCTTTAGTGTATCCAAAGCGGATCGTGAGCAGCTTATTAAAAAATACAGCGATGCTTTTCAAATTACGGTCCATTTGGGTGATATGATCTCATCGTATTCCCATGGGATGAAGCAGAAGCTTGCGATTATCTCTGCACTTATTCATAAACCAAAGTTGTTGGTGTTAGACGAACCCTTTGTTGGCCTTGATCCAAAAGCCGCTCACATGCTAAAGACAATTATGGTAGAGCTGTGCAGCAACGGCAGTGCCATCTTCTTCTCCACGCATGTGCTGGATGTGGCAGAGAAGCTCTGCAATAAGATAGCGATCATAAAGGGGGGCCAATTAATAGCCCATGGCAAGACAGAAGAAGTAAAGGGCGAAAATAGCCTGGAAGCATTATTCATGGAGCTGATCGACAATGATTAATATCTGGAGATTAACGAAGCTGCAGTTGTTTTCTTCATTTGGGTTGAATAAAGCTTTACATACAAAAGATGTTAAAGAAAAACGCAAATCGCTTTTACTCGCCTTTGGTATTCTTGTGGGAGTGCTCATGATAGCAGTAGTTTCATTTGGATACAACTTCATGTTGGCAGTGACTTTTGAGCAAATGGGGCGAATGGATCTATTACTGGCGATTATGATGGCTGTTACTTCTATTGTAGGGTTCTTCACCACGGTCTATAAGGCAAGCGGTGTATTATTCAGCTATAAGGACTACGATTTGGTGATGTCGCTGCCGATCAAGACGAGTCATGTTGTGGCAAGCCGTGTTCTTCAGCTTTATGTGCTGAATTTGTTCCTTTCTTTGATTGTCATGCTGCCAGCAGGTGTGGTGTATGCTATAAAAGTGAATCCGGGGACGTTATTTTATCTGTTTTTTCTATTGACCCTTTTATTTATCCCATTACTGCCGATTATTGCGGCAACGATTATTGGTTCATGCATCAGCTGGATCTCTTCCCGGTTTAAAGCGAGCCGGATGATCAGTCTTGTATTAACTTTTGCCATTGTGATTGTACTTATGGTCGGTTCATTTACACTCAATGGAAACGAGCAGGCACTTGCTGATATGGGGGCTGAGCTGGCCGATATGATATTTAAGCTGTATCCTCTTGCAGCGATGTATGTCGATGCGGTCTGCTCGTATCAGGTAGGCTCATTGTTATTATTTATTGCGTTATCCGTACTTTCATTTATTATATTTGCCACTGTGTTAAGTACAAAATATAAAGCGATTCATACAGGTCTAATGACCAGTCATGCAGGCAGCAAATATACCATGAAGCCGTTAGAAGCCTCCTCTCCATTTCGTGCACTGTATAAGAAGGAGTTGCGCCGATATTTTGGCTCTTCTGTTTATGTGCTGAACACAAGTATAGGCATGATTCTATTACTGGTGATGTCGGTTGCCTTATTGTTTGTCAGTTCGGAGAAGCTGGGGGAAATGATTGAAATTCCGCAATTATCCCATTATCTGAGTACGCTGGCTCCTATCCTGCTTTCCTTATTTGTAGTGTTAAGCTGCACAACGTCAAGTTCCATTTCGCTTGAAGGCAACAATTTATGGATACTAAAAAGTTCACCCGTATCGAAACAAGCGATATGGCTTAGCAAAGTTGCCGTGAATCTGACCATCACCTTACCGGTCCTGAGTATTAGTAGTGTAATGCTTATGATATCGTTGCGCACGGGATGGACGGAAAGCTTATTATTGCTTGTTATCCCTTTGATCTATGCTTGTTATTCCGCGCTGATGGGCATTATTGTTAACCTGAAATTACCTAACCTGGAGTGGAAAAGCGAAGTTACGGTAATCAAACAGAGTGCAGCAGTTCTTGTATCTATGCTCATAGGGATCATCAGTTTATTAGTTCCCTTGGGACTATCCCTTCTTCTGACGCAGGTAAATGCAAATCTCCTCTTGTTAGGGGTTGGCATGATTATGATAGCGGCATGCCTAGCAATGTATAGATATATGCAGACAAAAGGGGAGCAGTTGTTTCAGCGGCTTTAAACAGCCGGCTGTCGGTTCCATCCCGGCAACTGGCTGCTTAGCGTTTCAATAGGTCTCGAGATTTTAATTATGATAATATTCTGCCAATGCATTTGCCGCAATGATGGCCTGGTATACGTCATCAGGAGTTACGGGATGTGGCATATTGCCCATCGTGTCTCCTTCGGCACATGCATCTTCCGCCACTTTCCGCCATTCTTCCTCTCTAAACTGATCCAGACCGAGATCTTTTAATGTTAAGGGTAAGCCCACTTCTTTGATGAAGTTAATGACCGTTTCCACTTCTTCTTTGGGTGCACTTTCTAAAACAAGCTGTGTTAATAAACCAAACACTACTTTTTCGCCATGCTGTGCATGATGCAGCGATGGGACAGCGGTCATTCCGTTATGAATGGCATGAGCAGCGGCTAAACCGCCGGATTCTGCCCCCACACCACTTAAATAGATGGTGGCTTCAATTGTTTTTTCAACGGCAGGAGTGGAAACTTTATGATCAACGGCTATCTTCGCTTGAAGGCCATATTCCAGAACAGTGTCATAGCACATTTTGGCGATACCTAATCCGGCAAGCGAGGGTTTCAAATTGACCAGATTATCACCATTTTTCTGATAGCAGGCGCGTGCTTCGAAATAGGTGGCGAGCGCATCTCCAATTCCAGCGACAAAAAAACGGGTTGGAGCACTTGCTAAAATACTTGTATCTGCCAAGACCACATCCGGATTGGTTGGCAGGAACAGATAGCGGTCAAACGAGCCGTCTGTTTTGTAGATGACAGAAAGTGCGGTGCAGGGCGCATCGGTTGAAGCGATGGTTGGGAAGATAACCACAGGCAAATGTGCATAATAAGCGGTGGCTTTAGCAGTATCTAAGGTTTTCCCGCCGCCAATACCCACAATCACATTAGCTCCTGATTTTTTAACCGCTTCACAATGCCTATCGATTTCTTCCTGAGTAATTTGCAGATTAAATTTCACGAACTCACTCTGCTGTCCAGCTTCTTCAAAGGATTGACCCGCCTCTTTCGCTGCACGATCCAGAATGAATTCGTCACAAATTACATAAGCATGGTCACCATAAGTAGTGGTATACGTAGATAGTTCGTTTAATAAGTGGTGACCTACTATAAATTTCTTGGGGGACGTGACTGATTTTACCGATCGTTTCAATTTAACCACTCTCCTTGTTTTTAGAAATTATCTACTGCAGGTGAGCTGATTATGCATTCAATGATTGGGTTTGTTCCCTGAAAAAGAAAACAGCCCCTCAAATTGAGGAGCCTTCATAAGAATCACGTTAGGTTAAGTTGCGGGAATTTCAAGGCCCCTGGCAATTAAAAACCCCGGCAAATCTGCCGGGGCTAAATATGTATAAATGGAGTTGTGCACACAGAGGCATTATGATATGATTGGAGAATTACTAATCATTTATTTTGCGAATCGCCTAATAATCCTATCTTATTTACAACTTAATCTTACCACACAGTAATACGGGTTGTCAAACTTTCATTTTACAAATTCGAATGAAGGAGTGTATGCAGGAAGATGATAAGTGCGGAGGATTGGAAGCAAGAACAGGAACGGCTGAAGCAGGTTATGGAAAAGCTGCAAGCGAGGATCACCGAACTGGAGCCGGAAGTGGCCGGGCTGCATGACCAAGTGGTGGACATCCGCAAGCTGTTTTGGGAAGAAGTGACTGTAAACACAAGCACTAGCGAAGATTTTGAAGAGACCTTCTACAGTATCAGGCAGCAGGAAGCTTTATTGTCCGAACGGGAGCGAAGCCAGCGGTTGCGCGCGCAGCAATGGAAAAACATGAAACGGCTGCTGTCCTCTCCCTACTTCGGACGCATCGATTTTCATGAGGATGGCTTGAACACTGCTGAGCAAGTCTACATCGGTGTGTCATCCTTCATTGACTCAGATGGCATGAGTTTTCTGGTGTACGACTGGCGTACTCCGATCGCTAGTATGTATTACGATTATTCACCGGGCGCGGCCGGATATGACACGCCGGGTGGAGCTATCGCTGGACTGATGCAGCTGAAGCGGCAGTATCAGATTCGCGGAGATCAACTGCAGAATGTGTTCGACACGAGCTTAACGATTGGCGATGAATTGCTGCAGCAGGTGCTTGGCAAGGGTGCGGACAATCAGATGAAGAGCATCGTCGCGACGATCCAGAAGGAACAGAATGCCATTATCCGCGATGACAACAGCCGGATGCTGATCGTGCAGGGGGCGGCTGGCAGCGGGAAAACCTCGGCTGCCCTGCAGCGGGTGGCGTACCTGCTGTATAAACACCGCGAACGGCTGAGGGCTGACCAAATTGTGCTATTCTCACCTAATCCGATGTTTAACAGTTATGTATCTACCGTTCTTCCTGAACTCGGTGAAGAGAACATGCAGCAGACGACCTTCCATGAATATCTCGATTACTGGCTTGGCAGGACGTTTCGTTTAGAGGATCCCTTTGACCAGATTGAATATGTGCTGGAAGAACAATCTGACCGCGGGTATGAAGCCCGGCTGAAAGGAATCCAATACAAGGCATCTGTGGACTTTCTTCAAGCGCTCCAGAAGTATGCGCAGGGGTTGGAGGGGAAGGGCATGCGATTCATAAGCATACGCTTCCGGGATCGCGATTTGATCACAGCTAAGCAAATGGAATCGAAATTTTACAGCTATGATTCTTCCATTCGCTTATCCAACCGCATCACTTTGCTGCAGGAGTGGCTGCTGCGTGAGCTTTCTCTGCTGGAAGACAAGGAACGTGAGGCGTTCTGGGTGCAGGAGGAGCTAGATTATCTTGACAACGATCAGTACGCCGAAGTGTTTAATGAACTGCATAAAGACAGGGGAGTGTTTGACTTTGCCGAACAATATGAAGAAGCCCGCGAAATGCAGCGCGGCAATCGGAGGCTGGACGAGGGCGATTTCGATTATGCTGAGCGGGAGGAAGCACTGCTGCGCCGGATGGTCGTGAAAGAGCAATTTAAACCGCTGAAGCGAAGTGTGAAGCGGATGTTGTTCATAGACATGATCGGGTTGTACATCCAGTTCTTTGAAGAAGAGAATGCTTTGGCGAAGATGACGAATGAAGCTGGAATTTCCCTGCTCTGGCCGGAAATCTGTCAGCAAACCAAGGAGAAGCTTAGCCGGTCCGAACTCTTCTATGAAGATGCGACACCGTACCTGTACCTGAAAGAGCTCATCGAGGGCGTTCGGGTGAACACGGAGATCCGGCATGTATTCGTCGATGAGGGTCAGGATTATTCGATGTTTCAGTATGAGTTCCTCAAAAAAATGTTTCCCCGTGCCCGCATGACGGTGCTTGGCGATTTCGGTCAGGCTATCTTTGCTCAGGCCACGGAACTGCACGGCGAAGATTCACCGCTCATCGGATTGTATGGCGAATCTGAAACGAGCTTATTCCGTCTGGTTCGCAGTTACCGGTCAACGCGTGAGATTGTGGAATTCACGAAGTCTTTATTGCCTAACGCCAAGGAGATTGTAGCCTTTGAACGCAAGGGCAGAAAACCGCTCCTCTCTCAGATGGGCAGCGGCGGGCAGCGGGCCGCAAGAATAGCTGAGCATCTTGCGGCGCTTCAGGCGGAAGGTTTGGTCTCCATCGGGATCATCACCAAGACAGCGGCCGAAAGCAAAGCTGCTTATGATCTCCTTACAGCTCAGGGATGCCAGGGGTTGAAGCTTGTGACGAAGAGTACGCCCAACTTTGAGAAGGGAACCCTGATCCTCCCCGTATATCTCGCCAAGGGCGTTGAATTCGATGCCGTTCTAATCTACGACGCATCTTCGCAGACGTATCATCTGGAGAGCGAGCGCAAGTTATTCTATACCGCATGCACGCGTGCTATGCACCGGCTTTTGCTCTACACAACGGGAGAGTGGACCCCATTCCTTCCGGCATCGGATAAGTCCTTGTATGAGGTAGAGCAAATTCAGTGATGAATACTAACCAAGGATCTCTCTTCATAAACATGACAGTCAGATGTCGAGTTTCTCCATGTATACTTTGGAGAAAGGAGAGGATTCAACCATGAACACTTATACGACCCACAAGCCCAAGCTGATCATTACTGGAGTGGCTGTACGTACAACAAACGCTGAAGAAACGGGACCGGACGGACGATTGCCACAACTTTGGGACACCTACTTTCAGAGCAATCTTGTTTCTGCCGCGGGGGTCAGAAATCCTCAATTCCTATACTCGTTGTATACGGATTATGAAAGCGACGTGAACGGAGCCTATACCGTTGTAATTGGACATGAAACAGACAATGAATTCGTCCAGGATGACAATAATCATGCGATTGTGGAAATACCCGAAAGTAAGTACATCGTATTCACGGCAAAGAAGGGACCTATGTATGAAGTGGTGCCTGAGGCGTGGCGGGAGATATGGACCTATTTCAAGCAATCGCCGGAGGTGAGAACCTATACGGGCGATTTTGAGCTTTATGATTCCAGGAATTCGGATCCAGCAAACACAGAAGTGCAGATTTATATAGCCATTAAATAGCTGGAGAGCATGTTAAAACGCTACTGACATAAGGCTGTCAGTAGCGTTTTTGTATACTTAGATCAATAGATGATGTAAACAAGGAAGGGGATTGAGGCATGCAAATGGATGAAATAAGTCAACAAAGCCGCTTCTGGATTGGTGTCGTGTCTGCATCCCACGTGAAGCATGGGGAGCTGGGGGGCTTCGCGCAGCTCTGCCACGGCAAGTCAGCACCTTTACGCAAGATGCAGACAGGCGATTGGCTGATCTACTACTCGCCGCGTACAGATAGGACGAACGGGGAGCCACTCCAAGCGTTCACTGCTATCGGGGAAGTGGCTGATGATAAGGTCTACAACTATCAGATGTCCGAATCGTTTGTGCCATTCCGCAGAAATATCAGCTATATACCGTAGCTTCACGCGGGGGAATCCCAAGTGGGGGTATTCCCTCCGCTTCGGTCATTTGGAGATCGGCCGAGAGGACTTTATGACGATTGCCAGTGCGATGTTGAGCAATGAGCAGATAGAAGGTTTTTTATAGCATCGAACGTACCCCTTAGTATCTTTGTGATGAAGAATTGACAGTCTCGAAAGCAATGCTATAATCAAATAAATAGAAAATAATGCAATTATTTTTTCTTTTTGGAACCTGCATCCAGACAAACTTCACTAATCACTGTTTGGAAAATGGGGGTAAAGAGATGGGAGAGCTCAAAGCGCCTTTCGTAACCAATGTAGAGGATATGAGTTGGATCAGGCGCACTTCTGACTGCTATTTTATCATCGATGAGACGGGGAAAGTCTTACAATGGAGCGCGGAGCTTGGTACGCTGCTTGGTATTTCGGCCACACAAGCGGTCGGCAAGGCCTGCCGTTCCCTTGATCTCTTCAGTGATTCTACCGGGAACAGCCTCTGTAAAACCTGCCAGGTTCTAAGCGCTACAAAACATATGAACAATTGCAACGGATCACGCAGGGTATTTGTTCAACGTGGTTCGGTCCGGGTTCCTTTCCTGAAGAATATACGGGCCAGCAGCTACGATAAACGGTTAATCTGGGTGACCCTTGAACAGGCCGCGATTTTTTCCCTCATGGAAAAGCTGACTTCTCAAGAAAATAAAGTGCTGGGCCTATTATCCAGAGGCCATACAACGCAGCAGATTGCTATAGAGCTACACATTTCTTATACTACGGTACGAACCCATATCCGTAATCTTTTGAGCAAGCTTGGGGTACACAACCAAAAGGAAGCCGTTTCTCTCTTTTTTGCCGAGCTGCTTAAATAATAATTAGTGAGTAATAGAAAAGGATCATCTCCCGGTTGACTGAGGAGGTGATCCTTTTTGCGGCTTAATATCCAAATTATATTATAAAAATACCTCAAATGTACGATCCTTCTTCTTCTAATATATGTTAATTTAGTAGCACATATTGAAAGCCGGGAGCAAACGGTCCCGGTGAGGGAGGGAAATATGAGTAATATTGCAGCAATACAGGATCAGTTCAAAGCTCCGTTCTACCTGGTCTGGGAGATTACACTTTTGTGCAACGCCAGTTGTGTGCATTGCTATTCAGGCGCAGGCCGCCGGCACCCCGACGAATTAGACGCAGAAGAGGCTCTTTCCGTAGTCGATCAATTAGCTGAGGCCGGTGTCCTCCTGCTGGGACTCTCCGGAGGAGAAGCTCTGCTCAGGCCCGATTGGATGGACATAGCCTCCCGTGCTTCGTCGAAGGGGATGATGGTTTCGATCGGCACTAATGGAGCCGTGATTGATGATGAGATGTGCCGCCGGATCATCGAGGCAGGAGTGTCCGGGATTTGTGTCAGTATTGATGGAGCAACGGCGGAAGTGCATGAGCAGGTGCGCGGTGTCAAAGGACTGTATGACAAAGCTGTTAGCGCTATAGAAACATTAGTGAAGCATGGGATTAATGTAACTGTTGGGTATACGCCGACCCGGCTTAATTTCAAGGATGGCCGAAAGGTCGTAGAATTGGCCGCCCGACTCGGTGCAAATGGAGTGAATTTATCTGAGTTCATTCCCACAGGACGGGGAGATCAGGCATTGGCGCTTACGCCGAATGAGCTTCGTGATGTGATTGTGGAGTGGATATCCATGCAGCAGGAGTACGCCGGAAAGCTGAAGATATACTGGCATGACTGCCGTGTTGCACTGATGCTGCCGCCAGAGCAGGCAGCACAATATATAGGCTGTGGTGCAGGTTATGTTACCGCCCGTATCACGGTTAACGGTGATGTCACCCCTTGCGTGACTTTACCGCTCACAGCAGGCAATTTGCGTGAGCAGAGCTTCCAGGACATCTGGAGCTACTCGCCGGTCCTAGCGAATATACGGGACAGGACGACAAGAAACGAAGGAAATTGTGGCACTTGTGAGCATAAGTTTATCTGCGGAGGATGCCGCTCTGCGGCATTAGCCTATCATAATGATGCTTCAATGGGCGATCCTTATTGCTGGGTGGTTCCTGAAGCAGTTCAAGTGTAGAAGGAGAGGATAAGATGCCAAATTTAACTTCGGATACGGTACTAACACTCGCATCCAATATTGTTACCCGCAAAGAGGAAAATAGCAAGTATGTGGTGTACAACCCGGCTACGGACGAGCTCCATGTGTTGTCACGTCTGGCCTATACCATATTGAAGCTGTGTGAGCAGCCCGCCCGGGTTGCCGAGATTACGGGGCTTGTTGAGGAATCCATTCCAGCCTTCCAGTGTGACCAGGGACGCGGGGAAGTGAACGGATTACTTCAGAAGCTATTGAAACGAGGCTTGCTCCAGGCAGCCTGACCAGCCCTATAGAGAGGAGGTGAGGAAATGGAAGCAACCAGAGAACTGCTGTGGGACATCGCCCGTGACAATATGGCGGAAATGGAAGACGCTGATTTGCTGGCAGCCATTCAAGAACTGGATATTGTAGATTTAGGGGAATTATCTGTTATTGCCTGGAGAGTAATTTAGCAAGCAAGGAGCCTCGGGCGCTGCCGGAGGTTCTTTTTACAAGGAGGCAGCCAATGGATCAGAGCAGAACAACCTGCCGGAGGTTAAGCAGTGGATTGGAAATTATTCATCTTCCGTTAGCCGGTATGAACACGGTATCGCTGGGCCTGCTTTCGGGTGCAGGTGCAAGGCTGGAAGCGGAAGATGAAATAGGCAGTTCGCGGATTCTCGAACATTGGATATGGCGAAGAGAACAGAAGGAAGAAGATCTCAATGATATTTTGGCGGATTTCGGAGCTAATTTGAAAACCTCATCCAATATAGAATGGACACGCCACTGGACTACAGTGCTTTGTGATCAATTTGAGCCGGTCTTCAAACTGTTTTTGCATGATATTCTGGAGTTTGATTTGTGCCCTGAGACCTTTGCGGCCAGCAAGGAGTATGCAGCAGTTCTTTCAAGTAAACGCCGGAAGGAACCAAATGCGTACGTAATGGATGTATTGCGTGAAAAAATGTCCGGGGGTAAAACGATCGGACGGTCAGCTGTAGGCCGGGTTGAAGATATAGCGAAGCTGGATTTCCCCAAGGTGAAGAGCGTCTATGAACGTCTTTATGTTCCAGATAATTGTGTGGTTGCTGTGGTTGGAGGCATTTCAAAGGAAAGTCTGGGGAAGCTGCTGGATGCAATCGGTGAAGCCGGCGCTGAACAGGATTCACTGATCGTTCCTCGGGAAGAACCCCCTTATTGGCAATCCTGTGCGTATTCCATCGAACAGGAAGGCAGACTCGTTCATCTGGCAGCAGCGTTGCCCTGTGTATCCTGCAGACATCCTGATTTTTTTGCGTTTGCTGTATTGTCACAGGCGCTGGGTGGAGGAGACGGTTCCAGACTTTTTGAAAGTATCCGGCAGAGAAAAGGGTTGGCCTATCAAGTGCGGAGCAGTTTGATGTCCTTCAGGGACACGGGACTCATGACCTTTTATTTGGCCACCGGACCGAATTCCGTATCCTGGGCGGCATCTGCCATCGTTCAAGAAATGGAGCAAATCAGGAATAACGGAATGAGCAGGGAGGAGGTCAAGGCCGCCCAAAACCAGCTTTTAAACCAGATGGTCCTAAGGTCAGAGAGCACAGCTTCCAGAATGAACACGCTGTTGACCGCCTCATGGTATCCGGGATACCCCGGGACATTAACGGCCATGAAAGAAGCCATAAGTTCGGTTACTCCGGAGGCGATTCAGTCCGCATTACAGAACGCCGCCCCGACTGCAGAAATGGGTGTGGTGACGTTGGGTCCGGTATCCGCTTCAGCGCTAGTATTGAATCATTAGGAGGACGTTATGGCCTACTCGCAGTGGAAGTATCCAAATGGTCTGAACGTAATCACGGAGGATATGCCTTCAATGGCAAGTGTGACGGCCGGATTTTTTGTACTGAGCGGGGCAAGACATGAGTCCCCGAAACAGACAGGTATAGCACATGCGCTGGAGCATCTGCTTTTTCGGGGGTCGCTGCTCTATCCGAAGGGAGCCATGAGTCCCGAGTTCACTCAAATGACAGGGACTATGAATGCTTTTACCACCTGGGAATATACTTGCTTCTACAGCCGTTCCACCCCTGAAGAATTGCCCGGAATCTTTTTTCCATTAGTGGATATGATTCGTCAGCCTCTATTGCGGGAA
Source organism: Paenibacillus sp. FSL H7-0357 (assembly GCF_000758525.1). Lineage (NCBI taxonomy): Bacteria > Bacillati > Bacillota > Bacilli > Caryophanales > Paenibacillaceae > Paenibacillus > Paenibacillus sp. FSL H7-0357. The sequence continues at coordinate 7,535,875 of NZ_CP009241.1, read as the reverse complement.
GAAGATTTTGGTCTGGAACAGAATATTATCCGCAAAGAATTATCAAGACAATTAGAGGAACCGCGGAGCAGACTCACTCATGCGCTCCATCAATACGTGTATCCGGGACGTCTCGGCAAACTGCTGATTGGTCTCGATGAAGATATTCTAAAACTGAGCGCTCTGGAGCTTAGACAATTTCACCGGCGGCATTATATTCCCTCCAATATTCTGCTGGTGATTTCCGGCAGCCTTGAGAAATGCAGCGGCCTGGAGTCCTGCCTGCAAGCTTTACAGGATTGGGAGGAGCCTATGCTTCCGGTCGGGCTTGAACAGCCTCTAATGGCACAACCTGCGGTGGTTAACCTTTCGCAAAAGCGTGCAGAGCTATGTTACTCAGTATGGGCCTGGAGTCTCCCGCCGCTTGAAGATAAAGAACATTACGCAGTCCATTTGCTATGTACCTTGCTGGGCGACGATAATTACATCGGCTCAAGGTTCTATAATGTGATCGTTGCCCCTGGATTCGCCCAGCAGATCACCTGTGTATACTCCGTATTGGGCGGCAAAGGACTGTTCAAAATCTACGGTTTGGCAAGGGCAGCTCAGCTGGAGGCGATCCGAGAAAAGATGCTGGCCGAGCTGCGCCAGATGGAGGCTGGAAGGATCACACCACGCGAATACAACCGTGCCAAGCAAAAAGTAAAAACACAAATGGCCCTGGATGCTTCCGTATCCCACAGCCGTTCGGTCTCAATTGCCCAGGCCTGGATGCGTCATAGACGTATGGTTCCTCTGGACGAACTCCTGACATTCATTGATCAGATCAGTATAGGTGACCTTCAAAATATAATTGCGCAGTACTTTAACAACCAGGAGTGCTTTGAAATATACGGATAATCACAAGAAACGGAGCTGGTCTAAACATGGTGGAGGAATGGTTCCGCTATCCTGTACATATGGTCTGGTCGGTTACTAATTTGTGTAATGCCCACTGCATACATTGCTCGTCAAGCTCTGGAACCTGTCTTCCGGGAGAACTGGATCAGGCGCGGGCTTTGCAGTTAATTGACGAGCTGGCGGATATGGGTTGTATTGATTTGGCCTTATCTGGCGGAGAGCCGCTGCTTCGGGCGGATATCGAACAGATCATCGAGCATGCCGTTCATCATCATATGCAGGTGGGTCTGGGAACCAACGGCTGGGGTCTGAATCTGAAAAGAGCGAAGGAATTAAGAGGGTTAGGACTTCAGCGCATCCAGATCAGCCTCGATGGCATAGGCCAGACGCATGATGAAGTGAGAGGGCTGAAGGGGCTGTTTAATCGTGTGGAACGTGCCATTGATGCTTCTCTGGAGTCAGGACTCCAGACACATATCTGCTTTACTCCCCACAAGGAAAATGTGCATCATACCGAGCAGGTCATTGAATTTGCCTTATCCAAAGGAGTTCATCTGTTCAATCTGTCCCAGTTCGTGCCTGTAGGCCGGGGAAGTCAAAGCATGGACTTGCTTCCCGAGCAATGGAAATCATTGGCGATGCTGTGGGTGAACAAGAGGGAGCAGCTTAAAGGGCGTATGAAGTTCAGCAGCCACTTGGCGCAAATGGCTTTGGTTGATCCCACTTTAGCCTGCCAGGAGGGCTTCCGAGGCTGCCAAGCCGGTATGGCGCAAGGGTATATTTCTGCAGATGGTTGGGTCACTCCCTGTGTTATGCTTCCGGTACATTTAGGCAATGTCCATGAGCGCCCCTTAAAAGAGATTTGGGACAGCTCGCCTGTTATCCAGCAATTGCGTGACCGGAGCAACCTGGGCGGAAACTGCGGACAATGCGGAATTCGGGAAAAATGCGGGGGCTGCCGCGGGGTTGCTTATGGCCTGTATCACGACTATTTAGCTGATGATACGCACTGCTGGCTGCATTCCACACCAGAGTCTGCAGATCGGATCACAGTCTAATAAAAAAGGGGAATGTACAAATGAGCTATGTTACCAGAGATGAAGATATTCGTTATGTTATTTTGCTCAGCCATGCAACGAATGAAAAAATGAGTCTTGAACTCATTCGCGCCCATGTAAACCATTTACGGGAGCTTGACCGGGAGGGGAAGCTGGTATTGTGCGGGCCGTTTACGGATTATGCCGGCGGTATGGTCATTATCCGCGCTGCGTCCAGAGAAGAAGCGGTGCAGATAGCAGAGCGTGATCCTTATGTCCTTTCGGGCAAAGAGAATTATGAATTGCGCACCTGGGAGTTGTCGCTTGAGAGTAACGGACATATGGGCATTGTTGAATAGAATGAAGAGAGGTTGATTCTTTCATGCGGCTTACGTTTTCTTATTTTAGACGACATGACCCCATACTATGGATTCGAGTGTTTGGAACCGGATTATGTGCATTAACTACATTTATGATCCGGCCTTTTCTCATTTTTTATATTTCGGATAAGCTTGGTGGAACTGTGCTGATGCCTCTGCTGGTTGTAGGTCTTCAACCGCTGGCGGGAATTATGCTCAGCTTCTGGGGCGGGGGGCTGGCTGACCGTTACGGGCGCAAGCCGGTTATGCTTGTATCATTGGCTATTCAGGCTTTGTCCATGCTTGGTTTTATATTTGCCGATACCCTGTGGATGCTGATTCTGATTTCTGTACTTGGGGGCATGGGGATGCCGATGTTTCTGCCAGCAGCCAATGCCCAGATTTCTGACATTGTTCCCGAGGAGAAACGTGCGGAAGCCTTTGCCCTTATTCATGGTGCAGTCAATGTTGGCGGTGCGCTGGGGCCTTTGCTGGGCTTGGCCGTGTATCTATTGAACCAGAGTGTTATCTTTGTGATTTGTTCGGCTTCTTTTGTTTTGTTTGCTTTGCTCATTTGGTGGAAGGTGCCGGAGACACGACCGGAAGAGGTCCTGCAGCCCGATAAGCCTGCGGCCCATTCGACCAGACTTCCATACCGGGAACATAGATTGTTGTACCTGTTGACCTTGTTCGCGCTTCCTGTGGGATTACTGTACTCACAGGTGGAAACCACTCTTCCGCTGCATCTGAAAACAAACTTTTCTAACGCATCCTCCATCTTTGCCGGACTTATGACGATTAATTCTATTGTTGTGATTCTGCTCATGGTCTGGCTGCCAAAGAAGACGGAAAACAAATCACCGCAGTCCATGATATTGATAAGTTATGTGCTGTTTGCCATCGTAAGTCTGGGTTATGGATTTGCTGCATCTTTCCTCGTATTAGTGGTCACGGAGCTGATTTTTACCGTAGGCGAAATTATAGGCATCATCCATTTGCAAAAATATGTTTCCATTGCCGCACCTGCAGGCATGAGAGGAAGATATAACTCTATCTTTGGCTTATATATGCAAATCCCCAAAATCCTCGGCCCCATTTGCTTCGGACTGATCTTTGAGTATTTTGGCGGGGGAATGATGTTTTCGCTTGTGGCTGGTCTGCTGGTTCTCTGTGGAGTGGCCATCTATCAACTAATCCGTAATGCACAGAATCAGAAAGTCGCTCTAATGCAAAAGGAGCTGCAGACGGATACAGCGGTTTAAGGAGAGTGGAATCAGAATGCAAATCTGTTCTGTGAACATTGGAAAAGCCGGATGGATTGAATGTGAAGGGAAACGCGTATTGTCTGCGATCACGAAGAAGCCAACAAAAGACCAGGTGTTCTTATCCGTTCTAGGTTTGCAAGGAGATGAACAGGCGAATAAAATCAGACATGGTGGACTAGACAAAGCGGTTTGCGCTTATCCTGAAGAATATTACGATGACTGGGAACAGGAGCTATGCATGGAGCTTCCCTTTGGTTCCTTCGGAGAAAATCTTACAGTACGGGGTATGAGGGAATCGGAAGTACATATCGGCGATATTTTTATGTGGGGGGAGGCGTTGCTTGAGGTTACCCAGCCCCGCCCCCCATGTCATAAGCTGGCTAAAAAGTTTGGCAACCCTCAACTGCCGCTCCTTTTTCAAAATCTGGGGAGAACCGGTTTTCTCATGCGTGTTCTGCAGGAAGGTTGGGTTAGCATGGAGAGCCAATTCGTTTGCTCCAAAACTCATCCCTCTCAAATCTCCATTGCAAGGGTCAATGATGTTATGTATAAGGATATACGGAATAAAGAGCTGCTCACGGCCATTTTACAGGTGGAGGCTTTGTCGCCAAGCGTTAGAACCACTTTCAAGTTAAGGCTGGCAGGGCATTATGAGGATTCTACGAACAGGCTGCAAGGGATGTAAATTGAGAAGCTGCTTCGATCGCACCAAAAACGCCTTCACAGTTAGAGCTGCGAAGGCGTTTTTTTGTGCGAAATTTTCAACATTAAATCCTGTGCGAGGCGGGAAAGGATTTTTGACGATAATTGTCGAAACTTGTTGTATAGGTTTTTCGAGGCGTATCCGGTTGAAGGGTATAGAAGATTGCCCGGAAATTATTCGGGTAATAGTAGCATAATGCGGCTAGACTGCCCGTTTTTTATAAGCGGGTCTGAATATGGAGAGAGCAGGGAGGGGGAATGGACAAGTGCCCAACTTTGAACGAAGGCCTCAAGAGACGGGATTTCCATTTCATAAGGAAACAAGTGATGTTCGATGCTAAGGATTGTCTTATTGGATGATGAAAAGCCTGCGTTGAACGTGCTGAACAAAGTGATCGGGGGAAGAGACGATGTGCAGGTGGTTGGCGCATATATGGACCCTTCGGAGCTGCTCAAGGATATAAAGGGACTCAGGCCTGATCTGGTTTTTCTGGATATCGAGATGCCGGAGATGAATGGGTTGGAGCTGGCCGCCCGTTTGCTGGAGCTGCAGGAAGACATCGAGGTCGTGTTTGTTACCGCTTATCGTGAATATGCCCTGGAGGCTTTCGGGGTGAATGCGCTGGATTATTTATTAAAGCCGGTGGTGCCGGACTTGCTGCATCGTACCATAGATAGAGTATTGAAAAGAAGAACAGGGACAGCCCCCGCAAAAGCGGCAACTGCTGCTTCCCGGATTGTATGTTTCGGAGGCTTTGAAATATACAAAGCGGATCATGCGGAACCCATTCGCTTCCCTACTGCTAAGGCGGAAGAGCTATTTGCCTATTTGCTGGTACACCGGAATACGTATATTTCCAAATGGACGCTGTGCGACAGTCTGTGGCCGGAAGTTCACTCGCCGGAGAAAAGCGATCATAATCTGCACACGGCAGTGTACCGGATGAAGAAGACGCTGCGGGATACCGGAATTGGAGTGCGTATTTCCTCCCAGCGGGGGTCCTACCGGATGGAATGCGAGGATATTTGTGATTACGTCATGTTTGAGCAAGCCGTTACCCATACGGTTAAGATGGACAACGGCAATATTGAAGCCTTAACGAAGGCGGTTCAGCTCTATAAAGGATCGCTCTTCGGAAACAGGGATTATCCCTGGTGCGAGGCGGAGCGGGAGAGGATGTCCCGGTATTTTGCCAGCCTCTCCAAAAAATTGGCGAAATGGCATTTGGAAAAACGCCAATATCACGAGGCGGTTGAAGTCCTCCAATCTGTGCTCAGCTACGTACCCTTTGATGGTGAGGCGCATGAAATTCTTCTAAGGACTTATATACATTTACATGATAGAACAGCATTCTTTACACACTATGAGAAAATGGAAAAAAGCTTCAAAGGGGAGTTGGGCGTAGAACCTCCGGAAGTGTTGAGACAATTATATGCAGATTTGCGATGAAATTCAGGATTTCGGACCTCAAAAAGAGGGCGAAATCCTTTTTTTGTTGTCGAATAATGTCTGTTAGTGTTTTGTGAGAATGGATTGTTACAATTTTTTTTACAACAAGGAGGGGATCATTGGAAGATGAATGAAAAAATAATGAAAAAACTATCCGTTGTTATCGCTGTTATATTTGTTACGGTGACAATACTGTCTTCTCTGGCATGGTTGCCAAGCGCAGTCAAAGCAGCGGGTGCAGGTACGGGGACAGCGGCTGATCCGTATATCATTACGACGGCGACACAGCTTAACAATGTACGTAACGGCTTGAGTTCTTATTATAAGCTTGGTAGTGATATCAATCTAAGCAGTTATGGAAACTGGATACCGATCGGGAATAACAACAGCAACTTCAGAGGCGGCTTTGACGGGAACGGCTATACGATTACAGGTTTAACTATTATTAGGCCTGCTGAATCCTACATCGGATTATTCGGTTATGTAAGTACAGTCGGGCAGATTCGCAATGTTCATTTGTCAGGCGTAAATATAATCGGGTATGACTATACCGGAAGTTTAGTGGGATATATCAATTATGGCAAGGTGGAGAATAGCAGCGCTAGCGGTACGATGACGGGCTATCGTCATGTCGGCGGTCTGGTAGGGAAATCTGAAAATTCAGCTGTCGTGAACGGAAGCTCTGCAAATGTAACGGTCCAAGGATATGCCAACCTGGGCGGTCTGATTGGACAGTACGCCAGTTGGGCGCCTATGACTGACAACGCTGCCAGTGGTAACGTGACAGGAACCGGAGCTAATATTGGCGGTTTGATCGGGTACCTTGACTGGGGAGGCAACGTCACGAACAGCCACGCCAGCGGCGATGTAAGGGGAACAAACAACAATAGTTTTTATCTTGGCGGCCTAATTGGCAGCAGTAACTCAAACCTTATTGAATACAGTTATGCAACAGGCGATGTATTCTCTAAGGACGGTACTCACGTTGGCGGCCTGCTAGGGGCTGGGGGAGGAATTATTGAGAAGAGTTATGCCAGCGGCCATATCACCGTTGAAGGAGGCAGTTTTCCGTATGCCGGCGGTTTGGTAGGCAGATTTTACTCTGGAAAAATTATCAATAGTTATGCAAATGTTCAGATCACAGGGAACGCTACCAGCACGCTTTTTGGCGGCCTGGTAGGGAGTAATTCAGGCGAAATTAAAAACAGCTACGCGGCCGGACAAGTATCAGGGAACGGAAACGGCAGCAATGGCCCTCTGGTGGGTATGGACGGCTGGAAAAAGGTCACCGGCAGTTACTATAACTCGGACATCGCCGGACAAATCGACAATGGAATGGGTGAGCCGAAGACAACGGCTGAACTGATGAGTGCTGCTACTTTTAGCGGATGGGATTTTAATTCTGTCTGGTTAATCAATGAGGGTATGGAATACCCGAAACTCCGTCCGTATGTACGGTCCTATACCGTCACGTATGAGGGTAATGGAAGTACGACAGGGGGAGTACCTACAGACAGCAGCCGTTATCTGGACAACAGTATAGTTACGGTATTGGGCAATGATGGAGGTCTTGTGAGGGATGGGTATACCTTTGCGGGGTGGAGTATGGACGCTGCTGGGAATGGGGCGGTTTATAAAGCCGGTGATACCTTCAATATAGGGACGGCTAATGCCAAGCTCTATGCAAAGTGGACCGCACTGACGTATACAATCGGCACACTGGGGAATCAGACGTTGGCGGGGTTAACGGCAGGCTATGCACCGGGAACCCAGGAAACAGGGACCATAACCGTTACCAGAACAGGTACAGGGGATTTGACGAATTTGGCTGCGAGCTTGAGCGGAGCCGATGCAGGCAACTTTGAGATTGCCGGACCGGCGGCAACTACATTGAACGACGGAACGCCTGCAACTACGTTTACCGTTAAGGCGATTGATGGTTTGCCTTTGGGAACCTACAACGCAACAGTTACCGTAACGGCGGATCATATGGCGGGTAAGACCTTCACTGTTAAGCAGGTGGTTGCTAAAGTGATCATCAAGGGCGATGCCAATGGGGATGGACTGATTACTCCCGCAGATGCCCTGATGATTACGCAATATCTGACAGGCAAGATCACGCTGACACCCGAGCAATTTAATGCCCTGGATATGAATAACGATGGGGTTCTCAACAACACTGATGTACAAAAGATTATGGCGATTTACCTGGGAGGAGCGAAATCATGATAAACCGCATCAATGGCACGGCAAGCTATATCAGACAAACCTTTTCACTATTCCTGGTCTTATGCTTGCTGCTGGTTCCCTTCGGTTCCATCGTTCAAGCGACTCCTGCTACTCCGGTCTCGGCCAAGGTTTCCAGTGTCTCCGGGGCTCCGGGGGATACGGTGGATGTGGCGGTTACAGTGGATCCGGGAGACTATTCAGTATTGCAGTATATGATGCAATTATCTTATGATCCGAATGTCCTTGAACCGGTATTTGCAAATCCGGTGACAGATAAAGCAGCCTCTATGTTTTTTAATGCTGACGCAAATATTAGCGGGACGATTAATGTATATGCCGGATATTTCGGGGGATCGTTTTTTCTTTCGGTAAAGCAAGAGGTCTTCGTCATGCATTTCAAAATCAAAGAGACGGCAGGCACTATAAACTCAGATGTAAAAATTGTCTCCGGCACTTATACGGAAGATGATGATTTGTGGCGTAATATTACGAGCGTGACACCTGGTACAGTGAGTGTGGCTCCTATTTCGGAAACCATAAAAGTTGGAATTGGAACTGCATCCGGAATTCCAGGAGAAACGGTAGATGTACCGGTGACCGTTCTGGAATCCTCGGGGTCTGCTGGAGCTTACGGGTTACAGCTTGATTATGATTCGGCTGCGCTTGAAGTAGAGAACATTGTTGGGGCATCCGGCGATTTTTTCATGTATACCCAAAGTGACGAGGAAGGTTGGCTAAAAGCAGCATGGGCAGATATCAGCGGCGGCGATAACGCGGTCAAAGCTGGTGATAGTTTGTTTATTGTTTCTTTCAAAATTAAGGAGAATGCGTCAATAGGCGACAAGACTGTCACCGTGAGCAATCCAAATGATCTGCAGCATTTCACCTTTGTGGATACACATATAGTTGAAATGGAGAAAACCTTTGTTCCCGGCAAGGTAACCGTCAACTCCCTGACGAATGCGGAAGCCCCGGCAATCTCCGGGCAGCCGGGAGACCGGACGGCGAGCGTAGGCGGCACAGCTGAGCTAAGCGTTACGGCAACAGCTGGTGGCACGCTGAGCTACCAGTGGTACAGCAATACGGAGAACAGCACGGCAGACGGCACGCCACTGGCGGGCGAAACGCACGCGTCGTTCTCTGCGCCGACGCACATAGTCGGCACAACCTACTACTATGTCGTGGTGAAGAACACGGATAATAGCAAGACAGGTGTGAAGACGGCGTCGACTACAAGTTCCGTAGCGAAGGTGACAGTCAACTCCCTGACGAATGCAGAAGCCCCGGCGATCTCCGGACAGCCGGAAGACCGGACGGTGAGCGTGGGCGGCACAGCTGAGCTAAGCGTTACGGCAACAGCTGGTGGCACGCTGAGCTACCAGTGGTACAGCAATACGGAGAACAGCACGGCAGACGGCACGCCACTGGCGGGCGAAACGCACGCGTCGTTCTCTGCGCCGACGCACATAGTCGGCACAACCTACTACTATGTCGTGGTGAAGAACACGGATAATAGCAAGACAGGTGTGAAGACGGCGTCGACTACAAGTTCCGTAGCGAAGGTGACAGTCAACTCCCTGACGAATGCAGAAGCCCCGGCGATCTCCGGACAGCCGGAAGACCGGACGGTGAGCGTGGGCGGCACAGCTGAGCTAAGCGTTACGGCAACAGCTGGTGGCACGCTGAGCTACCAGTGGTACAGCAATACAGAGAACAGCGCGGCAGATGGCACGCCGCTGGCGGGCGAAACGCATGCATCGTTCTCTGCGCCGACGAACATGGTCGGCACAGCCTATTACTACGTTGTAGTGACCAACACAGACAACAGCAAGACAGGCCAGAAGACGGCTTTGACTACGAGTTCCGTAGCGAAGGTGACGGTCAACTCCCTGACGAACGCAGAAGCCCCGGCGATTTCCGGGCAGCCGGAAGACCGGACGGTGAGCTTGGGCGGTACAGCTGAGCTAAGCGTTACGGCAACAGCTGGTGGCACGCTGAGCTACCAATGGTACAGCAATACGGAGAACAGCACGGCAGACGGCACGCCGCTGGCGGGCGAAACGCATGCGTCGTTCTCTGCGCCGACGAATATGGTCGGCACAACCTACTACTATGTCGTGGTGAAGAACACAGATAATAGCAAGACAGGTGTGAAGACGGCTTTGACTACGAGTTCCGTAGCCAAGGTGACCGTTAACTCCCTGACGAACGCGGAAGCACCGTCAATCTCTGGACAGCCGGAAGACCGGACGGTGAGCGTGGGCGGCACAGCCGATTTAATCGTTACGGCTACAGCTGGTGGCACGCTGAGCTACCAATGGTACAGCAATACGGAGAACAGCACGACAGGCGGCACGTTGCTTACTGACGAGACGCACGCGACATTCTCCGCGCCAACGAATGTTGGAGGCACAACCTATTACTACGTCGTAGTGACTAATACTGACAACAGCAAGACTGGCGAGAGAACGGCGTCGGCAATGAGCAACGTGGCTAAAGTGGCTGTCAACTCTCTGACGAACGCAGAAGCTCCGGCGATCTCCGGACAGCCGGAAGACCGGATGGTGAGCGTGGGCGGCACAGCCGATCTAAGCGTTACGGCAACAGCTGGTGGCACGCTGAGCTACCAATGGTACAGCAATACGGAGAACAGCATGACAGGCGGCACGCCGCTGACGGGCGAAACGAGCGCGGCGTTCACCGCGCCAACGAGTGCTGTAGGCACAACCTACTACTACGTTGTGGTGACCAACACAGATAACAGCAAGACAGGCGAGAAAACGGCATCGGTAACGAGCTCCACCGCTAAAGTGACCGTTGTAGAGCCAGCTCCATCAACGTCTGCACCAACTGAAACAGCACCTTCTGTACCTACTGCCACTTCTGCCCCAAATACGGGTGTTGACGTGTTGGTTAACGGTGTTGCTGAGCGGGCGGGCATCGCAGTGACAAGTCAGATCGGCGATTTGAAAGTGATTACCGTGACGATCGACCAGAAAAAACTGGAGGATAAACTGGCGGCGGAAGGCAGGGGCGCGACCGTAATCGTTCCGGTCAATGCGGAAGCCAACATTGTGATCGGTGAGCTGAATGGCCAAATGATCAAAAACATGGAGAACCAGCAGGCGAAGCTCGTCATCCAGACGAAAAACGCTTCTTACACTCTACCGGCCATTCAAATCAACATCGATGCTGTATCTCAACTGATTGGCAGCGAGGTTTCTCTGCAGGATATTAAGGTGCAGGTCAAAATTGCCACACCTGCCGCAGAGATGGCTAAGCTTGTGCAGTCAGAGTCGGAGAAAGGGGCATTTGAACTGGTTGCTCCTCCAATTGATTTTACCGTCACGGCCACATATGGCGGAGAGACGGTGGATGTCGCCAAGTTCAATGCTTATGTGGAACGGACCATAGCCATTCCTGAAGGGGTGGATCCTAACCGAGTGACTACAGCCGTTGTCATTGACCCGGATGGAACGGTTCGCCATGTGCCTACACAAGTCATTCTCAATGGCGGGACGTATTACGCGAAGATCAACAGCTTAACGAACAGTACGTATTCTGTTATCTGGCACCCTATTTCCTACAAGGACGTTGAGCACCACTGGGCGAAAGAGGCCGTCAATGATATGGGATCCCGGATGATCATTAACGGGATTGGGAATGGAGATTTTGATCCCGACCAAGACATTACTCGCGCAGAATTTGCAGCGATTATCGTTCGCGGACTGGGATTGAAGACGGATAATAGTACGATTCCATTCTCGGATGTGAAGTCGGCCGATTGGTATAGCAGCTTTATTAGTACAGCGCATTCGTATAATCTGATTAACGGCTTTGAGGACGGAACCTTCCGTCCGTTGGAGAAGATAACGCGGGAGCAAGCGATGGTTATTTTGGCCAAAGCGATAAAAATTACAGGACTGAAGTCAAATCTTCAGACTAATAACGGGGAAGAACTGCTGAGTTCTTTCGTGGATTCAAGTCATGTATCAGCCTGGGCAGCGACAAGCATTACCGACATTTTGCAGGCGGGAATTGTGTTGGGACGAAGCGATCACCGACTCGAACCTGAAGCGCCTATATCAAGGGCAGAGGTTGCAGTCACGGTGAAGCGGCTGCTGCAAAAATCCGGTCTGATATAAGAGGCGGGATTCTTATCAGAGGTATCCATGGGGCTATGTTACATAGCCCCATGGATACCTTTTTAATTGGTATTATTACATCTACATGATCCTTATACATATCGCTGACCTTCTCGCCCTCGCGGCGTATACACTCATTCTTAATTTTGCCAAAGGGAAAGGAGAGTCAAAAAGAAACGACCTCTCCATCTTCAGGAACCCAAACGGAATCCTCCAGATGTTGTTCCTTCAGGAACTTGGTAAGCTGATTTTGGCTCAATTTACAGTGATTGATGGTATTCAGATGTACGGCAAGGAGCTTGGTCCTCGGTGACAATCGGGCTATGCGAGCGATATCTTCACGTGTCATGGTGATCACGGTTCCCCATATCATCTCCGCCTCCGCTGTATTCAAAATTGCAATATCCGGACTGTACTTACGAAAAGCCGCTTCAATAGCAGGTGTATAAATACAGTCACCAACGATATAAATAGAGCCTTCTTTCATTATATTCAAGATAAAACCGGAAACCGGCCCGAGTAACTTGCCAGAAAGCCCTAGAGCATGTTGCCCCGCAATTCGTTTCATCTGAATACCTTCCCACTCAAAAGAATTATTGACTGGTGTTGCTCTCAAGAACCCAGCAGATCGCACGGAAGCTTGGTCTTTAGGCTGACAAAACACAGGTATATTTTTATTGAGAATGGAAATGGCCTTTTTATCCCAATGATCAAAGTGACGATGTGTTAACAGAATGGCATCCACATCCTCAAAAAGGTGGAGTGGAACAGGCAATGGGGTTAATGGGTTTCTTCGATAATTTCGAGTTAAAGGCACAGGCGAAAGTTCGCCGACCTCACTCAACATCGGATCAACCAGTATACGTTTACTGTTTATGGTTAAAATTGATGTAGCGTGCCGAATATGTTGAACTGAAATGAGCATACTAGACAACTCCTCTAATTTAAATGCCGACAGGTCCATTTTGAAAATATCATATTAATTTCGTAGTATGAAGGAAGCCGTCTCCCTCGGATGGCTAAGAGGAAAATGATGACCATATGGAACAACATCAACCTTACCAAGATGTAATGGAGCAGAATAGCTTCTATCATGATCTCCCCAAATAATATGAAGATCATACCTTGGTACTTTGGTGAAATCACCCTGATAGTCTTTCGATAGAAAACGGTTTAGCTGAAGAGTTGTATTTAAAATTCTAGGCGAAGTAAAGCTGCTGCTTACTTTTGCAATATAATGTTTCGGAATGTTCACCCTATTTTCAAACAGACCATTACCAATTAAATAACGTTCTATTGAATTAGCGGTTGCTAACTTCAATGCCCATTTGTTCATAAATTGAGGAGCATTAAACGATTTGGAATTTCTTTTCGCAACAGGGGGCTGAAGTAAAGTAATAGTATTCCTCGTATCTATGTACTCTCGCACTAATGCTTCCAGCAGAATAACCGCTCCGAAAGAATGGCCAATCCAATGTGCACCATTAGTAGCTTTTCCCAATAACTCTTTCACTAAATTTAAATAGAGATCCAGAAGATTTTTCTCTCGTTTAAAAGGGGAACGTCCTAAACCTGGAAGATCTGGAATCCATACAGGTTGCCCAGTTTTTTCATGAAGCTCTAGTCCTAGAGGAAATAAATCCTCTCCATCACTCATTAAACCGTGTAATAAAATAAATGGCTTACCCTCTCCTTGTATTTGATAAATCACAGTGTTTCCGATTAAGGTTCGTTCAAATGCATGATTATCCTGGTCATTTTGATTCATCAAGCGGTAATCCAAATCCGCTACTACGACTGGGAAAAAATTCATTACACTCGTCTTATTAAACCAATCTTCTCCCATGATTTTTTTCGATGAATCATTTGAAAACTTTCTATTTGTTATAAAGTTCAGTCCATCAGATGGAATTTGTGTTATTTTACTTATTCCACTTTTCATAAGGGCCTTCATGAAATGAATGGGCACAGAGATTTTAGGTGCTGCCATATTCATACTTTCTGACATAACGTCTAATAATTCAGATATATCCGGATCAAGCTGTTTGTCTTGAACAAGTGTATATGTTTGAATAGACGATTGCTCCTGCTTAAAAACCTGAACAATAAACTTCGCTAGCTCATCGTTTGAAATCAGTGGTAATTTATACCCCTTGCCTCCAGGAATAACTGGCATCAGCCCTCTTCGCATACTCGTCACAAGCAAGCCTAAGCCTGCTGTTTGCTCTGTACTCCCTGTTTTACTACTGCCCACTACAGTTGGTGGATTAATCACAGAAAGCGGATATCCTATTGCGGATGCCTGCTGGCGAATATAAAGATCTGCCAAAAATTTTGTTCTTTCATAAGAGTTTTTTATTTTCAAATAGTCGTGACCTTCTTTAAACACATCAATCGCAACCTTGCTATTATTATCATCAAAGGGGCTCATATATCCTACTACATGAATAAATTGCTGCAAGCCTTTCAATTGATGGATACTTTTAGCGAATTCACTGATATACTTGGCCCCGTTTAAAAATACAGATGTTGCCTCTTGCTTTGTCGCTTGAATATCCATTTGTCCACCTGCATGAATAATAACATCCGTGTCCAATACTCTATCCTTATCTTCATCACTTAAACCTAAATCTGTTTTCGTCAAATCACCTTCAATAAAGTGCAGGGCTGCCTTGTTTAAAATATCTTTTTCTTGAAAAGTACGTGTTGCTTTACTTTTCGACCTCACTAAAAGAAAAATCATAACATCCTCTTTAAGAAGTTCCTTCACTAATTGCCTCCCAATAAAGCCTGTTCCACCTGTTAAAAATATTGTCTTCACATCTTCCACTCTCCAGTTTAGTACTATTCAGTACTAATTTAGTGTAAAAAAAATGCTTCTCTTATCGAAGCAAGTTAAAAAATTGGTTGGCTGTTTTCGTGATAACAGTTGCATCCTTCAATGTTTCTGAAATAAACAGCGCTCCTTCAAGATTCGTTATAAACAGTGCCGCTACCTCGTCAATATGAATCGTACTTCTAAACTCTCCTTTTTCTACTCCTTGTTTTAGTAATAGAGATACTTTTATTTGTAATTCTGCAAAAAAGAGACCTATTTTTTCTTTTATGTGCGTAGCTTGTGTAGGACTTTGAATATAAAGAGTAATAAATGGACAACTACCCTTATACTTTCTTGACTGAACTCCCTGTGATAAATGCTCTAAAAACATCTGGACACGATCTTCAACTGATAATTGGTTCTGAGAAAGTATTTGATCAATGGCACGCTGATACGTTTCAATCCAATAATCAACGACCCCTTCTAACAATTTTTCCTTATCAGAAAAGTGATAATACACATTAGATTTTGATACTTTGCTTACACGCACTAATTCATCCATACTTGTATAAGCAAATCCTTTTTCTAAAAATAATGTTGCTGCGACCTCAATCACACGTTTTTGATTCATTAATTTCACCTTTGTCATAACTAGAACTATACAGTACTAATTTGAATATTGCAAATAATCATAAACAGCAGGGGGAGGGTGCAGCCGCATGAATAAGACGGATCGTTTGTTAGCCATAGTGCTTGAGCTGCAGCGTAATAAGGTGCTGCGGGCCGAGGATTTGGCCGCTACCTTTGAAACAAGCGTGAGAACCATTTATAGGGATATTCAAGCTTTAAGTGAAGCTGGTGTATCCGTGATAGGGGCGCCAGGACAGGGATACTCCTTAATGGAGGGGTATTTCCTGCCGCCAGTCAGCTTTACGGTAGAAGAAGCTGTGACGTTACTTATCGGGACGGATTTTATCGAGCAGTGGTTTGATGTCCACTATGGCCGTAAGTCTCGTACTTCCAGAGGAAAGATTGAAGCCATCCTCCCGGAACCGGTCCGCAGTGAGGCTGCCCGGATACGTAAGAGCATTCGGTTGCGTACGTCCGCTGAAGATGTATCACGAATACAAGAGAAGGCATACCTGGAAGCGATTCGTCAGGCGATCCTGGAGGAACGAAAAATAAGCTTTCACTATTCCAAAAAAATTGCCGAAGCCGATGGAAACCGCCAAAGCGTTCGTACGGTTGCTCCTTATGGGCTTGTGCTCCTTCATGGGGCATGGGTACTCATCGCGTGGTGTGAATTGCGTCAAGACATCCGTCATTTCCGGTTGTCCCGGATGACGGAGCTTATTGAACTGGAAGCTGGATTCAAGCTTCCAGCAGATTTTAATTTGGAGGCATACCGGCCTCCAGACGACCGCAACATCCGTGTGCGCATCCGGGTCCAGCCTGACATTGCCGATAAGGTAAGGGAGTCGAACAACTTCTATATAGATACGATAGAGGATCAACCGGAAGGCTTGCTGGTAACCTTTCGTGTTAGGCAGGCGGAGGAACTGCTGCAATCCGTGCTCGGCTGGGGAGCCGGAGTGGTTGTACTGGAGCCGGAATCCTTCCGGAATCGGGTTAGAGACGAACTGGAGAACATGTTGAAACGCTACTGACATAAGGGTGTCAGTAGCGTTTTAGTATACTTAGAACAAAAGATGATTAAAGGAGCTAATACATGATGGTTACAACTAAGGAAGCCTTACAACGTTTTGAGGAAACTGTGGCACATTATATTGATGAACTGGATCCATTCAGTATGGAGCAGCTGAAGCAAAAGCCAAGCGACAACGAGTGGTCTATCGGACAGATGGTTCAACATCTTATTAACTCGGCGCTGTATATGCAGCTTCGCAATGTAGATCAATGCCTGGTGCCAAGCGAAGATTCCCTGGTATCTCAAGCGGGAAAAACCGAAGCAGGTGCGGCTATATTCGCTGAAGGAAGTTTCCCGCCCGTTCGTGTTCAGGTTCCGCCTTCCCCCCAATATACGCCGCAGCAGCCGGAAAGCAAAGAGCAGCTAATTCAAGGGCTGCACATGGTCAACCAGAGAATGAAGGAGATTGAACCTACCCTTGAGCAAGCGTCCAAACAAAATACAGTGCCTCATCCGCGATTCGGTGGACTGTGCGCAGAGGAATGGTTTCTGCTTGTTGAAATGCATTACCGTCATCATCTTCTGCAGCTGGACCGCTTAAAACAAGGTTTGGTTCATGTTCATGAATGAACAAGCCAACGTTGCCTCTTCTGAATAGGTAGAAAGGTATGGAGTTGAAGCTCGCACAGCCTGTTTTTCATCATTCCGGCTATGGTAGAAACACACACCATGGAGAGGGTGCTGATTACAGCTGCTGCGAGCTTTTATTGTTCGGGGGGTCTTAAATGCAGGCCTTTTTGTCATTAAAAGTCGAATTTCCAAATGCATTCTATAGTAACCGCTTTCATTTCATTGTAGAATAGATAAAAATGAAGGTATTCCATTGACACGGTTACAAGGGAGCATGCCCATGGAGAGGTTCTGGTTCAGGAAAAAGTATATTCCGTTCACCTACAAGATGATGATTCCGTATCTCATTCTTGTATTGCTGACAGATGTACTGGTCGGCTATATCGCATATACGATGCTCATTCAATCCAGGACAGAGATGGCGGAAACGAATATCAGGACCGCTTTGAAGCAGACAAGGAATAACATCGAATACCAGACGGATGAAATCAAACGAATGAGTAATTCGCTGTTTCTCAATTCGAACTTTCAGAATGCCCTTCAGTTTAGGGGGGAGCCTTTGGATAACATGCTTAAGATGAGAGACGATATCGTTCCTTATATGAAGGCCCCTCTGCAATTGTACGGGAACAAGCTGAGACTTACGCTCTATACCGTGAATGAGACGATGCTTGAAATTACCGGTGACGAGATGTCGATGCCGATCGGTAGAAGCGATTATTATGTTCTTCCTTACCGGACGATCAAAAATGCGGAGTGGTTTCAGTCGATCGTCACGGATAGCAAAGACAGCCTGTGGCTTCAGGCAGACACCGATCGCGAGCTGGGCAACATTTCGTATGTCCGTAAGCTCGTTTCATCAAATGGTCCGGCCATTATCGGTTATATTCGTGTCACGGCGAGAATTGACGAGCTTTTTGGCAATTTCGATACCTTTCCGATTGAACAGGGGCTTGACCTTCGTTTGATTGACAGGATGCAAGGATCGACTATATATGAACAGGGTATTGTAGATGAACATGCGAAGCAAGATTCTTATTTGATTATTAGCGAAGATGTTCCGATACCGGGATATGCCATCGAGGCAAGGGTACCGCACACTTATTTGAACAAAGACGCGAGCAGAATGCAGAAGGTGATTGGCACCGTCTGTTCCATCAGCTTTTTGGTTATGGCTGTTATCGGTTTCCTGGTTGCCCGAATCTCCGGTAAAAAAATTAAACGGATCGTATATTTGGTCCAGTCGTTTCAGGAAGGGAATTTTTACAAAAGAATCGGGTTTTCAGGAAACGATGAATTTGTCTACATTGCCAATAGCTTTAATCAAATGGCCACGAGCATCCAGGAACTGATCCACGACGTCTACGAGCAGGGCATCCAGAAAAAACAAGCTGAGCTGGATGTGCTGCAAGCCCAAATCAGTCCGCATTTCTTGTACAATACACTGTCGACGATTGGCAGTTTGGCCAATTTGGGGGAAGTTGAGAAGGTTACGAGGATGGTACAAGGCCTTTCCAAATTTTATCGGCTCACCTTAAACGAAGGGCATGTGTATATCTCTCTGGAAAAAGAGTTGGAGCAGGTAAGGACCTATCTTGAAATCCAGAGAGTAAAGTATGCGGATGCCTTCAAGGTATATTATGATATCGATCCGGAAATTTTACAGATTCCCATTATTAAGCTGATTTTGCAGCCGTTTGTCGAGAACATATTCAAGCACGCCTGGTTCGGTGAGACGATTGCGATCCGTATTACCGGAAAGCAGCTTAGCGACCGGATTGAACTTAAGGTCATTGATAACGGGATCGGTATGCGGCCGGATACCCTTAGAACAATGCGGTCGAACCCGCTTCATTCTGACAGCTATGGTCTGAGAAACGTGGAAGAACGAATCAAACTGAGATACGGTAATGATTTCGGCATTCAGATTGGCAGCCATTTTGGGGCGGGAACGACAGTTCAAATTATTTTACCGGTGGATAATGCGGAAATCCGGGAAGATTTGGGGGAGTAGGGGGATATGGTGATGGAGATTAACGTTCTGCTGGTGGATGACGAAGTGGTCGATTTGGAATGGCTCAGACGGCGTGTGGCGGGCAATGAGCATTTGCCTTTGCATAATGTTAGAACGGCCGCGAGCGGGTTTGCCGCTCTCAAAATGATGGAGCAGTATCCTGTTGACATCATTCTCTCCGATATCCGTATGCCCATCATGTCAGGAATGGAATTTGCGCGGAAAGCGAAGGAGATCAACCCCGAGATCCATATTGTTTTTATTAGCGGACATCAGGATTTCAGCTATGCCAAAGAAGCGATTCAATTGAGCGCATCCGGTTATTTGCTTAAGCCCGTCGATGACGACGAGCTAAACCATATGCTGAGGGGACTCTGCGCCAAGATTGAGAAAGAGCGGAAGCAGCATATTTCCTTGTCGGAGACACTGACGCTTGTGAATCAGGAACTGTTGCTGCGCTGGTTTAACGAGGCCACTCCGGGTCAGGTCGAGACGCATATTCAGAGTTTCCTAGTGCCCTATTTACAAGATGCGTCCGCGGTAGCCATCGTTGAGATCGACGACATGGCGTGGAAAATAGAGTCATGGACTGAAGAGAAGCGGAGTGTATGGAGCAGCAGCGCCAATCATTTCATCCGGAAGTTCGCTCACGATCAAAATTTAGGCATGGTCATCACCACCTATGACTATCACTTTGTGATCTTGGCTGCAGTTCAGGAACAATATTTCACCGCTTTGATGGAAGAGCTGATTCGGGCGTTCTATCAGGAATTTTCCTTTTCCATTACCATCGGCCGGGGGATGTACACAACCAAACTCGACAAGCTGCATAAGTCCTACCGGCAGGCTCAGGCCGCTTTAAGCATCAAATGGATTGTCGGCAAAAACAGGCTCATCCAAGACGCCTCCGAGTGGCACCCAAAGGAAAAGATCGCTGCGGATGTAGAGGTTATTGTTGACCGGATGCTTAAAGCTATGCTCGACTACGACCTTACAACCATTGACGATTGCTTGCTGCAGCTGTTTGCCGGAGACAGCCCGATCTCCCAGAAAAACGATATTTACGACATCATCATTCGGATTACCTCCAAGCTTCATGCCGATCTGCGGCAAATGGATGAGCATTTGTACGAGATTTTGAATTGGGATTCCCATCATCCTTTTGTGCTCTTTCAGTTCGAAACGGTGCATGATATCCTTTCGTGGCTGAGAAGAAGGTTCTTTGAACTGTCGGAGCTGCTGTATTTGAAACGGCAAAGACAAAAGCGGAAGCTAATTGATGAAATCACGGAATATGTGAAAGGAAGATTGGAGCAAAAAGTAACGCTGAACGAAGTTGCCGCTCATTTCGATTTTACGCCCAACTATCTGGGTCATCTGTTTAAAGTCGAAACCAACAGTCTATTCAGCGATTTCCTGAGTGAATTGCGAATGAAGCGGGTATGCGAGCTGCTCGGAGATCCGACGAAGAAAATATATGAAATTGCAGAACAGGCCGGATATAAAAATATTATTTATTTCAATAGGCAGTTCAAGCAGTACATGGGCATGTCCCCCGGCGAGTACCGGAAGAGAAACAAAATTTGAATCTATTCGTGAGGCTCTTGTTCCGGACGGGACAGGGCTTATTTTTTGTCGAATCGTTGAATTAGTATTAAGTTTAGTTGTTTCGCTGAATTATGTCACCGCACCCGCCCTATTATAATCAGAGATATAGAGAAGAGAGGGGTGCAAAGATGAAAGGGCATACATTTTGGAGCGATTTGAAAAACTACAGGGTTCTCTTATTGATGCTGGCACCAGCGGTTGCATTTTTCCTCCTGTTTGCCTATATCCCGATGGCAGGCATCATTATTGCCTTCAAGCATTATGATTACGCCGGAGGTATTTTTGGGAGTGCCTGGAACGGACTCGACAACTTCCGCTTTTTCTTTGAATCGGGAGATGCCTGGCGGGTCACACGAAATACAGCATTGTACAACATTGCGTTTATTATCGTGAACAACTCGTTGCAAATATTTGCAGCAATCATGTTGTTTGAGGTCGGCGGCAAATGGTTCCGGAAAATCACACAATCGGCGCTGTTTCTTCCTTACTTTATCTCATGGGTCGTTGTCGGGGCGATTGCCTATAACCTGCTCAACTATGATATCGGCACTGTGAATGCTCTGCTTAGAGGCTTAGGACTGGAGCCTGTCGATATTTACAATACACCTTCCTATTGGCCGTATATCCTGGTTCTCGTTTCCGCCTGGAAAGGTCTTGGATACGGAACGGTGATGTACCTGGCCGCGATTACGGGCATAGATACCGAGATGTACGAAGCGGCTGAAATCGATGGTGCCAATATTTTTCAGCGGATCATGAAAGTGACGATTCCCAATCTTTATCCGACGATTATTATTCTGGTGCTGCTGGCGGTCGGGAATATCTTCCGCGGTGACTTCGGGATGTTCTATAACATGATCGGCAACAACGGTTTGTTGTTCTCTTCGACAGATGTTATCGATACTTTCGTTTTCAGATCGCTGATTACTTCGAATGACATCGGCATGTCGGCTGCGGCTGGCGTTTTCCAATCCGTTCTTGGATTCGTGACGATCATGACTGTGAACTTTGCTGTCCGTAAATACGACAAAGACCGCGCCCTGTTCTAAGCGCATAAGGAGTTTAGTTTTTCAAAATGGAGGTAACGATATGAAGCAGCTCGATCGTAAAATATTCTCAGGTATTGGTTATGTATCCCTGATTTTTCTCGCGATTTTATGTATTTTTCCCTTTGTGCTTGTCGTATCGTCATCCTTTACGGAAGAAAATAAAATCATAACGGAAGGCTATCAATTTATACCGACTGCATTTTCTACGGAAGCCTACAGTATTTTGTTTAAGTATCCCGAGCAAATGATTCAGGCCTACTTGGTGACAATAGCTGTTACGATAATAGGCACGCTTCTGGGCTTATTTCTGACCTCGATGACCGCTTACGCGCTGTCCAGAAAAGATTTCAAGTGGCGCAACAAGTTTTCCTTCTTCTTCTTCTTTACGACTTTGTTTAGTGGCGGGCTGGTCCCGTGGTATCTGCTTATGGTCAACTACCTGGATATGAAGGATACTCTGGCGGCCTTAGTGATTCCAATGATGCTCAACGTCTTCTATATCATTGTCATGAAGTCCTTTATGGGCAGCATTCCGGAAGCGATTGTAGAATCGGCCAAAATTGACGGCGCAGGCGACTTCAAGATCTATGCTCGTCTAATCCTGCCGCTCTCTAAACCGGCGCTTGCTACAATCGGATTGTTCCTTGCACTTGCCTATTGGAACGACTGGTACAACGCGCTGCTATTTATATCCAATGAAAACCTGATGCCGCTCCAATATTATTTATATAAAATGCTTGGCAATATGGATGGCATGCGAAAAGCTATGATGGGTGCGGGAGCCGTCGTAACTACTTCGATTCCGACCGAAAGCTTGAAGATGGCGATGACGGTTGTAGCAACCGGTCCAATTCTGCTAGCTTATCCATTCGTACAGAAGTACTTCGTCCAAGGCTTGACGATTGGCGCTGTGAAAGGGTGAACCCGGGGAAACCCGGTTAATCAATATATTTAAACATAAGGGGGAAGGTTTGAAATGCTGAAGAAAAATAGATTGATCATGTTGGCGCTCGTTTTAACCTTCGTAATGATTTTGAGTGCATGCGGCGGCGGAAAGAACAATGCCAATGCACCTGCTCAGGCTACTAACAATGCATCAGAGTCAGCAGAGCCAGGCAGCGATACGACAGGCGGCTCAGACACCTCAGGCGCCATTGATACCTCCAAAGAAGTGAAGCTGAAAATGATTTTTGTGGGTCCCAAACCTGTAGACTATGATATCGTGTTTGCTGAAATTAATAAAAAGCTGAAAGAAAAAATTAATGCCACGGTCGAAGGCGAATTCCTGGACTGGTCTGACTGGGCGCAAAAATATCCACTGAAGCTGGCGGCGGATGAAGATTTTGACCTCATCTATTCAGCAAACTGGGCCGGCTACAATGATCAGGCGCTGAAAGGCGGCTTCCTGGAATTGACCGATGAGCTGCTTACCAAATATATGCCGCAAACGATGGCTGCGATGTCTGATGTGGGCTGGGATCAGGCGAAAGTAAACGGAAAACTGTACATGGTTCCGCAAAACAGAGGGGAGTCCGTTGAAAAGCTGATTTTGTATCGTGAAGATTTGCGTAAGAAACACAATCTGCCAGAAATCAACAGCCCGGAAACCTATGCTACTTATTTGAAAGCGATAGCACAAAACGAGAAGGGCGTATCGCCTTTCACTCCGGAAACAGGGGACTGGAAATTTCATAATTTGGACCGCGTCTTGCTGAAGCAGCAAAATGAATGGAATATGTTTGATCTCGACCTTCCATTTGCCTTTAAATTGACGGATGAAAAAGGGCAAATCTTTAACGTATATGAAACGCAAGAGTTCAAAGATCTGCTCGTGTATTACAAGGACCTTGCCGATAACAATGCATGGTCGAAGAACGTTCTGAACAGCAAAAACGATCATCAGGCGGATTTTAAAGCAGGCAAAACGGCATCGATTACGCACAACAACGGAACGCTTGGAGCCCTCATGGCTTTAATGCGCCAAGAAAATTCTCCTTATGAAGTAGCACTGGCCGACATCAACCAAGGCAAGAAAAAATCGGTAGCTATTTCTACACAAAACGGTACGTCGGTCCATGCAACTTCCGAGAATCCGGAACGTTCCCTGATGTTAATCGATCTGATGCAAAATGATAAAGAACTGCATGATCTGATGATGTACGGCGTAAGCGGTGTACACTATGAAGCGGTGGGCGACGACAAATATAAAGCAACCGCTAAAAATGCCAACTTTACCGGCTTCTCGAACTGGAGCTTCAACTCGCCGCTCAACCGTGACAATGAAGCCTTCCCGCAAGAAATTTCCGATCTGGTGAATGGCTGGGAAGCAAAAGAAGTCTACCATTATCCGCTTGAAACGTTTGTATTCGACAACAGCAAAGTGAAAACGCAAATCGCCAACATAGGCAATGTGATGCTCCGCTATGCGGTTCCGCTTGAGTACGGCGTAATTGATGATATCGACAAAGGCCTTGCAGAGCTGAACAAGCAACTGAAATCGGCTGGCATTGATAAAATCCAAGCTGAACTGCAAGCTCAAATTGATGCTTTCTTGGCAAACAAGTAAACAGCTCTAATGAGCAAAACCTCCGCCCAAAGGGGAGACCACTGAAAAAATCCATTTAGATTTCAAAAAGACATTCTCCTCATTTTTCTGAGGAGAATGTCTTTTTTTTTTCGGTATAATTAAAGTATCAAACCAAAGGCTGGTGGTCTCCATGCTCCCTGAGCAGCCTGATCATTAAAATAGCGATTTCACTTAATCCCTTCATTCGCAGCAGCTTTTTACTAGTATTATATTCCCATAAGGTCATATAAATGGTATGCTATTGTAATGTTGTGCAAACGATTTCCTAAATTGAATAGGAGGAACTGTATGATGAAGATTTAGATATTATAATCTTTGAAACCGTTGAAGATTTGTGTAACTGTGTTTTTAATTAACAGAAGTGGCTCATTATTCTAATCAGATTGGAGATTATGAGTATGACTTTAATTTTACCTTTTATTCGTCCAAACAAAGATAATTATTTACTTGATCAGGTGAATTGTCTAGAAAAAACGTTATTAATTGTTGCAGAGGGGAAAAGGAGTTACTTTTCAAACTATTATCTAATTCTTCAGAAGTGTTTTGAGTTATATCATAGTTCGAATTTAAAAATTGATTTTAACCAGTTTTGTAAGAACACTGAAGAAGTTATGAGTCTTTTAGGTCTAAAGGTACATTATTTCCCCCTGTGCAGAGATATACATACGATTATTAGGGAACAAATAGATCTCCAAAGACCAGTTCTAGTCTTCGGCAACTTGAAAACGCTTTATTACAGTCATCATTATAATGTATCTGATTGGATGCATTTATTTTTAATTAAAGGGTACAATGCCACAACAGGGGTTTATTATATTATGGACAGTGCACAAAAGAAAAATGAAGGTTATAAATATGATGAATTTGTTATCACTACGGAAATGTTAGAAAGTTTGGCGACATCCTCTCATGAAACATATAATACAGAATGCTTTTTTTCAATTGAAAGCTTACATTTAGAACCCCTAGAATCAGAATTACTTATTACCTGTATAAACGAGATCCTAAATGCACCGATAAATAATGAGATTATAGCAATGGAACAGCACCAAGAGAACAACAGTGGAATAACTACTGAATACATTGGCACCAAGTTATTAGGAATGGTTAAATCAAAGGAAGTCCTTAACGCAGAATTAGTGATACAATTTAAGCGTTTTTCAGTAAATAGTACCTTAATAGAAAAAATAGAGGAGACATCTGCGCAACTTATTAAAGAATGGAAAACAGTTATTTCAGTTTATTTAAAAAGCTTAATTACAGAAAACCGATCATTTAGTGTACAAGTGAACTCAGAAAAAGCAATAATACTAGAGAATTCTTTAAAAACTTATTTAAAAGAAGTTTTAATTATGCTTTATTCATTACGGGAAATACAACAGAAAGAAATGCCTGAAATGAAATGGAACGCAGAAAATAATGAAGAAGGTATTATACAGTCTGACGAAGATATTATTAAGTTTTGCATTCAAACTGATAAAGAATATGATTACAATAATTCTCCTAAATTTATGTATCATATAAAGCCTAATCAAAATTTTATATATAATGTACAGATTTCTATTGCACAAGAACCTAAAGTGTCTGCATATCAAGCGGGTATTATCTTTAGAACAAAACTTGGTGAGACATATATTTGGGGGATCTTTAACAATGAAAAAGTTGTTTTATCCAAATCTATTGATCCGATATTTAGTTATAATGTAGTTCGGAATGTTGAGATATTACAAGTGAGACTTGAGAATAATGGAGATTATGTATTTTCTGTTGCTGATCAAGATACATCTATTGTAGAAGTTTACAGAACAAATATGCTTTCCGATTTAACTGCGATTGGAATTGGATTCAGGAATTGGTATTCTGTAAATTCGTTACAACTAGACTTGAAATCACATATTGAATTAATAGAGTAACTGATTGTCAAATATCGCTAACGGATTTTGAAGCTCATGAGCTTCTAAAGCTCCCCCAGAGCAGTGGAACCTCCTAAAAGACGACATTCATTCGCCAAGCTGCGGATGAATGTCGTCTTTTTCTGCTTTTCTTACTTTCCGCCAATCTGATATAACAACAAGGAGAAGCTACTCAGACCTATTGAACAGGAGCGAGAACTAAAGCCTTCAGGTTTAGTTCCTGGTCTTTATCCATACCCAGGAAGTTGGCAGCATAGTACAGACCGTTCTGCTCCCAGAAGTAATAAGTTTGAGTTTTTATCTTTGTTTTGTCTGAGCCGCTGCCAGCATAGAAAGGTCCAGAGTATACATGAGCGTTATCAGCATAAGCTGAAATTTCGATGCCGTTAATCTCCAGTTTCCGAATGAACGAGAGCTTGGACGCATTGAACAGTGGAGCTTTGCTCTGATAAAGCGAAAGTACATCGTTCATATCATAGATTTTGGAATCGTAAGGTGCCCGATAGTCATTCCACAGGGCATCCGAGGTCTGTCTGAACGAGAACCCTGTGTTCTGGTCTCCGGCTTTCAGCAATACCGAGTCGGCCAGCGTAAGCTGGGTGTCGGGCAAGTCAAACGGGAACTTCACGTTAAAGCCGAGAATATTCTTCGCTTCGAGCAAATCTTTTTCGTCGTATAGAGGAAAAGAATTTCCCTCCCCATCGTAGCGGACATGCTGAACCTGCTGCGGAGAAACAAAGGATTGCGCGACTTTCGATAGCTCCTCTTGTGTGAACAGGCTATCGAAATTGACCGCATATGCTATATCCTTGTCTTGCCAGATGTAGCTTATGCCCGTCCCCGGCTTACGCCCGTTGACTTGTTTTGCCGTGAATAGAGTGCCTTGGATATTGCCCATCGCAACCACCTCCTGCCGGTAAGAAGGAGAGGCTGTGTCCTCTTGGGAATATGGAGCGCCCCACAATAACTTGTGCTCCAGCATATTACCCTTGCCTTTGGAGGCGAGCATCTCGAATCTTTTCTCATCTTCTTGTCCGAAATGGGACACATAAGTAATGGTTACTGTATCAATGAGGTCAACTTGGTTCGCTTTGGAGAATAGCTCACTCAATGTCACATTCTCAAGCTGGTAACCTTCGGGCAGATAGTCAGGTACATTAAAGTCGAATTTGGAAAAAACAATCGCCCGGTCTAGACGGTTAAACCATTTGAACGAGTCAATCGGTCTGACGATCCTGAATGAAGAAACAGTTTGCTTCTGGGAGTCTGTTGCATGGATATTAACATCCGGTTGCGTGCCATTTGCATCTTGTGCTCCATTGGTGAGCAAGACGATGCTCAAGGCAAGCACCAAGAGAATAGCGGCGGCGGATAGCTTGTACGAACCTTTTTTGAACTTGGCGATCATCGTCACTCTCCGTTTCGTTTCATTCTGGTGCTCAAAGAAATGCGAAAGATTGACCCGCGGGGCAGAGGTTCTGGAAAATAAGCGCGACAGCATAAGAAGTGTCATACCGTACGACGCAGCTTCTTTTTCACCCAGCACCTCAAGCACGCCTGCGTCGCAGGCGACCTCCCGATCGGCATTCATTTTTTTCATGGCCAGCCAAACCAGCGGATTGTACCAATGGAGCCAGACCGCTAACGTCCACAGGGAGTTGAACCATAAGTCTTTGCGTTGATAGTGGGTCAGCTCATGCAGCAGAATATGTGTGAGCTGCCTTGTATCGGCAATTGCGACGATATCTTCGGGCAAATAAATTCTCGGCTTCATTAAGCCATAGAGACACGGGCTGCGAAGACTGCTCGTTTCATAGACGGGAATGGTTTGGCGAATGCCTAATTTCTCTAGGCACGCCGCGAGAACGGAGAGCACCTCCGGGTTGTCTGACTTGCGGGAGGTTCCGGCCCTGCTTCTGAATTTGAGCGTGAAGAACAGGGAGTATGAACCGAAAAAAAGGAGTCCTGCAAGCCAAACAAGCGTGCTTACTGCTAACCCGCTCAGCCCATCGCGAACTTTCTCATAGATGTTCTCTTGAGGAGACTGCTGTGCAATAGACGAACCTTGTTCTCCCGAACGGATCGGGACAGTGTCTGGACGCAAGGTTTTTTCTCCACTATCCGTTACTGTCACCTTCGTACTGGAGTCGGATTCGGAAGAAAGCATCGGGAGGGTATTCTTTTGCTCCAGACTCCATTCCACAGGCAACGCTTGCGGTATTAGATTGAATAGGCTGACAGGGCTTTGCGGAGCGAAGGGAACCAGCAGCTTAATCAAAACGATAAACCACAATGCATGCAGGATTCTAGGGCTAAGACGCTTGAGGAACAGCTTCCGGGCCAAGAGCAACAATAGCAGGATGACCGTTGAAGCCAGGGACGCGGCCAGGAAGAGGAGGAAAAAGGTGTCGATAGATTTCATGAGTTCTTCTTTTTCTCCAAAAGTTGTTGAAGCTCCTCAATTTCTTTCTCCGAGAGGTTCTCTTCTTCGAGAAATTTCGCGCACAACATACCGACGGCCCCTTTATAAACCCTGTCCAGGAAAGAACGATTTTCAGTTTTTAAGTATTCATCGTGTGAAACCAGCGGATAGTAGAGATAGTTCCGGCCAGACTTCTCGAATGCAATCGCCTTTTTCTTATGCAGCCGGTTCAGAAAGGTTTTAATCGTCTGATCCGACCACTGCATCTGCTGCGTCAGCTTAGAAATAATCTCATTTGCGGACAAAGGCTCTTTTTGCCAGAGGAGCTTCATCACTTCGCTTTCGGCCTCGGTAATGCGTGGGGACTCCTGCATTGTCTTCACCTTTTTTCAATGATTTTTGTTTACGTCTGTAAACGATAGTTATAGTTTAC
Organism: Paenibacillus sp. FSL H7-0357; assembly: GCF_000758525.1. Classification (NCBI taxonomy): domain Bacteria; kingdom Bacillati; phylum Bacillota; class Bacilli; order Caryophanales; family Paenibacillaceae; genus Paenibacillus; species Paenibacillus sp. FSL H7-0357. Next base: position 7,506,687 of record NZ_CP009241.1, on the reverse strand, counting down.
AAGTGTAAACGTAACGGGTCAAGCCGAAAGCGAATAATCCGGTATTCCCATATCAAACATCTGCATATAAATGTCATACGGATTGTGCAAACTTTTGATTTTTTATTTGCTTCAAATTGTATATAATTATCTGATAACAGCCGATAACGTTTTTAATAGTATTCCTGAGTGGAGCCTTGCCTCTTACAGTCCCTAAGCAGCCGGTCTGGCTCTTTTTTGCAAATATAAAAGAGATAAGGAAGGTTTTTTATGAGCAGCGAACAGAAAAAAACAGACATTATCTTAATTGGTGCCGGAGTCATGAGCGCGACTTTGGGAGCTTTGCTGAAAGAGTTAGCACCGGAATGGGAAATTAAAGTGTTTGAGAAGCTTGCAGGCGCGGGAGAAGAAAGCTCTAACGAATGGAACAATGCAGGTACGGGCCATGCGGCACTGTGTGAGCTCAACTATACTTCCGAAAAGTACGACGGATCCATAGATATCAGCAAAGCTGTAAAAATCAATGAACAGTTCCAGCTTTCCAGACAGTTCTGGTCTTATCTGGTGGAACGCAACTTGATTCGTCATCCGCAGGACTTCATTATGCCGCTTCCGCACATGAGTTGGGTGCAAGGGGAAAAGGACGTCTCTTATTTGAACAGGAGATTTAAAGCGCTATCAAAAAATCCTCTGTTTCAGGGGATGGAGTATTCCGATGACCCTGCGAAGCTGAAGGAATGGATTCCGCTGATGATGGAAGGCCGTACATCGAATGAACCGGTAGCTGCAACCAAGATCGACTCGGGAACAGATGTCAACTTTGGCGCCTTGACGCGCCTGTTGTTTGATCATCTAAAAAGCCAAAACGTCGAAATCAACTATAAGCATGGGATCAAGGATATTAAACGGACCAGCGACGGCATGTGGAAGGTTAAAGTGCATAATCTGGATAACGGTAAAATTGAGTACCATACCGCCAAATTCGTCTTTATCGGGGCTGGAGGCGGCAGCTTATCCTTACTGCAAAAAACCGGCATTCCAGAGTCCAAACATATTGGCGGATTTCCGGTAAGCGGATTATTTATGGTCTGCCACAATCCGGAAGTCGTCGCACAGCATCATGCAAAAGTATACGGTAAAGCCAAGCTTGGGGCTCCGCCAATGTCTGTCCCGCATCTGGATACCCGTTATATCGGCAACAAAAAAGCACTGCTGTTCGGACCGTTTGCCGGCTTCTCGCCAAAGTTCCTGAAGACGGGTTCGAATTTGGATTTGATCGGTTCCGTAAAACCGAATAATCTCCTCACCATGCTGGCGGCAGGCGTAAAAGAAATGTCCTTGACCAAATATCTGATCCAGCAGTTAATGTTATCGAATGAACAACGTATGGATGAAATACGCGAGTTTATTCCGAACGCCAAAAGTGCAGACTGGAGTATGGTGGCAGCAGGCCAACGTGTACAGGTGATCAAAGATACGGAGGGTGGTAAAGGAACGCTCCAATTTGGTACCGAAGTAGTGAGTGCCGCCGATGGGTCGGTAGCTGCGCTGCTGGGCGCTTCTCCAGGTGCTTCTACTGCCGTTCACGTGATGCTGGAAGTACTGGAGAAATGTTTCCCGCAGCATATCAAGCAATGGGAGCCGAAAATAAAAGAAATGATTCCTTCTTACGGCGTTTCACTGGAGGACAACCCGGAATTGCTCCAGGAGATTCTGGCTTCCCTAACGCAGACACTTGGTCTAAGTGAAAAAGAACCGCAAACGACCCCATAAACTATCCTTGAGTTGAACCGTTTCGTACGGTTCAACTTTTTGTATACAGTAGGATAAAGGCTCTATCCCGGATATAAGTCCTTATCCTCGAATGGAAACAATCCGGTTGCGGCCTTGATCTTTAGCTTCGTATAAGGCTTCGTCCACCGATTTGAACAAATCACTTAAGTAGGCAGCCGCGTCCCTTGGCTGCCGGGCTGTGAAATCACTGATACTTAGAAGACCCATACTAATGGTGACCGACACTGGCTGATCCACATTTTCGATACTCATCTTATTGAATTCTATGTTCGCTTTGAGCTGTTCAGCCAGGAGCAGTGCCTGTGACTCATCCGTATCCGGTAAATAAATAATGAATTCCTCTCCTCCATAACGGGCTAAGATGTCATCTTGCCGAAGCGTTTGCTGCAGGATCTCTACCGTACCGCAAATCACCGCATCTCCGGCCAAATGACCGTAACGATCATTGACTGCTTTAAAGAAATCGATATCTATCAGGATAAGTGTCGAAGGGGCTCGGTATTCCTGGTTCTTGGTCACTTCACTCTCCAGCTGTTGGGTCAAATAGTGACGATTATAGCATCCTGTCAAGCTGTCGGTGATCGCCATCTTCGTAAGCTTGCGGTTGGTCTGAAACAACTCCTCCTGGACCTTGATTAAAGATTCGTTTCTTTCCTGCAGAATGCTGTTCTGATGATTAGTCTCCTCAATGAGACGGCGAAGTTCGCTCATATCCTGGAACGTGATGATCCGCCCCACCCTGACAGCATTAACCATAATGGGCGCGGCATGAATGTGGATGTATAGCTGGACCTCAGGCTGCCAGAGCTCAATCTCAGCTACCTCATCGGGACATTCCCGGTAACGAAGCAGGAAGTTTGCGTTCTCTACGGTGCTGCCGGGCAAGATGCCGGACATGTCGAACAGGTCACCGGCCTCCATTAGCAGGAGGGGGCGCAGAGCCTGATTGATTTCCACCACCTTTTCATGATCATCAAGCACTAGAATCCCATACTCCAACGTATCTATAATATCCTGGTGGGCGATGGTCACAATATCAAACACTTTATCCTGATGGATTGTAATCACAAAGAAAATAGCTGAGATCACAATACCCAAAGAGGTGAACCCCGGGATGACGGGCAAATAATCATCTAGTACAACATTCAGGAAGATATCGAGCATAAGAAATACGGTCACTGCCAGTATCCCTTTCAGCATGTACATGACCTGGTTTTTAATCCGCGGCGCCTGATCGGAGACCAGGGCTACATAAATGATATATAAGGATACGATGGCATGGATAACGAGGATTGAAATATTGATCCAAAAAATAGGACCATAGATTCTTTCGACATATCCGCCGTTTACCGGGAGAACAAACCAGCCATTGGGATTCAGCACCACACCGAGCGATGAGATAATTGCCGGGATGAACAGGAGCATTAATATTTTCCGCTTGAGAAATTGCGATTGGCCCGAGATAAGAATGGTGAAGAAGATCCAGCCGGCAGTCAGCAGAGAAGCATCCACAAAGGCAAGCTTCACATAAAACAATTGGTAAATGGGGTCCTGGGCGGATCTGATGGCGAACTGGCAGTAAGGCCATATCATCATGAAAAAATGAAATGCCAAATATACTTTATGCAGATTTGTAATCGTGACCGAAGCAAATATGTATACGAACAAAAGAAATAAAATGAAGCAAAGCATCAAATCAATCCACGACTCCAAAGCCAATAGGTGCACCCTCTTGCTATTATTAGTAATTTGAATCTATGTGGGTCTAGAGTCTTATATATTGATTTTAATATATAATCAGCATGGAAAGATTACAAGATATTAAGGGGATTAATACAGGAAAGTACCATTCGGCTGTTGAATATATCCGAAACCGTACTATTGAATAGTAGGCGTATCCAGATACGCCCTAGCCGCAGGAGGAGAACAATATGAAGTCGATCACCGTTCAAAGCCTTACGGAAAAGTTTCATTTGGAGGTGCTTGCGGGTTCCAGCCGTATGGACCGTTTAATTACCCGTCCGCGGACGCATAGACCGGGGCTTGAGTTTGTGGGATATTTTGATTTCTTTCCCATGGAGCGGGTGCAAGTGCTCGGGCGCAAGGAAATTAATTATTTATTGACGCTAAGCGTAGAAGAACGCAGGCTGCATATCGGGAATATCGTCAAATATCATCCGCCGTGTTTCATTGTGACGACAGGCCAGCAGGAGATCCCTTATCTGACCCTGTTCTGCGATCAGGAGGGCATTCCCCTGCTACGGACAGCAGATACGACAACCGAGTTCATAGCCAAGCTGGACAGCTATCTGGTGAAGACACTGGCGCCCGAGCTGTCGATCCATGGCGTATGCGTCAACGTATCGGGCATAGGAATTCTGCTCAGGGGCAAGTCCGGGATCGGCAAAAGCGAAACCGCACACACGCTTATTAGAAGAGGCCACCGGTTCGTGGCGGACGATATAGTGGTGCTTAAGAAGCTGGGGCCGGCTACGCTGCTCGGGACGCATAATGAGACAACACGCGAGTTCCTGGCGCTGCGGAGCATCGGGCTGATTAATGTCGTACGCCAATACGGGCGCAGGGCTTTTCAGGACGAGACGCGAATCGTACTCGACATTGAGCTGTCCCCATGGCGGGAAAATTCTCTGAATAATGAGCTGGAGCTGGTTCCTCAGTTCACCGAATATCTTGGTGTCCAAATTCCGCATATCGAGGTCCAGCTTCAGCCGGGTCGTGATGTCGCCGGTCTGATCGAGGCAGCCGCTAACAATTGGTACCTGAAGCAGCTCGGCTACAGCGCCGTTGAAGATTTCATGAAGCGGATCGAAGACGGGATGCAGCCGTGAGCATAGGGGATAGGGTAGAAAGACAGACTGCGAAGGATACCCTTGGCAGTCTGTCTTCTTGTTACGGAATGTCTTGGATTTATGTTTCTGACCGAAAGGTTTTACCGAGCTGATGACCCAGGCCGAAATAATGACGGAAATTATAGATTAACGGACTCCATTTTTGCGGATCGATATGATCTCCTTCAAGGATAATTTCTTTATGCGCATGTACATGCACAGCTTGGGTCTCAATAATAGCAAAGTCCGGAGAATGCTCAGGAATTCGAATGTTTTTTACGCGAGCTTCAATTTGTAGCGGGCATTCCATAATTCGTGCAGGTTGTACCGCTATAGACTGGGCAGGAGTCAATCCACTTATAGCATATTTATCTTTTTGATAGGAAAATCCATATTTCTGCTTATGTTCTGGAACGGGGTTTTTGCCGGTATAAGGCGCTAATTGTTCTACATTCTCCCAAAGGGAAGGGCTAGGAATATTAATTACACACTCAGGAAGCCGCTCTAAATTTTCAAGCGCTTTCCCCTCCAGTCCAACCCCTAGTACAATACAATCTCCCAATGCCCATGATGAAGAAATAGGACTAATATTTACTGTTCCATCTTCATTTAATGTATTTAGCAAAATGACCGGAGTTCCATAATAGAGAATTTTAGGTGTAATCACTTCTGTCTGTGGCAGCTGGTTCGTATTGTTCATTAGTTGTTCTCCTCCTATTTGTATACATCCTCCCTAATTGTATAATATAAATAGTTCAATCATCATCGAAGTGTGGAATGCAAAAATGGAGGGCGAAAATGAAAGCAAATTCGAATGTAGCTGTGATTGCTTCTCTGGTGAGCGAAACTTCCCGTGCAGCAATATTAACTGTTTTACTGGATGGAAGGTTTCATGCAGCAAGTGAGTTAGCCTATATGGCAGGCATCCAGCCTCAAACAGCAAGTTTCCATTTAGCAAAAATGGTCAATGCTAACGTAGTTGCCGTTGAGAAACAAGGGAGACACCGGTACTATGGGATTCGTAATCAAGAAGTAGCCCAGGTGATGGAATCCTTGTTATCACTCGCTTCACCCGTCCAAATTAAGTCTTTAAAACAAGCTTCAGAGGATAAAGCATTGCGTTACGCAAGAACTTGTTATGATCATCTCGCCGGGAGTATAGGGGTTCAATTAACCAATGCCCTCCTTAGGGCAGGTATTCTGCGTGAAGATAAGGAAGGGTTTGCTGTAACTGAAGACGGGGAGGATTTTTTTGTAAGCTTTCAAATTAACCTTGAACAGGTTAAGAAAAAACGCCGCTCATTTTCACACAAATGTCTGGATTGGAGTGAAAGACGGCACCACCTTGCCGGAGCATTAGGGAATGCTCTTCTGGAGAAGCTGTTAGAGGTGAATTGGGTGCAGCGTCTGCCTAACACACGAGCCATAAAGATTACTTCTGAGGGCAAAATGGGCTTCAAGGAAGTCTTTTCATTGGATGTTGAGGATGAACAGGGATAACTCTCAAGCCTTCAGGGTATGTTAGGGTAAAGACATCAAGGGAGTGCATGAGGATGGCCAGAAGAAATAGAAGATATGCCGTGCCAGGGGCTGCACAGGGGATGCAGACGTTCAAAGCAGATGTGATGAAGAGTGAAGGTTATGCCGTTGATCCCAACCACCCGGACGATGTAAAATACGAAGTGGCCAAGGAGCTGGGTATCCCTCTGCAGCCAGGCAACAATGGCGGTCTGACTACGGAATCAGCCGGGCATATTGGCGGAAAAATCGGCGGCGCGATGGTCCGGGAAATGGTCCGTCTTGCCCAGGAGCAGCTTGCGAACAAAGACCAACCCTAAGCCATGAAGCTGCGGCAGCAGCTATACAGGCTTGCGGGTTTGCCGTGAATAGCAGTGAAATCAAGACATCATTCTTAATATAGCTAACTCCGTCCCTGAGGGGACGGTTTTTTTGCGTTCACAAGCAGCAGCCCGAGTGCTGATTCATCAGGACTCAGGCTGCATGTACCTTACAGTGAGAATAAAGTGCGCAAAAGGCCGCGCTTTCTGGGTGGGGCCTGAAGCTTGGCAATAGGGCGCATTTCTTCAGAGGACGATGCCTTGCTGTTTGGTTTCTGGATCGTTTCTATGGATACAGCCAATTGCTGGATCATCTGGCGCAGGTCCTCGAGTTCTTCACGCTGCCGGAGCAGTTGAACCGAGACCACTTCGTCGGCTTTCTGGTCAAGGGAGTGTTCAATATGAACGATGCGGGATAACAGCTCTTCCATAGGCTTATCCGGTGTGTGCAGTGGGCGCATATCTTGCAGCGGCTCTGCCGGCGCAGGTTGTTTGTTACCCCCCAGATCAATACTATCCAAGGTCTCCCCATGCTCGATTCGCTCTTTAATAGATTTTAGCAGGCCGATTTCCTGCCCGGTGAAGATGTAGTGCCCAAATCGGTCCTTTGGAAAGAAATTAGGGAACATGGCGGCCCAACGTTTGATTGTCGTCTGGCTAACGGACAGCAGTTCTGCGGCTTCCTTTGTTTTTAACATTTCCATTTCGATTCCTCCGCTTCGGGGTGTTTGCTATAACCAATTCGTTGTCCTTAAGCGACTCCCTGCAAGGGTGACAAAGGAGGTGTCTATTCGCTAAACAAAGTGCTATTACGAGCAAACCTACGGTTAGATGAAGGATACTGTTCTACAAAAAAGGCCATTTCGTGCAGTCAAAGTCGATGATAGATTAATAGGTTATTGCTGCTTATTATATACCCAAGCCCCTTCACAGCTTGTGCATAAAATATAAAGAGACTCCATTCACCGAGTTTCAAAGATTGCAGATTTTAAGAGTGAGGAGGATGGTTATGAAAGGATTAATCTTATGTGCCGGCAAGGGAACGAGACTTCGGCCTTCGACTTATACCAAACCCAAATGCTTGTTGCCTGTTAATGGGGAGTATATTCTTATCTCCATCATTAAGAAGCTTGTTGCGGCCGGTATTACCGATATTGGAATCGTAGTGAACGCTACACAAGGGGAGATCCGGGAAACGATCGGGGATGGGGAGCGGTGGAACGCCTCTTTAACCTTTCTGCTGCAAGATGAAGCTAAGGGTCTGGCGGATGCGGTCAAAAGTGCAAAGTCTTTTATGGCGGATTCTCCTTTTGTATTGATGCTTGGCGATAATTTATATGAGGGGGATATAGAGCCCTTGATCCGATCACTGGACGCGGATCATTCTGAGGCTTCGATATTGCTTCAGCGGGTCGAGGACCCCAGTCAATTTGGTGTTGCTGTGATTGAGGATCAGCAAATTGTCAGTCTGGAAGAGAAGCCGAAATCTCCGAAATCAAACTTGGCTATTGTCGGCGTCTATGCTTTAACTGCGGCAATCTGGCCGGTCATTGAGAGACTTACACCTTCTCCCCGCGGAGAATATGAGTTGACCGATGCCATTCAAATGATCATCTCACAAGGCGGGCATGTGGCGTACAGTGTGACGGAAGCACCATTTTTTGATATCGGTACCCATGAACGCTGGCTTGAGGCGAATCGCTACAAGATGGATCATGATCCAAAGAACTTTGCAGACCGCTCTGATCCGGACAGTAAGGTTCAGTGGATTCCTCCCGTCATTGTTGATCCAACCGCCCTCGTAATGAACAGTGTGATTGGACCCCATGTGTATATTGGGCCGAATTGTGTCGTCGAAGATTGCATTCTGACCAATAGTATTTTGACGGATGAGGTGCGGTTGTCCCATGTCCATGCGGCGGGAAGTGTGTTTGGATCACATGTTCATCTGGCCGAACAGGAAATTCAGGAGCAGCCGGCGCGTCATATTCTGGGTGATCGTTCAACGGTCACAAGACTCCATTCTGACCCGCAGAACGACGATTCAAAATAAATTAGATACGTACTGGGGAATAGTCCAATCCAGACACAGGGATAAACATACACTTAAAGTAGTCTAATGCATCAGACAAATGTGCAGAAGTATACTTTTAAGGGCAGGTGATCCTTGAGAATGATTGAGCTGGTTTTGACGATCAATGACAAAGATGGGAGCTATACCGAACATGCGGGTGTTGTACTTGCATCAATCTTTTCCAATACCCAGCAACCGATCAATGTGCACATTGTGCACGATGATACCTTAAGCGAAGAAAACAAGTGGAAGCTTACCCAGCTGGTGGAAACATTCTATCACAACATTTATTTTTATCATGTTACTGTTCCTGAGGACTTGAAAGAGGTTGCGTCCGGTGTGCAAAAAATCGACTATTGGACGATAGCCAGTATGTACCGTTTGTTGTTTCCGCTAATTCTTCAGGTTGACAGGGTTATTTATCTGGACTGCGACATTTTGGTCAATATGGATATTAACGAATTGTGGAGCGTCGATCTGGGAGAACGCTATTTGGGCGCAGTACTGGATCAGGGCCAAAATATGCTGGAGTACTTTATTTCACTTGGATTAAATGCGGAGGTGTATTTCAACTCGGGAGTCATTCTGTTCCAACTGGACAATATCCGCAAGCATCCGAACTGGTATGGAGAAATGCTTCATTTCTTGCGCTATTATCCAACGATGACCATGCCTGATCAGGATGTTCTGAATGCCGTGTACAGCTCCAACTTTTTGCAAATGGATCTGCGGTTTAATACGTTCGCCAATGATGAGCTGGATTTAGATAATAAAATTGTTCATTTCGCCGGAGACACCAAATGGTGGGAGCCGGAGTCTCCCGCATCACCGCTGTACAATAGGTTCCTTTCCATGACTCCATGGTCTAAAGAATTCACACCAGAGCCAGTTTATGAACCGGAGCCAGTCTACATCGCCCCTGAGCCACCCGCTCAGGAAATCCATCATGTAGAAGAAATCCATCATGTAGAAGAGGTACAGCATGTGGAAGAGGTGCATCAGCCTGCAGAAATACTGCTTCCGCCGCCACCGCCGCCGCCGCCACCGCCGCCGCCGCCACCGCCGCCGCCACCGCCGCCGCCGCCACCGCCGCCGCCACCCCTAGTCCCTGAGGTGGCCCCACCGGCTCCCGTAAAGCGGCACAGACTGAAACGCCGTAGAGTGTTACGGTTAAAGTTAAGACTGAGAAGAAAAAGATTGATCCGTCTCAAATTCCGCTCTCTCAAGCGGGTAAGGCTGATTAAAGGGCATCGTGCAAAGAAGAGAAAGGCACGCAAATTGGCAATGAGAAGACAACGTTTGGCCAGAAAAAAGAGAATTCATGTGATAAGAAGAAAACGTGCGTTAAAGCGTACCTCATAAGGACCTGTGCCAAGGATCTGTCCAGTGATCCGGTATCTAAAGAAACCACTCCGCTCAGGAGTGGTTTCTTTAAGGATTGCCAACAGGGAAGGATTATGGGACTATATAGAAAAACAGCAAATGGGGAACAATAATACTATGTCGTATTTACCAAAATGTCCAAAATGTAATTCGGAATACACTTACGAGGATGGCAGCTTGCTCGTATGCCCGGAATGTGCCCATGAATGGAGTCTGGAAGCAGAGACTGGGGACAGCGAAGATCAAAAGATTGTTAAAGACTCCAATGGAAATGTCCTGAACGATGGCGACACGATAACAGTGATTAAAGACCTGAAAGTTAAAGGGACGTCTTTGGTCGTGAAGATAGGCACAAAAGTAAAAAATATTCGTCTGATTGACGGAGATCATGATATTGACTGCAAAATTGACGGGTTCGGGGCCATGAAATTAAAATCGGAGTTTGTGAAAAAGGTATAGAAAGACAAAAGCGGCTTCAGCGATAACATTCGCTGGCCGCTTTTGTGCATCTTCCAACCCTTAATTATCTTGAATGCGGATCTCTTTAGCAAGAAGTTCACGGAATTCGTCCACATTGCTGAAAATGCCATCCGGCGAAACATCGTAGACCAGGCTCTGGAAAGTGGATAACCAGCGGACACCGTAAGTCCGCAGTCCGGCAGCCTTGCCTGCGAGGATGTCTGCATTGCTGTCACCTACGAATACAGCTTCTGCCGGATCAAGGCCCAGTATGTTCAAAGCTTTATGTATACCTTCGGGGTCTGGCTTGGGTCTATCCACGTCATCCCCTGTAATCGTGATATCAAAAAAGTCCGTCATGTTCAAAGCCCCGGTTGATATCTCAAACGCGCGTCTGCTTTTCCCCGTGATTACAGCAAGCTTCACACCTTGTCCCTTCAATAAATGAAGCAGATCCATAATTCCCTGATCGGGTTGGAAATCTTCTTCAAAATGCCCCTTCTCATATAACGAGTAATAATCGTGAATACCTTGCAGAACGGAGGCTTTATCTTTGAAGTTGCCGCCAATGATGTCTTCCTCTGTCGGGCCAAACATGGCAACCAGTTCGTCGTTCGTGACCTCTCGATTGTCGTATTGCTTAAACACGGCTTTAAAGGCACTGAAGGATACCGGCAAAGTATCGGCAAGCGTCCCATCAAAATCAAATAACACGGCTTGAATTGACATATAAAGAGCACCCCATAAATTGGTATAGGAAATAAAATACATTATATCAGAATCAATCGCTCCTTTGGATATACTCCAGAAATTCAAGGATGATTTCAGAAACAGCATCTTCTTTGGGCATGTGAATGAATTTGCTTATGTTTACTATATCTTCTTTATAGAGCTGAATAAGCTGCAGCATCGCTTCCGGGTCCTTTTGCCTGACAGCCTGCATTAATTCCAGGAGCTGGCGGTCTGTGATCATTTCTGCATCATCTTTGTTTTCCATAGTGAATTTCCCCTCTGGTTGAGCTATTAAATAGGAACTTGTGTTCGCATATTAACATAATTTAAATCATTATTCAATATTTTGGGTGGTCGCGGATTGCTTTACCCTGTTCCTCGACCCATGTGATTTAGGGTGATTTAAAGTGATATAATAGTGCCAGCTTCTAGCCGAATGACATGAAAGGAGATTTCTTGTGCACCTATCTGTGTTTTACAATCATATTGTGAGGGCAAGCGAGCAAACCGGGCTGACATTGGAGGAAGTACTGAATAGAGTACATGAGTTTGGCATCAGTGCGGTAGAGCTGGATCTTGAAGAGGCCTTAGGCTGCGGCAAGGAGGTCATGAAGAAACGGCTGGAAAAAGCGGGTATTTCGGTCGCGTCGATGTATGGCTTTTTTGATTTTGGAAATGACCCCGATACCAAGCCAGGGTTTGAATTTATCGATACGGCGGAATATTTGGGAGCGGGGAAAATGCTCATTATCCCCGGATTCGTGGATGAAACAGCAAGTGCCGAGGAGCGCAATGCGGCGCTGCAGAAGATGGCCGGGACCTTGAACAGTATTTGCGGTTATGCTGAACGTAAGCGCATTCTTGTGACGATGGAGGACTTCGATGACATTCGCGCGCCGTTCTCCGGCTCGGATGAACTGCTCTGGTTCCTGGAGCAGGTGCCCAAGCTGCACATCACTTTTGATACAGGGAATTTCATTTACCGTGGCGAGGATGAACTGGAAGCCTATGAGAAGCTTAAGCACAGAATCGTCCATGTCCACTGCAAAGACCGCTCACTGGATGAACAGAATGGGGGCATGCCGAAGCTGGCCATGAGTGGAGCCCGGCTGTTCCCATCGCCAGCCGGGTCCGGCTTCATCCCGATTGAAGCGATTCTGACCCGGCTGAAGGCAGGCGGTTACGATGATACGCTGGCTATTGAGCATTTTGATGCAGTGGACCAGTTGGGCTACATGGAACAATCGGCGGAGTGGCTTCGTTCCAGCTGGGCTAAGCAGCCGTTCTAAAAACTTAAACATAACATAAGAATGGCCATTTTACTTTGTAATCTTTTCATCTTCTCACTCCTTCAATCAAAGTTGAGCCGCTTATCAAAAGCGGTTATACTCAGTGAAACGCAGGATATGAGAGTTGGATCACAGGGTGAGAAAACTTTTTGCGAAAAATTGAATGAATGAGTGTAGAGGAACGCTGGGAAAAAGGAGGACTGGAATTGTTTGATACAGCTGACGATGGGCAATTGATTGAGCGCATAATGCAAAAAGACCCGGATGCCCTCGAAAGGCTTTACGACCGATATGAACAGGTGATCTATAGCTTTGCCTACCGGATAGTAAAGGACTCGATGGCGGCCGAGGAAGTGATGCAGGAGCTGTTCCTGCGTATTTGGAAGAATGCGGAGCACTTTGATGCGGCCAAGGGGAAGCTCACCACCTGGATGTTCACGGTGACCCGCAATATTGCCATAGACCATCTTCGCAAGCGGAGCACAAGGGTTCCGCAGCAATCCGGATCAGAGAGTCTGGAGCTGATCCTGGATCAGGCGACGATGACCGAGGAAACAGTCGAGCTGCTGATGGCCGGGGAGCAGGTAAGGGCAGCACTGAGAGAGCTGAGCAGGGATCAGCAGCAGGTTCTGGATATGATCTATTATCAGGGCTTAACCCAGCAGGAGGCAGCAGACCTTGCATCCATTCCGCTGGGCACGGTCAAGAGCAGGGTAAGATTGGCAATGAAACAGCTCCAGAAGCGATTGAGTCATTGGGGAAGGAGGGAGCATGTTCATGACTGAAGAGACGAACGATAGATGTGAACTGGTTGAATTGTATGTTCTGGAAGCCTTGCCTGAAGATGAAATGCAGAAATTTGAAGCTCATTTAATGGAGTGCGCAGATTGTAGCAAGCGGGTGAAGGAATATCGCAGCGTGATGGACCTGCTTCCTCTTGCCTCCGAGCCTGTTCAGCCGCCCTCGGGAATGAAGTCACGGATAATGTCCCGGGTACTGGTAGCGGATGCTCCGGCACAGGTTAAACGTTCAATTGAAGAGGAGCCGGTCCAGGCACTTCCTGTAGAACGGGAAGTGAAGATAGTGCCCCCGGCAGCGCCCGCCAAAAAAATCCCGTTCTGGCGGTACGTAAGCCTGGGTCTTGCCGTAGCGGTGCTGATTATGATGATCTATGCGGGACAGCTGCGTCAGGATGTGGACCAGCTCCAGCAGCAGCTTGCCGGCGGCACAAAGCCGGCACAGGAGCTTAAGGTTGATGAGTCGGTCACGCTGAGTCCGGCGGCCAAGGATATTGTGGCCAGCGGTTTGGCGACGATCGCCGTTGACAGCAGCGGCACCCATCTTGTCGTTCAAGCGGAGAATCTGCCGGAGCTGACAGGAACGGAAGTGTATCAGGTATGGCTGATCAAGGGAGATGCCCCGCAGAATGCGGGAACCTTTGTATCCAGTGAGGGGAATGGCGCGCTCTATTATTCATTCAAACCGCAGGAATACGATACAGTGGCGATCACCCTTGAGCCAGATGCCGGTGGAGAAACACCACGGGGGCAGATGGTCCTTACCGCACCGATAAAAAAAGGGTAACAGGGCAGGGAATTAAATCTCTCGATACCGAAGAAGACAAAGGGCCATCCAAGCGGATGGCCCTTGTTCAAAATATAAGTTAGTTTACGGATCAAGACGTGGGATTCGCTTGGAACAGACTGTTTTTGTACTGAATCAGCGGTGCCAGCCACACCATACCCGTGCCCCGGTATACATTGACCAGTCCCTCGCCGGAGGCCGCAGAGCCCATCCGGGTTTTGCCGGATTTCTCGACGGTGAAGTCCAGGGAATTGGACCACATTAACGCAAAGTTCCCATCCACCTTCAGTACATCATTCTGCAATTCGATGACGACGGCTTCTTCGGAAGGAATCGGTGCTTCCAGTGCCAGGATGCCTTTTCCTTTGGCGCTTAGATTAAACAGTCCTTCTCCTCCGAGTACGGCAGAGGATGCGTTCTTACGCGCAGTGACAGCAACGTCCAGTGTCGACTCGCAAGCCAGGAACATGCCATCATCAATGACGATATGGTCGTTGTCGACATCAATCAGCCACAAATATTTATAGGTGGTCTCCAGCAGAATCGTTCCCGTACCTTTGTAAAGCGGTTTGATTGCCGTGGTGCCGGTCACCGCACTGGAGACGATGTTTCTCATGAGCCCTCCAACACCCTTAACCCCGGAGGTCATTTCAATATTGCCAATCATATATTGCATCGCCCCTGCGCTCAGCATAACCTCACTGTTGCTCAGTTCAATCATAAGCTGCTTGTTGCGCATATTGCTTTTGCTCATGAAGAAGTTGTTTTGGGCTTCCAGCAGTGTGGTGCTGCTCAGATCCTCTTTATATTCGATGACCGTAAATCCGCCAAGCTGCTCCTTAATCACCACATTGCTGTTATCTTTCAGATTATTAATCGTGTAAGCCATAATATACACTCCTTCACCCTCGCAGATATTGTGACAATACGCAGTTGCCTTCAAGGCATAGGTATTCGACAAGAAAGGGCAGTATCCTTGCTTTTCACTCTTGAATAATAACAATATGAAATATATAATATGGAGAATCTGACAAATGAGGTGAATGGATGTCTTTCCGTATCGTTCCGAGGAACTAGTAATCGGGCTGGGTAACACGCGTACCAGCTATCAAGGGGGCAGTCTGTCTCTTTGATCGACTATTACTAGCATTCGGAATGGTGTCGGGCAGTCATTTTACGGAGCCGGGACACTAAGCGGTTTAACTTTGGGCCACACATTTTTGAATTGTGGGGGTTCTCTGGAGTTGAACGGCGAAGGAAGTCCCGGCTTTTTTTATATACTTCATTTGAAAGATTGGGGATATCTGTGATGTTGAGAAAATGTCTTGTCCATCTGAAAGGGTGGATTGTGCTGTATATCAGTTTAGGTTTTGCCATTCAATTCTTAAGCAGTCTGGGGATTGTGGTCTTTCAGAAGATCCTGGATAGGGCTGTGGAAGGAACATCTTTAGGAGAAATTTCGGGCTTTATTGTGAGCTATGGGGTACTGCTGGGCCTGGTGGTCGTCCTTAACTATGTGGATGAATATCCAAGCGCCCATCTGTCGAACAGCATCACGGAGCGATTGAAGATCCTGGCGCTGTCCAAAATATCCAAAATCGATTATCTGGCCTATCAGGAGATGGGTACAGGTCAAATGATCAAAGTGATTGAGAACGGTGCAGCGGCCGGCAACAGCATTATATACTCCTTTTTCCTCAAAACCCTGCATGAGCTGCTGCCCACGATAATCTTCAGCCTGATCTTCATCAGCTTCTACGATATGCGGATCATGCTGGTGATTGCTGCCGGCTATGTTGTGATCTTCCTGATCACAAACATATTGCTCAAAGGTTTGTACCGGATCAAGTCGACCATACTTCAAGAGCAAGAAGCGATGTCCAGATATTCCATTCGTGGATTTATGGAGCTGGTCGTCTTCCGGACGAACAGAAAGTATGAGCAGGAGATCCGCAAAATAAGTGATACCGCAAGAAATATCATTCATAAAAGCGCTCAGCTGCAAATGATTCATGAGTCCTTTTTTGCAATCTTCGAACTGTTTATTACTGTCATCAAAGTGATTGTGCTGATCTACGGGGTGAGAAACGTGGTGTCAGGTCAGGCCTCCCTTGGGGTGATGGTCGCATTGTTTATGTTTATTGATAAAATTTATACGCCGATTGCCATTTTCAATGTGCTGTTCGTGAATTATCGGCTGAATAAGGTAACCTACCAGCGGTTTGAGCAGTTCATCAATGCGCCGGAGGACCGGAATCTGGAAGCCGGAACAGCAGTTACGGAGCTGCGGGGTGCTTTTGAATTCAGAGATGTGTCTTTTGGATATGGAGAGGTTCCGGTTCTGCGGCAATTATCCTTTTCGATTGCGCCCGGAACATCGGTTGCTCTGGTGGGACTGAGCGGAAGCGGGAAATCGACGATCATCAAATTAATGGCCGGACTGTTGAAAAAGAGCGGAGGCCAGCTGCTGCTCGACGGCATGGAGTTGGATCAGATTTGCCTGAACAGCTATTACGAACATATCTCCTATCTCTCCCAGGACAGTCCGATTTTTGACGATTCGATCCGGGGGAATATGGTGTTCGAGCAGAGCCTTCCGGATGAAGAACTGTATGCTGTGCTGGACAAGGTTCATTTGAAGGAGAAGGTGCTGCAGCTGCCGGAGCAGCTGGATACCCTGGTAGGGGAGAAAGGCCTCAAATTATCGGGAGGCGAAAGACAGCGTTTGGCCTTTGCCCGGGCTATTTTGCAGAAGAGAAATGTTGTCATTCTGGATGAACCGGTATCAGCCCTCGATAATATTACGGAGAAAAGCATCATGGAAACGGTCTTCCGCGAATTTCAGCACAAAACGGTGATCATTATAGCCCATAGGCTGAATTTTATTAAAGAGGTCGACAAGATTCTTGTGATGGAGAACGGCTGTCTTGCGGGCGAAGGAGATTTCGGGTCCTTAATGGAACAGTGCGCTCCCTTCAGGGCCTTATGGAATAATGGCAGGGGAATTGTGGAGTAAAAGGATCGAAGAAACGGCTACCGTTCTTATTAGAACAGTAGCCGTTTCTCTCTAATAACACGGGATTCTTCCGCCAGCATGATGCTGCCGGGTATCTAACCAAACTCTTCCCTTTGCGAGATTTTGAACAGTGCAGCAAAAATGGCGGTGACAATGGATAAAGTGATCAGATAGGGCTGCGACATCGTCAACTCCGCAAACCAATACTCCCTTTTTATGTTCAATTTCTGGGTAATCAGTGACAAAACTACGGACAGATCATACGCGATCACCATAAGCATGCCGGCAGTATAGTAGGTGCGGTCCTCCATCGGAGCAACCCCTTGGTCAATAATACCTGCAAAAAACTTTGCGATAAGCATGGCCACGATCCAGGCGATCAGATGGGAAGCTGTCTCTACAAGAACATTTTTTGAATAACTTCCTGCAGTGACTAAAAAACTATTGGTCAAATTTCAGATTTTGCGGTTCCGGCGGAAAGACTTCTGCATCCACCAGGCCATCCGTTACCGGGATATCCTTGCCTACTTCTTCAAATTCACAATCTCCCAGCCATACCTTCCCGGGGCCTGTCAGCAGGATTCCGATATTGATACATACGGCTTCGGGAGGTACATCCAGCACACAAGCGTAATGGTTCCATTCCGTGGTCCCCCGAATGCTTCTGTGCTGCATGTTGTCGAAGGCTAACAGGTTCTGCAGCTTATCATCAATCCGCATCCATAAACCGCACCAGTCGGTGACATTCTCCGTACTGACAAAGCCGGAAAACCGCATCCGCTTTCCCGCATACGGCTGGGCTTGGAATTGCTGCATCACCGTACCGAAATCATTGAACTCAAATGTTTCTCCGGCCGTAGACTGCAGACAGACAGAGGGGGTGGTCTTATAGCGGATTCGGGTATCCAGCGTCACCTTATACTTCTCCGGAGTCGTTCCGGTAACTTTCCAGCCTTTAATTTCTGACATTGTGTAGACCTCTCTTTCCTGAATCAGCAGTTTCATCTGCGCTCTGTATTGGGCAGGCGGTAAAGCATAGATTTCCTTAAAAGCTCTGGTAAAGGCTTCCTGGCTCTCAAATCCATATTGCAGTGCGATGTCAAGAATACGTTCCTCCGAATAAAGCAGGAGATTTGCCGCACAGCTTAGCCTGCGGGTGCGGATATGCTCGTACACACTTTTGCCGACATATTTACGAAAAATCCGGTGGAAGTGATACTTGGAGAAACCCGCTTCTTGTGCAATCCGTTCCAGGCTGAGCTCCTCTTCGAGATGCTGTTCAATATACTCAATGCTCGTATGGATCAAATGGTAGTACAGTGTGTTCACCCCTTCCGGCAAGTAATACTATATAACATACATCTGAACCGATTTTGATAAATCTTGCTATGATTTAAACATCATCTTGTGCGTCTTCCGGTGCAGCATAAAGTTCCACTTCGTCCTTGGTTGGCTGGAATCAGGCTGGAAATGGTATAATTCCTATAGGTAGTAGTTATCGAACTGGGAGGCATAAATAATGAGTGAAAATCTGTTGGAACAACTGGAATTGTGGCATGAAGAAGATGAGATTCAGGAGATCGTCGATGCGATTGAGGAGATTGATCCGGAGGAACGGGATTATGTGCTGAATAGCCACTTGGGCAGAGCGCTGAATAATCTCGGACGTTATGAAGAGGCACTGGAGCTTTTTGAGGAAATCGCCGAAGAGGGGGAAGAGGATCCGCTGTGGCATTTCCGCGTAGGCTTCTGCCATTACTATCTGAAGCAATATGATGAAGCCATCAGAGAGTTTGAAATCGCTGACAAGCTGGACCCTGAAGATGAAGATACCCTGGAGTTTCTGGCACTCAGCCGCCGTAAAGCCGCTAAGAAGAAGTCCACTGTCAAGAAGCCTGTACAAAAATTCGACTTCTCGAACTTTTGGGATGACAGCGAGTATGCACTCGATACCTACGTATCAGAGCCGCCTTCGGATGAGCTGATTGCTTCCGTAGAGGAAGAATTGGTCTTCAAACTGCCGGCGTTCTATACTTCCATGATGAAATTACATAACGGGGGGATTCCGCACAACACGCGTATTCCTTTAGAACAAGAGGATCTCGAAATTTCCGGGTTTCTGGGCATTGGACGGGATAAGAGTCAATCGCTGTGCGGAGCTGCGGGCAGCCGGGTTAGGATTGAAGAGGGCGGATACCCTGAGATTGGCGTAGTCATTTGCGACACCCCTGCCGCAGAGCATGAAGTAGTAATGCTGGATTACCGCTCATCCGGCAATGACGGCGAACCGGAGGTTGTTCATGTGGACAAGGACAATAACTACAAGATCACGAAGCTGGCCAATAACTTTGAGGCCTTTATTCGCGGACTGGTGAGTGCGGAGAACTGAGTTGCCGCGGATAGAATCGTGCAGTTCAGTGTAATGACGTCATGCTGAATAGTTTCAATGCAAAGGCTCTCTATAAGGAGGGCCTTTTTGCAACTGATAAGAAGGGACATATATAGATTGAACTTGGAAAATAAAAAAAGGTGGAAGTGACGGAGGGGAAGTTTGGAACTGTAGGAGCGATAGCGTCCGCCTGAAAGCTTTCCGTAGGAAAGCTCTCTTCGAAAGCATAGGCAGTCTGTGGATTTCAACCGCTTAGAGCGGAATAAAACCAAGAAATCTGCAGACAACAGCGGCCGGAAGTCCAAACATTCACCGCAGTTACGATAATAACCCAAAATAAAAGATCTAAAGTTCAAACTATATAGCCGGTTCTTCTGGACAGTAGACAAAAATTATAGCTGAACTCTGCCTAAACGGGTGGATTAAACTTTGATATGATGACGGGGCAAGGCTTACACAACAGGAGGAAATAAAATGTTGAATGTGTTTGATGTTGCCAAGACGCTTGTACATCAAATTGAAAAAGTCTATTCCGAAGATATCGCGCTGGTTGCTTATTACGGGTCATATGCTCAAGGGACGGCTACTAAACGCTCGGACCTGGACTTCTTTTTCATTCCGGCTACGCCTGAAGGTTACGGGGCAAGCATTCAGTTTATTATTGATGACATCAGTTTCGACTTTTGGCCAATCAGTTGGGAACGTGCGGCAAGCATGGCCTCATTTGAGGAATTCAAAACTTCGATTATCGCTGACTGCGAGCTGCTGTACGTGCGCTCAGAGGAAGACCGGGAAAGATTCATGAAGCTGCGTGAACCTATTTCCAGCATGCAATCCCCGGAAAATAGAGGCAACAGGGTTGGAAAAGCAGAAGCCGAGTTCTGCAATGTATACACACATTTGTATAACCTTTGCCGCGCCGGTGCATCCGAGAATATAGCGTATTACAGAACAGAAGCGTACGGCGTATTAACGAGGGGGCTGCAAAGCCTGGCGTTGCTGAATGGAACATACTATAAAAGCGGCTTCGGCAAAAACCGGGAGCAAATTCTCAGTCTTCCGTTACAACCGCCCCGCCTGGAGCCGCTGATGGAAACCATTATGCGCAGCATCGTAACAAGCGAGATTGTAGAAGCTTGTGAGGAACTGGTAGCGGGTATATTTGCTATTCTGTCAGCGGAGCAGGAAATGGGTTATGACGCACCTTCTTACCCCGACCGCATGAAGGGTTGTTATGAAGAGGTGAAGGGCGTTCTGGACAAAATCATTACCGCTTGTGAAAGGAATGATTATGATACGGCATTCTTTTCCGCCATACAGGCACAGGAGGAGATCGCCAGCTTTTTATTTCTTGCCGAGACGGGAATCTGGCCCAGCGATTTGATGCTTCATTTGGCTTATGAGAACGTATACCGGCGGTTGGGATTCCCGGAGCTGGCTGGATTGCTGAACCCGGATGACCTATCACCGTTACAAACCGCTGTGGAACGGTTAAACGCTGATTTGGAAGGGCTTTTCCGCTCCAAGGGAGTGGAGATCAACCGCTTCGCGGATATTGAAGAATTTGAAGCATTTCTAAAGGGAAAATACGCAACAGCATAATTTATTCTGCGGGAGAAAAGCACTCACCCTTAAAGGGATGGGTGCTTTTTGTGATGTTGGAATCAGTACAATCGGCGTGTCAATGCCCAGAAGAGCAGGGCCAATGCACTGACAACTGCGCCCAGCAAGCATACTCCGTTCCAGCCCATGTGCTCATAGATCGTGGTCGATGCAATGGACCCGGTGGCGCTGCCGATGGAATAAAAAATCATGTAACCAGCGGTAAGCCGGCTTCGCGCTTCAGGCCGCACAGAGAGAATCATGCTCTGGTTGGTGACATGTACCGCTTGGACTGCCAGGTCAAGCAGGAGGATACCAGCGATTAAAGCCCAAAGCGAATGTTCGGTATAACTGATAGGCAGCCATGACACAAGCAGCAGAATCAGTGCCGCGCCGGTGGTCCGCTGTCCTAATCCCCGATCCGCAAGACGCCCTGCCCGCGCTGCCGCTAACGCCCCGGCGGCTCCAGCAAGGCCAAACGCTCCAATCGCAGTGTGTGACAGAGAAAGCGGCGGAGCACTAAGCGGCAGCACAAGCGAGGTCCATAGGATACTGAAAGCAGTGAAAATCATCAGGGCGAGGGCAGCACGAATGCGCAGGACTCGTTCCTGCAAGAACAAGGTGAGTGTAGAGCGCAGCAGCTGCAAATAGGATAATGACTCTCTTTCGTGCTCATCATGAGGCAGTACCCGGAACAATACGCCAGCCATAAGCAGCGATAATCCAGCAGAGACTACGTAAACAGAGCGCCAGCCGGCTAAATCCGTCAATAGGCCGGCAAACGTCCGTGCAAGCAGAATCCCGATGACGATTCCACTGGTTACGAGACCGACGACACGTCCGCGTTCGGCTGGCGCCGCAAGGGTTGCCGCGAACGCAACGAGCGTCTGCGTCACTACGGCGAGCAGGCCAACAATGGCCATACCTATGAACAATACGATGCTGGAAGAGGCAGTTCCCACCACAATTAAAGCCAGGACGGATAAAAGCATCTGTCCGGCGATTAGCGAGCGCCGGTTCAGAAGATCACCGAGCGGCACCAGCAGCAGCAGTCCCAGGGCGTAACATGCTTGTGTAATTGTAATAACGATTCCAGCGGATGAGTGGGGGATGCGGAACTCATCCGCAATAGCGTCAAGCAAAGGCTGTGCGTAATAAATATTGGCGACAGCCAGTCCACAGGCGATGGCAAACAAGAGCGGCACATAACGGGGGATTGCAGAGCGGGGTGCTTCTGCTTGAGCTGGCTCCAATCCGGTGCCTGTATCCTCTACTGCAATGAACTTCGTTTCTGCATCAAGCTTCTTCAAAGCTAATACCTCCATGAATTTAGTATTGAGTAATTTAATAATAACATACTGATCAGTACATAATTAGTCTTAGAAAATATACTGCTATAAAATGCTGGTTGTCAAGGATTAAACCAAAATTATGCGGGGTCGAGCTAAAAAATGTGGATTATTGATAAGTAATCTATGATATTATAGATTAATAACATACCGCTCGATACGTAAAGGGGTGCATTATGGCTAGGCTTCGCGAATTTAATGAGGAAAAGGCACTGGATGCAGCTATGCAGCTATTTTGGGAAAAGGGGTTCGAAGCGACCTCATTAAGCGATTTAACATCTGCTATGGGCATTCAGCGGCCAAGCATCTATTCGGCTTTTGGAGATAAAAAAGGACTATTTGAGGCAGCTTTGCGGAAATACACAAGTGCCCACGCTTCTGATGTTCGTACTAGCCTTCAAAAGAATGTAACGGTTAGAGAGGCATTCCGTGATTTTTTTGATGCTCTGGTGGCAAAAGAATATGGAAACGGCGCGAATTGGGGATGTTTCTGTATCAATTCAATGGTGGAGCTTGCACCTCATGATGAGAAGTTTGAAATCCTGACGAGGGAGCACCAGATGTATCTTTCGGTAATATTTCAGGAAACGATTGAACGAGGGGTGCGTTCAGGCGAGCTGGATGCCTCTATTAACGCCAAAAGTTTGGCACAGACACTGGTCGTTTCACTGATAGGACTCACGGTAATGCTGAAATCCCGTCCTGAACGGTCATTCGTCGATAATTTTGTGAAGGAGATCCTTACATTGCTTAAATAATCAACCAGGTCCCGCAGCGCATCCCTACAGGTGAGGATTCTCAAGCCCTGCTGTTTCTTTTGAACCCGTTTGGAAATAATGGGGGGAGGAGGCTTGAAGATGAACTATGTAGAAATTCTAATGCGGACCATTCTCGCAGTGGGACTGCTGCTGCTCATTCCCCGAATCTTAGGCAAGCAGACCCTTTCGAGCATGACATCGAACGATTTCGTGACCAGCATTACGCTGGGCTCCCTGGCGGCCAACCTGGCCTTCAATATTAGCCTGAAATCCTCATATCTTGTCCTGTCTCTGGTTGTGATTACAGCCATCTCGTTCCTGCTCTCCTTCATTGCGCTCAAAAGCCGCAGCCTGCGCAGCTGGATCTCCGGCTCCCCCACCGTACTGATCGAGGACGGCAAAATTATGGAGGCCAACATGCGTAAGATCCACTATACGCTGGATTCGCTGGACCAGGCGCTGAGAGAGAAGGATATTTTTAATATTGAAGAGGTCGAATATGCTGTACTTGAGGATAACGGACAGGTCTCTGTTCTGAAGAAGGAAGCGTATCAGTTCGTCACGAAGCAGGATCTGGGGCTGGCGCTGCAATCGCAGGTTTTTCCCGTGGAGCTGATCATGGATGGCGTGGTGGTGGAGGACAATCTGAAGCGGAACGGGCTGACCCGGGAGTGGCTGGAGAATGAGCTGAGGCAGAAGCAGAAAGGGAAGTCGCTGGCCGATGTGTTCTATGCGGTAAGAGGCACGCGGCAGCAGGTGGTGTTCGATTTCTATGAGGACGGGATACAGCAGCCGCTGGATCAGGAGTAGGGTCACACAATTAGAAAGTTATAACCATGAGGTTCTTTGGAAACTGGTAATACTCGGGTGACCGAGACACATATATTTTTTTCATGTAAGACCTCGAGTGCAAAGAGACCCTAACCGCCAAGTAAGGGTCTTTTTACTGTGCATGAGTCTTTTTTATTAGGCCTCAAAAGCTCCCTTAACCTCTCTAACTATCCTTTTCATCGTATCAATCTGCCTAACACTCAACTCACTAACAGTAGCCGCATATTCATCAATTGCTCTACGCTGTGCGGCCTCTATCTCACTCAAATCATCATGATTTTGAAATAACTCTGTAGGTTGAATTTTTAGTGCTGTAACTATCTTCTCCAATGTATCAATTGAAAAATTCCGTTCGCCACGCTCTACTGCCCCTATGTATGCATCATCCAGGTTGGATAGTTCCGCTAACTGTTGTTGTGTTAATCCCTTTGCTTTTCTTATAGCCCGAATTCTGTCTCCAACTGTATTCCGTAAGTGTCTGTCATGGTAATCACCTCTCCTAAAGGTTAGGAGAGTATGGGCACAAATAGCAGGGTTATAAAGGCGGTAAAATATATTGATAATACTACTTTATAGTAGTGTATTTGATTTATTGTACTACTTCTTGGCTAATATATAAAGAAAAAAGAAGGCATACCGTGTACCCATCCATTCTGAAATCACTGAAGCCGGATATTATTGTTGAGATGCTGGAAATGGCTTATCGCTTCGAGGATTGGGACAAGATGCTGAATACGGCGGGTATTCTGTACAGCTATGCACAGTGTATCTATAAGGAGCGGCAGTATTGCAAGGCTAAGAAGCTTCCGGTACAGATTCTGGATACGGAGCGCCCTCTGGTATATTATTTCGGGTTCAGTCATCTGATGCGGGGCATCGTGTGTCAGAAGCAGGGGAAGTATGAGGAGGCTAGAGATCCATATACTGTTATGCCGAGCTTGGCTGGATGGAGGACCTTGGTGAGGACGGAGTTGAAATAGCCGAGGAGTTCAGATACCTAGCCCGTGCCAACCTGTATATAGAGGATAGACTCTGGTTCAATGAGGTGGCGGGCTTAGACTATAAATGAATCCATTTCTACTAGGTTCGCTTGGCTGTCCGTCGCCGGTGGTATATAGTAGAGGGACATTTTCCAAGGTAGAGGAGCGAACAGGGAATGATTGCATTAATCTTGGCTGCGGGGTATGCGACCCGTCTCTATCCGTTAACCAGGGATACGCCGAAGCCGCTGCTTCCGGTTCAAGGAAACCGTACGATTCTGGATCTGCTGATTGACCGTCTGGAGGTACTGGAGGAGATTACGGAGATTCTGATTGTGACGAATGACCGCTTCTTTCATGCTTTTGAGCAGTGGCATCGGCAGTATAGCGGGCCGAAGCCGATTCGTATTCTGAATGACGGAACCTCTTCCCCAGAGGGGCGGTTAGGAGCGATTGGCGATATCCAGTTTGTCATCGGGCGGGAACAGCTGCAGGAGGATTTGCTGGTGCTGGCGGGCGACAACGTGCTCGGCTTTGGCCTTGAGGGGTATCTGAATTATTTTCATAAAGTGGGTACAGACTGCATTCTGGTCCGGACAGTGGACGATATTGAGGAACTGCAGAGTGTTGGCGTGGCGGAGCTGGATGCACAGAGGCGTGTCCTTTCTTTAGAAGAAAAGCCGCAGTCACCCAAGACGAACATTGGCGTATTTGCACTCTATATCTACAAGCGCTCTACATTGCCGTTATTCTCCCGTTATCTTGCCGAAGGGGGCAACCCGGATGCGCCGAGTTATTTTCCCGAGTGGCTGCATTCCCGCCAAGAGATGCGGGCCTACTATACGGAAGGTACGATTGATGATGTGGGCACCCCGGAAGCTTATGCCCAGATGCGGGCTAGATTGGGGAACACCCAAGAGGAGCAAGGTTAATCTTCAAGCTGTAAGCAGTTCATCCTGTAGGGGATGGACTGCTTTTTTTGTACGCCCAGCATGGGCGTCAGCTCTAGGGGGTAAGCCCCGAACGGGGACTTACCGCTTATCGCGGATTTACTTTTACCTGTGAGCCTTTGCCGCTGGTTTGGATGCCGCTTTCCTTCAATCCGGTTTCCTTCAAATCGCCCAGCAGCCGCTCCAGCACTGCCTTGGCTGCTGCTGCCTCCTTCGCTCCGTTCGCCTTCACGACCAGCTGCACCGGCTTGCCGGAGCGCAGATGCTTGTCTGCCTGGCGCAGCTTGGTATCGTAATCATGCTCTTCGATGTGAGCGGTGAAACGAAGCTCCTTGACCTTCCCGCTGCCGCTCTGGCTTCCGGCATGTCCAGCGCCCGCTTTGCGGGACGCGGCTTCCTTCTGCGCGGCCGCTTTTCCCTTGCCCTTAGCGATCAGGCTGCAGGGAGGGGGGCTGCTCATCAGCGAGGTGCAGACGAGGTCTGCACCGGCAGAACGGGCCATCGCCAGCGCTTCCGCTCGCGATAACGTGCCGAGCTTCTCCCCCTTGAGGCCGGTCAGCACCACCTCGGATGCTTTGATTTGCTCGTTGATGAATACGGCCATGGAAATGGGCCCTCCTTTGTAAACAATGTTAAACCTATTTTATACGAAATGAGGCTGCGGTTCACCTATACGCTAAGGTTGATTTTATTATCTAAACGGTTAGAGTAGAATTAAACACTTCTATGCGGGAGGAACAGCCATGTCCGAACAAACTGTAGCCCAGAGATTAGAGTTATTGGGGATCGTGTTGCCTAATGTCAGTGAGCCTGCTGCTAAATACGCAAACTATGTCAAAGTGAATAATCTGTTGTTTGTGTCAGGGAAGGGCCCTGCCGGGAACCCCAAGGGTAAACTTGGCGATACCTTTACTACTGCGGAAGGCTATCAATTCGCCAGACAGGCTGGGCTTGAGGTTCTGGCCGTGCTGTCGTCGGCTTTGGAATCTCTGGAGCTTGTGCGAAGAGTGGTCAAGATTCAAGGGTTCGTTAATGCCACACCGGAGTTCGAAGAGCATCATAAGGTTCTGAATGGCTGCTCTGATTTAATGCTTGAGGTCTTCGGTGACCGGGGAATGCATGCGCGATCAGTATTTGGTGCGGTATCCGTGAGAGAGAATCTACCGATTATCATTGATTCCATTTTTGAAATAGCAGAATAATCCGGGAGGGTGAACTATGGACAATCATTGGATGAACCAACTAACGCTTTGGCATGAAGCGGATGAATATCAACAAATCGTCGACAGCATTATGGAGGTTCCTGCACAAGAGAGAGATTATGCGGTCATTGGCCATTTGGCGAGAGCGCTGAATAATCTGGAGCGATACGAAGAGGCGCTGGAACAGCTTTTGGCTATTGCCGGGCAGGGAGCGAATGATCCGTTATGGCATTTTCGTGCGGGATATTCCTACTACTATTTGAAACAATATGAGGAAGCTGCCAGAGCTTTTAAAAAGGCCGACGAACTGGATCCCGGAGACCAGGATACGCTAATGCTATTAAATTGGAGTGTGCGCGGTGCTGAGAAGCAGAAAAGGGAGCAGAAGCGTTTTGCGGCTGCGCAAATGGCCAAGGAACAGAGCGGTGATAGCAGCTTCTTTGAGCCAGCGGATTTCTCAGACTTTTGGGAGAACAGCGATTATGCTTTAAAAGAATATGTATCCGAGCCGCCGACGGAGGAGATGATTGCCTCAGTGGAGCAGGAGCTGGGTTACAAGCTGCCGGCCTCCTATATCGAACTGATGAAGCTGCAGAATGGGGGGATCCCGCAAAACACCTGTTTTCCTACCGGGGAAGCGACGTCATGGGCGGAAGACCATATTGCCATTTCAAGTATTATGGGAATCGGGCGTGAGAAAAGCTATTCACTGTGCGGAGATTTGGGCAGCCGCTTTATGATTGAAGAGTGGGGGTATCCGGATATTGGGGTGGTGATTTGCGACTGCCCATCTGCAGGCCATGATGTAGTGATGCTGGATTACCGTTTATGCGGCAGAGAAGGCGAACCTGCGGTTATTCATGTCGATCAGGAAGGCGATTATGAAATTACGTTTCTGGCCGGCAGCTTTGAAGCCTTTATCCGCGGATTGGTGAATGATGAGGAATATGATTATGATGTGTCTGAGGATGACGGGGATGAGGGGCTTACTCAGGAGGCAATTGAAGAAGGAGACCAGTTGAAACCCTTTATTCTGGTAGAGCAGGACAACGGCGGCATGTCAGTCATCTTAAACGCAGGCTCTTATAAAGCAGAGCTATTTCAGACACGGGAAGACGAGGGCTTCGAAGGGAGCGGTTATGACTGGGCTTCCCTGGCATCTGTCTTTCTGGAAGAGAAGATGCCCGAGCTCGCGGACAGCATACATTTTGACCCCGAAGCGGATATGTTCTGCGCGTATTCCAGCAATAGAGAGGCTGTGCAGAGCTTTGCGGCGGGCTTCAAAGCAGCTTGTGAGGACGACGCTCTTATCCGTGACTTATTCTCCCGTGCAGAACTCGATTAGCTAAACTACTATTAAGAAGGAATGAGAGCCGCTGCCAAGCGGCTTTTTTTATATCAGTTGAACTAGAGCATGTCTTCAAACTGGAAGAACTCTGGGGAAGCAAGGATTTAGTATTGAAAGCAGGGTCCCTAAAAGCCTGCAGCGGGTTCGTTTACTCGGACTCAGGAGGCGCTATGGAGAGTAAAACACCTGTTTATTCTCTTTTGCGGACCCAGGCGACCTTATCTGCTCTGCATTCTATCTAAAAATGGCCAGCAGGGAGAAATAACTGCGCTGGAGTCCGTTTTCCTACTGTAACAGGCTAAAATCCCCAAATAAGTGCAACTCGGTCCGTTCATGCTCAGAGCCAGGAATACACTTTCCGGACGCATACACGCCTTCGGAAGAAGAGCGAAGTCTCTAAAACACCGAGACGTAAACCTCCACCGAAAAAACTACCTAGTGGCGAAATGCCTTTCTCCGCATGTGATCAGAAAATGCTACTGTACCTATCATTCCTTAGGGCATACAGCAGGTTTTGGCGGGTGAAGCGGTTTGAAGACACGCCCTAAAGAACTACCTATGTAGATTCAACTTAAAAAATTGAGATAAGGAAAGGGAGGAACGGAGGGGGGAACTGTAGGAGCGATAGCGACCGCCTGAAAGCTTTCCGCAGGAAAGCTCGCTTCGGAAGCATAACCAGTCTACGGATTTCAACCGCTAAGAGCGGTGTTCATCAAGAAATCTGTAGACAACAGCGGCCGGAAGTCCAAACATTCACCGCAGTTGCATATTATGCCGGATCGGTAAGTCTAAAGTTCAACTTATCTAGTTAAGAATTCTATACCTGCTTAGTTTTGCCAGCTGTTGCGCTTTTTGCTGCTGCATTCCGCAAGATGTTTGTGGGATGACGAAGGGTGCTTTTCGGTGTAAAACCTAAAAATATGAATTATGATTAGTCCATAAGAAAAATAATACGGCCCATAAGTTACATAAGACGGCGAGGAGAGATGAATGGTGCTTGGACTATCCTTCGGGAACGGGATCACGCTGATACACTTCGAACAGCAGAAACCCAGGTTGTTCACTGCCGGTGATCATCTGGATTGCAGGTATATCAGAGCCTTCTTCAAAAGACAAGGCATGACGGCGACTCAATATATCGAACCTAATCTATCTAACATATATGATACAACTGCAGATATTGCTGCAATGGGGAATGAAATTATTGCGCTTCATGTAACACCGTCAAACTACCGGTTATGTAAGCGGTTGACCTCCACCCTTAAGGAGCAGGAGGGGCGGAACCGGGTCATCTGGTTTGGTAATCTGGCAGCGGTTATCGGTGAGGAAGTGTTCGGGGAAACAGAAGTGGACGGTTTGGTAAGGTGGAGTCCTGAACGGACGCTCTCCCGGCTGGTGAATACAGAGGTAGAGGGCTGGTCTGCTGTGAATGGATTTACATCCCGGACCATGGTTGGCAGAAAGCCTGGTGGAGATTCGCAGGCCCTTCCCACGGAGGAGGAAGCCGCGGCTGCAGCAGGCGTCATGGAGCTGGATGAGCTGACCGGGGTATGGGAGGACACGTCAGACCGGAGGCGGGTGGCGATGCTGTCAGTGAAATGTGCGGATCAGCTCGGCAATCCTCATCATGTTGCCCAAGGGATACGGAGGCATTCTCCGGAGCGGCTGCAGCGTGATCTGGAGCTTGCGGTTCGGACATCCAGACAGACGGCACCCGTCATTACTATTGAGGGATTCGACCTGATCCGGGATGAGGTGCAGAGAGAGCAGATTCTGGAGGTTCTGGAAGAAGCGGTGTTCAAGGCTGGTTATAAGCTGACTGTTCCGCTAGAAGCCTGCACATATTCAATGCTGGAGCGATTTAAACAGTGTGGGGTAGAACAACTCCAGATCAAGGTTCCGCTGGGCATCACGCCGGATGCCTTCCCGAAAGATGAAGCAATTAATTATATGATATGGCAAAGGCAAACCGGTCAGCCGATGACCTTCTCCGTTACGCTTACCGATGACGGAAACCGGGAAGCAGACCCCAGCCTTACGGCGGAGCTGCTGCACAGATGGATCACTGAAGGAGTGATTGAGGCGATATCTGTACGGGCAGAACCGATGGACCGGGCCAAAGCCATTCAGCCCGTCATTCTCCCGGAAGCTTTAGCCGCTGTAATGCTTGAGCATCTGACCACAGAGCAGCCTCCGGTCTTATTAAACGAGTATACGGCCTATATGACCGGATACTATCCGCAGCAGGCGATCGGCGGCGGGGTCAAGCATATCGGGCTCACAGAACCGCTAGAGGAAGAAGTGCCCAGTAATTATTTTGGGGAGTACACAGCCCTCAATAGCGCACTTATATACGAATATAACCAAGTATACAGGGGAGAAAACCCGAGTTATATCTATTATGATTCCGATGGGGTATGGAAGCGCAGCAACCGGAGATTTGAGGAATTGTCGGAGGCTGCTGACAAAGAAGAATACTATTTATCCAATGCTCACCAAGTGGTGCAGACGGAAGGAACTGAATATATTCTGCAGCTGAATGACTTTCTCCAGGTGGAGCCGATCCGCATCCGGCAAATGGGCTATTCAGAAGCGGCAACCAGGGAACAGGATAAGAACAACGTGGAGTTCCAGATGCTAAGGATAACATCCACAGAAGATCTGGAGGCCTATCTGGAGGATGTGGACCATTTCAGCCGAACAGGGACCTTCCAGCACGGATATGAAATCCAGTCGTATCTGGTGGATAGCTGCCGCTGGTCAGGAGCCCAGACTTGCACAGTGAAGCAGCTTCCGAGGCTGTTCGTAGACGGCAATCAGGCGGTATCCGGGTGCAGAGGCTGCGGCGCTATCGGCACTCTAGATGATTCTATGGATAGGTTGCTGCTGCAGACTGCGGTGGTCTCGGATCGGGAGCAGCTAGTAAGAGGCTGCGCGACTTGTGAAATCAGCGCTTCCTGCACCAAATGCAGTTTCCTGCCTGCCTACATGAACCGCCAGCAATATTGTAATATCCGCAAAAAACATAACACAATGCACTTATATATGCAGACCATTGAACTGCTCAAAGGGCTTAACAAATACTCGCAGGCTTTAGACGGTCTTAGTGTGGACAACTTCCGGATGTCGCTGCCAACCTGCACACACAAATACCCCTATGAGCGAAGAGGAAATGTCCGCTCGGCAGTCGCAGATACCGTATTTCTGTTCTTCATCGGGGAAACTCCGACGGTCTACCAGACTGCCAGCCAGAAATTACTGAAGCTGAGCGAGCCCATGGCACTGCTGCTGGAAGGAATGATGGCGGGTGCCAATCGCTTTGAATTGAAGCAGGCCCTTAGGGACCGCTACCAAGTCGAAGAAGAACAAGCTGACCAAATCATATCCCAGGCTACAGATTTATTTATGCAGGAGGGATGCCTGAAACATCCTGTCGCAGTTTTGTGAACGTAGCTTGCCACCTCACAAGCCTACAGCCCTATGGCTGTAGGCTTTCATAAATCCGAAAATAACAGTTTCTTAGTTATACATATATGGACCAGCAAATCTAACCCGAATTAAATTGATGTAATGGAGGAAACAGCATGGGACTACAGATTAATGGATTAATGAAGCAATATGGGAACAATCGGGTTATTCACGATATCACCATTGAGGCGCCTACCGGCAAGGCTTTTGGACTTCTGGGAGGAAACGGGGCAGGTAAAACAACGACCATCCGTTCCATCCTCGGATTAGTGGATTATGATGCGGGAAGCATTCTGTGGGAAGGAAAACCGATCCTCGGCAACCGTCCGAACATTGGGTATTTGCCGGAGGAACGGGGCCTCTATCCTAAGGAAAAGGTTAGTGAACAGCTGGTTTATTTCGCCAGACTGGAGGGCATGTCACGGCAGGCGGCTATAAAGGCCATGAAGCATTGGCTGGAGCGGCTCGGAGTCGCAGAGCATGAACATAGACGCGTAGAGCAGCTGTCCAAAGGGAACCAGCAGAAGGTGCAGATTATCTCTGCCCTGCTGCATGATCCTGAGCTGATCATTCTCGATGAGCCATTCAGCGGCCTCGATCCCATTAACTCGGATATGCTTGCGATGATCGTGAAAGAGCAGTTGTCCCTGGGAAAGACCATGATTTTCTCCAGCCATCAGATGGGGCATGTAGAACAGTTCTGCGAGGATATATGCATTCTTAAGCGTGGAAGAATGATAGTATCGGGCAGCATAGCAGACATTAAACGCTCCTATGAGCGCTGCAACGTGCTGCTGCGAAGTGATGAAGATCTCAGCCGGCATCTGGTGGCAACACATCTTCAGCCGCTTACCGCAGATGCAAAGGAATGGCAGATGAAGGTGCGGGATGAGGATGAGGCCAATGAGTTATTGCTGCGCTTAACCCAGATGGGCATCCGGCTGCTGAAATTCGAGATTAAAGAGCCAACACTGCATGAGATATTTGTGGAAAAGGTAGGTGAAGTGTCATGAGGAATTTTGGTCTGGTATTTGCTTACTCCTTCAAGGAACGCTTGCGTTCCAAAGCTTTTACCTATTTGACACTGATTATGATTGTGGTTGTGGCTGCACTTGTACTAGTTCCAAAATTAACTCAGAATGACGGGGATTCCGCGAAGGGCGAAATTGATGTGCTGGATAGGACAGGAGCCATTCCGAACGCAGACAATTTCAAGGAGAACGTATCAGCTTCCTATGACTGGCGGATGATTACCGAGAATGAAAGGGCTAGTGAGCTGAAGCGTCTGGCAGAGAAGGAAGCACTTCTTGGGATTGTTCAGATTGAGAATCAAGGCAGCCAGCCGGTTCTTTCCTTAACCGTAAACAAGGCGGATGATGCTCCTTATATCCGTGAACTGAATAGCTACGTTCAGAATCAGTATACGATATTTCAAATTCACCAACTGGGCCTGGGACAGGAGCAGCAGAAGCAGCTGACCTCAGCAGTTCAAATGCAAATACAGGAGATGGAAGCCGGAAGCAAATCCTTAACTTCCACGTATTGGCCGGTCTATATGGTGACTTTCATGCTGTATCTTCTAATCTACATGTTCGGAAGCAATGTAGCAGTATCTGTATCCGTAGAGAAAGGCTCCCGGGTCAAGGAGATCCTGATTACGAAGGTTAAGCCGGTACAGCTTCTTTTCGGCAAGGTGTTTGGCGTCGGCCTGGCGGGCATTCTGCAATTTGCCATTATTGTTGGCGCGGTTTACCTCATCCTGACGGTGTCGGGTACGGGCGGGGTGCTGGAGCTGTTCGGCATGCCGGTGGATTTCTCCATTCTGGGCGGAACCACAATTATGCTGTTAACTCTCTTTTTCATTCTCGGTTATTTCTTCTTTGCTGCCTTGTTCGCGGCAACTGGATCGATGGTTAGCCGCAGCGAGGAAATCAACCAGGTGACGCTGCCTATCTCGATTTTGCTTATGGCAGGACTCATTGTTGCTATGTTAGCTATGCTGAACCCTGACGGCACACTGGCAGTGGTAGGCTCATACATTCCTTTCTTTACCCCGTTCGTTATGTTCGCAAGAATTGGCGCCTCAGATCTGACAGCCTTGGAGATTGTAATTCCGACGCTGATTCTGTTCGTATCTACCCTGGCTGCTTGCTGGCTGTCGGCGAAGATTTATCAGGTGGGTGTCCTCCTGTATGGACAGAAGCTGAATCCTAAACTGCTCTACAAAGCTATAAAGGCCTTATAGAGGGGGGGATGAGATGATGGGAAATGCAATGAAACCGGAGAAGCTGAAACCGGGCAAGGCACAGTGGAAAGAGCGCCCGATCCGTGCCGTTGAAGGCAAGAAGCTGCTTGGGCAATGGGTAATGGTGACCGGTGCCGGAAGCGGGATAGGGGCGGAAATTGCTGAGCATTTTGCAGAGTCCGGCGCTTCTATAGTGCTTACGGAGCTGCCCGAATTTCTGGAGAATGCCGAGAATGAGGCTGAACGGCTTCAGCGCTTATACGGTGTTGAGGTACTGTGCAAGCCCCTTGACCTGCGCAGCGTGGAGGACATCGAGCGCTGTGTGCGTTCTATCGAAGAACAGGTGGAGAGCATCGATATTCTGATCAACAATGCAGGCGTGAATCTGCCGTCGCCTGCGCTGAGTCTGAGCGAGGAGCAATGGGATTTCGTCGTAGATATTAATCTCAAGGGCACGTTCTTCCTGACCAGAGAAGTCGCGAAGACGATGGTCCGCCATAAGCGGGGCTCCATCATCATGATTGCTTCCCATGACGGTGTAGTAGGCAGTGAGAACCATGCGCCCTACAGCGTTAGCAAGGCAGGACTGATTCATCTAACACGGTCCCTGGCTGCTGAATGGGCGAAACACGGGATTAGAGTCAATGCGGTGTCCCCAACCTTTGTCATTACCGATGCCAATGAGCAGGTGATGGATGATCCTCAGTTCCGGCGTACGAACCTGCCGCGTATTCCGCTCCGCAAGTTTGCGGTACCGGAGGATATTGCGAATTCGGTACTGTTTCTCGCCACAGATTCCGCAAGCATGATCACCGGGCATAATCTGGTGGTCGATGGCGGTTGGACTGTAGTTTAACCTGTGGTTATCCTGGACGCTCTCAGCGCCTGATCTCTCCCCCATCCTTTTCAATCAGATTCCAGGACCAAATCTATTACGAGGATGTGTTAAGAATGCAGGTTAAATCTATGGATTGGCGGTCGGAGCATGAACTTGAGGAAGAGCGGCTGGCGCTGAAGTATCATTCCAATTCCAATGTGAATCCGCAGCTTGAGGTGCTGACCCGCTCGCGGATGAAAATGCTGAATCAACTGTTTGCCCAGAGGAATGTTGAGGTGAAGCCCGCAAAATGTTATTTCTCTTCCCCTTCCTTCGGACTGCAGAAGAGCGAGCTGGCAGAGCATCCGTTCATGATGAAATTGCTTGTCCATCTGCAGGAGCTTCAGGTCCAGTCCAGACCGTTTCTGGATTATGAACCCTTAAGAGAGCTGGGCGGGGCCAAGCTGGACGGTCCGGAGCTGTATATCTTTTCGAGAAGCCCGGTATCCGGCAGGCATGAACTGTTCTACTGCAATCCGGCAGAAATGGTGGTTCAGCGAGTGAAGGAGACAGACCCCGGCATTTGGAACCGGATGTTCCATTCCGATCTGATCCAGGGAACGGCGGAGGCAGCCGTATTTGTAACGGCCAAAATCCAAAGCTCCATGAAGTTGTTCGGAGAACGGGGGTACCGGCTCAGCTTGCTGGAAGGCGGGCGGTTAACGGAGCGTTTATCACAGTGCACCCATAAATTCGGATGGAAATTCCAGCCTGTCGCCACTTTTTATGACCGGGCCGTTCAGGAGCTGCTGGAAATAGACGGGCATTCTGAAGTGGTGCTTTCCTGTATGATTCTAGAGGAGGTGCAATAGATGTACCAATACAAATTTGTCAAAGTCGATTTAAAGGGAATCCTGCAAAGCAAGCCTGAGGAGGATTATCACGAACTTATTCATGAGCATGCCCGTGAGGGGTGGAGGCTGTTTCAAATTTTTGCTCCGAACACCTATGGCTTTGGAACTGCCGCCTTTTTGGAATTGATTTTTGAACGTTCGATCACTGACTATCACTGAAGCTTTGAGGTATATTCCTGAACCGGTAATCCGGTTTACGGGCTTGCCGATAATGGCTGGGTCTTATTGTTCGACAGCGGAATTAGAGCGATGTTGACAAGAATACCCCATGTTATACCACTCAGAAGAAGGAAATACTAAGAGAATATAGAATACCCTTCTATTAGAGGAATCTGCTTGACGCGCGGCAACTTTGGCGTACCCCGTGATGCGTTTAGGAGACCGAAATTGATTGGGGGCTTCTGAGGATGGATGGCTGTGCAGAAATGATAGAGCTGGAAATCAGAGCGGGATTGCGGTCGTTTTTTACCGTGCCGCATTTATTGGAGCAAGGAACAGCCTGTGTGGAAGAGAAACTGCGGGAATCACTGCTGTTCAGCAGAATGACAGTGCTTCATTACCGGGCGTTTGACGGAAGCGGTAAGGCGATTTACCGGGCCGCCGCCGCTGTAGAGCTGATGATCCTGAGCCTGGATATCATTGATGATCTGCAGGACAAGGATAACAAAGAAACGGTATGGAGCCGGATGAGTCCGGAAATCGCCCTGAATATTGCCCTTGGGCTGTTGACGCTTTCCCAGCAGATGCTATTGACCAGCGATTTCCCGGAGGAGCGGGCAAGCGGTGCCGCGCGGCTGATGAATGAGCAGGTGCTCTCTGCCATTAATGGCCAAACAACAGATCTGCTGAACGATATTGAGAGCGAAGAGGAATACATAGAGATGGTAAGGCAGAAATCTGCCGGTCTGCTTGTGGCCGCCTGTATGATTGGAACACTGCTGGCAACCGGCGAAATCCATGAAGAGGTAAGAAAGTATGCGGAGGAGCTCGGAATAGCAGCTCAAATGAAAAATGATATCCGTGACCTGCTGAACTGGGACAACAAAAATGATTTCTGGAACCGCAAAAAGACACTGCCGACACTGTATCTGCTTCAGTCCATCCCGGAGGGAGAGGGCTGGATCACCGATTATTTTGAGGCACGCCTGGAATTGGAGGAGGTGGCCCACCGCAAAGAAGAGATTGAGCGTATTATCGAGCAATCGGGAACGTTCCTGTACTCTTCTATCCGAATGAGAACTCACTATTATAATTATCTGGATTTAGTAGGCAAGCTTGGGCTTGCCCCCGTCTGGCAGGAACAGATGCTTGCGATGGCAGACTGAGCCAGAGGGTCCCGTAAAGCCCGCTACAAACCGCCACAAACCACCGCAAAAGCCCGCAATCACCCCGCAATTACATTTGCGGAAAGTACTAGTATGGTTGTCGTTTCCAGTTGGGACAACACCTGATATATTGAATTCAAGAGGAAGATCTCTTATAAACCGATTGGGGGAATGTTAAATGTTGAAGGAAATGGTTCAAAAGTTGATGGCAGATCCAAGTGCTTGGGCCCGTGTACAGACTGGACAACTTCAATTGGCGGGAATGAGTGAAACTGAACATAGAGCATTTATTGACGTGCTGAGCAGCAAAGAAGGCAAAGCTGAACCACGCATGGCATTTTATTGGAGCTAATCTAGCCTTATTTGGAGGAAACCGGATTGTCGAGAAGAATGAACGTTGCCGCTTTCTCAGTCATTGTCATTATCCTTGCCGTCTATCTATCTCAGAGCATATTGCAGCAGAGAATGATTGGGACCGATATCGAAAAGGATGGCCAGGGACGTTACGTGGTAGCAGATACAACTGCTGGTTACTGGGGATATGGAAAGATTCTTCCAGGCGATATTATAGAAGAGATAGATGGAAGCTCCGCCTCTTCATTTCATTCGGTTAAGCGATTTGATGTAATAGAAGGGGCTTCCACCATCACTCTGAACCGGAATCAGCCTGATGGCGTTCAGGAGAGAATCACGCTTGTTGTAGCGAAAGGAATTGGATCTGAGAATCTGCTGCTGGAATTTATTTTGCCGTTATGCTCCTTGCTGTTATTCGCCGGATTCTCACTGTTTGTTTACAAGCGCAAGAAAGAAGACAAGGCAGCTATATATCTGATCCTGTTTTTCTTATCGACGGGTTTTGCCTATTTCAGCGCTGCTTCTTCGGGGAGAACTGACAGCTTGGGCAACATAATCTTTACTGCCTCCTTCTCGTTGGTCCCGGTATTTTTCCTGCAATTTCTCAACCGGTATTTAAAACAGTATCAAGAGCCTTTCGTTCCCAAAAGCGTATTTGTTGGCTTTTATTGTATTACAGGTGCGATTATCATTGTGCAGATCATCACAATATTAACGGGATATAACTTGCTTTTCTTCTTAGTAGCACGGCCTTCGTTACCTTTTTTTATCTTTACAAATCTCTACACTATTTATAAATTGATTCAGAAATTTGTGGTACACCGCCGGGATTCACTGCGAAATTTATTTAAGCTGACCTTGCTGGGTCATTTGCTTGGATTTATGCCGTTTATCCTGTTATTTGGCGTGCCGAGATTATTTGGTATAACCCTGCTTACTCCACAGGTGGCCTCGATTTTTCTATTGGCAATTCCCGTAGTGTACCTTTATATGTTCACTACAAGACAGCTGTTTGATATTGATTTTGTTCTGAGCCGTTTTCTTTACCATATTATTATTGCGTTTATCCCAACTTCGCTAATTACCACCTTCGGGATTCTGATTACCCAGCAGCACAATTATACGTGGGTTCGATGGGTACAGTTATTTCTGATGGTGTATTTTATTGTTACGATTCTGTTATTCAGCAAGGAGTATGCCGATTTTCGGTTCAGACCAAGTTTTAACAAGAACCTGTACAGCTTCCAGGGAAGCCTGGACCGGTTCTCTACCCGAATTTCACGGGTGATGAAGCGGGCCGACCTGGAGCGGTTGCTGGTACAGGAGGTCCTCTCCATATTACTGGTCAAGAAAGTGGCCTTTCTGGAGGTGAACCGAGAATCGGGTCCCCGGGGAAGCTCGAAGCCAGATTCCGGTGAGGTGCCTATCTCCGTAATTTCTGCCCTGCGGGATGCTGCTCATAAACTGGCCGTTGGAGAGACTGTGGCCGTTCCTTCAGGATTATGTGTTGTTATGGGGCAGAAAGGCTCT
This sequence comes from Paenibacillus sp. FSL H7-0357, assembly GCF_000758525.1. NCBI lineage: Bacteria > Bacillati > Bacillota > Bacilli > Caryophanales > Paenibacillaceae > Paenibacillus > Paenibacillus sp. FSL H7-0357. The sequence continues at coordinate 7,467,628 of NZ_CP009241.1, read as the reverse complement.
ACCTTTCACGTCCTCTGGCTGGCGGATAAGGAGAACCGCACCAAATATAATCTGGATGAATTGAGCTGGCTGAAAACCTTGGCTAATTACAGTGCTATCGTGTACGAGAATCTATATCTGATCGAAAATTTGATTGAAGATCTTGAACTGGAATTTCAGAAGCAAAAGGGAGCTTCACCGTGGGTGATGCGTCTGATCTTTAATCTTTCGGAGACGGAACGGCGCCGGCTGGCTGCCGACCTGCATGATTCGGCGCTGCAGGATCAGCTGATCTGGTACCGCAAGCTGGAAACGGTCATGCTCGACCATCAGATGCCGGAGGATATCTATCACGAGCTTGAGACTGTACGGGAAGGCCTGCTGGATGTTATCCACCAGATTCGCGAGACCTGCAATGAGATGAGACCGCCGCTGCTTAAGGAAATGGGCATTGTCGAAGCGCTTGGGCAATTGTTCGAGCAGGCTCAGATCCGTTCAAATTATGTGATCAATTTCCAGGTGACGGATCATATCACAGAATTAAGTGATGAACAGACATTGGCGCTGTTCCGCATCGTTCAGGAACTGCTGCGCAACGCCAATAAGCATGCCAAAGCTACAGTGGTTGAGATTGGACTTGAGCAACGGGAGTCGATCCGGCTGATGTATAAAGATAACGGGGTTGGGATGGAATTGGGTGAATTGAATGATTCCTACCAGCACATGGGTCTGTCAGGCATTAAGGAGAGAGTGCGCAGTCTGGAGGGCGAAATCTTCTTCCAATCGGTAGTCGGTGAAGGACTTGAGGTCTGCATCACGCTGCCGCTGGAGTCAGCAAGTATGACAAGAGAGGGTGGGGACGATTTAGATGATAAAAATCTTGCTGGTTGATGACCATCCTTCCGTGGGTGAAGGAACCAAAAATATGATTGAGCAGGACCCGGACATGAAAGTCACGGTGATTCTCTCAGCGATGGAGGCACTGGAGCTGGTTAAGTCGGAGAGCTTCGATGTCATGCTGTTTGATCTGAATATGCCGGTGATCAGCGGTCTTGAGCTGACCAAGCGGATGATGAGCGTCCAGCCCGAGAGCCGGGTGTTAATCTATACAGGGTATGAGATCAGCCCCAACTTCAACTTGCTGATTGACTCCGGCGTATCCGGCTTCGTGAGCAAGACGGTTACCCGCGAGCAGCTCCTTAACGCGATCCGCTGCGTTCTCCGGGATGAAGCAATCATCCCGGTCTCCCTGCTGCGGCAGCTGCGGCGCAGGGATATCCGTCTCAATGAGTCCAAGGAAGAGAAAATGCTGGAGGAAGTATCTATCAATGAACGGGAGCAGGAGATACTGCAGGAAGTGTCCAACGGGAACAGCAACAAGGATATCGCTTCCAAGATGCTGATGAGCCAGCGGACGGTAGAATATAACCTGACGCGTATCTTTGAGAAGCTGGGCGTCCGTTCCCGCGCCGAGGCGGTAGTGGAGGCCCGGCGGCTGAAGCTGATCAATTTCAATGATTTTATGTAAGGAGATCATCCCTCAGCGGAACGAGTCCAATCCACCTCTTCAATGAATTCGATGATCTCCCCGTTTGGGCTGTGAACGAGCGCGTTTCGTACAATGAGCGGCGGTTCACCGAGCGACAATTGGTCGGGCTCTATACAGGCCTTTGCTCCATGAGCAAGGGCTTTTTGATATGTTTCCCGGGCATTGTCGACATAGAAGGCCAGATGCAGCAGCGCCCCGTGAGCAACATCCTCTTCGCGCTTCGCTTTTTTCCCTTGAGCCGCAATCACCGCTTCATCGTCAAAAAGCTCAATGCAGGTTCTTTGATCCGGTGAGATCAGCATGCAAGCCTCGTTGATCTTGAAAGCAGGCAGACTCCAATGATGCGCCACCTTGAACTCTAACACTTCTGTATAAAAAGCAAGTGTTGCCTGATAATCCTTCGCTTGGATTGCCACATGGGCAAGGCCTTTAATACTCACGTCTAATCTCCCCCTAACTAAGATGCAATTAATTATAGGGAAAAGAAACATTGAATTACATACGAATAATAAGGGTTTTATAGTAAAATGATTATTTATTATAAGGTTTTTCAGCTGGAAAGCGTTATTTTGTTAAAACTTGCTCAGGAGGTGCCTAAATGGAGTATCCAATGGATGAAACTGATAAACAGATTATGCAGTTGCTGCAGCGCAACGCGCGGATGCCCGTGTCCCAGATCAGTAAAGAAATTTCCATGTCCCAACCCTCCGTAAAGGAGAGGATCATCAAGCTGGAAGAGCGGAACATCATTTCCGGGTATACTGCGGCATTAAATTTAAATAAGCTGAACCGGGGCACGACTACGTTCATCCTGCTCAAAACAGAATATTGCCAGGAACTCGTTGATTTCTGCGAACAAGCCTGGGAGGTGACGGACTTGTTCCGCATCAGCGGAGAATACAACTACCTTATCAAAGTGCAGACGGCATCCATCGGCGAAGTGGCGGAATTCCAGGACTCCCTGATGAAGCTCGGACCCTCCAAGTCGCATATCAGCCTGAAAAATATTTTGGAAAACCGGATTCTGCTCTAGAGCATGTTTTCAAACTGGAAGAGCTCTGGGGAAGCAGGAATTTAGTATTGAAAGTAGGGTCCCTAAAAGCCCGCAGCGGGTTTGTTTACTCGTAACGGATTCAGGAGGCGCTATAGAGAGTAAAACACCTGTTTATTCTCTTATGCGGACCCAGGTGACCTTATCTGCTCTGCATTCTATCTAAAAACGGCCAGCAGGGAGAAATAACTGCGCTGGAGTCCGGTGTTGTACTGTAACGGGCTAAAATCCCCAAATAAGTGCAACTCGGTCCGTTCGTGCTCAGAGCCAGGAATACACTTTCCGGACGCACACACGCCTTCGGAAAAAGAGCGAAGTCTTTATAACACCGAGACGTAAGCCTCCACCGAAAAAACTACCTAGTGGCGAGACGCCCTAGATCAGCCTCTGAGTAAATATTTCTTTGCTATACAGAATGAACTTGGAAAATAAAAAAAAGGGTGGAAGTGACGGAGGGGAGGTTTGAAACTGGAGGAGCGATAGCGTCCGCCTTTGTCGTGGATTTCAACCGCAAACAGCGGAATAAAATCAAGAAATCTGCAGACAACAGCGGCCGGAAGTCCAAACATTCTCCGCAGTTACGACAATACCCCAAACCAGAAAGGTCTTAAGTTCAAACTATATAGTTGAGATCTGCGACAAACTGTTGTCCGATATCACCCTATATAATCGGTGTATCTTGTATAGGGAGATGACAATTAGATGAGCGAAATCGTTAGACTTGATGTAAATGAAGAGTATGCCTATTCGGGCATTGTTGTGGCGGGGGATTTTATCTTTCTCAGCTTCTGTGTCGGCAATGTGGGCGGATCGCCAGCGGAGCAGGTTGAAGGGGCGCTGAATGATATGAGCCAGAGATTGCAGCAGGTGAATTTGCAGCTGGATGCTGTCGTAAAGGTGGATATCCTGCTTAGGGATGTATGGGATATTCCGGTCATGGAAGAGGTGTTCAAACGCAGGTTCAAAGGTAAATATCCGGCCAGAAAAACCATTTCCACCGAGTTTGCCCATGTGGGTGGTCCGGATGGACTCAAGGTGCAGATAGACGCAGTGGCCTATAACCCCCGCAAATAGTAAAATATCGACGTACAAACGGCGGTCCAGCCCGGGTAAATCGGGTGGGCCGCCGTTTGCGGTCAACTACTCCTGGGAATGAGCTGCCTCGTCCTTAACTTCCGCGCGGAAGCCCCGGATGCTTTCCTTGCGCCGTTCATTCTTTTCTTCAATCTGGTTCCGTTCTTCACTGCTGATTTCCGAAGCAAACTCGTTTAAGTAGCCTTCGGCTTCTTCAAGGTTCTGCTCTGTATTCTGAATGCTCTGCTGTAAATGCTCTACGTTGTCTGCACGGTTATCCGGTTTTGCCATAGGTTGATCGCCTCCTGTTATTAACGCGCCCCATAGGAACGCTAACCAGTAGGTTGATCGAAAATGGATGATTGTATGCATCATTCTGCCTTATCACAGGCAGGAGAAATCTTCTTAATAAATACCCGCGCCTACCGCATGGTTAATGACATTTAATCATATCCGGTCTGTGAGTGACAAAAATGTCACTCAGATTCATTCTGCTTCTATGGTTGCAAGTCCACATCACGGCTAAGATAAAAAACAGGAAAGGGAGGAGAATGAAATACAAACTGTCATTCAGACCAAAAATCTATCGAAAAATTATGGAACGGCAGCAGTACTTAAGAATATTGATTTGATCATTGAGTCCGGAGAGCTTACAGCGATCATGGGGCCTTCAGGCTCAGGGAAATCGACGCTGATGAATGTATTGTCTACGATTGACCGGTTCACGGGTGGCGAAGTGTGGCTGGAAGGGCAATCCCTGCTGAATCTCAAGAAAAAGTCGCTGAGGCAATTCCGGCAGGAGCGCATGGGATTTATTTTTCAGGATTATAATCTTCTGGATACATTGACGGCCAAAGAAAATATTCTGCTGCCGCTCTCTTTGCGCAAAGTGAAAGTGGAAGAGATGGAACGGCTGCTGCAGCCGATTGTGCAGGCGCTTAATATTGAAGGAGTCCTTCATAAATATCCGAGCGAGATATCAGGCGGACAGAAGCAGCGGGTAGCTTCAGCGCGGGCCATCATTACTAAACCGTCCATTGTTTTTGCAGATGAGCCAACGGGAGCGCTGGATTCACGGTCCGCAACACAACTGCTGGAGCAGCTCGTGGGGCTGAATGAGACGTTCGGCACAACGATTATGATGGTGACTCATGATCCCTATGCGGCCAGCTACTGTAAAAGGGTGATTTTTCTGCGAGACGGGGGAATTGTCAACGAGCTCTACACAGGTGAACAGACGCAAAAAGCATTCTATGACCGGATTCTGGAGACCCAAAGCTTGATGGGGGGCAAGCTGCGATGAGCCTGCTCGATCTTACTGTCCGAAACGTTAAATGCAACTTCCGTCTATATACAATCTATCTGTTCTCAATGATTACCGGCGTTATTATTCAATTCACCTTCTCATCCCTGATGTACAACGAAGATATTATGGATGCGCTGCAGAACCGGGCCAACTTCCAGACGGGTGTGGGCATCGCTTCGCTCGTTGTGTTTTTATTTATCATATTTTTTATTCTTTATGCCAATTCCTTCTTCATGAAGCAGCGCAAAAAAGAGTTCGGCATGTATCTGCTATACGGCCTGAACGAACGGCAAATCACACGGATGGTATTTTATGAAACACTGTTCATGAGCGCGATCTCACTGGTCACAGGGATATTGGCCGGCGGCTTGCTGTCCAAGCTGTTTGGGATGCTGCTGATGAATTTAATGCATTACGATCAAGTGATCTCACTGACATTCCCCATCCAGTCGATTGCCTCTACTGCCGGTGTTTTCTTATTGCTTGCTGTAATTATTAGCATTCAGAGCCACATGATGCTGAGCCGGGTGCAGCTTACGGAATTGTTCCATGCAGTGAAAAAGATGGAGAAGCCCGTGCGCATTTCCACTGCAATGGCTATGATTTCTGTACTTCTGCTGGGCATGGCCTTTGCTCTGATCAGTAGCGGGAAAGGTTCGGTGTTCTGGCAGGACTACGCGACCGTAAGTATGATTGCCGTGGCCATTGGCATTATCGCGGGCACCTTCCTGTTCTTTCGTCAATTTGCCGGCTGGCTGCTACAGGCGGTAAGCCGCCGCAGAAAATATTACGAAGGCAACACGATGCTATGGACCTCTTCCCTGCGCTTTCAGATTAGAGGCAATACGCTGAACTTAACCTTTATTTCCTTGTTCAGTGCGGCGATTATGCTGATGTTGAGCTTCATGACCATTAACTATAAGGTGCAGTTCGAAGCTGCGGGGATAAACCTGCCTAATGATATAGCGTTTGAATCGCTGGCCTCTGAAAAAAACAACCAGATCGACAGCCTGATTCGAAGCTCCGGCCACGAGGTCCGGTACCACCTGACGCAAGAGGCCATAGTGGCTGATCCGGTATCGGACATGGGTTCAGCCTTTGAGAAGCCCGAGTACTATACTCCATCCCTGCTGCTTGTATCCGAGCAAACCTATAACGGGCTGATGAAGAAACGGGACCCCAAGCAGATCCTAGATCTGCAAGGCGATGAAGCGGTAACCCTTGCCCGTGGGTCGGACTTCTCGCAATTCTATGCCGCAAACAAGGAGCCGGAATTTACGGTGAAGACGAATGTGGAAACGACCTTTCGGATTATAGAGAAGAAGGACTATGCCTATCTTGGCTGGTCGTCAGATCCGGTGAAATCCATGCTGATCATACCTGCGGTGCTCGTGATTTCTGACGAGGCCTATCAGAACCTGCGGGAGCATGCGGATAAGAAGTCTTTTGAAATCTACGATATTGCTGCTGCTGACCGGGCTGAAGAACTGTCGAAGCAGGTGCATGCGATCGTCACGGAGACGCCAGGCGCTTATTACTCCGCGTTCGCAGACGTGTACTCCAAGCAAATTGAAGGCTCATCGCTCATGCTGTTCGCCAGTGGCTTTTTGGCCCTGATTGCGATCTTCGCGCTTGCCAGTGTGATTTATTTCAAGCAATTGCGCGAAGCCACGGACGAGCGGCTGCAATATACGATTCTGCGAAAAATGGGCGTGGATGACCGGCAAATGAAAAGCGTGATCCGCAAGCAACTGCTGTTTGTCTTTTTGCCGCCGCTCGCGCTCGGAGTGCTGCATAGCTGGTTTATTATCAAATATTACATCCTGGATTCCGTACAGGCCTTTACTGGACATACGGCAATCGTGTGGGGCATTATGGGCGTATATTTCCTTATTTACGTACTGTTCTACGCTTCTTCCACGAATGTCTATTATAAAACTGTCAACGAAAACCCGTAACTCCTCCAGGGCAATCGCTTACGGACTTAGATTGAATTTGAAATTTGGAGAAGGAAGAGGTATAGCAATTATGAAACAGAACGTATTCATAAAATTTCAAGTTATAATGTTCATACTGGTCCTGGTTGGAGGAACTGTGATGATGACAGTTCGGCCATCGGATACAGCGTATGCAGATCCGGCACTTACTGCCCCGGATACTGCGAAGATCGATGCGTTTGTAAAATCAATGATGGACAGACTGGACATTCCCGGGGTGGCTGTCGGCATCGTCAAAGGAGATCAGCCTGTCTACATGCAAGGATACGGAGTAGCGGGTTCCGACCAGCGTCCGGTAACTCCGCAGACGCCTTTTATTCTGGGATCGATCTCGAAATCCTTTACTGCTCTGGCCATCATGCAACTGGTCCAACAAGGGAAAATTGAACTGGATGATCCGGTGCGGCGGTATTTGCCGCAATTTGAGCTGGCCGACAAGGAAGCCTCCGGCCAAATCACGGTCAGACAACTGCTGAATCAGACGAGCGGTCTCTCTACTCATGATGGGCGGCGTGCGTTTGCCAATAATACTCCGACGATCGACCGGCTCATTGAAGACCTCAAAAACATATCGCTGACCGAACCCGTTGGCTCCAAATTTCAATACTCCAACTTTAACTACGACATATTAGGCGGAATTATTAAGGCTGTCACTGGCATGTCCTATGCCGACTATATTCAGAAACATGTTTATGACCCGCTGGAGATGAAGAACAGCTTCACCTCTAAGACGGAGGCGAAGAAAAAGGGGATGGCATCAGGACATCAGTCTGTGTTTGGTTTTATGATGCCGACAGAACTGCCGTATAATCCGTCCATGCTTGCTTCCGGCTTTCTGATCTCCACCGCTGAGGATATGTCCAATTACTTAATCGCGCAAATCAATAAAGGCCGCTTCGAGGGTAGCGTAGTAGCAAGCGCTGACAGCATCGCCCAAATGCATAAGCCCGCCGTCCCTGACCCTTCGGGCGGGTACTATGGAATGGGGTGGCAGATATCCGATGGCGCTGTCTGGCATAACGGGGCTGTCCAAAATTTCGCTTCCGATATGCTGTTGGATGGAGACACAGGAATTGTGGTGTTGATCAATGCCCATGATTATTTTGTGCGTGGTTCAAAGTTTGGCATGATTGTATCGGGTATCCGCGACATTCTGCATCATAAGGAACCTTCGCTGGAGGGAGCGGACGGCGTCATCAGAACCAACATGATCATTGACCTTGCCGGCGTGGCGGCCATTATTTTACTGGGCTTGTCGGTATACAACCTATTCCGGTGGAATAAAAGATTCCGGCTCAGCCCGCTACGCATCACTCTTTTCATCTTGTGCCTGCTTATTTTTAATCTGGCGGTGCCTGCTGCCGTCTTATATGTCCTGATCCGATCTGCTGCAACTTGGAGTGTCGCCTTTTCGTTTCTGCCGGGGATTGGACATTTGGCCTTTGTACTGAGTATTCTGTCGCTATGCATCGGTGCGGTCAAAATGTTGTTGTTCGTACGCAGCATAGGTTTAAATCGGAAGGGAAGAACCGCCGGCAAAATTCATGGATAACCGGTCTGACGTGTAACTCCTCTATTCAAGTTGTTTTTTTTAGAATGAGACAGCAGCGATTCTTTGGTTATTGGAGGATCGCTGCTCGGCGTTGTTTAAGTAAGTTGTTGCTTATTCAATTAGCAATTCCTCAAGGTTATGAACTTGATTATTCAATCATCGGCTATGCTCCACCAGATTTTTGGTTAAAACAAATACAAAAAACAAAAAGTGTTCTGAACCCGCGGGCGCTGCTTGGAGAGACTGCGGAATCAAAAGATAAAAAGCGGGATCGGGCGTGGAAGTTGCAGAAAAATGAAGTGGCATTCACCCGAAAAAGTGGAATCAGTGAGAGCAGATATCCTATTTCCAACTATCGCTTGCTGGGAAACGGGAAGGGGGGATTTAAGTTCACTGTTTCCACTTGAGTTTGTTATGATTCAAGCACCAAATTAAAAAAATCCTGCACATTGTACAACAAATGCTGACGTTGTTAGCTCCAACCCTCATTTGTTCACTCCAAGACAAGCTGTCTTCTATGCCAGAAAATATACTTATAGTAGAGATCACTTATTGCAGTATTTTCAAATAAGGATCATGGTTCTTCGGGAAGTGGATGGTGAATTCGGTGAAGCTTCCTGCCTCGGATTCGCAGGAAATGTAGTGCCCCAGTTTTTTGGATAGCTCCTGGGCCAAATACAACCCCATTCCTGTTGATTTCGTATACGCGCGTCCATTGGTGCCAGTGAATCCGCGGTTGAACACCCGCGGCAGATCCTTGCGGTCAATCCCGATGCCATTATCACGTACAATAAGCAGTTTCTCATGCTGGGTAACCCGGGTAGCGAAGGATATTTCTCCTTGATCCCTGGTATATTTCAGGCTGTTCGTGATCAGCTGGTTGATAATGAAGGACAGCCATTTGGAGTCGCTTTGCACCATCGTGGATTGTACATCGAGCCGGATTTTGATTTTTTTGAAGATGAACGTCTTGGAGTGGGCTTTGACAGCTTCCTTGATTAGCAGCTCCAAATTGCAGTTCACGATTTCATAGTCCTGGTTGAAGGTGTCGAGCCTGGAATAATATAACGCCTGGTCGACGTAGTGCTCAATCCGTGATAACTCTTCTTCCAGACTGTTGTGATCGATCTCCGTCTGCTGCATCAACCGGAGCACGGCGATGGGCGTCTTCACCTCGTGAAACCAGGTAACGATAAAATCATAATGCTCCTTCTGCTGCATCTGCACTTCGTTCATGGCGCGGATATGCTGAATTTGCAGCTGTTCCATAGCTTCCCGGCAAACCTCGGCCTCCAGTGACAGCGGCTCCGTATCTTCATCGGCTATCCGGCGGAGGGTCTGCACATTCTTCATATAACGGTGAAGCAAAAAAACAGCAAGGCATAAAAGGACCAGCGCGAGCGCATAGAAGAAGGTTTTCCAGCGCCAGGGAATTTGCGGATCGGCAGCAAACACGGTAACCGTCAGAAGAAATGCGGCGCCGTACAGGAAAATATACGGTCTCTCATATTTCAGGAATCGCCAGAAGCTCATTCGATGATATACCCCATTCCCTTGCGGGTGACGATGAAATCCTCCAGCCCCAGCAACGCGATTTTGCGGCGCAGGCGATTTACGTTAACGGTTAGCGTATTGTCGTCAATGAATTGCTCATCGCTCCAAAGCACCTGCATCAAGCTGTCCCGGGATACGATTTTGCCGATATTTCTCATCATGGTCTGCAGAATAATGAATTCATTCCGCGACAGCTCTGCGGTCTGTCCCCCGTACTCGATGGAGGAGTTGGACAGATGAAAAATAAGCTGACGGTGAGCCATCTGCAGGCTCTCATCCTGGTAGGTGTAATTGCGTCGCAATAGCGCACTCACCTTCGCCACAAGCACGCCAAGGTCGAACGGCTTCTGCACAAAGTCATCCGCCCCCATATTAATGGCCATGATGACATCCATATTCTGATTGCGTGAGGACAGGAAAATAATCGGCACCTTGGAGACAGAACGTATTTGCTGGCACCAGTAAAACCCGTCGTACACCGGCAGGTTTACGTCGAGCAGCACCAGGTGAGGCTGACCTGCTGTGAACTCGTCCAATACCTGTTCAAAGGATGATATCTCGATGACCTCATATTTCCATTTGCGAAGTGTGTCGGCTACAATTCTTCTGATCTTCTCGTCGTCTTCCACAAGCATGATTCGAAACAATGTGATTCCTCCAGCTCAAAACATTTAATGCTGGTATTATATCATTTGTTTACACTCCTTGTGTGTCTTTCAGGGCAGCTGCACATAGAACGTAGCCGACTCCCCGACAACACTTTTGGCGTAGATTTTCCCTTTGTGCTGATCCACGATCGACTTCGCGATCGCAAGACCAAGCCCGTACCCGCCTTGCTTGCGTGCCCGGGAAGCATCGGTGCGGTAGAACCGGTCGAAGATCCGCGGGAGATGCTCCGGGGCGATGCCCTCGCCGGTATTGGTAACGGCCAGCACCACATCATTATGCTGTTTGCGCAAGGATAGGCTCACCTCACCTTTCGGGCCGGTATATTTCACAGCGTTGTCCAGCAGAATCATGACCACTTGCTTGATCTGCTCACTGTTGCCCTGAACGGTCAGATGAGGCTCAATATCATACTCCAGAGCAACGTTCTTCTCGAAGATTACAGCTTCCATCGTCAGAATGATATTCTCGACCGCTTCGCTGATATCAAAGGGGGTATGGATCATGCCCGTCCGCGAATCATCTATTTCCGTTAAATAGAGCAAGTCATTCGTCAGCTTGGCCATCCGCTCTGTTTCCGACTTGATATAGTGCAGCCACTTCGACTGCTGGTCAATCGTGTCCTCCCCATTGGAGAGCAGCACATCGGTATTGGTACTAATGATGGCGAGCGGTGTCTTCAGCTCATGGGAGGCATCGGCGATGAACTGTTTCTGCTTATCAAAGGCTTCTTTGACCGGCTGGATTGAGCGGTTGGCAAAATACCGGCTGGTGAAATAGAGAATAATCAGCATGACCACGCCTACGATAGTAAAAGTATAGTTGAGATTGGTCAGAATCTCCTGCCGGGCGGTGATGTCGAGGAAGACCAGCATATGCCCGTCAGTGGTTGGCTGAATCTCAAAGGTCCAGTCGCTGCCGTCGAGGGTGAAGCGCCCGGTATTTTTGCCTGTGGATACCGCTTCCTGCAGCGCCTGCTGATAGAACTCGTCTTCCATGGTGAATTGTGATTTTGGCGTCCCTGTTTGGTTCCACTGATCATCCGTTTCAATCATGAAGGACACGGAACGTTCCGGCGGGGGATTTCCGCCGCCCATGCTGCCCATGCCCCCGCCATCCGGCAGCGGCATTCCGGTGACAGTGCCGTTATCCCGCGGCCCGTCAGAATTGTTGCCCTTCCGTTTCTGGTACAACTCTACACTCCGGTGCAGCTCCATTTCATTCTTAGCCTGCACATCCAGGTAGGAAATGATGTAGATGGCGGCGAAGGCGGCAAGCATCATCACGGAGATAGTGACCAGATTGACGATCAGGAACCGGTTTCTGAGCTTTTTGAACATCAGGTATTCACCTCTAATACATAGCCGACGTTCCGGATTGTGCTGATGCGTATAGCCGAACCCAGGAACGTGAGCTTTTTGCGCAGAAAAGAGATATAGACCTCCACATTGTTATGCTCCGCCTCGGAATCGAATCCCCACAGCTTCTCAATAATCTGCTCCTTGGAGGTTACGGATTGTTTCCGTATGATCAGCAGCTCCAGCAGCTCGCTTTCCTTGAGGTTCAGCTTCATTTCCTTGCCGTTCACCGTAAGCCGCAGATTGGTCGTATTCAGCTCCAAATCCCCGAACTTCAGCGCATCATCCGGCAGAACCTCGCCTTTGCGCCGCAGCACCGCCCGTATCCGGGCCAGCAATTCCTCTGATGAAAAAGGTTTGGCGATGTAGTCATCAGCCCCATAATCGAGCCCAGTTACCATATCTGTAATTTCGCCTTTGGCGGTCAGAAAAATGACAGGTGTAGCCACTTCCTTATTCCGGAGGGCCCTCAGCACACTGATTCCATCTATCTCCGGCATCATGATGTCGAGCAGCAGCAAATCATAGATCCCGCTTAATGCGTAATCAAGTCCCGATCTGCCGTCATGCACGGCGTCTACCGAATAATTATGTTTCTTCAAGATTTGCGTGACGGCTTCCGCCAGATGCACCTCGTCTTCTACTATTAATATTCTCATAGGGTTAAACATCCTCTGCATAAATTGTGTGCTTGCTGCTTACGCCATTATAACAAGATTACCTTTAGCGAACCTTAATGGAATCTCTTTCTTCATATATAGCAAGCGCCGCTATGTGCCCTTTTGTTAGGCCTGTGTAAAAAAATTAAACCTGTGTAAAACCATTTAAGCTTCACTAAAGGTTCGGGGACTAAGATACATTCATAAGCAAGCGGGACACACGAAATACTCGAATAAGAAAGGATCTGAACCCCATGGCGATCGAAGTTTTTAACCGATATGAGAACAAGTATTTGTTCGACAATGAAGCCTACCTCCACCTTTACAATGAATTGCTTCAATATATGGAGCCTGACGATTACAACAAGCAGCATGAATATTACTCCATCACCAATCTGTATTATGACACGGCGCACCATACGCTGATCCGCAACAGCCTGGCTAAACCGAAATACAAGGAGAAGCTTAGGTTAAGAGCTTACGGGATACCCAATGGAGAGACGAAGGTGTATCTGGAGATTAAGAAAAAGGTGTTCGGCCTGGTCAACAAAAGAAGAACTTCGCTGACACTGCACGAGGCATATGATTTTGTCCGCACAGGAGTTGAACCGGAATACAAGGATTATATGAACAAGCAGGTTATTGAGGAAATCAAATACTTCCTGACACGATATGATCTGCAGCCTATGGTGTATCTGTCCTATGACCGCAAAGCGATGTTCTGCAAAAATAACCGCGATCTCCGCATCACGTTCGATACGAATATCCGCAGCCGGCGGTACGATCTCAAGATGGAGCATGGCACTCACGGCGAACCGCTGATGGAACCGGGTCAATGTCTGATGGAAGTGAAGGCGGAAAAAACGATCCCGGTCTGGCTCTCCAAAATGCTCTCTGAGCACCAAATGTACCGCACGAGCTTCTCCAAATACGGCAATGAATATAAAAAAATGCTGAGAAACAGTAAAACAGAAAGTGAGAGTGTCCTGTATGCTTGATAACCTCTTTTCGGCGGCTCTGACGAGTACAGAATTAACGTTCACAAACGCTATTCTAACCATCCTGACCGCTATCGCCCTGGGCGCGATTATTAGTCTGACCTATATGAAAACAAGCCCGACGGGATATTCGCAAAGCTTTACACTCACGATGGTGCTGCTGCCGGTCATTGTGGCCATCATCATCCTGCTGATCGGCAGCAATGTCGCCAGAGCCTTCAGCTTGGCCGGGGCGTTCTCGATCATCCGCTTCCGAAGTGCGCCGGGTGATCCTAAGGATATCACCTTTGTCCTGTTCACCATGGCCTCCGGCCTTGCCTGCGGCGTAGGCGCATTCGGTTACGCTGCACTATTTACCATTATTCTCTGCATTATTATGTTTATCCTGAACCGCACAGGTTTTGGTGTGAGAAAAACAATGCAAAAAACGCTGAAAGTGACCATTCCCGAGAACCTGGGTTACGAGGAGGCTTTCGCAGAGGTTTTTGCCAAATTCAATGTCGCTTATGAACTGAAAAAGATCCGCACCACTGAGCTTGGCAGCTTATATGAACTGGTCTACGCCGTGACGATTGATGAGCACACGAGCCAGAAGGAACTGCTGGATGCGATCCGCTGCCGCAACGGCAACCTGGATCTGTCACTGACGATGAGCCCGACTCTCACAGAATACTAGAAGAATGAAGGGATTGATTGATATGAATAAATTTATCATGGGAAGTAAAGTAGGGCTGGTGCTGTTGCTCGCTGCTGTAATGTCAGCTTGCGGCGCAGCCAGTTCCGCAACACAATCGGCCTCGACCACTGCAACAACAGCAGCCGTAACGACGGCATCCGCGCAGAGCACAACGGCTTCCAGTGTACAGCTGGCAAGTGTCAAGGCAGCGGATCTGGTTACCTTTGACGAAGAAGATACCGCTATAGCATGGAGCGCGGACAGCTCCACCGCGATAGCGCTGAATGAAACGGGCGCAACCGTTAGCGGTTCCGGCGCAGCAGCCTCCGGGGGAGTAGTAACGATTACAGCGGCAGGTACTTATGTTGTCAGCGGAACGCTGAATGAAGGGCAGATCATTATTGATGTTCAGGATAAAGGAAGTGTTCATCTGGTGCTGAACGGCGCTACGCTTCACAACAGCAGCAGCGCACCGGTCTACATTAAGGAAGCAGGCAAGGTCATTATGACCCTGCAGGAAGGTACGGACAACAAGATTACCGACGGCATCACCTATATCTTGGCTGATGATACTACCGATGAGCCAAGTGCGGCTATCTTCAGCAAGGCAGACCTGACGATTAACGGAACAGGCAAGCTGTCGGTTACCGCCAGCTACAAGGACGGAATCACCAGCAAGGATGACCTGAAGATTGTGTCGGGCACGATTGAAGTGCAGGCAGCCGATGACGGGATTGTCGGCAAAGATCTGATCGCTATTCAAGACGGCACAATGACTATCAATGCCGAGGGAGACGGGATCAAATCGACCAACGATGAGGATGCTGACAAAGGATTCATTGCCATTACGGCCGGAACGTTTGATATTGTGGCCGGCAACGACGGAATCCAGGCCGAGACAACGCTGGTTGCTGATGGAGGGACATTTAACCTTCTGACCGGCGGCGGCAATGCTAACGCCGAAGTGAAGACGGGCGACCAAGGAGGAGGCATGGGAATGGGCGGCGGCCGGGGTATGAGAGGTACTCAGGCTCCTGCAGACGGTACGGGTTCGGGTCAGGCACCGGCAGATCAGGCAGCCGAACCTGCCGCAACCGCTGGAACCGCTGCGACGACTGCAACGAGTGACACGACAGCAGCATCTGCTGATACGGCAACTGCAACAGAAACCGAATCCACGAGCGCTAAAGGGCTGAAAGCCGGAGGAGATCTTACGGTGAACGGCGGAAGCTTCACGATTGATTCCGCCGATGATGCGGTGCACAGCAACAGCAATGTCTCCATCACAGATGGAGAACTCCAGATTGCTGCAGGCGATGACGGTATTCATGCGGATAGCCTGACAAGCCTGTCGGGTGGAACGGTTAATATTACAAAGAGCTATGAAGGAATTGAAGGTGCGAATATCACCATTTCAGGCGGTGAGATTGATGTGACTGCGTCCGATGACGGTGTGAATGTTGCCGGAGGCAATGATGATAATTCTGCAGAAGGAACACAGAGACAGGACCAGTTCACCAGCTCCGGCAACAACCTGCTCACGATTAGCGGAGGCACATTAACCGTTGATGCTGCAGGGGACGGATTGGATTCGAACGGATCGGTCGTGATGACGGGCGGTACTGTGATCACCAATGGTCCAACTGCTGATGGCAATGGCACTTTGGATTATGACGGAACCTTCGAGATCACTGGCGGATATCTGGTAGTAGCGGGAAGTGCGGGTATGCTTCAGGCTCCAAGTGATGCATCCAGCCAATACTCGATCGCCATGACGTTCACGGATTCGCAGGAGGCTGGACAACTGGTTCATCTGCAGGACAGCGACGGCAATACGATTGCTACGTTCGCTCCATCGAAGAGCTACAGATCAGTAGTCATCAGCTCGCCGGATCTTAAAGAAGGCGGGTCGTATACCCTCTCCACCGGCGGAAGCTCGACAGGTACGGCAGTGGATGGCCTGTACAACGACGGCGCTTATAGCGGTGGTACCGAAGTGGTATCCTTCGACATCTCCAGCAGCGTAACCTGGTTGAATGAATCCGGAGTAACCACTGCCACGAGCGGTATGGGCGGCGGCATGGGTGGCGGCCGAGGCGGCGGCGGAACGAGACCTGAAGGCGGATTTGGCGGCGGAGGTAGTCCACCGACCGGAGCTGAGGGCGAAGTTCAGCAGTAAAAGAAGGTAGTACAATGCAGAAAGCAGCACGTCTCCGGTCAGCGGGGGCGTGCTGCTTGCTGTTTCTCCTACATGAAATCGAAGAAATAACGGATGACATGGAAGAAGACCGGCGAGGTGTAAGTCAGGCTGTCGACCCGGCTTAAATAGCTTTTTTTGAGCGCGTCGAACTTGTCATCATCTCCGATCAGCAAATCCCGTTTCAGCACGGAAACCGTTAAGCTGCCGAAGTAACCGCTGAGACTGATCAGCATGCCGGACAAAAGTCCGAAGGTCGGGTTAAGCGGCGTCAGGTAGGGATAGATCAGATAGGATACCCCTGTTGTTACCACAAATGCGCAGATGAACCCTTCCCAGGTCAGGTTGGGGTTGGCGGTCGGAACCACCTTATGTTTGCCGAAATAGATCGAGGCCAGATAATGAATGACATCATTGAGCTGGGTTAATACGACCAGGAACAGGACGAGTCCGGCTCCGTATTCCGGGGTGGCAAATTGAAAGTAGGCCAGATGGCTAAGCCCGAACACCATCAGCATAAGTCCCCATTGGGTGGAGCTGACGCTGCGCAGAAAGCCGAGCGTGCCTTTGTTGATCAGCCGCGGGAGCGGCAGGAGCAGAAATACATACACGGGAATGAAGACGATAAACATCCCGTACCACTCAATATAAATCCAATAGAACTGCAAAGGAATCGCCAGGTACGCCCAGAGGAACAGCCGGCGGTCGGCTTTTCGGGTCCGGATCATCGAGAAATATTCCTTTAGGGCGAAGAAAGTGAGCGCCATCAGCGACAGCAGCGAGACAACCGGATTGAACAAGGTGGCCAGGCAAAAGATAAGGAGCATGCCCCACCAGGTTTTGATGCGAAAGCCGATGCCGGTATAGTCCTTGTTCTTTTGGAGTCTGCTCACTACAACATAAATTAAATGGATGGCCGAAAGGGCAGCGAAAATTAGCACTAATGTTAATAAGGAGCGGTCTATAGCTATCACCAACTTGTCGCAGGGTAGGATTCCATTAAAGGAATCATATGTTATTATGAAGGAAACTTCCAAACTTGATAAGGGGAAATTTTGTAAATGACAGGTAATCAATCGGTCTTTATCCTGCTTACGAATACCGGCACGTTATTTACGAAGCTCATTCAAGGCTACACGAAAGCGCCGTATAATCACGCCTCGATCGCTTTTGACCGCGGGCTTTCGGAAATGTACAGCTTCGGGAGAAAGCATCCAAGCAATCCTCTGAACGGCGGATTTGTGAAGGAGGATGTTCAGACAGGCACATTCAGCAAATATCCGAATACAACATGCGTCATCTACGAGCTTCAGGTCACGGACCGCGAGGTGGAGAAAATGAAACGTGTGCTGCACATCTTTATCCGCAGCCAGCAGAAGTATCTATATAACATCCTCGGTGTTATCGGTATCGCACTGAAGGAGCCGGTCGAATTCAGCAACTCTTATTTTTGCTCACAATTTGTTGCGGAAATTCTGGACCGTTCCGGCATCAAGCTATGGAACAAGCTGCCAGCGCTCGTTACGCCCGATGATTTTCGGCAGAGCGACCGGCTGCAGTTGATTTACGAAGGGAAATTAAACCAGTATAAGCCTGGAGTATGAGGAGGGGATAGGGTATTCCCCTGGGAGTGCCCGCTACTCCTCTTCAGGCACGATTACCTGAACATAACGGGGAAGGGTGCTTAACCGGATCGGCAGAGCCGGGCCCTCTTCGCCATCCACATTGGTCCGGACGGGGGCGGGTGAGCTTACGGTGACATGGCTGGCCGTGAAATAAATGACATCCTTATGATCCTTCAGGTTGCCCAGCAGCAAAGAGATGCTGACTGTAAGCGTATTGAAGATATTGAGGTCTTTGATGATAAAGCAGTGAAGCAGGCCATCGTCAACTTGCGCACCCGGCGCAAGCTTTTCGAATCCGCCTACAGAGTTGGTAAGAGCGGCGACGAACAGCGGAGATTCGCCTTCCCATATCCCGCCATCATACTGGATGGTCAAGGAATGAGCCGGGTTGCCGCTTCCGGCAAGCTCTTTGAAGCCTTCCTTGAAATAGGCAAAGGCTCCCAGCCTCGATTTATCATCTGACGATACGCCTGACAGCGTTTCGGCGAGTGAACCGGCGGCGACGACGTTTCCGAATAACCGGTCATTTAGGCGGCCGGCATCGACTGGTTGAATCCTTGAGGATGTGAGTGCAGCGATGGCCTGTCCGGGATCCAGGGGAACCTGCAAAGCGCGGGCAAAATCATTGACCGTTCCAAGCGGAACTATACCCAGCCGCGGGCGGTGCTCCTGATCAATCAGCCCGTTAATGACTTCATGGAGCGTGCCGTCGCCGCCGATGGAAACGACCAGCTCATAACCTTCCCGGCATGCAGTAATGCAGAAGCGGGTGGCGTCGCCTTCTTTTGCCGTCTCATTGACCGTAACCATGTATCCGTTATTCTGTAGAATCTCTTCTGCCTGACTAATATATTCGAGCGCGTCCTCCTTGCCGGAGGAGGGATTAATGATAATCATAGCCTGCTGCATGCACAACATCCTTTCTGTCCAGCTGATATAGGATTCGTTGCATACCTTTACCCGAAAATACCGGCTTTGATCCTACGCTCAAATCATTTATTTCCGCATGGCTACAGCAGCTTGGAGTTAAGCCAGGGAATCAGGATGGGCAGGACGTGTGACGCCTGCATGGCCCCGGTATGGTCGAGCTCTGGCAGCACCAAGACCTTCCAGCCCAGCGCTTCGAGCTCTTCGCGCTGCCGGAGAAAAGGCCCGGCGATGTCGACCCTCACACCTCCCCAGCGTTCATCATAATCAATAGTATCGGCAGCCCCGGCAAAACACATCCGGGGACAGTTGAGCGCGGTTTGCGCGGCATGGTCATCGAATGGCTGCAGCGCCTCATACAACGTGACGAACTGCCGCGTCTGTGCTTCGTTCAGGGTGACTTCCACTGTGTACCAGTCGAAGTCGTCCCTGGTTTCACTCTGGCTGTCCGGCGAAGGGGCCGGATGTTGATGTGAGGCTTGAGACAGCTCATGCGCAGCCATCGTTACCCGGAGCATCTCCTTGTAGGGTCCGCCGATGGGAGGGAATCCTCCCATGACAAGCGCGGTAATGCGGTCTGTACGAAGAGCCAGCTGCAGTCCGCTAAGCGCCAGCCAAGAGTAGCCGTAATAGGCGAATTGGGGCGCTTGCGCAGCATCGGCAATGGACAGAAAGTCCTTGGCAATGTTGGCGGGTGTCAGCGTATCCGGCTTCGGCTTGCTCTGGACATGCCCTTCATAGTCAAAGGCAATAACCCGGTATTTACCGCTGAGCGCGTCGATCAGTGAACGTCCCAGTGCCGGATCAGCCCCCCATTTGAGCATTTCCGCTGCCTGGGGACCTATAACAGGATACGGATTAACCGGCAGCAGCAGGTTCGGTCCGTCGCCCGTAATTATGACCTCGATTTCACTTCCATCATGCAATTTTGCTGTAAGCATGATCAGCCCTCCATTTCCGCTATTTGTTACTGCATAATCTATTACACCAACCAATATACAACATTGATGCAAGAGAGAAGCTTTAGCTGAAGGACCCTTGCCCCCAGAGGTTAAATTATTCCCGAAGGCTATCAGAGCACTTTAAGGTTATGATTGAAGGTTTGCCATCACGGGGCAGTTTTGCTACTGTTACAATCATCAGGTATGCAGAGAGGTGAACGGCAGATGGTTATATACAAACCGGCTGAAATCGCCAAGGCGCTTGGCATCAGCACCAGTGCATTAAGACATTACGAGGCTTGGGGCGTGGTTCCGCCACCGGAACGGGCTCCTAACGGATACCGGTTGTACACCGGGCTGCATATGGCGTATTTCCGTTGTCTTCGGTCCATGGTTCCCGGCTTTGGCTACCCGCTGACCTATGAGGTGCTTCGGCATATTCAGAAAGGGGAGCTGGACACTGCCTTATGGCTGGTAAGCGCCGAGCAGGCCCGTTTGCAGGAAGAGAAAGTCACCGCGGGCAGAACGCTTGCTTTGCTGCAGGACCCCGGACTCCATCCGGTTATGGGCAAAGGAATGAAGCATAAGATGAGCATCGGAGAAGTGGCGGCTATCACGAATGTGCAGACCTCCGCCATCCGGCACTGGGAGAAGGAAGGGCTGCTGTCCCCGGAGAGAAATCCGGAGAACGGCTACCGCCTGTACACTCCGGTACACGCAAGGCAAATCATGCTGATTCGAACGCTTAGAACCACGGTGTATTATTTGGATAAGATGAAAGAGCTGGTGCAAGCCCTGGAGCAGAACAGTGTGGAGAAGCTGAAGGAGGTTACAGTGGAAGCAATGGTCAAAATTGACCGGCGCAACCGTCAGCAATTTAACGGAGTGCATAAACTGGTGGAGTTATGTGTAGAGGCCGGATTCATGGACGGGAGCGAGGTTTCGCTTACACTGAACAGGCCAACTTACACTAAAGATCATTAAGGAATAATAAATAGAAGCGCCGAAGCCCCAAAGGGTGTCTCTGACGCTTCTTTGTGCTTTGTTGTGGAGGGCACAGATTTATAATTCCCTGCTGCGTCTCTGATGGGAATCAGCATAGGCGGTGCGGCGGTAACCGGGATGGACGCCGGACAGATCCTCGATGGCATCTACCGCTTGTGCAGCAAGGCCGGACGGGTGTAATTCATTATCAGGAAGAGCGCCTGATGAATTCGTCTCTTTCATGTTCGTAGTCCCTCCTCGTATCATTTCACGGTCTAATCAGCCTCTCAATTATTACCACATTATTTTTTTTCTTAAACCCGGAGCAGCTTATCAAGCATGATGTCTTTCATTCTTTTACACATGACTGGGATCGGTAGAGCTGAATAATTAAAAAAAAACTAATGAAAATTCGATATATTAAAAGTAAGGATGAATAAAGCTTGGGAGCAGTATTTGCATTGAGCCCGGGTTCAGCAATTAGGGGGACATAGAAAATGAATAAGGTGGATTCACTTGAGAATATTGTAGCGTTAATTCCGGTGCTCAAAGCAGCCGTTCCGGCGGACCTGTCTATCGCAATATGCGATCTGGAGAAATTTATTGCTTATTGGCCGGGGGAGGATATTAATCTGAATATTAAAGTAGGGCAATCTTTGCATCCGGAAGAGCCGCTGACTGTGGTCATTCAGAGCAATATCCCGCTGAGAGCCGAGGTGCCTGCGGAGTTTTACGGGTTTGAGTTCACGGGGACGGCTACGCCGCTTCATGACCGGGAGGGACAGGTCATCGGGGGGATAGCAGTGCAGCTGAGGCGTCAGAGTGAGCTGAGAAAGATATCGGATCAAATCTCAAGCTCGCTCACCCAGGCCGCCGCAAGGCTTGGTGAGGTAGCTGAAGGTTCCAATGAGCTGGCGGGTTTCACCCAAAAGCTGCTGGGGCTTGCACTCCGCACCGGGGAGCAGGTGAACGAAACTGATCAGGTGGTCTCCATTATCAAGAATGTTGCCAGCCAGACGAACCTGCTCGGCATTAATGCGGCTATCGAAGCCGCCCATGCCGGAGATAAAGGCAGAGGATTCGGTGTTGTCGCGGGTGAAATCCGCAAGCTGTCGAATGAAACCGTGAATTCTACCAAACGGATTCAAGACACATTGCTGTCGTTCAAAGAGGCAACATCGCAAATGGGAACTTCCATTGAACGCATTGCCTCAATTATTCAGGAGCAGGCGGAGTCCTCCGAGCAGATGTCCGCGTTTATTGATGAGATTCAGGGAATGTCTGAGAAGCTGAATGAGTTTGCCAAGAAACTGTAGGCTTTAGGGGGACAGCATCTTACATATGGCATAAGGAAGTGTTCGCATTCTCTAACCCATACAGGATTCTTTTCCCGCTCTCCTTGGCAATCCGCACCATTTCATCAGCGCCTTGAGAAGGCCCGCCGATCCGCAGGACGGCATCGCAATGGCTGAGCAGCCGCACGGAGGAAGGGTGGAACATTTCATTGAACACCTCGTCGCCGATGGCTGTTGAGCCTGCCGCCTCCATCAGCGGCAATGCGTACCACTCGCCCAGCACCGGCAGATGGCCGAGCCTGTACACCAGCAAGGCAGCTTCATTCATGGCTTGCAGATTAGCTGCAATTAATGCCGGATCGTCTCCGGTTCCCGAGCGATAGGGACCGGCAATGAGGATGTGCAGAGGTTTCGGCTCCTCCGGTTCGACCAGCCGGTGAAGCTTCGCATGCTGCAGCAAAAGAATGGTCTTGGCATCCCTGATCTCACCGCTCTCCACCAGCTCCATCGCTTTGTCAAACGGAAGCTCCAGCACTTCGATGTTCTCCTGTTCCTCATCCAGTCCGCCGCCCCGCCCTGTCTTCATCTCGTCGGAATATTCCGCGACGAATAAATGCAGCATCTCCGTTACCGAGCCCGGCGACATATACACTCCGCCGATACTGTGCACCTCCGACAGGCGGTAGCCGGTCTCCTCCTCGGCTTCGCGCTGGATGCATTCTTCCGGGCTGTCCTGATCCAGCAGTCCGGCGCAGGCTTCGATCAGCATGCCGGATGTATTACCGTTAATATAGGTAGGCAGACGGAATTGCCGGGTCAGGACAACCGTCTGCTTCTTGCGGTTGTAGAGCAGAATGGCTGCGCCGTTGCCACGGTCATAAGCCTCGCGCTGCTGCTCTTCCCAGGTCCCGTCGCCGCTCCGATAATCCAGGGTGTATTTCTTCAATGTATACCAGTTGTCAGATAGCAGGTCAATTTGCTTGATTCGCACGTTAGGGTTCATAGGTAAAGCCTCCTTTTTTTGTTGGATCCAGCCGCTACGTCATAGTTTGCGACATGTAAACACGCCCATATCCTTGGAAATGACCAGGCTTCCCTGGTCCGCCATCTTACGCTCTACAAAAGCCATAAATTGTTCCAGTGTCTCACCCTTCAGCACCTTGCCCGCATTCATGGGTGTAGAGGTCATATAGCTGATCAGCGGACCGGTTTCCGTCACAACAAGAGAATCAGGATAACGTTCAACCCGTGCAGCCGGGAACCAGGGCTGCAATAGCTCTGCGCCATTATCCAGGTTGAATTGTTCCAGTGTGTCATCCAGTACCCGGAGGGCTGGATCGAATTCGCGGGCGAGTTCTTCCATCTCCCGCAAGTGCCGGCTGCTCATCGTAGAGGCGAAGAAGCTTCCCCGTGGGCTAAGCACTCTGGAAATTTCCGTGAATGCCGGCGTCAATTGCTCCACATGGTACAGCATGTGATTGGCAATCACGATCTGAAATTCGTTATCCGCAAAAGGCATGGCCATTACATCGGCCTGGCGGAACTGAAATCTTCCAGCCGCCGCCCCAAGTGCGCTGCGCGCAGCTTCCAGCATCCCCGGGGAGGCATCAGCAAGCGTGATCTCCAAGCGGGGCGGAATCCGCTCCCGGTTTCGAACCCAAAGAGCCGCATCGCCGCAGCCGATATCCAGCACCCGCAAAGGACGGGTAGAGGATGAACGCAGTTCCTGCGTTGCCTCCAGCATGTATTCAAAGAACCAGTTGTGCCACCCTTGCGGATTTGTACTGAACTGATCATACAGCCGGGTTCGCGCCTGCAGCCGGGCGGCATTCTGATACTGCCGGCCCCAATCCCTTTCTGTGCGGATCATGTGGATGATCCGGGCCAGCTCTTCCCAGTCCGCTGCCTGCTCTTGTTGCTCCATATAGTCCATGGAGGCGTCGATGGCCTGGACCACGCTCTCCATATGATCTATTTTCTGGCGGATAAGCTGCTTCTGGAGCTGTAGAGCGCTGCGCAGATCACTCCCGCTGCCGATCTCCATCACGGTGCTCATTTCTTCCAGGGAAAGCCCAATGAATTTAAGCACCGAGAGCTTCTGGAGCCTGGCGATATCCTCCTCGTTATACAGGCGGGTATCTCCTTCGAAATGGGAGGGCTTCAGCAGTCCGATCCGGTCATAATACCGCAGCGCCCTGACGGTCACGCCGGTTATCCGGGAGATTTGTCCGGTGGTTAAGCCTTTGTGCATCCTGTCTATCACCTCAACTTTGCGGCTGAATAACAATCATTACTTCAAGTATAACGGGTGACGCAACGTCACCTGCAAGAGATAAATTCATTTGGAATGAAGAAAATGGCTGGAATGGTGCCACCCACAGTCTTGATTTAGCAGCTGTAAAGCTTCTGTAAAGGCGCTTTTTGTTGTATAAATTGTGCAATCTGAAAGGTTGTAGATAAACTTGGTGATACGTAGGCGCGTTGTCTTTCTGCTCGCGTTATGGTGAACACTGTGAGGAATACTGCACGAAAAGTAACCTTACATCCGCTACAAGTTGCTAAAGCGGAATGAGAGGTAAAGATGCACTTGAATTGGCCGTATGCGGGCCAGAGGATTAAATAATAATAGAGGTCCCGTTGCCGTTATCTCTCAAGTGAACCAGCTTATTCACCCGTTATATAGAATGAACTTGAAACTTGAAGGAAGAGAGCGGAGCGACGGAGGGGGATTTTGGAACTGTAGGAGCGATAGCGACCGCCTTTGTCTTCGGATTTCAACCGCAAACAGCGGTCATAATCAAGGAATCGGAAGACAACAGCGGCCGGAAGTCCAAATATTCACCGTAGTTGCGACTAACCCTTTACTCTAAACTTTTCAGTTCAATCTATATAGGGTGATCTTGTTCGCTTAGTGCTGCCAACGGCGAAAAGACAACACCCCCTCAAAGGGCGCAGTAAGGATCTAATTCATGCGCCTTGGAGGGGGTGTTAAATTGTTCTATAGAATTCTGCGGGCAGTCACAAACCGTTTTCTCCACTGGCCGTCAAAGGCTTCAACGTGAACATTCAGGTCTTTGGAATAGGTATGCAAAATCTGATTGTTTCCGGCATAGATGGCCACATGGCCGATATCGAGGCCGCGTGCGCTGAAGAACAGCAAATCACCTTTGCGCAAGGAGTCGATGCCGACTTTCTTGCCCTCTTTGGCCTGGTCGTAGGATACGCGCGGAAGCTCAATGGACAGGGTGTCCCCGAATAATCGCTTCACAAACGAAGAGCAGTCAAAGGTTTTCGTCTGATCCGGAGAAGCCCCGAATTCATACGGGGTGCCTAGATAGGTCTTTCCGTAGGATATCAGCGCATCGGCCTGCTTATCCAGCAGAGAAGCACTGGTATAATCGCTGTATTTCGGTTTCGCCGATATGTACCCTCTTTGGTTGTCTTCGGTCCGCACTTCCAGCCATAAAGCGTTAACCTCACGGATCACATGAACCTTCGCACCGCTAGGCAGCATTTCTGACTGGACGGAGCCGCTTTGGGCGTCCGGGGCACTCCGCAAGTTGACACCCCAGAGGATGGAGGTCTCATAGGTTATTGGAGAAAAGATCCGCACTGACTGGGTAACCGGCTCCCATGTTACGCTGCTTCCGAGTGCTTCGCTGACGAAGCGCAGTGGAATCAAAGTGTAGCCATCTGTAATTTGACCGGGAACATCCAGCTGGAGCGATTGCCCGTTCAACTGGGCGGTGGTATCCCCGATGCGGTAGGTTAGCTTCTTGTCACCCTTGGTGGCAGTAACGATCTTTGCCGTGTTATTCCAATTGAGCTTGGCCCCTTGTTCTTCGAACAGTCCGCGCATTGGAACCAGCACAGCGCCACGTAGGCTGACCGGCGGAACCTCGGCTTGGAGCTGCCTGTCGTCCAAATAGATGGAGATCTTCTTCGGCGTGATTTGCGTCTGGGTCACTGTGTCTGCATGAGCAGAAGCCGAGTAGAAGAGGGACAGGCCCAATAAAGAGAATAGTACAGTTTTGCTTTTCGTCATGTATTCATCACCTTACTGATAGATTTGATTCTATACAGTTGGACGATGACAAGCCGAAATGGTTTTGTGTTAAATGTTGGTAACGGAACTTCCGCTCAATAAAATACTTTCTCCTGCAGCAGATCGAGCGCGTGCTCGATCTCTTTGCGTTCCTCTGCTGTAACATGTGCGAGGCGGTCAGCAAACCGGACGGCGATGTGCTGGAAGGCCTCGTTCATCATGGTTTCGCCTTCAGGAGAGAGGGTGATGCCTTGCTTGCGCCGGTCGGCGGGATCGGTGATTTTGTGACATAGATGTTTTTCGCTTAATTTCTTCAGCTCACGGCTCGTGTTGGGCATGGACATATGCATGCATTCGCTGATTTCGCTGAGCGTGACGGGCTGGCTGACGGCAATGTATTCAAGAATTTTATACTGAACAGGCGTTAGCGCCTCGGATTTCACGTCTTTGGAAATATCGCTTGTTATTTGATGGACAGCGGTGGTGAAAGTCACGAATTTCTGGAATAAATTATTCTGGTCCATAGGATCACCTCTACATGACACCATAGCAAAATAATTATCAAAAAACAATTATCATTTGACAACTAAATTCGGGATATGTTACTCTTTTGTTATCAAATGATAAGTAAAGGGGCAGCGCATATGAACACACTGGTTATCTATACACATCCGAATCACAAGAGCCTCAGTTATGCTTTTTTGCAGGAAGTGATCCGGGGGAGCAAGGAGAATGGCAAGATCAAGGAAATTAAGGTGTTGGATTTATATGAGGAGGGTTTTGACCCGGTGCTGGTCTTTAATGAGCACAAACGCAGGAGGGATATGCATAGTGATCCGGCATTGGCGAAGTACAGGGAACAGCTGATCTGGGCGGACCAAATCGTGCTGGTCTACCCGATCTGGTGGGGACGGCCTCCGGCAATGTTAATGGGCTATATTGATCAGATGTTTGCTTCGGGATTTGCGTACAAGGATAAGGGCGGGCTTCTGCCGGAAGGGCTGCTGAAGGGGAAATCGGTGGTATGTGTATCCAGCATGAAAGGTCCGGCGCATTATCCGCTGCTGTGGCTGAATAATTCGCACAAAGCCCTGATGCGTAAAGCGCTGTTTAACTACGTGGGTATCCGCAAGGTGAAATTCTTCGAGTTCGGCAGCATGGAGAGCCCGCGGGGCAAGCACGCGAAGAAGCTTCAGCAGGTGTACCGCTATTTCAAAACGGTCAGTGCATAAGCGGCTCTCCGTTCTGAAAGATCACTCCCCGTGCCCGCCGGTCATTTGGCGGGCGCGGGAGCCGGGCGGTTAATCAATCGCCCGCAAACTCCAGTGATTGTCTGCGTCCTTCATGAAGTAGTAGAACGAATTAGGCTCTTTTATTTCACCGCTGTCTTTGACTTTTCCTCTAATTTCTACGATTACTCTTCCTTCTTTATCTTGATCAACGGTACCTATAGTATCAAAATAATAATCTCTCCCGAACAAATACATAAATGCATCCGCGGACTGACTGTCTTTGAACACGCTGCGGAAGGCCTCCTCCTTTTTATTAGCCAAGGCCTCCAATGTTGTATTCAATAGATTCTTAATCTCCTCGTTAAATAAGGGATCTTCGATCGAATCTAAATCTAGAAATACACCTGTAGTAAAATCCCCCTGACTGGGCTGAGGGGTAGTTGCGGGTTGATCAGTCGCTTGTGCGGTTGGTTGAGCCGTTGCCTGAGGGGATGCCGAAATCTCAGTTCCAGCGTTCACCGCTTGCGATGCAGCATTTGTGCCGGATTTATCACCACAAGATACCATAATTCCAATTGTTAAGATTCCAGCCAACGAATAAACAATCAGCTTGTTCATGAATAACCTCCTAAAAGTTTTGTGAGCATAACATCCTTGAATCGACTTTGTACAAAACTCACTTCGGAAGCATGAGCTTCAGTATTTATTTATACAGACGCTGTAAAAGCGGAGTAGTTCGCTTTTTTTTGAAAATAATAAAGGCGGGAAACAATATATTTGACATTTCGTCTACATGTAACTACAATAGTTACAGGATCAACGAAACCTCAACACAGCATGAAATACAATACGGCATTCAAATAAATATATCCAAATGGAGGAATTGACATGACAATCGCATTAACAGGAGCAACAGGACAATTTGGTTCTATCGTAGCAGAAACCTTGCTGAAATCCGTACCGGCTGAGAAGCTTGTAGCCAGTGTAAGAAACCCGGAGAAGGCTGAGAGCCTGCGGGCCCGTGGAGTCGACGTCCGTCATGGTGATTTCGATCAGCCGGAGACACTGGATGCGGCGTTTGCCGGTGTGGACCGTCTGCTGATCGTATCAGCAGACGGAGATAATGATACCCGGATCCGCCAGCACAAGGCAGCAGTTGATGCCGCTGTGCGGGCAGGTGTAGGCTACATCGTGTACACCAGCGTTGGCCATGCCGACAACAGTACCCTGTTCCTTGCTCCGGTGCACCGTGCAACGGAACAATTCATTATTGAGTCAGGCATTCCTTATGCCTTCCTGCGCAACAACTGGTATCTGGAGAATGAGATCGGCTCCATTCAGGCCGTTCAAGCCGGAGCCCCTTGGCTGACTTCGGCTGGCGAAGGCAAGGTTGGCTGGGCTACCCGCCGCGACTATGCAGAGGCAGCAGCCGTCGTTCTGGCTGGCGAAGGTACAGAGAACGCCGTGTACGAATTGTCCGGCAAGCCGGCAACCCAGGCAGAGCTGGCTGCAACAGTCGGCAGCGTGCTGGGCAAGGACGTTGCTGTGCAGCAGGTGGATGATGCCACCTACTCCAGCGTTATGGCCGGAGCGGGCGTGCCGGAAGCAGCGCTCCCGATTGTGGTCGCGATTCAAGCCGCGATCCGCGAAGGTGCTTTGGACATCGAGAGTGATGATTTCGGGAAGCTGCTGCAGCGTCCGCTCACGACGCTTAGCGAAGGCGTAAGTGAAATGTTGAACGGTGCGAAGGCGTAAGACCATTTAAGGGTTCAGAACGCCAGGGTAGTTTCTTGCCCGCCGTTCTAGAAAGTAAAGGCCAAGAGAGAAGAGAGTTTTTATTAAGAGCTCTTTTCTCTTTTATATTCTTTTTGAAAAAGGCAAAACAGCAATGATATCGAAGGTTGATTCATTTTTTAATATGCTCATGCTTCCTCCGTATTTATCGGCAACACTTCTAATGTTATCCAAACCGTATCCGTGTGTTTTGCAATCGTGCCTACAGGATTTGGATTCAACATGAGAAATTTCATAGGGATTGATCACTTGTACAATTAGAAAATTTTTTTTAGAGTGAATATTGATCTTAATCCACTTCGTTCTCTGTCTAACTCCCTCCACAGCTTCTATTGCGTTGTCTAGAATATTCCCCATGAGAATACACAGATCATACCGTTCAATGCTGATGTTATTCGGGACTGCATGAATTTGATGGGTGACATCAATTTTTCTATGTTTAGCGGTATTTAGGGTATAGCCAACAAGCGCATCAATGATTAAATTCCCAGTATTTATAAGGTGATATGAATTATGAACTGTTTGAAGAGTTTGGTTGATATGTATAACAGCATCTTGTGATGAGTTTTCAACAATGCATTTTTCGATGTATATTAATTGCTTGTTGACATCGTGAATTACGCTCTGGATATTCTTAAATGTATTCGTCATATGTTTTAAATTGTTATCTTGAGCTAGAAATTGTTCATTTAGCCGGTTGTTTATTTTAGACAGCTTAGTTGCTTTGGCAGCTAACTCAGAATAGTAAATGATAAATAAGCTAGTGGATGATATTGCTATCGTAGCGAAAAGATAGAGTGTGTTGTGTTTGTTGTTGATTAAAAGATAAGCTGCGACAAATGTATTATTGAGAAGGATCAGAATAAAGACGAAGTATTGTAATCTAGGCAACCCCTGCTTAGATTTTTTTTTGATTGTTGAGCTAAAAGTTATGAGGAGAAATAAAAATATCAATGACAGTGTGATAACTATTAAATGGGATTCATTCTCTGATAAATACAGATGTGAAAATTTCAAGAATAGAAAAAAAAGGCAACTTGATACAATATATGTTACGGCTATTAGAGATAGATACTTGAATGAATAGTATAGAGTCCTGAAAGTTTCTTCTCTATAAATAAAAGCAAATAGTAGGGTCCCGGAAACCGTCAAACAGGCGTGAAAAGTAATGGGAAGAATGAGTGAATTTGATATTGTATATAGAATGCTTCCTACAGATAGGCAAAATAATCGTATGATCGTGTTATTCCGAAGCGTCTGGAAATGTGTTGAAAAGTAACGTTTGGCTATAAAAATGGAAAATAAAGAAGCCCCCATATACCATATCGAAAGTTCTTTATACATTGTCTTTAAGACCCATAACCAAATTTCGTGCTAATGCTTCCTTGACGAGCTTGGATTTAGAACGGCTGAGAGGGAATTCAGAATCATTGATCATGATAACCGATGATGCTGTCAACTTACGGAGATGATCCAGATTAATAAGTACTGAACGGTGAACTTGCAGAAACGGAAATTCTAGCTTTGATTGGATCTCCGACAATATTCCTTTTGTGGTGTAATAATCTTTTGCCGTAGTAATGATCTCCATATAGTCTCGCCCAATTACCTTCTTACTTTTCTGTATTGCAATAATCTCTGAATATCTAAAAAAAAAGTCTTCCCCTTCAATTTTAATAGTTAAATACTTTTTGGATTGCGAATACAGGTAATTTAACAGTTTGAACATTTTGGATTCAAAAAACTCATAGAGAACTGGCTTTATTAAATATTGAAAGGGCTGGGTGTCAAGGCTGTCGAGTATATAAGCCGGATAACTTGTCAGGAAGATGATCTGCACATCAAAATCCGGGGAATTCCGTATTTCTTGGGCCAACTCAATGCCATTAATATCAGGCATTTCTATATCAAGGCATAAAACCTGAAATGTTGAGGGGGTATGTTCTTTGTATTTTCGAAGCAGTTCTTTGCCTGACGTGAAGTAATGTATTTGTATGTCAAATGAAGAGCAGACAGCAAGTCTTGCAAACATCTTTTGTAAACGGGCAATTTCACTAATATCATCATCACATACTGCAATGTTAATCAATTTATTATCCCTCCCTGCAAATGAATACGCAAAAATAAGGCAAGAAATAGTATACAATAATATTCTATTATTTTACATAAAATTTATTATAGAATTAAAGATTTTACATTCATTCCATTAAACGTTAACGCTTAAAAAATTTTAGCTAATATGCCACTCGGACTCTAATTATTGCAATTGGGACACTAAGTGATTGATTAACAAGTATTGGAAGTATAATTGAGCTGCTCATTGAAACAAGAGCTAATCGCAATAGGGAAAGGAGGCGAAAAGGATGCGGGAGATTGGAACGGAAGAAAGTATGGCTGGTTGCATAGCTTGTTATGCTTGTGTCGCTTGTATAGCTTGTTTGGCTTGCTTGGCTTGTATTATTCCTGTTCTGGGACAAGCTGCTACAGCTGCAGCCACATTGGAAATTGCCGGTTCAACTACAAGTGCCGGGGCAGTCGGTATCAATGTAGCAAACAGCTAGGACATACTTAAACGTAATTTTTATATCCATAATAGACGGTAGCTGACGAGGGAAGTAATTTGTTTACTTCCCTTAGTGCAAATTTTCACAAACGTTAAATTTCATATCTTGTTTCACGGGGAGTGTAGTTAATGAAAGGTTTGTTTTTAGAAAGTAAAGCAGGGAACAGGTATTTTTATGACGACACAACAGGCATTATTAATCCGATTACAGGTGACTCATGGACAAAAGAAGAGCATTTCAATAAATATCAATCAATAATACCTGTTCAGCAGAATCTAAGATCATACCCTGTAGATACCCGACAAGTGAAAGACTATTTATTCCGGCAAGCCAATGGTTTCAGACAATTGATACTAGAAAGCACCTCCAGTTGTAATCTGAGATGTAAATATTGCATATACTCAGACCACTATCAATACACTAAAGGGTATGAGAACACCCAGCTAACCTTTGAGGTTGGCAAAAAAGCAATAGATTTTTACTTTGAAAATTTCAAAACAATTCAGTATAGAAATCCAAACAGGAAACCTGTTATAGGGTTTTACGGCGGGGAACCCTTAATTAATATTAAAACAATTAGGGAAATTGTTGAATATACAAAGTCTACTTACACGCAATATGGAGAAATACTATTTAATGTAACGACGAATGGAGTGCTCTTTAATAAGGAAGTACAAAAATTTTTGGTCGAAAACGGATTTTCCATCATCGTAAGTTTAGATGGCAATAAGGAAAACCACGACAGAAATAGAGTGAAGCTTAACGGTAAAGGCAGTTTTGATGAAGTAATTACGAACATCCGTGAATTTAAAAAGGATTATAAGGATTATTCGAAATTTGGGATAAGCGCCTGTTATGACTTGAAGAGCAATCTCTTTGACTATGAGCAGTTTCTGGATGAGGAAGATCTGTTCATGGTTAAGCTTGCTCGGGTTGAAGCGGTTAATTCTACATACTATCAGCAGTTTTCCTCCTGTGATTTGAATGATTTCGATGATATGATGGCAGGCTTGCAGAACAAATTCTATAACTTGGCCAGCGAAAATAAGATTAAAAAGGACTCATTTTTGTATGCTCTAATCGGAATTAATTATTCTGAACTGGCATTTCACTCAGTTATTAATGAAAGACGTACAGAGTGCCTTCCATTTACATCAACTTGCGTTCCCGGGGAAAAAATATATGTGACTGCAGACGGGAAAATACACATGTGCGAAAAAATTAATGAGAAGCATTGGATTGGTAATGTTGATGACGGCTTGGACTATGGGAAAATCACTTCCATCATCAATGAATACAACAAGAACATTTGTGATCATTGTGAGGATTGCAATTTTACCCGGTTCTGCAGCATGTGCTTTGTACAGTGTGCAACGGATACAGCTTTTGTGAAATCCCCATCCTTATGTACTAACATTGAAAGATCTGTCCGGGAAAGGCTGACCCATTTTTTAAACATTCTGGAAGAGAGACCGGATATTTTTGAAGATATAACTGTTGACTATTTCAACACAATCTATGAGAAGGGAGGAGAACGAATTGAACTATAAATATTTTAATTTGTACCCTGAATGTTACTTGGAAGTAGGGGAGAAGAACTCAGTCATTCACAATCTATTGCAAGAAAGAATGGTAGTGCTGGATGAAGAGAGTACCCAGCTACTGTTGAAATGTGAAAAAAATGAATTGGTTAGCACCGATGAGAAACTGGTTAAGGAATTAAGCAATATGGGCTGGGGGTTTTTCTCAGATACCAAAATCTTTATAGATAAATTGAGAACGGTTAATGTTTTTAATCAAAAGAAGTTTTGGAAGGACACTCCGGTAATCAGCTCTGCAGTATTACAACTGACTAATCAGTGTAATCTTGACTGCAGTTTTTGTAGTAGCGCTTTTTGTCCAATGTGTATAAAATTAGAAAATAATACCAACGACATGAGGGTTGAGGATTGGTATAAACTCATTGACGAGCTTAACTTTTTTGGAGTAACGAATTTAGTGTTAACAGGGGGAGAACCGGCTATTTTTCCTCAGGTGGTTGACATTGTTAATTACGGATTGAATAAACAGATCAATATCACCATAAGTACCAATGGCCTGATTAAAATTAATGAACTGCCGCTGGAGACCCATTTATATATTAATCTGTTTGATTCAGCAGACCTTGGGCAAGTCACAACTAATTACGATTCATATGACAACGTCACTATTGCATTAATAGATATAGATTTTTTGCCGGTGGCCATCAAACAATCATGGAGGAGTGTGAGAACTTCCTTACAAAATCCGGTGATTAAAGAGAGCTCCATTATTAAAACGGGCATGAATAAATTTTTCATAAAGAAAATGAATGACTGGTGCTTAAGCGGCAGAGTAACCATTTGTCATAATGGGGATGTCATAAGCTGTTTAGGCAAACAAGATGAGGTGGTTGGAAATGTAAATAAAATGGGCATATCAAGCATATTAAAGATACTAGTAGAAGAATACTGGAATAAGCCGGTTTATACCAAGGATACATCTGGCAAGTGCATTCGATGTGAGTTTAAATACGCATGCAATGCATGCAATAAAGTAAATATCGAAAAAAGCTGCGAGTACAATTTGGAGGCTGGACTATGGAAGTCAAATTAATAGATGTTACAAAAAGGATAGGCGAACAAGAGATTATTAGCAAAATTAATCTTCACATTCATAAGGGGTCCGTATTCTCTATTGTAGGGCCAAATGGCGCCGGGAAAACAACGATTATTAGAATGATTTTGAATTTGTACAACACAACCGAGGGTAAAGTGCTGGTTAATAATGTTGATGTTTCTTCTAAGGAATATACTTCAGTCAGAAAAAAAATAGGTTTCCTGCTGGACAATATCGGCCTGTTTAAAGATCTGAGTTGTTGGGATAATCTGGAGTTCTTTGATCGCATTTACTACCCTTCGGCAAAATATCCGGAAAGATCAGAAAGAATAGGACGGCTGCTGAAAAAGGTTGACTTGTATGATAAAAGATCTGATAAGATTTCATTTTTCTCCAGGGGTATGAAACAAAGACTGGCTATTGCCCGTGCACTCATTAATGAACCGGAATTATTGATTTTAGACGAACCTAGTAGAGGGCTTGATGTAGAAGGCAGAATGCTCCTTAAGGAGTTTATCCAAGAGCTTACAGGCAAAGGATGTACCATTATTTTTAATTCACATGATCTTAACGAATTGCAGGAGGTATGCTCGCATGTGGCATTTCTCAAAAAGGGGAACATTCTTCATGTGAATACATACAACGAACTTGAGAAAGCATACTCAGACAACACATATGTTCTAAAATCAGAAGATAATAATCAACTGATAAACAAACTAAAGAGCCAGCCTTTTGTTCTATCCTGCAAATTGATAGAGGATGGGGTATTTGTTCAACTAAAGGATGAAGCAAATTATTTATCCCGATGGATTGTGAGTGATAATGTAGAAATTCTGGAAATGAAGAGAGTGAATAATGATCTGAAGCACTTGTACAATAAAATTATTAATGAGTAATTTGTATGGAGGCCTATGAGCATATATAAAACTATATTATGGCGAGAACTGAAAAAAGATAAATTAAGGATTAAGGCAAATTTGCTTTCTATATTCTTCATTATTCTTGGAAACTACGTTTTAATCAGATATAAAAGTGCTTTTCAAAATTATGATGTTTATTTGCTGCTGGCAATTTATTTTGTCTTTCAGATGGAAATGATCATTTCAGATATAAACCAAAGTATAGAGTCCTTGCTGGCATTGCCCATAAATGTTGAAGATGTGTGGCTTGGAAAAACAATATATTTAATTTGCAAGTGTATTGTAGTTTCAGTTGTTAATATTATGATTCTATTTGCAGCAGATGTATCTTTCAACATGAATTTCCTTGAGGTTGCGTGCTTATTAACCTGGGTTACTGCATATCATTTAATGTTATATAAATTGATATGGCATTTTGGGAAAAAATATAAATTTGCTGTGTTGTTGCTTGATTACCTTGTCTACTACATGATCTTAAGCCTTAATAAACAAGATTTTATTATTGCAGTGCTCGTCAGTTTTCTATTGATTATAGTAATGAACGGTGTTCTCAGAAGGAAAATAAGGAAAGAAAGAATCGTGAGAAGGAGCCTGTAATATGAGAGCGTTAATGTGGAAGAAATATAGCGAATTCCAAAGAAGCAAAGTCAGAGTGCTTGTATTTTTTATCCTACCAGTAGCTTACTTGTTTCTATTATTAATATTGAATATAAAAACAGAAAATGTAGTTGCATTTTATTCTCTGAGCGTAATTCTACTGCAAACCTTTGTATTTTTCTCAATTGAAGAACTTGTATCCACAGAAGTTATATTGGCGACTAACACCTCGATAAAAAAAATATGGTTGGTAAACCTTGTATGCACTACAGTAATTGGATTCATATATTCCAACATTATCTTATGGATAGCTGTTCTTAGCGGTCCTTTCCTATTCGATATAGACTTCAATATAACCAGTCAGGCGATACTGCAAAATGTTCTGAATATTGTAGTTGGAGCTTCTATAATAGGATTTTCTACGATTCATTTTGCGGATTACTCCAAACTTAAGCAAGTCTTGGCATCTGCAGCAGGTTTGTTGATTTATGCCAATCCTTTTCTGTTTTTATTTTATTATGGTAAAGGGATAGAGGTGTCTCTGCAAATTACAGCTGTATCATTTGTCTTGTCCCTATTCATTTTACTGATTTCTTATTGGATCGTTAATAACCCGAATAAAGAGAAATTAATTATCAATACACAGAAGCTACTTAAGACATTTGAGGATAGCAACACAATAGAGGAATAAAAAATGCTCAAACTCAGATCGCATCGCTATATTCCAAAGCGCCTGGTGGAGATGCTTGTCGAGGTATATGAAGAAAAGGAATTAAATTTGGTAATGGAGGATAGTTATAAAGAGAAAAAGCAGGCTCTATTGAACAGACGGAAGATCTCTCATTTGGATTTTCAGCAATTTGTGAATAGTACAACGGATTCGATATATACTCAATTTAATTACTTTTACCCAGTGAAATCATTCGCAAAGCGGAAAAGAATGAATGAGATAAAATATGATATCAAGCTGCATGATATTTTGTACATTGCGTTTACTAGTTTTAATGATGAGTCAGCAGCGGAGATTGGCAGCCTGCTTGATAAGTACGCTAAAATGAGTTATTTGATCCTGGATCTCAGAAATAACAGCGGTGGTAAATTAGGCGCTTGTCTAAAAATCGCCAGGCAGCTTCTTCCCAGATGTAGTATGTTGATCTTGAATTACAAGGAGAAGCAAGTAATACACCAAAAAATCAATAATGAATTTTATGATTTTAAAAAAATATTCATACTTGTAAACCCTCATACAGCAAGCTGTAGTGAAATATTGGCGTTGATGCTTGTCCAAAAACTGCACAACGTGCATTTAATTGGAGAGGGTACAGTGAAAAAGACAGTAACCCTGCATGCTGTAACCAATCTCAAGTATCACTATCATTTCTCGATAACGGATGCAAGATGGTATGTAGATCACTGTGATGTACACGACCTGCAGAGCAATATCATCCCTGTAGAAACGGACGGGTATATGAATCAGATATTGAAAATTATACAAGGAGATGATTGAAATGATTTATATGTGCCGGAATTGCGGCGTCAAGCTAACAAGATGTACAGCGACAAATACGGTTGGACAATTTTCTGCTATCAAAAAGCAGGATAGAGCATTTACAACTAAAAAAACCAGTGAACTTGTTCCCTATGTCTGTTCAACCTGTGGTTTGACGGAGTGGTATGTTAAGGAGCCATCTATCTTTAAAGAGTAGACAACCCGATGCATAGGTCCAGAGAATGGTCGAGACAGAGCGTCCGTTTGGCATGCGGACTGCTGCAGAGGATCTTCTGGCAGTCCTTGATGCCTTGCACCGCCCGTTCCAACGTGTTTCTGCTGGTAAAGGGATCAAAATGGAGGCACGGAGGTGCTTGACCGGGAGCCAGCGGACTATTGGCAAAGCAAGGGCAGGGCCCATTAGAAGAAGGTTCACCGATAAGAGAGGCTTCGCTTGCTTCTCCTGACATAGCTCATGATAAAGCGGTTCTTCGGGATGGCTTTTTTTGATATCCGGCCACAAGAAAACCGCCCCAGTAGGAGCGGTCATAACCGGAGGGCAGACTCTTTTTTGAATACAGGGCAGCAATGCCATGCCGCATACCTGCATAGTTAGTTAACTCAACAGTTCATCGAAATCTGGCCAAATAAGCTACCCTTCTTTTAGCAGGCTTGATTTGGATAATATGTGGCGGATTTGCAATTCTGCGAATGACGATTACAAGTGCAATGAACAAGGCAATCCCGGTAAAAACCATTACCCAGACGGGGTTAATCAGGCCCAGTAAATAATAAAGAACACGAACCCTAGCTTTCAAAATGCGACCTTCCTCAATAGGTTCAGTTTGAGCATTGATTGAAAGTTGAGTCATAACAGCCCCTACCCCCAGAATTATTAGCACATAAAATAAGGGCTTTAAGGAAGCTGTGACGCTTGTTAGCTGCTTTTTGTTAAATTTATATTCACTACCCATATGTATGTGTAATAACCTGATGAAATCTTCGCGAATGTCGGGATCCGTAATTACGATAAAGTCAGTCTCTGTTTTTCCGAAACTAGATCTAGTTACAATATTCGTAAACATTCCCTTTTTGTTCGAGGATACGGATTCAATATCCCCGATTGAAAATATTTTTCCATGACGGACTTCTGCCGGAAAATCCTCTCCTCTCGCAAGTGCTTGGACGACAAGTGCTTCATTCTCTTTTCCAATCTCTGAATAGATGTACTCCGGTGTCAAAATATGAAATTCTTCCGCATTGCTCTCGAACAGCTTGAAATCCTGGAAAAAATCGCTCATACCAACCTCCTAAATAATGTAATACATTATTTAATCGGAAGTTATTATAATAATTGTTAGTTTCTGTATCTGTGTATTCCTTCTCAAGGAACTATTTCATAGTAGTGGCTGCCTGCATATCCATCAGTATGATTATCGTGGCCTTTCCTTCCTCATCATAGACTGTTGAAACCATATGTATGCCTCTGAGCGCTTCCCCCGAGAGCGAATTCAACTCCTGTACAGAACTTTTCACAAGTTGACGTGTTTCTGTATCGTAGTAATAATCCATATAATTCTCAGCATTCTCTATCGCGTATTTCTCTCCATATAACTCTTTAATACCCGCATGGCTCATGCCAGCTTCAGCTCCCCGGGCAGTTCTATATACCCCTTGAGATTCTTTCCGCAGCGCTATGGATACGACCTTATCATCCCTGTAGATCACGCTCACTCCAGGATCATATGTATACGAATTCGGAATCCCTTTATTTCCGGTCCCCAGCACCTTCTCCGCATTCTTGCGGCTCATGCCGTAGCTGACGCGTTCCTTGCTGTTAACCGCCTTGTAGATGGCCATATCCTGCTTGGAGAAAGTATCCGGCTCCATGTTAACGGCCTCGGCATTGCCGCTGCTGCATCCTGCCAGTACAAGAAGTAGAAGAGCTGCTGTTAATAAGGTATAAGTTCTTTTGAGATTCAATTGTTTTCCTCCTATAGATTGAATTAAAGATTTCCCATTTTGGCGAGGACGTAACTGCTGAAATCGTACGAATCTCGATATGCACTCCAACGATTACATTCAGCCGTTTTTGTTACAGCCCGAAATAATTCTCCAGCAGTTCACGCACTGCCCCGCGAAGAGACGATTGATGCTCTGGATGAAGCAGCTCCTGGGGAACAAGGATATAGCTGCCGGAATTGCTTTTTAAATAGCTGTAGATGATTTGAGCTTCGTCAATTTTATGGCGGTTGACCGCTTCCGGCGGTTCCGGTGTCAATTGGGTGAAGGTCTCAGCAATAGCGGATTGGATGCCGGCCTGCAGCTGCGCCATATCCGGATGTCCGGTTTCCAGCTTGGCCCGGAAGAGAATGCGGCTGCCTTTAATCAGAATAAGCTTTAGAAGTTGTTCGTTCACCGGTTCCAGGACGACGATGTTCTGGTTCTCTGACGTGAAGCGGGTAACCTTCTCCTTCTGCAGCAGGGACTGGACAGCTCCGACATAGTCGCGATATTTGGCCGCCGCTTCGAAATCATATCTCTCCGCCGCCTCATCCATTCGCCGCTCCAGATCCTCAAGGATACCCGTGTCCTCTCCATTCAGCAGGGCGATGATCCGGTCGATAATGCCATTGTATTTCTCCAGCGCTTCTCCGCCTCCACACATCCCGATGCATAGGCCCAGAGAATGGTTGAGACAGAGCGTCCGTTGGGCATGCGGACTGCTGCAAAGGATCTTCTGACATTCCTTAATGCCTTGCACCGCCCGTTCCACCGTGCTTCTGCTGGTAAAGGGACCAAAGGATAGGCTGTTCTCAGCCTGTCCTGGATCATAGCCCACTTCGAGCTGCCGGTAGGCGGTATCATTGCGAATGGTGATATAGGTGTAGGCGAGCGGATTTTTCATTTTTTTATTGTACATCGGCTTAATTTCCTTAATGAGCTGGCACTCCAGCATAAAGGCTTCAAATTCCGTATCGGTCACCCTATATTCAAGATCCCTGATGTTGCTGACCAGCCGGTTTACCTTGGGCGAATGCCCCTTGGAATTGTAGAAGTAGGACTGCACCCTTTTCCTCAACTGCTTGGCTTTGCCGACATAGATGATATGGCCGAGGCTGTCCTTCATCAGATAGACTCCGGGCGATAAAGGGAGGGCTGCCACCTTTTCTGTTAGATTCATAGGCATGAAATCTCCTCCGCTGATTGCGTTCTCTAGTAGATTCTAGTATAAACGATGCTATTGGCGGCGGCGACTGGAAAAGTCCGATGTTCCGCTCTGCGTGTGAGAAATATGGCGATGTGATATAACCCACAAAGGCTCCCGTCAAAACCCCTTATCATTAAGGATATAAAATATAAATTTCGACAAAACTGGGGGGATTTCATGAAATATTCAATCGGGGAGTTCGCATCCATTCTGGGGATAACGGCTGATACGCTGCGGCTGTATGAGAAGCATGATATTGTCAGACCAATGAAGGATCATCATAACAACTACCGTTATTTTGATGATTTGGATGCCCGGAATCTGTTGTCCAGCCGGTGGTACCGCAGTATGCAGATTCCGCTTCAGGATGTCGCCGAGCTGATTAATGATGCGCCTTCGGAGCAGGTAGTGGAGTCGATCGCCGCCGCGCAGCTGCAATTGGAAGCGGAAATCAGGCGCAGCACGATGCTGCTGAACAAGATCAATGAGATCCATAAGGAGCTGAAGGTGATCAGCCATTCTTTCTATAAGTGCCGGATCAAGCAGCTGCCGGGAATATACAGAATCCAACAGACGAACAAAAATCATTTGCTGCAGAAGGATTGCCTGAAAAGAACGGTCCAAGCCTGGATGGAGCTGTTGCCCTTTACGTTCTATTCCTTCCGGATTGAAAATACGGAAAGTATCTACGGGAGCGCGGAGCTGGATTATAGCTGGGGTTTGGCTTTGCTTGAGGAGGATCAGGAGAAGCTTGAGGTGGGCCTGAATGAAAGTGTTGAATATCTTCAGCCGGCGACCTGCATATCTTCGGTGATTGCTACCTCTTGTGAAGAGTACATCGAGCGGAGTGCTTTTCAATTCATGCTGGATTATGCCGAAGAGCACCGCTATGCCATCACGGGTGATATTATCGGAAAAATTCTGTTCACGGAACGAAGGAGCGGAACGAATAAAACCTATCTGGAGATTAATATTCCTATCTAAACCTGCCTATTGGATGACAACCTGACTTGCTTCAAAAAGCAGAGGGTTGCCCGTTCTATCCCCCACTTTGAGAAAAGTTTCACATATAATTCATTGACCTTGGTGCCGCACCAAGGTTTACACTCTGGACATACGCATGGGCCGTCCGAGAAGAGAGAAATAAGGACGGCCACTAAACTATACTGGGGGCAAATAAGCAATGCGAAAGTTATCCATCACCAAAATGTTCATGTTATCGCTGTGCCTGGTTATGATCCTGTCGATCATCGGAGGCTGCAGCGGCAATTCGAGTGAACCGGCCGCTTCGGAGCAGCCGTCTGCATCGCCTGAAGCGACGCAGCCAACAGCCGATTCGGGTGAAATCCCGGCTTCTTTCAAAGCGGGAACCTACAAGGCGGAAGCTGATGGCAAAGACGGCAAGGTTCAGGTGG
Organism: Paenibacillus sp. FSL H7-0357; assembly: GCF_000758525.1. Taxonomy (NCBI): domain Bacteria; kingdom Bacillati; phylum Bacillota; class Bacilli; order Caryophanales; family Paenibacillaceae; genus Paenibacillus; species Paenibacillus sp. FSL H7-0357. The sequence goes on along the minus strand of NZ_CP009241.1, from coordinate 7,425,336 downwards.
AAGTTACACTGGACGCAGCCCAGAAGATTACGGACATTCAGGTCGTAAGCCAGAATGAGACGGCAGGCATCGGCGTTGAAGCTATCAATAAAGTGAAGGAAGAAATCATAGCCGGCCAAACCTTGGCCATCGATGCAGTGAGCGGAGCTTCCGAATCCAGCACAGCGATCCTGACTGCTGTTGAAGATGCGCTGAAGCAGGCAGGCGGCAATGTGGAAGCCTTCAAATCCAGAACTGTGGCCAAAGCCGGCGAAGGCAAAACAGAACAGCTGGCCGCCGATGTTGTCGTTGTAGGCGCGGGAGCCTCTGGCGTGTCTGCGGCGGTATCCGCAGCGGATAAAGGCGCAAAGGTCATTATTATCGAGAAGACGGCAACGATCGGCGGAGCGAGCAATTTATCCTGGGCGGGTAAATTCTACAATTCATCGGCTGCCGTCAGCAGCGGGCTTAAGATCAGTGTGGAGAAAGAAATCTCCGACTGGATCGTCAATAACCATTGGCGTGTGGACGCGGCGGCGATCCGCCAGTATGTGACGAAGTCCGGGGATACCTATGATTGGCTGAATCAAAAAGGCTACAAAACCACCTTTATCAATTTCGCAGGTGAACAGCTGCATATGCTTCCGGCCTACGAGACCCGCCAGGACCTGCTCCGGGCGATGCTGGCAGAATCGGTGGAGAAAAAAGGCGGACAGGTCATCACAGAAACTACAGCCAAGAAGCTGATTACAGGCAGTAATGGAGAAGTGACCGGTGTAGTAGCCGAGAAGGCAGACGGTACAACGCTGGAGATTACCGGCAAAAGCATCGTGATGGCCACCGGCGGTTATGCCGCCAACAAGGAAATGGTTAAGGAAGCCTTCGGGTTTGAGGGCGTAAACGGCGGACTTGGCCAGAATATCGGCGAAGGCCTGGAAATGTCCTGGGCTGCCGGGGCCAAGGTTCCTGATAACTTCGGCGGACAAATGCTGCACCAGACGCTGGCCAGAGCAACAGAGAAGCTGAAGACACAATATGAGCCGTTTGAGGCCAGCTACCCGCTGATGCTCTCCTACCTGCCGAACTTCATGAATGTAGGTTCGTCCGGGGCGAGATTCAGAGACGAAGCGGCTACGCTTACTGCAGTAGCAGCTGCTAATACTAGTGCATTTAACGGTGCCTATCATTATGTGATTGTCTCCAAGTCACAGATCGACGCTTTGAAGGCTAAAGGGATGAACGGTGTACAAGCACCTAGTCTGCCGGGAATGCCGCCGGAATTCTATGCAACATTTGCGAAGCAGTTCACGCTGGAGAACCCTTGGAAGGATGCGGACAAAGTCTTTGACTCCATGGTAGAGAATGGAGATGGCTATAAAGGCAGCACCATTGAAGAGTTGGCTAAAAATGCCGGAATGGACGCGGCTGTATTCGCAGAGGCCTTCAGCAAATACCAGGAAGCGACCAAGACAGGCGTGGATACTGAATTCGGCAAAGCGAAGGACTATCTGCTTCCTATGGGAGAAAGCGGCCCGTACTATGCGATTATTGCCGAGATCAACAACTTGGGCTCTGTCGGCGGATTGCTCGTCAATACCCAGTTCCAGGTGTTGAACGACAAACGTGTGCCTGTTAAAGGTCTGTACGCTGTCGGACTGGAGTCGGAAGGCGTGTTGTTCAACGATACCTATGTGGGTAACGGTGTCGGCATCGGCTATTCATTCACTTCCGGCCGTCTTGGCGGGGAAGATGCTGCCAGTAGCGCCTTGGAGAAATGAGTTTCCCCAATATTTTTCTGAATGAACCATTTCGGCTAACTGCCGGGGTGGTTTTTTTTTGCGGATTCAGCGCAGTTATGACGGCACTGTTGGTTATTCTTTTAGATTTCACCGGGAGCTTGCACGGTTTAATAACTCTTTCTTATGCGCCGATAAATAGGGTATAGTGCATTGTTTATGCAGGAAGGAGGAATGCTGGATGAACATTTCAATATCCAGAGTTCAGCGAAGCTCAATAAAAAGACCGCCGCAGTCCAAGATCAGGGATACCGCAGCAGCGCCCTCCCTTGGCTTCTCTGAAACCTTGGCTTCAGTTACGGCTATGACTGAGGAACAGGCGCAGAAGATTAGGGATATTTACGACTTTACAGTCAGTATCGAAACCATCCCGGCAGATGATAAGGACATTACCAAGCGAGGTACAAGCGGCAGCCTGCAGGAAGTGGTGGTGGCACCGAACATTCTGCATCTAATGAGCAAGGACCCTTCCATAAAGAAGAAGGTTTACGGTTATATTGATAGCTATATCCATGAAGATTTGAAGAGTCTGGCCCAGATGGAAGAGCTGCATGGGGTCACGGTGACAGGGCACAGTCTGATTATACACAAAGATGGTACATATACGGTTTGGTCTGCATCAGTAGCTTCTCCCGGGGAAGTGGAGAAAGGCAGACGAATCGAGGCAGATAAGCTGAAGGAAAAAGCGGAGCAGGCACATATTGCTGCAGTAGCGCGGAATGAAAGCGAATTGGTCATGCCGGAGGGTTGCGGGAAGCAGCCTGTTACCCAGCCAGGGGAGCCAGCGCTTCCTGCAGCCATCAGAGCTTTGTCCTCCAGGGATTTGCTAAAGCTAAGTTTGCTGATCAGAAACAGCAAGTCAGACAAGAGGCAGTAGAACAATAGCCCAACCCTCCGCATAGCATATAGCACCATCTTGCTTGAGGAGGAAAGGGGGCGCCAAAGATGATGAGCATTCAGTTATCTGCGGTTCACTGGGTGTATCTGGTCTTTATTGTGTTTATTATGACGCTGCTGATCAGGCGGCGCGATACAACGATGATTTGTGTGACCGGGATTTTTGCCCTGGGGCTGCTTGCAACAAGTACGCTCAGCGGTTCAGTGTCAGGAATCTTCAATTCGTTTGTCTATGCGACCAAAGAGCTGATGAGCACAATTATGATCATCTCCATTATTGTGGCCATGAGCCGGATCCTGATGGTTACAGGCATTAATGAAACGATGGTGGCTCCGCTTACCCGGTTCCTGCGCACGCCGGCTATGGCCTACTGGGGGATCGGGCTGATTATGATGGTTACCTCGCTCTTCTTCTGGCCTTCACCTGCGGTGGCGCTGGTCGGGGCGGTACTGCTCCCGGTGGCTGTCCGGGTGGGTCTGCCTGCGCTTGGCGCAGCGATGGCGATGAATCTGTTCGGCCACGGGATTGCCTTATCCGGTGATTATATAATTCAGGGGGCACCGAAACTGACCGCAGATGCCGCAGGCCTTCCGGTGTCCAGTGTTATGGAGGCGAGCCTACCGCTTGTTATAGTGATGGGACTGGTCACTACGGTCACGGCGTTCTGGATGATGCGCAGAGATCAGAGAAATGGAACCTGGAGAGACGGGCTGGTGTCGGTCAAAGGTTCTTCAGGTCCGTTGTCAGCAGGAGCGGAGGATACAGCTCCGGTATTGATGAGCCCCGGTCTGAAAAAAGGGCTGGCTATCGCCATCCCCCTGCTGTTCCTGCTCGATGTAGTCGCGATGTTTATCCTTGACCTGCAGGGTGGAGATGCTACGGCCCTGGTTGGCGGAACCGCCGTGCTGATCCTGATTACGATCACTTTGCTGGCCCATCATAACCAGGGGCTGGAGAAAATCACCTCTTACCTGATCGAGGGATTTGTCTTTGGTTTTAAAGTATTTGGCCCGGTCATCCCCATCGCGGCCTTCTTTTATCTCGGTGATTCGGCCTTCACCGAGCTGTTTGGGAACACGCTGCCCGGCGGCTCGCACGGCATCGTGAACGATCTTGGCGTCGCCCTTGCAGATCACGTTCCGCTGAATGGCGCGGTAGGAGCCGTAACATTAACGGTGATCGGCGCGATCACCGGCCTTGACGGCTCCGGCTTTTCCGGCATCTCGCTGGTCGGCCCGATTGCCCAGATGTTTGCCGCCGCGATCCATTCCGGCGCGGCGACCTTGACCGCCCTTGGACAGGTGGCCGCCATCTGGGTCGGCGGCGGCACACTGATTCCGTGGGCGCTCATCCCGGCAGCCGCCATCTGCGGCGTCAGCCCGTTCGAGCTGGCCCGGCGGAACCTGAAGCCGGTGCTGCTGGGCCTCTCGGCGACGACGATTGTCGCCATGTTCCTGATGTAGATATTGTGCATAAGAAAACCTCCCCTTATCCATGCTAAAGAGGATCGGAAAGCGTGACAGAAGGGGGAGTATTCAACTTATGAGGCACTATGAATCCAGTTTGCGGACGAACAGCACGGTGGACCAGGCGCAAGATTCTGTGACCAAGCTGCATAACTCAGTAACGCAGGCTTTAAGCCATCCGAATGAACAGACTCTTGCCCAAGCCGAGAATAGTCTGGAGCATGCCGAGAATGCAGTCCAGCATGCCCCGGAGGGCTCGGTGGGCGGCCATGGCGTTGATCTAACCGAAGAAAGACTAAAGGATGAGAAGGAAAGGTTAGCCGCTCTGGAAGTGCAGCAGAGCCAGATTAAGGATTAGAGCCCAGCTCAATGATGGTGTTTCCCAGGCAGTATGTGCAGCCGCAGGCATTTCCGGTGAGTCTCCGGAAATGCCTGTTTGGCATGATCCGGGAACGAATAGTAGGATGCGGGCAATCAAGAGCCGCTAATTCGGTTATAAAGTTAAGAGACGGTCTGTCACACTCAGACTTGCTCGGTCCTATGCGAAACCGACAGCTCTCGTGGAGCGTAGAACTTCCAAAGTGAATAATTTTGAATTAAGGCGTAACTATACCCAATGCATAAACCAGTGAAGAAACGCTCACAAAACTAAGCGTATGCTTTCGAAGCAAGTTTTGTACGAAGTAAACTCAGTGAAGAAATGCTCACAAAACTTTTAGGAGGTTACCCTATGCCGGAAACTGCTGAAGGCTTGCCGCGCTTTGAAACGGCTGCGGAGCTGCAGGCCGCGCTTGCCGTAATTGTGAAATGGGAAAAAGAGCAGAACAAGCTGATGATTTGGGACCGGATCACCCGCTTGCCGTTCAAGCTATTGGACAAAATCACACCAAAGGTGATACACGAGAAGCTGGGCAAGCTGCTGGATGAACTGGGCAGTTATATCCAGAACGGGGGTAACTATCTGGTGGCTGGACGTAAGGTGGGCTCGCTCCTGGAGTCGTCCAGCCGTGCTGCCGGGGGAAGCGAGAAGGGACCGTTTCCGCTCGCTGTTATGGATGAAGCCGCGCTGAAGCTGAGTCAGAGCAGCCGGAATGTAGCAACGGCGCAAGGGGCTACAACCGGGTTCGGGGGTTTCTTCACGCTTGCTGCCGATATTCCCGCTATCTTGGGCCTGTCGCTGAAGGTCATTCAGGAAATCGGTCTATGCTATGGCTATAATCCAACGGACAAGGCGGAACGGATTTTTACGGTGAAGGTGATGCAGTTCGCGTCTTCGGATATTGTGGGGAAACGGACGATTTTGCAGGAGCTGAATCTGCAGGCCGGAGGCAACGGCGATATCACTGCCGGAACGAATGCTGCCGTCTCCAAGATCCAGGGCTGGAAGGAGGTTATTACGGTATACCGCGATAACTGGGGCTGGAAAAAGATGCTGCAGGCCGTTCCCGTCGCCGGGATGTTTTTTGGCGCATATCTTAACCGGAAGGCGCTGGAGGATGTGGCTGAGGCCGCGCGGATGCTGTACCGCAAGCGTAGAATTATCGCCAGGCTGGCTGAAATGGAATAGATCAATGGCTATAGATATTTTTTGAATAGCTGAGTCGAGATAACGCTAAAAAGGCAATAAATGCAGCCGCTGCAGGCTGTGCTTATTGCCTTTTATATTCTTCACTAAAGGTTCGTCTCCGTTTTAATTAAACGACAGCCCTTTGCCGCCTACGGGCTTGAGCTTTGTGGACTCCACACCGGCAATCAGCGGCATGGCGCGCTGGATAGCCGCTTTGGTAGCTTCCAGGCTGAGCGAGGCCGCATGTGCCTCCGGATTGCTCCATACCTCGGTAACCCAGAGAATATCCGGTTCGGTCTCCGAGAAATTGATGATGTAAAGCTCACACTCCTCGACAGTCTCAGCAGCAGCCGCGCTTTCCAGCAAGATTTTTGCCAAAGCATCGCGTTTGCCGGGTTGTGCAGTAAATTTAGCGTACATCCCATATTTGCTCATATGTATCACTCCAGATTCCTATTTTAAAAGAAGCGGTTAACTTTCAGAATTCCCTAGATCCTCTATTTTTTTTATAATTGCCGCTGCATCCGAGGTGAATAAAATATAAATAATGGACTGTGTTTTAATGACAACCCTGTCCGTTGTGCCGTAAGGAGTACCGATTCGAATGGCATTTTTTTCAGAACCGCCATAAGTATCGTCCTGTGTAACCTCCACAATCTCTGAAAGAGGTATTTCAAACTTTGACAGCTGCCACTTGATCACGAGGTTTTCATCCGATTGTGTAACATTAATTCCTAACATATTGCTTGCTCCCCTCTCCTGAAATCTACATAATGCCAACTGAAGGTTCCATACTATAATATACAAAATTAGGTTCTTTTTCAGTTTATATTTTTATGAGCTGGCTGGTCTCCCGCATATAAGCATTCAAAGGATCGCCTGAGTCTCCTTGTCCACAGCCTGTCCGATTCTTGCTTATTCCCGCAGGAGTTACTATGATTATGCTATTAACTTCAGGGACACAGGAATACAAATTCATCCCGCTTTGAGAAAAATATCACGAACATCCGGCAGAACCGGATCAAGCAAGGGAGTGGACGGTATGGGGAATAATGACTGCGGAGTTTTGCGCGAAGACTTAATAGATCAGGCCGAATCGTTCATCCGGTTATGCTACGGGGAGCTGGAGAAATCCGAGCCTGAGATCTTTGAACGGATGTCGGCCATACGTGAAGAAGTGCTGCAAAGCGGTACCTATAGGCATACCGAAGAAGAGCTGACACATGGAGCAAGGATGGCGTGGCGGCATAACAGCCGCTGCATCGGGCGTCTGTTCTGGCATTCGCTCGAGGTGATTGATGCACGCGGGAAGGAAACCGCAGAGGAGGTAGCCGAAGCGCTGCTGGCCCACATGGAGCGGGCCAATAACGGAGGACGCATCCGTCCGGTGATGACTGTGTTCCGCAGCGGTGAAGATCCTGCGAAAGTGATCCGTATCTGGAATCATCAACTGATCCGTTATGCCGGGTATCCCGGGAATGCAGAAGATCCGCGCGCTGGCGACCCAGCGTCCGATGCTTTTACCTCGCTCTGCCGGAAGCTTGGCTGGCAAGGGACCGGCGGGGACTTCGATTTGCTGCCGCTCGTAATCAGTATCGGCGATGAACAGCCGTGCCTTTTCCCTATTCCTAAGGGAATCGTGCAGGAGGTACCGCTAACCCATCCGGAAATCGAACGTTTCCCGGAGCTTGGGCTGCGCTGGTATTCGGTGCCGATCGTTTCGGACATGCAGCTGGAAATTGGCGGGATCCGGTATACAGCTGCTCCTTTTAACGGCTGGTATATGGAAACGGAGATCGGCTCCCGCAATCTTGGTGATACCGTTCGCTATAACCGGCTGCCGGCTGTAGCGGATCTGCTTGGACTGGACCGTTCGACCAATACGTCACTGTGGAAGGATAGGGCGCTGTTGGAGCTTAACCGTGCCGTATTGCATTCCTACAAGCTGGCCGGAGTAAGCATAGTGGATCATCATACCGCTGCCGATCAGTTCGTCCGCTTTCAGGAGCAGGAAAAGCAGCGGGGGCGGGAAGTATCCGGCAAATGGCATTGGCTGATCCCGCCGATGTCACCCTCGGCTACGCCAATCTGGAATGACAACAAGCTGAAAGAGCTTAACCTCAGTCCGCGCCTGGTCTACCAAAGTTCTGCTTATACAGGGTGGCTGGAGGAGGCGGATGGTATACAAAAAGGTGTGCTGGAAGATGTGCAGGAGGGCGCGCTGGAGGGTACGCGAGAAGGTGCGCAGGGAGTGGCGCTGGAGGGTACGCGAGAAGGTATGCAGGAGGGTACGCAGGAGGGCGCGCAAGAAGGTACCCGAGGAGGTACGTATGAGGGGGCACTGAAAGGTGCGCGAGAAGGTGCTCAGGAAGGTAGGCGAGATGGCGCGGGGCATACCAGTTCTGCCGCTGCGGCGGGCTTGGACATCATGGAGCATCAGCGCGAAGAAACTCCTGCTGAACCTGGACATGCAGCTGCGGAGATAGCTTGCCCTTTTCACCACCAGCAATAGTTCCACCGGGCTTTCAGCTTCCCGTTTACTTTAACTGCATCTCATACACCTAAAAACCAGCATTTTGGAGCAGTATAGGAGATAGCTGTATTCTGTACAATTATTTAGGCGTGATTTGGGCAAAACGTTGCTTTCGCCAATTTTAGTTGTAAGAAATGCATCTATCTCTAAAAAAGCTCTATTGTACCCCTGGATAGTTGCAGTAAATACATTTATTTTGAAGGGGGCACCATAAGCTGATTCAGCGTTCATTCGCAAGCGTGGTATCGGACAGAATGCTCAGGGGAAATCCCAAGCGTAACTATAATTCGAAGAAGACTTGCGGACTATTTCCTAAACGGCACTCTGGCTGCAAGTGATACGGACATTTCCATCCAGTCCTTCATCTCTGCTGAGGATGACAGCCACACGAATTGTAAAGGTGGAACAGTCGGCTAGGCGTTTAAAATACAGGCTTGATTATTTAAGAATTGGAGTATATACTTCTAACCAAGAAAGTGATTGATCAATAACCAACTATTGAGGCGTGAATTACTTTATCTACTTCATCAGAAAAGGAGGCATATGGCCATCATGAACAAACAATCCAGTACGGTCCGGTCTAAGACAGCTGAAGCGACCTCCGTTAACCGGCGGGAGCAGATTTTGGAGGCGGCGGTTGTGGTTTTTGCCGAACTTGGTTATTACCGGGCGACCACTGCACAGGTGGCGGAGAGAGTGGGTATCTCCCAGCCGTATATTTTCAAGCTGTTCAAGAACAAGGAGGAACTGTTTGTAGCCGCACTGGACCGTGCCTTTGAGCGGATTATCCGCACCTTTAAGAGTGTTGAGGCTCCTGCAGATCAGCTGCTTGAGGAAACAATCCGGGTATATGAGCAATTGATGGAGACCCATCCTAATGAGATTCTTCTGCAAGTGCAGGCATTGGGCATCCGCGATGAAATGATCCTCCATGCGATGCAGAAGGGAATGCTTGAGGTCACCAGTCTGGTTATGGGAAAATTTGTGGCTGCCGGAATGGAGCATCCGGAGGTTGAGGTCAGCACCTTTATGGCCAACGGCATGCTTTGCAATATCGCAATGGCGCTGGGAATGCCGGAATTAAAGCCAAAGCATCTGTAAGCACCAGCGAGTACTAGGGGGAGTTTGGCTAGTGAGCAGGATCTAAGGGCGGAGTCCCTTAGATATTAATGATTTTTAGTTAGTGATTAGCCAATAACAAAAGCGCCCTGTTAGTAACTAAAGTACTAAGGAGCAACGGTATCTTGAGCCGCTCATCAACTGGTTAAATAGTCAATCGCCAAGCAATAGTCTCCAACGGTATGCCGTATGGCAATATGGTTAAGTACCCGAATCGCCGTAACGCCAATTTGATAGCCTACTGCTAATCCGAATCGCCGTAACGCCAATCTAATACTATCGCTAATCCGAATCGCCGTAACGCCGATCTCATAGCCTATCGCTAATCCGAATCGCCGTAACGCCGATCTCATAGCCTATCGCTAATCCGAATCGCCGTAACGCCGATCTCATAGCCTATGGCTAATCCGAATCGCCGTAACGCCGATCTCATAGCCTATTGCTAAAGCCGATTCGCCGTAACGCCGATCTCATAGCCTATGGCTAATCCGAATCGCCGTAACGCCGATCTCATAGCCTATCGCTAATCCGAATCGCCGTAACGCCGATCTCATAGCCTATCGTTAAAGCCGATTCGCTATATCGCTAATCCATATCACACTAAAGCCAATCCGGTTGCCTGATGGTTAATCCCTATCGCTTACCGGACACCAGAGCTCTTATTTCGGAGGAATTGCCTGTTTGCAGCAGTGATCGGACCTCAGTGCAGCTATTGTTCACAATCGCACTCAATTTGTTGATTTTCACACTCAATAAGTGCACCTGGGTCCGAATGGAAGTCAAATAGACTCCGATCAGCAAGATAACGTCTCTCCAGTCCGTGACAGTCAGAAATCAGGAAATGTTTAGTTAGTGATTAATCACTACTGTATTTGGCGAAGCCAAGAGCCAAGAGCCAAGAGCCAAGAGCCAAGAGCCAAGAGCTAGGGGCCCAAACCCAAACCCAAACCCAAACCCAAACCCAAACCCAAACCCAAACCCAAACCCAAACCCAAACCCAAACCCACTAATCAGGAGGTAATTAAAATGTTAAACAAAGCTGTCGTGTTAGGTGCAACCGGAGGAACAGGAATGGTCATTATTGCCGAGCTGCTGAAAAGAGGGGTGGAAACGGTCGCCTTTGGGCGATCCCTGCCAAAGCTGGAGCAGCTTGCTGCGAAGCTGGGGAATCCAACAGGACTCCGCTTGAAGACCGGCGACGTATTTAAGGCGGGCGATGTACAGGAGGCCGGGCAGGGGGGGGATGTTATTTTCCACTGTGCTTCGGTGCCTTATCACGAGATGAGCACCAAGCTGCTGCCGATGGGGGAAGCGGTCTTGGAGGCGGCAAGCAAGCTAGGGACCCGAGTTGTTGCGGTGGACGGCATTTATCCGTACGGCAAAAGACGGAATGAGCAGCCGATCAGTGAGGATTATCCGAAGAATCCGCATACCAAAAAGGGAAAAGTCAAGCTTGAATTTGAGCGGATGTTCTTCAGCCCGCGCTGGAATCGGGCCAAAAGAATGATCGTCCGCTTGCCCGATTATTACGGTCCTACCGCCAATGAGGCATCGTATCTGGGCTCTACGCTGGAGGCGATTGCCGCCGGGAAACCGGCGATGTTCATCGGAAATATGAGCGTTCCGCGTGAATACGTCTACCTCCCGGATGCCGCAGTGATGATGGTGGAGCTGGCGGGCAGGGAGGAAGCGTACGGGCAGAATTGGAACATTCCAGGTGCGGGCATCATCTCGGGTAAAGAGATCGTCCGGATAGCCCAGGCGGCTAGCGGATCATCAAAACCGGTTATACCCGTCGGTGCCGCCGGCTTGTCGCTGCTGGGACTGTTCATCCCGGTCATGAAGGAGATTGTCGAGATGCTCTATTTAACGAAGGAGCCCCTTATTTTAAGCGGCAGCAAATATGAACGTACCGTCGGGCCGATTCCGGCTACACCGTTTGAACAGGGAATTACGGAAACGATCCGCGTGCTTAAGGCCCGGCAGGATAAATCTTTGTGAACACGCTTATAAAATACATCAAAGCCGCAGAAGATAGAAATAGTCAGGCCACTTGATCTGTGATACTATTTATTTCTATATACAAGAGGGAAGTGAGCACGAATGATCAGCATTACCATCCCGGCACCGGATGTTACGATTACCAAGCAGGAGAATCCTGTGCTGAGTCATATTTACGGTTTTACGGATTTCCACCTGATTACGCGTGAAGCCGGCGGCATCTTTATGTTCTATAACGACAACGACGAGCTGTTGTTTGTAGGCAAGGCCAGAAAGCTGAGACCCAGAATCAAAAAGCATTTTGAAGATAACGTATCCGTAATGAAGCCCCATCGCGACGAAGTCACCAAGATCGAGGTATGCCTCGTTGAGGATCCGGTCGACAGAGAGATTTACGAAACTTACATTGTGAACAAGCTGAAGGCCAAGTACAATGTGGAGAAAGTCCTGTATAAATAGCGAATGTAGGGCAAAAGGCGTGGTCCAATGGGGCTGCGTTTTTTTGTGCGAAAAGTTCGGCAACCGTGGAAATCCGGCCTATTGGCGTGGATAATCCCTTCTGTGGCAGTAAATTGGGTCTTTAGATGTATTTAGGAAAGTTAGATATTAAGGCTCACTTACATCCAGGACAAATCATCTATAATAAACTCGTATATGCTCGACATTTTTTGACATTTATAATGAGGTGATATATAGATGGCTGCTCCTTTTTTTAAGAAAAGAGACGCGGTGGACAAGACGCCGAAGCCGGGCATGGTTCAAAAGGTACAATTGGCGGAAAGTCCTCCTGAAGATTCGGAAAGCTATGAAAAGAGTGACAGCCAGAACAGCCTGATTTCGACAGGCAAAGCACAGCTGGACAAGAAATCACTGGATTTAATTTTTGCGGTTGAACAGATGATTCAGGACCGGACGCATGCCGAGACGAATAACCGTGAGCTTCAGGACCGGCTTGCGCATTCCAGCGGACATGTGGAGCGGTTGAACAAGGATCTCAAGAACCTCAACAAGGTGATTGAAGACCGGGAGAAGAACATTATGGAGCTGGAGCAGAAGCTGGTAGAGCGTAATCTGAAGGTGGATCAGGTGCTGGAGGATTACCGCGAGCTTCATATCACTTTTTCTGCAGAGATGGACGAACTCAAGAGCACCATTGATCTGGAGCAGCAGAAATACGTTAACCTTGTGCAGAAGCACAATGAGGTCCATGCGGAGAAGCTCAAGAAAATGAATGAGCTGGAAGAAAAGATCGGACGCCTGGAGACGGAAAATGGCCATCTTCGACAGAAATACGAAACGGTCCGGCAGGAGAAAGCCTACCTCTCCAGCATGATCAGCGATTTCACCAACCGGATGACAGCACCTTTTGGCGGCAGTAGCCTGCCTGCAGAGCGCAGTGATGAGAATGGGGATACATAATATTTATGCCAGTTGAGGAAAAAAGCGCCGCTCTGATGATAGAGTTGCTGTCGCTTGAGCACGGGCAGGACGGTTATCGGATGGAGGTAGGTCTAACCCGCAGCGGTGCCTTTACCAGACATATGGTCCACATAGATGAACTTACATATTTGCAAATGAACGCACTCCCCCCTTTTGAAGGACAGCGGATTCGGCTGTCACTGTATGCGAAGTGGGATCCCTTCCGCCAGACACATTTCAGCTCGCTTATCAAAATGAACCAGACCTTCAGCGAAACGCTGTATTTCGCCTGCTCCGAAGAATATATCTCCTTACTTCATCGTTTGAAGCAGCCGGAATGGGCGGGTGCTGAACAGGTAAAGGACAAGGAGAAGGAAGAGGCAGCAGTGATTCCTTCCCCGGCGGTAGCGGCAGTACCGAAACCGGTTAAGCGCAGCAGTTCCAGGGCTGGGGCCCGGTCGATTGCCCTGCGGGGACTTGTGTTGAGCCTTCTGCTGATCGTATTCTTGCTGCGTATGGACGATGGACTGTTCTCGGACAGTGCCGAAGCGAAGGTGGAAGTCACCCAGTCTGAGGCTGGTGCTCATAGTTCCGAGCGAGATGATACCTTGTCCGCTCCTTATGCCCCTGTGGTGCGGCTGACTTCACTTGAGAGCAGTATAGCCGAGGCAGCTACGGTACCAGTAGTGGATGAGAAAGAAGTGCAGAAGCTGCTGTACGAGGAGATTGAGCTTGGCGGAGACAGCTATGAATACGCCTTGCCCAAGGGATATGTGGCGCTCTCCTTCGATGATGGCCCCTCGAAGTATACCAAGGAGATCGTGGATATTCTGCAGGCGGAAGGCATTGCGGCCAATTTTTTATTTATTGGACAGAATGTGCTCCACTACCCTGAGGCAGTAATCTATGCGGATGCGCAGGGCATGGCGGTCGGCAATCATTCGTGGGATCACAGCGTCATGACCAGGAACAGCGGTGAAGAGAACCGGAACAATCTAAGTCAAGTTAACCACGCACTGGCACAGCTCATCAAGTCTCCGGTAACGGTCTTCCGTCCTCCGTATGGAGCGGTAAATGAAGAGCTGGCGGCTGAAGTCGGCAGACAGCATATGAAGGTGCTGCTCTGGAACCGTGACCCTGAGGATTGGAAGGCCGACAGCCCGGAGGAGATTCTTCATTATTTCCGCGCAACCGATCCGTCGGGCGGCATCTATCTTTTGCATGAAAAAAACATAACCGTAAAGATCCTCCCTGAAATCATCCAATATCTTAAGAGCAAAGGCTTGAAATTCGCCATCTTTAAATAATTTGCAGGGTTTGAGCGTATCCATCGTACATGGATACGCTTTTTAAATGCCCTACAACTAACTTAATATGTTGTTAGAAGAAGTGAAGAGACTCGCTGTTCTAGTCTCCGGAAAATTACCGGAGGGCAACGACCGGCAAGGCTGTCTGGATATAATGTGCATAGCCGGCTGCATACTACTCCAGCTGTGTATCGGTAACTTCACGGATACGGGGCTGCAGGCAGGGATTTCCCTTGTTTTAATATACGAAATTTGAGACAATAAGTAGATGTTGTTGGAAGAGTCCTGTCAAGGTAGAATAGATTGAACTTTAAAGTTTTGAAAAGAGGATATGAAATGAATAAAGAATCCATTTATGGATTAACATTGGATCAACTGGCGTCATGGCTATCGGAGCGCGGCCATAAAAAGTCCCGTGCAGCCCGGGTCTGGGACTGGATTTACCGCAAGCGGATTACGGATTTCACGGAGATGTCCGATCTGAATAAGGATTGTGTGCAGCTGCTGTCCGAGCATTATGTATTTCAAACGATGGATGAGCATGTGAAGCAGGAATCGGCTGACGGTACGATCAAGTTCCTGTTCCGTCTAAAGGACGGCAATCTGATCGAAACGGTACTGATGCGGCAGAAATACGGCTTGTCCGTCTGCGTCACCACTCAGGTCGGCTGCAATATCGGCTGCAGCTTCTGTGCGAGCGGACTGCTGGCGAAGAGCCGTGATCTGTCCAGCGGCGAGATTGTGGAGCAGATTATGAAGGTGCAGCAGCATCTCGATCATGCCGGACTGGGACAGAGGGTCAGCCATGTAGTAGTGATGGGGATCGGCGAGCCGTTCGATAACTTTGAACATCTGCTGAATTTCCTGACGGTCATCAAGGACCACAAAGGGCTGGCGATTGCCGGCAAGGGCATTACCGTCTCGACAAGCGGTCTGGCCGACAAGATCAGAGAATTTGCCGATGCCAATATGCAGGTCAACCTGGCGATTTCTTTACATGCGCCGAATAATGAGCTGCGGACACGGATTATGAAGATCAACCGTGCGATTCCTATAGAGAAATTAATGCCGGCGATTGATTATTATCTGGAGAAGACGAACCGGAGAATTACGCTGGAGTACATTCTGCTGAAGGACATCAATGACCGCGAGGAGCATGCGCTGGAGCTGGCAGAACTGATCGGCGACCGGCGTCAGCTGGCCAACGTCAACCTGATCCCATACAACCCGGTGGATGAACACAGTCAGTACCAGCGGAGCGAGCGGGAGTCGGTACGGGCCTTTTTTGACACGCTGAAGAAGCAGGGAGTCAGCGTCAGCACCCGGCTGGAGCATGGCACGGATATTGATGCCGCCTGTGGCCAGCTGCGCAGCAAGCAGATTAAGAAGACCAAAGATAGCAGCGCGGATAAGAACGGGGTAGTTGCCGGATAAGGCTGGAGACCATTTCAGCGGTTTGCGGACGGCCTGGTTAGCAGGACGTAATCCCTTCCATCACCTGCTAAGGATTTTTGTGATACAATAGCTTGGCAGTGATTAGGAAAGAAGGTATGCGTTGTGCTGACATTTACAAGCTACACCGTGGAAAATTTAAGAGACCCATTCGGTATTTTAAGCGGCAAGCGATATGAGTTCATGATTAACCTGGATGTGCCGGAAGAAGATGAACTGTACGAAGAGAACGGGGTATCGGCCCGCGTGATTTTCAAAGTTGAGGAAGAGAAGAGCGCCATCGTCAGTTACGATCTGCTGGAAACGACGACAGGCCGCGTTTTGGATTTCGATATGGAAGAGGACGAGGAAGCAGCACTGGCCTTGTTCTGTACAGAACATCTGCCGGAGTAAGGAAGTATGCACGAGAACCCCGGTGGCTATGTGAGGCAGTAAGACGGGTTCTGCATAGGAAAGGGGGGGCTGCCAGCTATGGCAGCTCCCCTTTTTGCAACATTATAACGACTATAGGCAGCCGCTGACATAATAATGAATCTGTTTGTTCCACCAAGGCCAGTCATGGTTCACATCGTGGCCCCAATAGTCGAACCGGGCAGGGATCTCCTTGCGCTGCAGCAGTTCCTGCAACAGGCGGGTCTCATGAAGCATTTCGTCCTCATAATCGCCCTGGCCGACACAAATGATGATGTTGCTGTCACGGTATTGCTGCAGATAATAATCATCCTGAAGTCCCGGCAAATAGTGGAGCGGAGAGTTGAGATAGACGTTGTCGCTCATATAGTCGCCAAAGAAATAATAGGTGGAATAGACGCCGCTCAGGGCGATCAAGGTATCGAAATATTGCGGATAACGGAAAAAGAAGCTGGCACTGTAGTAAGCGCCCATGGAGCAGCCGGAGATGAGAATGCGCTGGTCACTGCCGCCATTGTTCCATTTGCTCTGGTCGAGAATGCCGGGGATCAGCTCCTGCGTGATGTATTTGTCATACTGCTCATGCCGTTGCACTTTGTCCTCATGATTCCAGTGGGCAGAGAAGAAGGTCTCCTCATCAATGCTGTCGCAGGCCCAAATCTGCAGCTTGCCGGCCTCAATGAATTCAGAGAGCGTCTGGATCATGCCCGAATCCTCGTATTGATAGAATCTGCCGAGTGACGTAGGGAAGACCAGCATCGGCTTGCCGGCGTGGCCGTATATTTTATACTCCATTTCCCTGTGCAAGTTATGGCTGTACTCCTTATGGTAGCTTGTCCTCATCCGTTAACACATCCTATCCCTCTTCTTGTTGAATATAGTTCACGATGTCTCTGACATCCTCTAATGCGGCGGAACGGAATTGATAGGCGCTGTTCCCCATGGCTCTGCTGAATACCTCTTCGATCTCGGCATAATTCACGATCTTGTCGCCACAGGTGCGGTAGATGTCTTCATGGCTGTGGGTGTAATGCTTATGCTTCTTGCGGCTGGCATAGCCGGTATAATATTTGCCTTCATAGGGTCCGCCAACCTCGTTATGTGCGATCATGCTGGCCCATTCCTTATAGATGTCCACGTCGTACGAGAAGTTTATGGCATCGGTCATCCAGGCGCCGGGCGGGCGCATATTCACTTCTAGAGCAATAATCCGGCCATCTTTATTCGACTTGAACAGCTCGATATGGAAGAAACGCTCCTTGATGTCAAAAGCCTTCAGAATGTTTCTGCCCGCCGCCTCAACCTCCGGACTAATCTCCCGCAGACAGAAATAATACAGATGGTTATCGGTGTTGACGACCTCCATCACGCTGTTCTCGAACAGATGGCTTACGGCAAAGCGCACTTCACCATGGATATCGACCAGTCCGTCATAGGTCAGAATGACCCCGTCAATGAACTCTTCGATAATAAAGGGGACCTCAGCGGGTTTGGTGTCAAAAAATTGCTGCAGCTCATCCTCATTATTGATCTTGTAAGTCATGCTGGCCCCGGAGCCGAGATCGGGCTTCACAACAAGCGGAAAGCCGGCTTCACGGATGAACGCATCGACGCTCTCCCGGGTGGTTCCGGTGGAGAACTGCACGGTGTTGACGCCGCTTTTGCGGAAAAATTCCTTCATCTTGGACTTCTGCTTCAGATTGTAGACGAAATCGGTCTTGGTGCCGTAAATGTTGAAGTCACTGCGGATGGCGGCATCCTGCTCCAGCCAATATTCGTTCAGTGACTCGAACCGGTCAATCTTGCCGTATTTATGTGTGAAATAGCCTACCGCCCGCAAGATCTCCTCGTAATTTTCCAGATCATTCACTTTGTAATACTCCGTCAGCGCGAGCTGCAGCTTGTCCTCCAAGTGTGCATATTCGGCATCACCAATCCCGAGCACCAGCACACCCTGACGCTGCAGCTGAGTACAGAAATCGGCGCTGTTCCTCGGGAAATGAGGGGAAAAGAAAATAAAGTTCACGGCGATCAACCCCTTTGGCTGGAATATAATTCCGAGTTAAATTGTATGATTAATTTAATTTAATTTATCAGGTCCATCCCTATCCGTCAATGTTTTTGGAGAGTTAAGAGGGATTCATACTTCTTCGGCCTTGGCATCTTCGCATTTGTGCCGGGTAAAGGAGGATGAGATAATTTTCTTTTCTTCTTCGCATGTTTGCGCAATATGGGGTAAAATACAATAAAGCAGGCAAAAATAGGAGTTGTAGAACATGTCTAAGTCCAATGAAGAAGTATTCTTGACTAAAGAAGGATTGGCTAAGTTAGAGGAAGAGCTTAGGGATCTGAAGACGGTGAAACGCAAGGAACTGGCAGCCCGCCTTAAGCTGGCGATCAGCTACGGGGACTTGAAGGAGAACAGTGAGTACCACTCGGCCAAGGAAGATCAATCGTTCATGGAAACCCGGATTATGATCCTGGAGAAAATGCTGACGAAAGCCCAGATCGTTGATTCGAGCAAAATGGATCTGAGTGCAGTCAGTGTAGGTTGCATCGTGATCCTGAATGATGTGGAATACTCCGAAAAAATCGAATATAGAGTGGTGGGCCCGGCTGAGGCTGATGTGCTCGACAACAAGATTTCTTATGAAAGTCCGCTGGGCAAAGAGCTAATTGGCAAAAAAGTGGGCGACATCATCAGCGTCAATGCCCCGATGGGCATCATAAAATATGAGCTGCTTGAAATCAAAATGCTGTAACAAACAAAATCCTCATCCCCTTGTCATTTCGCTGGGGATGAGGATTTTTGTTGTAGACAGGTGAGCGTATCTCCGGAATAACGGCTTTACGGCGTAACGGCGGCCCGGGGGAATGACGGAACGCAGCTTCCGGGACTGCGGCCCTGCCGCTTTCAGATCAGGCTATGGCCGCCGTCGATATGAAGTACCGTGCCTGTGGTGAATCCGTTATGGATCAGGTAAAGCACGCCCTCAGCCACGTCCGCCACGGTGCCTACACGCTGTACCGGCAGCTTGGCAGCTGTGCTGCTGTAAAAGGCATTCCGGGATTCCTCCGCCATCCCTGCCCGGGAAGGCGTATCAATAATGCCCGGAGAGACGACGTTCACCCGCAGAGGGGCCAGCTCCAGGGCCAAGGTCCGGCCAAGATTTGCGACAGTAGCATTCACTGCGCCCAGCATGGAGGAGCCGATCATGGATTTGAACGCTACAACCCCCGAGAAGAGGGTAATGGAGCCATTGGGGTTCAGCATCGGAGCCGCATATTTGGCGGCATAATATTGGCCCCAGAATTTATTCTCGAACAGCGAGCGGGCAGTGCTTGTCGGCGTTGCCAGGAAAGGCCCGCCGGTTGTTTCGGCCGCACTGACAACCAGATGATCAAAAGTCCCGGTCTGCTCGAAGAACAGCCGCATCTGCTCCTCATCTGTCACATCAAGTATGTGTGAAGCTACTTTCGCCCCTGTACCGATGGCAGACTTGGCCTGTTCCAGCTTATGCCGGGAACGGCTGGCAATTACAATCTCCGCACCTTCCGCGGCGGCCCGTCTGGCCGTTTCCAAACCGATTCCCGAGCTTCCGCCGACAATAACTACTTTTTGTCCTGTTAACATCTCTTTTCCTCCTCAAAGGTTTATGGAGCATTACTTTCAGACATCCGCCGCAATAAAACTCGCTTCGGAAGCATCGCTAAGCATGTTGTGCTCTGTGAGGAGAGTATATGTCTATAACTTCCTTTTGGGAAGTAGTTACCTTATTGTTATACAGTTTCCAAAAGTATAGTTTTGTGCGGTGGAAGGGTTGCCGGATTAAAGTTTTTTAGAGCGCGAGTCCGTATCGTTTTAACTCGATAAAAATTCCTTCCAGCTGTTCCCCCTTCGCGGTCAGGGTATATTCTACACGCGGCGGCACCTCCGGATATACTGTACGTTCCAGAATGCCATGGTTCTCCAGCTCACGGAGCCGCAGCGAGAGCGTCTTCGGGCTGATTCCCTCCAGGGATTTCAGCAGATCGCTGAAGCGCATCGTGCCTTCGATCAGCAGATCGCGGATAATGAGAAAGGTCCATTTGGTTCCAATAATATCGAGTGTTTTGGCAATGGGACAGGGTTCGCCGGGAGTGCCCTTGGTTATAATGACAGGCTCTGAAAGGTTCATATTCAACTAGCCTCCTGAGTGAATAGCGAGTTTTCTTAATCATATCACAATACTATCTTTTGGGAAGTTATGTGCAGCCATAGGCAGTTTCTATTAAGCATATTGTTTCCATATCTTAGACGGGCCTTGCTTCAGCAGGTATAGTAGGGAGTAACTATAGAACAGAGGAGTCCTGGCCCGTGATTGAGAGTGTGTTGTCGACGTTATTTAAGGTCATAGTGCCGCTGTCCATTCCGGTCATCGCCGGAGCGCTGCTGGGCCGGTTCAAGAACCTCGATACGAAACCGCTGTTGACGCTCTATTTGTACTTTTTGAGTCCGGCGATCATTCTCGATACGCTGGCTACTGCAGAAATTTCCTTCGACGACGTCTATAAGACACTGTCGTTCTCCTTGCTGAATCTGTTTCTCTTATGGGGCCTGGCCAATGTGCTCGGGCGAATACTGAAGCTGGCTCCAGCGGAAGCCGCCGGACTAACACTGGTCTCCACGTTTACGAACAGCGTCAATTACGGGCTTCCGCTGGTGCTGCTGGCCTTCGGCCAGCTTGGCCTCGATAAAGCATCGGTCTATGTCATTGGCCAGATGGTAATCGTCAATACCATAGGCGTTTATTTCGCTGCGAGATCACAGTTCTCAGTGCGCAGCGCCGTTAAATCGGTGTTCTCGCTGCCGGCCATCTATGCGGCAATTCTGGCCTTGATGCTGCGGGCGCTCGGCCTGCATATGCCGGATGAACTAGCATCCGGAGTCGCAATGGTGGCCGGGGCATATTCGCCCGTGGTGCTCGCGATTCTAGGTGCGCAGATGGTCAAGGTCAAAGCGGCCCAGACAGAGCGCAATGTGCAGCTTGCCTTCTGGACCGGGATCACGGTCCGCCTTCTGCTGGCTCCGCTGCTTGCCGCACTCGTTTTGCTCCTGCTGAATATTACCGGCACCTTATTTTCGGTGCTGCTCATTCTGGCGTCCATGCCTGTCGCCGTCAATTCCGTCGTGCTGGCCGAACGGTTCAGCAGTTCTCCCTCCCTGGTATCCCGCTGCATTGTATGGACAACGCTAGCTTCTTTCCTGGTGCTGCCGGTGCTTATTGTGGTGGTCGGCGGCGTGTAACGAGCCTGCGCTTCTGCCGCTCCTTTGCTACATTGATTTGTATATATTTAGCTAGATAAGGTACATGAAAGCCGATTCTATAATTGAAGTAACTATGGATTCCCAAAAAACTTTATTTTAACCTATATATCTTTGATAATTCCGATTGTTGGAAAATCCATTAATAAATATAATAGTAGCAAATATAGTTATAGCCAGGAAGGGGAAGCTTAAATGATTCCATTAGATGATGTAGACAAATGCTACCCATTAATAAATGAGCGGGCACAACGTTTTTTGAGTGAGCAAGAGCTGAAGCAATATCTCTCCCTCCCGCAAAACGAGGTTGAACACCAGCTTAAACTGTTGCTGGAAAGTCCGATTGCCCAATTTACCGTTGTAAATGAAGTCTACTTCAGAGCGCGTTGGGCGGAGGTTTTTGAAGCACTGCAGTTGGGAGATGAACTGACATTATTGGAGGTGGCTTCCGGCGATGCAGATATGGTTCCCCAGGTCATGGCACGAACCCATCCGAACAGTACATACATAACGGCGAATATGAATAAAAGCCTCACCACCAGTTTGCTGCAGAAAACGCGGGGCCTTCCCCTGCATATGAAAGTCATAGAGGAAGATGCAGCTTATCTCGAAAACCATCTGCCTTCCGGGTCAGTGGATCTTATCGTTTTTCAGCATGCGGTCAATGATATCATCCAGGCGATATTGTGTGGACAGGCTGGAATCGACACCATACATACAGATTGGATGGAAACTCTGCCGGCCATGATCAAACTTCTTCAGCAGGAGGTTGCCTCAGGTACACTCGAAGTTCATGCCATGCAGCCTTTTATCACCTTGATCCACACTTTATTGATTTTTTTGCGAACAGATGGCATTATCGCTATGAATCATTATATGTTCCAATTAGACCTTGACTGGGGCTACCCGTTAGATTTGTTTGAGAATATCATCCCCCTGACCAGACGCTGGCTGAACGGGATTCAGGGTTGCGAAGAGATTTTTATTCCCGGTTTTGACCGGCAATGGTGGATCTTTTTGCAAAAAAGATAAGGATGTTTCACAATCGCGGTGAACCGTATCACAAGTAGGGGCAAGTTTTTCAGACAAAACGAAGCACTTTCGAACAGGAATTCTTTCAGCCGTTCTTCTAGACTGAATAATGAAAGGA
Organism: Paenibacillus sp. FSL H7-0357; assembly: GCF_000758525.1. Taxonomy (NCBI): domain Bacteria; kingdom Bacillati; phylum Bacillota; class Bacilli; order Caryophanales; family Paenibacillaceae; genus Paenibacillus; species Paenibacillus sp. FSL H7-0357. The sequence continues at coordinate 7,402,933 of NZ_CP009241.1, read as the reverse complement.
GATGAGAGCGAGTGGAAACGCTTCGGTTGCTTCGGCAGGCGATTGATTACGTAGAAGAGAATTTGCAATCGAATATTGAGATCGACGATATCGCAAGGTCCGCGATGTCTTCGAAGTACCATTTTCAGCGGATATTCCATGCCTTGACGGGCTTTACGGTGACCGAGTATATGCGTAACCGAAGGCTCACGCTTGCGGCGGAAGATCTGGCAGGATCGGATAGTAAGGTCATTGATATTGCGCTGAAATATGGTTACGAGAGTCCTGAAGCATTTGCCAAAGCATTTCAACGGATGCATGGCGTAACACCACTTGCGGCAAAGAAAAAGAATGTGAAGCTCAAAGCGTTTTCTCGAATCTCCTTTCAAATTCAGATTAAAGGAGAAACAGAAATGAACTATCGTATTGTCGAGGAAAAGGCTTCAACAGCAATCGGCAAGGTCGTCATCATCAAAAGAGACCCTTTCACGGAGATACCGGCTTTCGTAGAGGTAATTTGGAAGAATGGCACGCATGACCAGATTAACGAGACTGTTGGCAGGCCTGCAGGTTCTCTGTTAAACGGATATTACTTTGATTTCAGCGAGGATGGTACTAAGAGCTATATGACGGGTGTCGAGTTGCCAGAAGGAAGAGGAGTACCGGATGGGCTGAACATCCTTCAGATTCCTAATCAAAGCTACGCGGTGTTCGATAGTCGAGAATCGATTCCAGACGACATGGAGATCGGGTTAGAAATCCTAAACGTCTGGAAACGAATTTATTCGGAGTGGTTCCCATCCTCGAATTTTGAACAAGTTGAAGGACCATGTATGGAGAAGTACTATTGGGCAAATGATGATCACACCGAATCGATTTGCGAAGTATGGATCCCGGTTAGAAGAAAGTCGTAATTTAATTTTAGGCCGCCATTATGGCGGTCTTCATTATATAAAAGATACTTGCCGTTACAGACAGCGCGGTGAACCTTATCACAAGTAGGGGCAAGTTTTTTGAAGAAAAGCTCGCAGGAGCCAGTATTAGCATCATGCGGACCAAAGGAGCAGGGTGGGTAACATTCTGGTCGGAACGGTGCTAAACAGACTTCTGAGAGTTTTATTTGTGCTACAGAGTAATGGCTGGTATCCGTTAGAACAGTACAATTTTATCCCTGGAGAGTGGGCTTACCCCGCTCCTCTTGAGGAGGCACTGTAACCAACACGGCAGCGGGCGACAGAATGATGCGATCGGGACCATTTTGGGAGAGGAGCGGTATTATCCGGTGTAAAAGTTGAAGTGAAAGATTGTTGCCCTTATCGTATAAACGTATAATTATGAGTGATTAAATGAGCACCCGTCAGGCGGAAGCTTGATCTACAAAAGAAAGGGTCATCCTGTGAAGGGTGGCCCTTTTCAAAACTGCCTTGCATACAGGAACTGTTGTACCTTACGGATATAAATTATATACATACTATCGTTGTGGCAAACAAAGAAAACCTGGCTATAGTCAACAGGAGGGTTCAAATATGTGGTTTGGGAAGAAAGAAACGCAACTGGATCGAATAAAAAACAAATTGAATCAAGCCATGCGCAAAGACACGGCTTTCTCGGAGTTTGGATCATCCTCACATCAATACAGGGTTAATGGGAAGCTTACAGCAAAAGAGCTGGCGGACTGGCAAGCCCACAATCAGGTCACACTTCCTGAGCCTTTCGCGCAGTTTTTAACGAAGGTCGGCAACGGAGGCGCCGGACCCTATTATGGAATTTATTCGATCGAAAAGGCAGCTTCCTATACCGAGCGCCAGGCACTCCTTGCAGAAGCTGTTCTGCATCCCGGGATGACCAAAGAGGAATGGAACCATCTGACGGAGCCCTTGACCAACGACGAGGACATCCCCGATGAGGAATACGACGACGCCCGTAATAAGGTGCTGGGCGGCATGTTGTGCATAGGCACCCAAGGCTGCGAATACGATATGTATCTCGTGCTTGAAGGGAAACACAGGGGGAGAATTGTGTACACCTCTGATTTTCATCCCGATCATCCCTTTTTCTTTGTCTATGAAGACAACTTTCTGGACTGGTATGAGCGTTGGCTGGATGAAATTATTCTGGATTATGATAACGGGTGGTTTGGCAGTCGTATGCCGGGTGATGAGAATGCGCTGATCCAGATTTATCAGAGCGCTCCAACCGAAGAAATTCAGGCAAAAGCGCTGGATGGAATGTTCAAGTTTAAGAAAACCTCTCAGCCAACCCTTGGTTTTTTGAAAAATATTGCGGAGCAAAGCCCAAAAAATCGGACCACAGCAATTTGGCTAATCTGCAAAACTTCTTTTGATGCGGGTAGGAAATATCTTCTGGAGCTGTTGCAATCGGATAGGCATGAGGGTTTTCTGCAAGCTTTAGAGATTCTGCATGCTTCCAGTAAAACTGTGGATTTAACGGAATTTATTCCAGTGATCTTGCAAAGGTTTGACAGGATTCACGACCCGGAAACGTTGCGTTATGCAGGGTATATCCTGGAAGATTACGGTGCGATTACTCTCCTGAACTTTGCGCCTTTCTTGTGTCACGCCGACCCGAAGATGCAAACCACTGCCATCTATGCCGCGCGCAGTTGCGAGAACAAGCAGGGAAGCTGGCAGATCATTGAACAGATGTTGATGGGGGGCGGCCGGCAGGTTCTGAATAACTCGATTTTATACTGGGGCATTATTCCACATGAGAAGCTGCTGCCTTACTATAAGGCGGTATGGCCGGAGTATAAAAGCAATCCGAATTTCAGAGAGAAATTTATCGGTTGTTTGCGGGAACTGTATTTGCCAGATGATTACTTCGACAAAGACGAATTGTGAGAATCGTAATCCATATCGAAATAGAGAGGCTTGGCGCGAAGAGAACATTGGTTCAATCTCTCAAGGAAAAGGTCGTCCTGAAAGGGAGGGGCCTTTCTTGCTGTTTGGACGAGAATAAGGAATAATAAAAAAACATTTTTGAACAAGGGCGTGTGCGTCCGGAAAGTGTATTCCTGGCTCTGAGCACAAACGGACCGAGTTGCACCTATTTGGGGCTTTTAGCCTGTTACAGTAAGGAAACGGACTCCAGCGCAGTTATTTCTCCCTGAAGACCGTTTTTAGATAGAATCCAGAGCAGATAAGTGCATCTGGGTCCGCAAAAGAGAATAAACAGGGGTTTTACTCTCGATAGCGTCTCCTGAGTCCGAGTGAACGAATCCGCTGTGTGCTTTTAGGGACCCTATCTTCATTCAATACTAAACCCTGCTTCCCCAGAGCTCTTCCAGTTTGAGGACACGCTCTAATTAATAGGAAAGAGTCGAGAAAAGTGCAACCAATCCTACGAACTTTCTACTATATGGATAAGAGGGATAAGATTTGTAAAGGAGAATACCGGATGGAAGATCAGGGAATAGTTCGCCTGTACTTACAGCGTTCGCAGCAAGCCATTATAGAGACTAAGAATAAATATGGGGCATACTGCAGAGTGATTGCAAGAAACACACTTTCCAGTTATTCGGATATTGAAGAGTGTGAGAACGATACATACTTAGGAGCATGGAATGCAATACCCCCTAATATGCCTAGGAAGTTCCCTGTATTTCTAGGGAGGATCACACGTAATATTGCGCTTGATAAACATGGTTATAATACAGCGAAAAAGCGTAATCGTGAGTTTGAAGTTATTTTAACTGAATTAGAAGAATGTTTAGCTTCCCCTGATACTGTAGAAACAGAGTATGAAGCAGGTGAGATAGCCAATTTAATCAATCAATTTTTATATGCCTTAGATGAGCAAGCAAGAAATTTATTTATTGGGAGGTACTGGTACTCCTATTCAATAAAGGATCTTTCTATGAGATTTAATATGAGTGGTAGTAAAGTAAAGTCCATTTTATTTAGGTTAAGAAATAAACTTAAAGTTCATCTGGAGAAAGAGGGGGTTAATCTATGAAAAGAGAAGAGTTATATAGAGAGATTGGATTAATTGATGAAAACTTAATTGAAGCGGCAGAGCACAGTGGAACAGAGAAAAGGAAAAAAAGTATTTCTAAAAAGTGGGTTGTTTTGGTTGCCTGTCTTATCCTGTATAGTTCAACCGCTTCAGCTCTATTGGCAACAGAATATTATAAAAATCAAAATTCAGAGCCTTATATACGTTACTTAAGAGCTGAAGACATGGAGTTAGCACCTGTTACTCAATATGATGCGGAAAAATTTCTGCACGCTTTAAAAAGTGATAATGAGGAACATGTATATATTGCTATTAATAGGCTAGTAGAATGCTTTAATAATCAAAAGTTGAGAGAAAAAGCGTTAAAGGAACTCCAGCCATTTTTAGAAAATGATAATCAAAAAATCGCCGATTCGGCTGCTTTCGCTATAGATATTCTGTCAAAAAGTTACCGGAGCCCTTATATTTTTAAGTTGGCAGACGGAAGTATATTGTTTACGTTATTTAATAATTATTCGGATTATGGAAGTCAAAATGTCCTCTGGAGAATAAAAGACAATGTGCTTAAAGAATATTCAAGTTTTTCTCCACCATCTATGTATATTACAGATATTATTCCTTCACCCAATAAGAAGTTAGTTGCGATAGTGACATGCTCTAATAAAAGTGAATTCGTTCAAATTATTAATATTGAAGAGGGAATGACAAGTCCAGAGTTAGTAGAATCTGCAAGAGTCAAATATGGTGCACAAAAAGAATTAGATACATGGATTCGCACAGATTATGAGAATTATAGCTATGCAGATAAAATAGTGTGGAAAGACAATGATACTTTAGAGTTTGAGGGCTCTCTTGCATATCAGGATACTGCGATTATAGAAAATGTTACTGTAGCGTATCAGTTTAGTAAAAAGGTAATAGAAGTAAAAGGACTTGATGAGTCTAGATGAGAAGTTAACGGTTAATTCCGGCAGACAGAAGCGGGAATAGGGTCAGATAATATCCGCTTCTGTCTGCCGTTTGGTTACCATGCTTTTGACCACATTTCCCGGTGGCAGGCGGTTTCAAACCCAATTTTGGGATAAAAGTCGGGGGCACCTCCGAAACAATATGTAGCCCCCAGTTGTTCAGTGCGTTTCATTAGCTCGGTTACTGCTACAGTTGCAAGCCCTAAACTGCGATATCGCGGATCTGTAGCGAGTGGTTCAAGATATGCAAAATCGTTCACACCATCAACCCACATTCCGGCAAAACAGGCGTACTCTCCATTGGGGGCTTTTATTATTGCGGTAAGGTCCTTTCTGAAATGTGGACCACTCTGCATGAGCAATCTGGAATCAAGGTCATCGTCAGGCTCGTCTCCATGGTTGAATCCCCGCCACAATACATCGTTAATTTTACGCAGGTCATTTTCATTTTCTAAAGTTATGAAAGTGAATCCCTCGGGTAATGTGCGCGTGGAAAAACCCGAAACGTAATTGTAAACTCGGATTGGCTCACTGTATACCTTGTGATATCCTTTTTGGACAAGTAATTTCATAAGATGTTCTTCATAATCGTATACCCTAATATCGAGGCTGTATTGGTCAGCTGATCTCTTAGACAGCTCTGTCTCTGCATATTCAACCATTTCATGTTTTAAAAAATCATATCCTTCTTTGGTTGAAAAGTAGCATTCGCCAACGTCCATTTCATAGCAAGCTACACCTACAACTTCTTCGTTCTCCTCCCAAATACCGAATCGATGTGTTAGAGAATGATTAAAATAAGGGTGTGTATGCGCATACTCCCAAAAAGGCTGCGGGACATTACCACCCAACTGATACTTCTTGAAGTTTAATCTCATGAACTGAGAGACTCTTTCGAAATCGGAAAGTAATCTATACCTTCTTAACGTAATCTTCATGTTATGACCTCCTCCGTCGTTATATGAAATAAGGTATCATGAGATTTTTTTATAATCTATGCAGAGAACATATTAAACAAAACTTGCCGCTTGAAATCGTAAAGTTTTTCAAGGAGAAGGAGATGCAAATGAATAACAACCAATTTTTAGAGACGATAGAACAGTCAGAGATAGCACGCCATAAAGAGTATCTGCGCCAAGTTGTGAGACCAGCAATTGATATAGTTAAGAATAACGATGTTGAACCACGATTGGGCTGTAGCCGTTTTGGAGGAGCGCCTGATTTACCAGTTGGCAGCGAATGGCCTACATATGAAGGCAATCCATATCGTTTCCTGGGCCAAATCAATTTTGCGGAAATCTCATTAACTGGAGCAGACTTGCCATCCACAGGACTCCTAAGTCTTTTTGTAGCGGATGATCCCGAGGGTGAGGGTTGCCTGGAGGCTTTTGAGGACGGGTATGTTCATGCTATATATATTCCTGAATCCATAGATCTGGAGGAGATATCGCCGCCCAATTCCGATAATGGCAAGACCACTGTGATTGAATTTATCCCGGCGATGGATATTCCTTATGACGAATACCAGGTGAAGGATTGGCCTTTCGGGGAAGAAGAGAACGACATATACACGGAAATACGAGATTCTTTGCATAAAAGCTCAGACTACCTTCTAGGTTATCCTTCTCATTGTACACTGGCATATGATCCATCGCCTGGAGCAGGGTGGATCTCTCTGTTAACCATTGCCTCCGATGATGATCTTGAATGGTGTTGGCATGATGGCGACAATTTGATGATATTTATAGAAACAGAACGGCTTAAGAATTTGGACTTTAGTGCGCTTAAGTCTGATGCCGGTTAATGTTCTGGAGAAGAGGGCACAAAAAGAGCCATCCACAAAGGATGGCTCACTATGGGGAAATTGACCTACAGATTCGCTACAAGAACAGCCAGAATAGCCAGAAAGGCCGGGAGGCCCTGAACCCATAAAATCGACTTCTTGGCAGTGACGCCGCCATAAATCGCTGCCACACCGACACAGATCAGAAAAAATAGTTGAAGCTGAAATCCGGTCGTTTCATTCGGATGAAGCAATCCCCATAATAAACCAGCGGCCAGGAAGCCATTATACAGTCCTTGGTTAGCGGCTAGTGACTTTGTATCCTGCGCAAACTGCTTGCTGGTTCCAAACGCTTTCTGCGCTCTTGGAGTAGTCCACATAAACATTTCCAAAACCAAAATATATACATGCTCAAGCGCAACCAGTGCTACGAGTATCGTACTCAAAATCATCATTACAATCTCTCCATTCCATTTTAATTAGTAGTTATCTAAATTATATTTTGCGAAATATAATATTACGAAATTAAATATATCTAATATCCGAATTTTTGTCAATTGTTTATGAAAGTGAAATTCCTCCAGTGAAACCCTGCCGATGAATACCTCATGACCCGGGTTTTTTGATTCCAGTTGCCTGAAAAGACGGGTAAATGCTTCATGGTCCGCCCCCATTCGTTAGACATTATTTGGCGGATTATTTCCGGTATCCGAAGGAGAAATATAAAACGACGGCAGTTTAGGACTTTATTCTTGTCCATGGCTGCCGTCGTTTCTTTTATTGTAGCGATTCTAGCGTGGTGTCTGCTTAGAAATCAAAGTTATCAGGATCCGGACCGACCCGCTCATCGCGGTTCAGCCCGTCAATCCGGCTCATGTCTTCATCGCTGAGCTGGAAGTCGAACAAAGCGGCATTCTCGATAATCCGCTGTTCCTTCGTTGACTTCGGAATCGTGATAATGCCATGCTGCAGATCCCAGCGCAGGATAACCTGTGCTACGGATTTGCCGTATGCGGCGGCGATTTCCTTCAGCACAGGCTGCTCCAGCAGTTGTCCCTGCATGAGCGGCGACCAGGCTTCGATCTGGATGCCCTGCTCCTTGCTGAAGGTTCTCAGGGGCTGCTGGGACAAGTACGGATGCAGTTCCACCTGATTGACCATCGGTTTGATTCCGGCATCCTGCATGACATCCTCCAGATGATGAATCTGGAAGTTGCTGACGCCGATCGCTTTGACCCGGCCCGCTGTGTACAACGTTTCCAGTGCCCGCCACGACTCTTTGTATTTGCCCTCTACCGGCCAATGGATGAGATACAAATCCAGATATTCCAGGCCCAGCTTCTCCAGACTGGCCTCATAGCCGGCAAGTGTCGCATCGTAGCCGAGATCAGCGTTCCAGACCTTGGAGGTGATGAACAGATCTTCACGGTTCAGTCCGTTATCCTTCATAGCCTCGGCTATCGCCTGGCCAACGCCCCGTTCGTTCTGATAAGCAGCAGCGGTATCAATGCTGCGGTAGCCATGGGCAATGGCCTGCTTCACGGACAGTACCAGTTCCTCCCCGTCGGCGACCTTAAAGACTCCCAATCCTAGCCAGGGCATCTTCACGCCGTTCTGCAGTGTAGTTGTATCCTGTAAATGCTGTGCCATCATATAATAACCTCCAGAATGTAATGTGATTAGTGATTTGCAGTTTGTACTTTGTGTATTCGAAACAGGATTGAATGGAGCGGCAGGTGATCAGGCGGCTTCAGTCTGAAGTGTAAGCTCATCTTTTCGTTCCAGCGCACGGCTCCAGGCGGTAAGGATTACAGCCCCGAATACCATGATTGATCCTACCCATGTGGTATGAATCAGGCCCATGTGATCGGTGACAAGCCCTCCAAGGTATGCTCCGATGGCAATGCCGGCGTTAAAGGCGGCAATATTGACAGCAGAGGCGATATCTCTGGCGCTTGGCGCATACCGGTCGGCGAGCATTACGACAAAAACCTGAAGGCCCGGTACGTTCATGAATGCGAGCAGCCCCATGAAGAAGATGGTGACCAGTGCTGCGGCCTTAAAGGGTGCTGTGAAGGCCAAGACCAGCAGAACGACAGCCTGCAGGGCGAACATATAGAACAAGGCATTCATCGGCTTGCGGTTGGCTGCCTTGCCGCCAATCACATTGCCGATGGCGATGGCGATGCCGTACACCAGCAGAATGACGGCAACCGTCTTTTCCTTGAAGCCGCTGATATCATGCAGCAGAGGCGATAAATAGGTGAAGACGACAAAGGTACCACCGTATCCCAAAGCTGTAATTGCAAAAGCGAGCAGCAAGCGGCCATTCGTCACCAGCTTGACCTGGTCGCGCAAAGGGGTCTTTGTGCCTTTGCGCAGACCGGAGGGAACGAGAACCAGGTTCCCGATCAGCGCTATGATGCCGGTAATGACTATGGCGATAAAGGCAGCCCGCCAGCCAAGCTGCTGTCCGAGGAACGTACCGAGCGGCACTCCGGTTACGGTAGCAACCGTAAGTCCGGTGAACATCACCGAAATGGCGCTGGCCCTGCGGTCCTCGGGCACGAGATCGGCAGCAATGGTTGAGGCAATGGACATAAACAGGCCATGTGAGAGGGCCGAAATGACCCGTGCAGTCAGCAGCATGGCAATTCCGTCAGCGGCAGCGGCCAGACTGTTGCCGGCGATGAACAGAACCATCAGCGCCAGCAGCAGGGTTTTGCGCGAGACCGCCGTGGTCAGCGACGTTAACACAGGTGCGCCGAAGGTAACGCCCAGCGCATATAGAGTGACAGTCAATCCCGCTGTGGTTACGGATATATGCAGGTCATCAGCAATTAGCGGCAGCAGGCCGACACTGACAAACTCGGTTGTTCCTATCGCAAAGGCGCTGATCGCCAAAGCCAGCAGCGCCAGGGTGCTTCTTCTTTTATCTAAGGACATGTTTTCCACTCCTACAGTATGGTAATCACCGGCCGGTAAGTGCTATTATGGATTACCAGGACGTTAAAGGATAGTACGTACTTTTTAGTGCTATAGGTACTAAAAAGTACCCGCAGGAGTGTTTGAAGACAAAGCCCACCAAACTTTTCAGGAGGAATCCTCATGGCTAAAAAATATAATATATCTGTGGAAGCGACGCTGGAGGTAATCGGCGGCAAGTGGAAATGCGTTATTCTCTGCCACCTGACCCACGGCAAGATGCGGACAAGTGATTTGAAGCGCCATATGCCGAATATTACACAGAAAATGCTTACCCAGCAGCTCCGGGAGCTGGAGCAGGACGGCATTGTCAACCGGATCAGCTACAACCAGGTGCCGCCTAAAGTGGAATATGAGCTCAGCGAATACGGCTTGTCGCTGCGGTCGATTCTGGATTCCCTCTGCGCTTGGGGGGAGCGGCATATCATCAGGGAATATGGCGATAAATTTGCCGTTCTGGAGGACAATGTGCTGAACCACAAAAAGGCAGACTGAACAGCCCCGGCTCTGTGCAGAAATGACGCATTGAGCGGGGCTGTCCTACGTTCCAATAGCAGCGGATGAACTGCAACTTTTAATAATCGGCTTCGTCTGGTAGAAAGAAGGCACAATCAAGCAAGTAAAACTACCGCGAGGTGAGTAGACATGAATAATCATACATTCAAACAGCTTGTGCTGTCCGCAGCGGCAGTGCTGACGTTGACTTTTGCTGGGCAGAGCTTTGCCGCCGCCGCTTCTTTTCAGGATCTGGCCGGTATCCCGGCTAAAGCAAAAATTGAAGAGCTGCAGCAAAAGGGGATCATTCACGGGGTCACTGATAGTAAATTCCTGCCGAATGCTCCGGTTACCGCTGCCCAAGGCATTCAACTAATCGTCAACGCCCTGGATCTGAATATCGACATGGTTCGCTTCATCAAAGCCCCGCAGGCGACGGACTATTTCCCGAATGCCAGCAATACAGCCTGGTATGCGGATGCGCTGATTATCGCTGCCAATAACAATATTGGCCTGCCGGCAGATTTGGACCCTGCGGAGAACTGGACGCGGGAAGAATTCACCCATCAGCTGATGCTGGCGATTGAGAAGCACAGCAACCTTCCGATGATCAAGCTCATGCCGGTGGATATTGCCGACGAAGCTGATTTTACAAGCGGTTACGACGGCTCCATTCAGCGGGCGCTTGCCCTTGGAATCGCCAGTCTGGACACCGCGGGCAAATTCCATCCGGCCAAGGAGATTACCCGCGCAGAAGCAGCGGAGCTGATCTACAATGCCCTGGAATATATCGCTGCCCATCCGGCTCCTGCCGGTGGATACGGTGAATAAGTAAGCGCAGGATAACGGGATCGCACTCTCTTTTACAACCATAGAGCCTGCCAGACTGACACAAAAAAACCGCAAGCCTCCAAGGAATGGAGCGATTGCGGTTTTTTGTGTGTTCCCATAAGCAGACTAATCCGGCTGGCCTTCGGTAACCTGAATGGTGAAAATGAATACGGCTCCCTGTTCGGTGCCCGGTTTGGCGTAGATAGTGCCGCCCATGAGTTCAACCAGCATTTTGCAGATGGACAGCCCGAGGCCGGTTCCGCCGAACTTGCGGTTGATGGTCGCGCCGATCTGTGTGAAGGGCTGAAATAAATAACCCATTTTATCCGCCGGAATGCCGATGCCCGTATCTTCAACCACAAACTCCAGCTGCAGGACCCCATCCAGCGATTGTCTGAGACGGGTATGTACCTTTACACCGCCGCTTGCCGTGAACTTGATGGCATTGCCAATCAGATTGTTCAGGACCTGTCTAAGACGGTTCGGATCACCAACCAGCAGCGCGGGAATCGCCGGGTCGATATCCATTTCCATACTTAAGTTGCGTTCTTTGGCGAGTGCCCTGAACAGATCCATCGTTTCTTTCAGGCAGGCATGCAGGTTGAACAGCTCGTAGTCCAGCTCCATTTTGCCCGATTCAATCTTTGTAAAATCGAGAATGTGATTAATTACGGACAGGAGTGCGTGACCGCTGGTATGAATGATTTCTGCCATTTCCAGATCGTCTGTCTCCAGCTCTGAAGTTCTGAGCACATCCGACATTGCGATAATTCCATTCAAGGGGGTGCGGATTTCATGGCTCATCATGGCCAGAAACCCGCTCTTGATCCTCAGGGCAACCTCGGCAGTCTCCTTCAGTTCAGTAAGGACGACATTTGCCGCTTCCAGCTCCTGCGATTTGATCTGCAGTTCCTTATGGGTCTGATACAGGCGGACAAAACCGTCTATTTTGCTTTTCAGGACAATGGGATGGAAGGGCTTGGTCAGAAAATCAATCGCTCCCGCCGTGTACGCCATCATATAATTCTCCAGCTCGGAGGTTAGTGCGGTTAGAAATATAATGGGGATATCCCGCGATTTCTGGCGCATTTTAATCCGCTTCGCCGTTTCGAAACCATCCATGTCCGGCATCAGCACATCCATAATTATCAGGGCGAATTCCTGCTCCAGCAGGCATTTCAAGGCATCCATACCGGAGCTGGCGCCGATCAGGCGATAAGGAGTGTCTGCAAGCAGCGCCTGAACGGACAGAAATTCATCCGGACGGTCATCAACAAGTAAAATATTCACAGGATAATCCATATTTCCTCCCACAGCGAGTTAAAATTTCTAAAATGTGAAGTCTGTCTGGTAATTATTGAATTAACCACACCTTCAGTACAGTAACCAGCTGGGTGGTATTAATCGGTTTAGAAATATAATCAGAAGCGCCGGCCTGCAGACATTTAAGCCTGTCTTCTTCCAGAGCCCGGGCGGTCAGGGCAATAATCACAAGCTGGTCATACTCCGGCATGGCACGGATATGCTTCATCGTCTCGTACCCGTCCATCTCCGGCATCATAATATCCATAAATACAAGCTGGGTCTCGGGATGCTGCTCCAGATGCTGTAACGCCTCTTTGCCGTTCTGCGCAAAACTGATATCCATATTATAACCTTCCAGGACACTTGATAACGCAAAGATATTGCGCATATCATCATCCACGAGCAGGATGCTCTTCCCGGCAAAAGCCGCTTCCGGATTATGCAGCTTCTCGATCAGGCGCTGCTTGTCCGGCGGCAGATCGGCATGCTTGCGGTGCAGGTACAGCGCGGTTTCGTCGTACAGCCGCTCCATGGAGCGCACGTTCTTGATGACAATGCTCTCGGCATAATGCTTCAGACGTTGTTCATCGCCCTTGCTGAGGTCTTTGCCCGTATAGATGATGACCGGCAGGGTTTGCAGTTTGCGGTTGGTTTTGACCTGCTCCAGTAAATCGAAGCCGCTGATATCCGACAGGCCCAGATCAAGGACCATACAGTCAAAATGATGGCTCACCAGCTGCTCCAATGCTTCCCGTCCTGTCCCCACTGCGACAATGCGTACATCGGGATGCCCGATGAACTCTACAAGGCTGCTGCGCAGATCCTTGTTGTCCTCGACAATTAGCAGGCTTTTTACCGGCCTTCTGATATAGGTTTCAATCTGCAGGAAGGCAGCCTCCAGCTCGGCCTGATCACTGGGTTTCTTCCAGAAGGAGAGTGCGCCCATGGCCAGGCTCTGCTGATTCTCTTCCGCGGTCGAGATCACATGCACCGGAATATGACGCAGCTCCGGCCGGCTCTTCAGGCGGCTGATGATTGACCAGCCGTCAAGGACGGGAAGATGCAGGTCGAGCAGGATGGCATCCGGCTTGTAGGCATGTGCCAGAGCCAGGCCCTGATCGCCCTGAAAGGCGACGATCGCCTTGAAGCCTCTGCTGCGAGCGAGCTGCAGCAGAATAGCCGCGAACTCGGCATCTTCTTCAATGATCAGGAGCAGCGTGTCATCGCTGAGCAGATTTCCCCGGTCATCCTCCATTTCTGCGAACTGCAGCAGCTTCGGATTGGATATGGAAATATCGGGCACGAAGGATTCACGGAAGGCGGTATTCTCCCGGCTGCTGGTGTCCGGATTGAGAAGCTCGCTGCTGGCGGCAGCTGCGAACGTCGCAGCTGCCTGGGCAAGAGCGTCACCCTCCGGCTCAACAGCGGGAATAGCCAGGGAGAAGGTGCTGCCTTTGCCTTCTGTGGATTCAACCTCAATTCTTCCACCCAGCATGGTGGAAAGCTCGCGGCAGATGGTCAGGCCAAGACCGGTTCCCCCATATTTGCGGCTGGTTGTGCCGTCCGCCTGCTGAAAGGCCTCAAAGATGCTCTCCAGCTTGGATTCGGGAATCCCGATACCGGTATCGCTGACGGAGAAGACCGCCTCATTTCCGCTCATGCGGATAGATAGAGAGACGGAGCCCTGCTCCGGAGTGAATTTAACGGCATTCGATAACAGGTTGTTGATGATTTGCTGCAGCCTGTGGCTGTCGGTCATAAGATGATCAGGCAGCCTGCTGTCACAATGGACATCAAAGCGGATATTCTTTTTCTTGGCCTGCTGCTCAAAGTGGCGGAACAGGTGGTTGCTTAGATCATGCAAGGATACCGGTTCAAGGACAGCGGTCATCTTGCCTACCTCAAGCTTGGCCAAATCGAGAATTTCGTCGATCAGCTGCAGCAGATCTTTGCCTGCCGAGAAAATGGTATGCACATATTCAAGCTGCTTAGGGCCAAGATTGCCTTCTTTGTTCTCGGCAAGAATCTGCGACAGAATCAGCAGGCTGTTCAGCGGAGTGCGCAGCTCATGCGATACATTGGCCAGAAATTCTGATTTGTACTGGGCGGCCATGAAGATTTCTTCCGCCTGGGTTTTGATTTCCTCTTTTTGCTGCTCGGTCAGTTCGATTTGCTGCTGCAGGTGAATATTTGCGGCAGAGATCTCTTCTGTCTGCGCCTGAAGCTCTTCTGTCTGCGCTTGAAGTTCTTCGGTTTGAGCCAGCAGCTCGTCGGCTTGTGCCTGTATTTCTTCCTTTTGCTGTTCAGAAATCTCCATCTGCTTCTGCAAATCCTGGTTAGAGGCAAAAAGTTCTTCCGTCTGCAGCTTTAATTCATCGGCTTGGGCTTCAATTTCGGATTTTTGCTCTTCCGTCAATTCCATCTGCCGCTGCAGCTGCTTATTCGAGGTCAGCAGGCTGTCTGCCTGCATCTGCAGTTCTTCTCCCTGCGCCTGCAATTGCTCGGTCTGTGAACGCAGCTCATCGGTCTGTGCCAGGAGCTCTTCGGTTTGCGCTTCGAGCTCCTGCGTCTGGGCCTGCAGTTCCTCCGTCTGGGCTTCCAGCTCTTCCTTCTGCAGCTGGGTTTCACCCAGCAACTCTTCGATTCTGGCCACGTCTGCCAAAGTATTGATCAGCACGCCCATGTTCTGGCCGGTCCGTTTAATCAATTCGTATTCTTTGTCAGCCAATGTGTTCAGGGTAGCCAGCTCGACCACGGCGACAACATCCTGCTCATAAATGACAGGAACCAGGATCAGCGTAGTGGGAGCGGCTTCACCCAGTCCGGAATGCACGCGGATGTAATGCTCCGGCAGATCATGCAGCACGACCATCTTCTGATCCAGTGCGCATTGTCCAACCAGCCCGCTGCCAAGCGCAAAGGGTTCGCGTCGGCTAGAGGCTTCATCGAAGGCATAACCGGCGGTGAAGTGCAGCTTGTCCCCTTGCTTCAGATAGACCGCTCCGTAGGTTCCGCCGACAGCGCCGCTCAGCTTGCCGATAAAAACCTGGGCTGCGGTCTCTAAATGTACCGATCCCTGAAGCATCAGGGCCATTTCTGTAACTTGGGTATTAATCCAGGCCTGCTCTTCGGCTTGAAGCCGCAGGCTGCGTTCTTCTGTACTTTTGTGCTCCAGATTAACGGCTAAAGCGTGAAAGGAATATACCAACTCCCCGAAATCATCTCCAGTTTCAGGGCTGATTGCGGAGGAATCGAGGGTGCCTTGCGCAATATCTCCGGATATCTTCATAATTCTATCCAGACCGCGGCGGATGTTCCGCTGGATACTCATCATGAGTCCACTTCCAAGAATAATGCCGGCTGCACCGAATGCTAAAGACAGGAGTAGAGGAACTCCTTCAAGATAAATTATAGATACAGCAATCATGCTGCTGAGAAAAAGGATAAAGGCAGATGATGCTAACCAAACCCGTTGTTTTATTGTCATGCTCGCCCGTCCTTTGTCTAGTTAGTATCACGAATCACCTTTAATTATACTTTTAATAGAGAGGAGGCGATAGGGGAAGGCGAGAGAAAACGCCGGCAAATCCGCAAAAAAACAGGATTTACTGGCGTTATTCTCAGATTACTCTATGAATTGCGGACAAAAGTTAACGGGACCGTCTTCTTCTCTGGCGGTGCTTGGCTGAACCTCTGTTCAAGGCATGGCCTCCTGCGCCACCGCCGACCGCCTGCTGCTGGCGTGTATAGGGGCTGTCGATGGCAGAGTTGGTTCCGCCTGTACTGTATGTTCCGCCGCCGCTGCCTACCTGTGTCGCCGATGAACTCATGCTGCCTTTAGGGAGCTTGACCGTCTGGTTGTTGATGACAACGACGATCTCCTTGCCGCGCGGACAGATCAAAGGGAGAGGATGTTTGCCTCCGTTTCGTCCTTTGCTCCCCAGGTTAGCGGCATCTCCTCCGGCGCCGACGCTCTGCTGCTGGCGTGTATAAGGGGAAGCAATGGCCGCATTGCTTCCGGCTGCGCTGCTTCGTCCCGCACCGCTGGCAATTTGGGTGGTATTGGCTGCGTTGGTGTATTGATTATTGATGACAAATACGAGCCGGTCTACTCCCGCCAGCGGCGTCCGTGTAACAATCCGCCGTTTTCCTTTTTGAATAATAACGACAATCCGGTCCTTTTGTTTGGCCACCCGTATCGTTCCTCTCTGAGTAGTTTTCCTTATCATAAATGCATGGGGGCGGAAATCGTGAGCAATACGGGCGGAGTGTGCTTAGAAACAAACGCTTGCCTAATAGGCCGATTGAAAACATATGTATTTCATGAAAATATGTCATAAATGGATGAAATAATGCTTAAAATTTTGCTTGTAAGGTTCGGACAGAGCGTGTAAGATATACAAGGTATTTACTACGACTTTTCATAAACAACTCATATAATCTTGGGAATATGGCCCATAAGTTTCTACCGGATAACCACTGTAATTATCCGACTATGAGTGAAATAGCGCATCTAGGGTTCCGTTTCTTGTGCATCGGCATAAGAAAGACTGGTCCAAGCGATGCGGACACTGATTATGTGTTACACCACTTAGGGACAAAAACCCAGAGGGACAGATTCACTTGAGAAACACTCAAGGGGGTCTGTCTTTTTTATTTAAAGATAAGAATTTATCGTTTCCACTTGTCACGATTTAAAGAATTCATCAGATCATATCAAAGGAGCGATCACCCGCAGTAATGAAAATATTAGAGGAACGCATCAGAGAAGAGGGCTTGATTCTGTCGGATACGGTGCTGAAAGTGGACTCGTTTCTGAACCATCAGGTGGATACGGAGCTTGCGCTGCAGATCGGGCAGGAATTCAAGACGATCTTCGGGCATCTGCCGGTTACGAAGGTGTTGACGGTTGAGGCCAGCGGAATTCAGTTTGCGATGGCGGCAGGCATTGCCTTAAAGGTGCCATTCATCTATGCCAAGAAGAAGAAAGCCATCACGCAGTCGGAGGACGTCTATTCGGCCCCGGTACATTCCTTTACCCGTCAAGAGCATTACCGGATCAGCATCTCGCAGAAATATCTGGGCCCGGGCGACAAAGTGCTGATCGTCGATGATTTCCTGGCTACGGGCGCTGCTTTGGTGGGACTGGCTGATATCGTGGAGGAATCCGGCGCAGAGCTGCTAGGTGTGGGCTGCGTGATCGAGAAGAGCTTTCAGGAAGGACGCAGTTTGCTGGAGAAAAGAGGAATCCCCGTGCATGCCTTGGCACGAATCGCTTCCATGGCGCCGGGAGAAGTTCATTTTATAGACAATACTGCTGATATTAAAGAAATGATCAAGGAGAGTGCAGGATGTTAAGCAAACAAAAGGTCTTCGCATTAGGACTTCAGCATGTGCTGGCCATGTATGCCGGCGCGGTCATTGTGCCGCTTGTTGTCGGAGGGGCGCTGAACCTGAATGGAACACAAATGGCCTACCTCATTGCTGCGGATTTGTTCACTTGCGGACTGGCCACGCTGCTGCAGGTCATGGGCAGCAAATATTTCGGCAGCGGCCTGCCGGTGGTGCTGGGCTGCACCTTTACTGCGGTCAGTCCCATTATTGCCATCGCCTTGGATTCCAATCTGGCAACAGCCTATGGTGCGATTATTATATCGGGATTGTTCGTTGTATTTGCCGCCCCGGTCTATGGGAAGCTGCTGAAGTTCTTCCCGACTGTGGTAACCGGCTCTGTGGTGACCATTATCGGGCTGTCGCTCATTCCGGTTGCTATGAATAATGTGGCCGGCGGGCAGGGACAACCTGATTTCGGAGAACCCCGCAATTTGCTGCTGGCCTTGATTACACTGCTGGTGATTCTCGCTGTGAACCGGCTGACAACCGGGTTCCTGCGTTCCGTTTCTGTACTGGTAGGTCTGGTTGTCGGGACAGCTATCGGCTATTTTATGGGCATTGTACATTTCTCAACTGTCGGTTCTGCCTCTTGGATCAGTGTGGCCCAGCCGTTCTACTTTGGCTGGCCCGAGTTTAACGTTACGGCCATTTTCACGATGATTATCGTAAATATCGTATCCATGGTGGAATCGACCGGCGTATACTTTGCCGTAGGCAAGGCTACAGACCAGAAGGTCGAGCAGAAGCAGATTGTCAACGGCCTCCGCTCTGAAGGTCTCGCCATAATGCTTGGAGGGCTGTTTAATGCCTTCCCGTATACCGCATTCTCACAGAACGTCGGACTGCTGTCATTGACCCGTGTCAAGACGCGGAATGTGATTTTTGCCGCCGGCGGTATCATGGTTGTGCTGGGACTGCTGCCTAAATTGGCTGCGTTAACCACAATCGTGCCGAATGCGGTACTCGGCGGGGCAATGATCGTAATGTTCGGTTCGGTCGCGGCTTCCGGAATGTCGATCCTCTCCGAGGTCGATCTGCGCAAGGATGGCAACCTGCTGATTGCCGCCTGCAGCATCGCTGTCGGCCTGGGCTCGGCGGTATTGCCCTCCATGTTCGACCAACTGCCGGAGTTTGCCAGAATGCTGCTGCAGAATGGTATTGTTTCCGGGCCGCTCACTGCGATCATTCTGAATCTGTTCTTATCCAAAACACAGGATAATACAGCTCCTGCCGCCGTGCAGGATGCACAGTAATTCCAATATGCACCTCTAATAAGAATTACCGCCGGTTCCGAAATAAATGGAATCGGCTTTTTTTAGAAAGGGGGAGGAAATATGCTGAAATATTGGCAGCGTATTCTCGGGAGTCTGCTGCTGGTATCCCTATTGCCGCTGCTTTCGGTCCTTCATCTTTTTACGGGCCAGCAAGATATGCCGGTCTCCCGCCAAGGGGTCATGGATCTTCGGGCTTGGGATTTCCGCCATGACGGCGTGGTGAAGCTGAACGGGGAATGGGAATTATACCGCGATGCGCTGCTAACGCCGAGGGATTTCAGCCAAGCTGATCCGGGCGGGGAGGGAGTGCCGGTTTCTACCATAATCAAGGTGCCGGACAAATGGAACCGTTATCTGTCGGATACCGGCAGCCCAGAAGCCAGAGGTTATGCCACCTATCGGCTGCAGGCCATGATTCCCTATGGGGAGGATGTTATTTACGGCCTTCGGACGGCTAATATCCGCACGGCAAGCAAGGTGTTTGTGAACGGACAGGAGATCGGCAGCAGTGGAAGTCCGTCTGCCTCCTCTTCTGAGGGGCGGCAAGAAAACTACCCCTACATGGGATTCGCTGCCGTGTCCGGCGACAAGCTGGAGATTATTGTCCAGGTGGCCAATTACAGCTACTCTTCCGGCGGAATTGTTCTGCCGATCGTGATTGGCTATCAGGCCGACATTCTGAAGCACCGTGAATTCGCTCTGTTTGTGGACGGTGCAACGCTGTTTGGTTTTTTTGCGCTCTCCTTATTTCTGCTGATGTTCTCCAGAGTAAAGGAAAGCCGGGGCATCACTTTAAATCTGGGATTATTTTGCACAGCGGCCTTTGTCTATGTACTAACCCACGGGGAGAAGCTGATCTCCTTCGCGCTTCCGGGCCTGCCTTATGATATTGTACTCAAGCTGCAGCTGGCTTCATCCACGCTGGTTTATTTTTATCTGCTCAGATATGTTGCCCACTCGGTAAACTATCCAATGCCTCCGGCGGTCATCAAGACCTCTAAGGTGATCACTGTCGTCCTGCTGCTTATCGCTATATTTGTGCCTGCTTACTGGTTCAGCTATCTTGAGGGGCTGCTCTTGACCTGGGGCTCCATAAGCTTGAGCTTTGTCCTCTATTCCATGGTTAAAGGTACGAAACAAAACACGCAAAACATGTTCTTCATGATGGTCAGTATTGAGAGCTTAAGCATCGTCATTTTATGCTACCTGCTTACGTTTACCGGCCTTGCCCTCAGCTATGTTATTACCTCCTACGAGATCATTCTGTTCGGATTCTTTCAAGCTGCGCTAATGACCCGCAAATACGCTGCCTCCTTCCTGGAAGTGGAGCAGCTGTCACGCAGGCTGCTGACGCTCGACGGGCTGAAGGACGACTTTATGGCAGATACCTCGCAGGAGCTGCGGAAGCCGCTGCAGGGCATTGTAAACATTGCACAGACGCTGGCCGAGGGTGCAGCCGGAGCTTTAACTCCTGAGCAAACCGGTCAATTGTCCATGATAGTCTCTACGGGCAGGCGGCTGTCTGCATTAATTAATGATATGTCGGATTTCGCCAGGCTGAATCACGGGGATTTCTTTCTGCGGCGGCAGGCGGTGGACCTGCGGAGAGTAGCTTCTTCCGTAATGGAGGTTACCCGCCATGTATCGGGCAATTCCCGTCTGGTCTTCAAGCTGAACCTGCCGGAGTCTCTCCCGCTGCTAGAAACAGATGAGCAGCGGCTGTCGCAAATCTTATTCAACCTGTTGTCAAATGCTGTGAATAATACCCCTCAGGGTGTGATAACCCTGTCTGCTGAGGTTAAAGAAGAGTATGTTACTATCCTTGTAGCGGATACTGGCTTAGGGGTCGCTCCAGAGCGCCTGCGTACCATTTTTGACGCGTACGATCCGCAAGGGGCGGCAGCCCAAAAAACCTACAGGGAAAACGGCCTTGGCCTCAGCATCACCCAAAAGCTGGTAGAGTTGAACGGAGGGAGAATCGAAGCCGAGTCTGAACCGGGTCAAGGCTCGGTATTCCGCTTCACGATGCCGATACTGCAGAAACGAACAGCGTTTCTGGATCAGGACTATCTGGAGATTACCGGCTGGGAGTCGGCAGCGGCTTTGGAGTCTCCAGGAGAAGAGCCTGCGCTTCCCCTTGAAGGGGAATGCTGCTACATCCTTGTTGTCGACAATGATCCTGTCAATCTCCAGGTGCTGGCCAATGCGCTGCAGCTGGAGCAGCATAAAGTGATTACCGCAGGCAGCGGACCTGATGCGATTATACAAATGCAGAATCATCCCGAACTGGACTTGATCATTATGGATTGGGTAATGCCTGAAATGCCGGGGCTGGTGTTATGCAAGGCGATTCGCGAGCGGTTTGTTTTATCTGAACTGCCGATCCTAGTACTGACAGGCAGCAGCCGCCCGGAAGATATTCAGGCTGTTTTTGAGGCGGGGGCCAATGATTACTTAAGCAAGCCGGTAGAGCTGCGGGAATTCAGGGCACGTGTGAAGACGCTGCTGGATATGCGTAAGTCCATCCGTACGTCGGTACAGACGGAAATTGCTTTCCTGCAGGCCCAGATCAAACCTCATTTTCTGTATAATGCGCTTAATGCCATTATCTCAGTTTGTTCCGATGATCCGGATAAGGCGACCGATCTGCTGCTTGATCTCAGCCAATACTTGCGCAGCAGCTTTGATTTCCAGAACCGCGGGCAAACGGTGCCGATCGGAAAGGAACTGGAGCTGGTGAGGTCCTATCTTGCGCTGGAGAAGGCGAGATTCGATGAGCGGCTGAATATCGAGTTGGATGTGCCGGAAGGCCTGCGCGAACTGGTCCCTCCGCTCAGCATCCAGCCGCTGGTGGAGAATGCGATCAACCACGGCCTGATGCGGAAAATGGCCGGAGGGACCGTCAGTCTGTCCGTTAAGGTGCTGGCCGGGCAGCTCGTTGTTGCGGTATCTGACAATGGGGTGGGCATCACTCCGGGACGAATTGAACAAGTGTTGTCCGAAACGCACTCCGAAGGAGGCATCGGCCTGAGGAATATCCAGAGGCGGCTGCTCAAAATATACGGAACCGGTCTGATGATTGTGAGTACGCCGGGCAGGGGAACTACGATCTCTTACACCATCCCCAGAGGGAATCCATCCATAGACAGAGCAAAATAGCATCCATCCGGAAAGCCAATGAATAGCCGGGTTCGGAACATATTGTGAACAGACTTCCATTAACGTATTTCCGATTGCCAAGATTATTCCAATACCCTAGAATTTACTTGGACCGTAACAGATAAAATAGATAGGGATGGACTGCGGCTCATGAAACGAAATTGTGCTTACAGCGTATCAGAAGCATAACAGTTATCAGGAAAGAAGGGTAATAAGTGGATAATGGAATGAAGGTCATCCTGTTTGAAAAAATGCCGGAAGGCGATCTGCGTGTCATCGAGGAACGTACCTGGAGCATGAATATGATTACTGCCCTGGAACATGTCAATTATATTGTTGTGGGCAGCCGGGAGTATGAGGCAGTGGAAGGACGGCTGAACGTGGACGAGGGAAAGCTGGAGCTTTTGCTGGTTCCGATGCGTGCTGAAGGATAAATTGTCAGGAAAGGAGGGGCCCATGTTGGGAAAAGATGAAAATACTAAAGAACCCGCCGTGTCCAAATTGTTCAATGCGGAAGGCAAGCCGCTGCGGGTATTGTCCACCTCGCTAGGGATTGCGCTGCTGGCCAATGCACTGTTTGTACCGGGCGGGGCGGGTGCCAGCGGCAGCTCGGGCGAAGAGCCGAAGCTTGTCTCCTGGTCCACCGAAGAGGTCAAAGCTTATTTTGATAAAAATGTAGACTGGAATATTCCGTACCCGGAAGAGCATGTGGAAGAGACCGTGCAGGAGGGCAGTGGGGTAGTAACCTCCGGCGGGACAACCGTCATTAACAATTACGGCGGTTACAGCTCAGGTTTCGGCTGGGATGATATGCTGCTGTACCACATGCTGTTTAACAGCGGCTCGTTCTACTCCTCCAGAGGCTGGTACAATGACCGGCCGACCTATTACGGAGGAACTCGGACTACCTACAAGCCGCCGACCTACAGCAGCGGCAGCTTCCAGAACAAAAAGGTAGCCGGATCTGTGGCAAAACCGAAAACCTCTACTTCCTCCACCGGCTCCATCACGAGAAGAGGGACATCCTCGAAGAAAGGCGGCATTGGGGGCACATCCAGCGGTTTAGGCTCCAGCAGTAAATCTAGCTCCTCATCGTCAAAATCGAGCGCTGGCAGAAGCTCCAGCAGCAAGAGCGGTTTCGGCGGATGAGTTCTGCAGAGAGTGTCTTTCAATTTGTGGATCAATCGGGTCTGGAACGGGCGCCAAGAGTGGAGAAGCTGCATGAGCTTGGCTTCACCTGGGCAGACCTGGAGGATGAAGAATATTGGCTTGATGCCGTTGCGGTGATGCGCGGCGAGACTTACCAGGAACTTGAAGAAGCCTCGGTCAAGCTGTGGGCTATACTGGACAAAACAGTCCGCTATGTCCACCGTAGACATGATCTATATGATTTGCTCGGCATTCCCCCCGTCCTGTGGCAGATGCTTGATGAATGCCCGCTGCCGGAGCCGGGCCGCATCAGCCTCTATGCCCGGTTCGATTTCGCCGTGGCGGACAACGGGGCGATTAAGCTGCTTGAATTGAATGCCGATACGCCTACCGGTTATGTGGAGGCCTCCATCGCTACACCCTGGATCTGCGAGCAGGCGGGAATCGCCAGCCCCAATGGAGCGATGAAGGGACTTCTTGCGGCGGCTTGGGGCACAGAACGGCCGGACACGGCAGCTTGTGTCGCCTACGGTTCCCATCAGGAAGACTCCGGCACGATTGAGGCCCTTGTGAAGCACAGCGGCCTGGATATCAAGTGCGTGGATTGTCTTGAACTATGGATTGATGAAGGGACTGTACGGGATGGAGAGGACCGGGTTATTCAGCGGATGTTCGCCCTCTATCCCAAGGAATGGATGGCGGTAGACGAAGGCGGCGATGCGCTCGCCTACGCCGTAGAGAGTGGACAGCTGGAGTTATTCAACGGACCGCACAGCATCCTACTGCAGTCTAAGGGATTGATTGCAGCGGTATGGGGGATGTATGAGCTGGGGCTGCTGTTTAGTGAGGAAGAGCGCGAAGCGATCTCCCGCTATATTTTGCCGACCTACAATAAGCCGGTATTCTCCGGGAGCTTTGTCTCGAAGTCAGTATTCGGCCGTGAAGGTGGTTCTGTACGTCTCTTCGATGACAACGGCACACTTGAGCTGCAGGACGAGGAAGGTTTTGACAGCAGTACACTATTCCCCACCGTCTATCAGAAAAGAGCCGAATTGGCCCGGATTCAGACAGCGGAAGGGGAGTTTCATCTGCTCACCGGCATGTTCGTCATTAACGGGAAACCTTGTGGCCTGCTCGGGCGGGCAGGCGGACCGATTACAGGCAATGCCAGTCATTTTATCGCGCTAGGAGTGAGGGAACTTGGAGATGAGTAAGAGTAGAAAGGTGCGGACCGGGCGCTTCGGGGTAATTCGGCTGGGCGCGGTCCTTGGAATACTGCTGTTGTCAGTGCTGCTGAGCGCATGCTCAAGCAATGAGGACAGTGTGTTTCATACAGGTACTCCTGCAGCGGAAACGACGGACAGTGTATCCCGTGTACCGTGGGATTACCGGGTAGTGGAGAGCACAGTGGGGGATTTGATCGGCAGCGACATGACGGTTTTGCCGGATAACGAGCTGCTCCCGAACGATGGCAACTATGCCACCGGGGATAAGATCTGGACATTGCAGTTCATGGATGCCGAGCTGGTTACGGATGCTGACCAGAAGAATGAGATCCGCCTGTCCGCCTGGTCCACGCTTAAATCGTATGGAGACCAGAAGACGGCTGCAGAGGATCTGAAGAATCTAAAGGTATCCATTACCACCGATGTGGATCTTGTCGGAGTCTATAAGACCAAGTTCAAGGAGAAGACAAGAAACTTCGCCGTGCTTGAGCTGCCTTCCGGCAACCGGATCAAGCAGCCGATTGACGACAAGCGTTATACAGCGCTGGAGAAAGAGAAGACAGCCTCCGTGGTGCTGGAGGAAGTGCATGATTTTGCCGATTATGATTCGGCTTATGCGAAATTTCGGGGGTGGGCCAATTGACGATTGTTATTAATTTGATAGTCAGCGTTCTGACTATCATTCTGCTTCAGGTGCTTGGCATGGTTGTATTCGGCTTGATGACTCCGTTCAAGGATATGGAGGAATTGAAGAAAGGCAATGTGGCTGTAGCTCTGGCGCTGGGAGGCAAATTTCTGGCCACAGCGATCGTACTGGGCGTAGCGGCATATACGAATACTTCTATCTGGCACATGATGTTATGGTTTGCGGTAGGTTACGTCTGCCTGATCGCCGCTTACTGGATCTTTGAACTGTTCACTCCCAATTTCAGGATTTCCGAACAGCTGGAGCAAGGGAATGTGGCCGTAGGCACAATGCTCTGCCTGGTATTCATCGGAACTGCCTTTGCCGTCAGCAGTCTGATCATTTAATTCAGCAGGCTCCCTCCAGGGGCCGGCAGACTAAGGCTGCGCGTGCCGGGTCACGGTGCGGCAGCCCTATTTAACATCGGAAGCGGGGCGGAAGGGTGCATTTTTTACTCAGAATATCCGGAAAGCTGATGCGTCTAAAGAAGAAGTCGATTGGGCTGATAATCCTTTTTTTTATTGTTCTGAGCGCAACCATCGCGTTTGTTCTGGAGCCGGGTACGTTTCATAACTGGTTCAACGCCTTCTATTGGGTCATGACTACGATGGCCACCGTTGGATACGGCGACTTTTTTGCGACTTCGGTAATGGGGAAGCTGTTCACCATATTTTTGTACGTGTTCGGCATAGGCCTGCTCAGCTTGGTCATCGGAAAGATTGTTGAGGCCATGGGAGAGGTGCAGAGAAGGAGAGGAGCGGGAACCTTGAGCTTTCACGCCGCAGATCATATTGTATTGATTAATTGGAGCCGCAAAACGCAGGCAGCCGTCGAAGAGATCCTATGCTACACACCGAAATGCAAGATCGTCATTATTGACGAATCGGGGCGTCATCCGCTGGAGCATATGGAACAGGTTCATTTTATCAGCGGCGATGCATCCAGTGATGAAATTCTGCAGAAGGCTAACATTCATGAAGCAAGGGCAGCCATTGTGTTCGGTGACAACCGGATCGACGAAGCTTCGCTGATTGACGGCAAGTCGCTGCTGATCGCTTCGAGCATTGAGCGGCTCGCGCCGCAGGTACATACTACTGTAGAGATTATGCAGGAGAAGAATATTCAGAATTTCCGGCATGTTCAGGTGAATGAGTTCGTGCTGTCGCATGATGCCATCTCCAGATTGGCTGTGCGTTCCGCCCTGCAGGAGGGGAATTCGGAAGTCATCACCCAGCTGCTCAGCCGCCAGCATGGCGACGACATTTATGAGATCCCGCGGAATCCCGCTTGGCAAACCTATGGAGATGCCTTTCAGGATCTGCTCTCGCGGGGGGCAACCCTGTTGTCCGACCACAGCGACCTAAGCATCAACCGCAAGCTTAATCAGCCCATTCCGCAAGATGCCAGATTATATATTGTGTCGGATGAGGAGACGTACCGGAGAATTAAAGGATAGAGCCATTATATGCATAAAAATGAAGCTGCCCGGGCCGGTAAATGCCCTGTAGGGCGGCTTTTGTCTATTCGGCGCATAAAATGTAAATATTTAGATATTTTTTATTGGTTTGACACATAATGATCAACATTAATCTACATTTGGTGACTTATATTACCGTTATAATAGTATCGAAACCTTAATGCTATCTCTAAAGGAAGTGATAGATTGGGAAATAAAAGCATTCAAGTTGCGGCTATTATGCTGTCTCTATGTTTATTGGCCTCCTGCAAGAGCAATGGGGAGCAGCCGATATCTTCCCCGGAGACTAGCGCGGGTTCTTTACCTTCATCCCCTACTCCCTTGAAGAGCCAACCAGCCGTCCATATAGATAAAGAGGAACAGGAGTTGTACACATTCATTGCAAAACAGCTTACGGGTCCTTATGGCGTCTATACGAATTTGCAGGACACCGACCAGACGGCAGAAGCAGCCACTGGCCACGAAGTACTAAGCGAGTCTGCTTCACTCATGATGAGGATCGCCGTACTGAGCGGCAATAAGGAGCTGTTCTCCTCAGAATGGGCAAAGGCGAAGCAAACGTTCAGTACAGAGGGCGGTTTCAGCTATCGTTATAGTCCGAAACTCCAAAAACACTACCCCCTTAATGCCGCCGTTGATGATTTACGCTTGATCGGCGCGCTATATGCAGCAGGAGACACCTTTGACAACAAGGAATACACGAACGAAGCAGCCGAATATTCTAAGATTTTTTACCGCAATAATGTAAAAGATGGATATATGTACGATTTCTATGACAATGATTTCCGGGTGACCAATGACTTTGTTACTTTATGTTATATTAATCTGGATGTCTTGCAAAATTTGTCGATAAATGACGAAATTCGCGGAATTTTATTACACAACATGAACACAATTCTCGAGGACGGGTATCTGTCAGATGAGTTCCCGTTCTATGAAACGAGATTTAATTATAAGACAGGTAACTATAGCTCGGAAAAGATCAATACGGTGGAATCGCTGCTGAGTATTCTGAATTTGGCTGAGGTGGACCGGCAGAAACCACAGAGTATCCGCTATATCAAGGAGCAGGTTGAGGCGGGAACGCTGTACGGGCAATACACCAGGGACGGCCAGCCGGCCAATGATATCCGCTCCACGGCAATTTATGCCCTTACGGCAATGATTGGCGCGGAGATCGGCGACGACTCTCTTTATAGCAGAAGTATAGAAAGAATGAACGAATTTAGAGTTACGGATACAGGGAGTGTCCTATACGGCGGGTTCGGAAATCCTGAGACGGGACAAGCCTATTCTTTTGACAATCTTATGGCCTTACTCGCTTATTCCTACTAATTTAATCTAATAGTAACGAAGGTGAACCCGCATGGATGACAACACAATGAAAATACCTTTGCGCAGAGGTTTAATCCCTGTTAATTTAACGGTAACCCCTGCTTTGACAGCGGCCATTGGCGTACTGTTCATTACAGTCTTCGCCTTGTTTACGGCTCCCTATGTGGGGATGGCCGATAACGGCGACTTTTTCCGCATCATCTACAGCAACGGCCTCTATTTCAACTTGCCGGATTATGACAGCCAGTATTTTGGCTATTTTGTTAAACAGTTCGGAATCTATCAATATTATAATGAGAACAGCTCCATGCTGGTCTCCTCCCAATCCCTCTTTATTAAGCTGGCGATCGGCGTCAATAAGCTGTTCTTCAGCAAAGAGGTCTTTGATATCCGCTTTCAGGCGGCCATTTATCTGATTCTTTATGTCGCAGCTGTTTATCTGTTAATAGAGGCTGTTACCTGCCGCATGTCCCGCAGACGGGGGATGATCACCGCGGTCATTGCGATTGTTATCTTCGGAGATACCGGCTATACGGCGTATTTCAATTCCTTCTTTGGCGAGAGCATTGTGATGATTACTATGCTGTTCATGTTCGCGTCATGGCTGCTTCTCTACCGCGGAAGATATAATGATTATGCCATGCTGGCGGTGTTTCTGATCAGTACGCTGATCCTGACGACCTCCAAGCAGCAGAATGCTCCGGTGGGCATGGTGATTTCCCTGTTCGCGCTTTCGCTTATCTGGATTCGGAAGGAACGTCTCTTCCGCTGGCTTACTATTGCTGCTGCGGCGCTGATGATGATCACGGGTGTGGCAACCTATTTGAACATCTCCAAGGAGTTCGTGAATATTAACCAATATCATGCCATGACCCGCGGGGTGATGATGCAATCCGACAATCCGGAAACGGCTCTGAAGTCCTTTGGCATCAACGAGCAATACGCGATTCTGAGGGAAAATACGTATTACGACCAATACGGCACAGTTGATGTGAAATCGGACATTCTGGAGAAGGACTTCTACAGCCAGTACGGCTTTGTCTCGGTCCTGAAATATTATCTGGCCAATCCTGCCCAGATGGGCTCTATACTGGATACTGCCGCGAAAAGCGCCTATACTATCAAGCCTGCGGCGATGGGCAACTACGAGAAATCAGTAGGTAAGGAATTTCGTGCGCAAAGCCATTTCTTCACCCTTTACAGTATGCTTAAAGAAAAGCTGGCCCCGCGAACCTTCGCCTTTATTCTCTTATGGATGGCGGTTATTATAGGGATTTTTACGCCGTCCTTTGTGACGGCAGCGAAGGCCGGGAATTTCAGAGGCCTGCAGAGACTGCTGCTGATTATAGCGACGATGCTGGTGGGGCTGTCCGGTATCTTTGTATCTATTATCGGAGCGGGCGATGCCGACATTGCCAAGCATGAATTCCTGTTTACGTTGTCGTTTGACTTGGTGACCTTCTTTACCGTATCAAGTGTCATTGGACGGGGGCTCTTCTTGAAAAAGAAAATCTCAACCGCAACTCCCGCGAGCCCTGCCGCCCCTGCAGGCGAATATCCCGTAGCCGAAAAGGGTGTGAGTGCTTGAACCGCAAGAGGATCATAGGCTTGCTGCTGGTTATATTCGCACTGCTGTTTCCGGCTCCGGTTCCCGTACATTCCGCTCCCGCTCCGCAGCAGACCCTGCTGCTGTACGACAGCTTGGCGAAAGGAACGCCCCGGGATGGCAATATCACGGAGCTTCAGCGGCTGCTGGCCGCCTACAGCACCAAAGTTACACTACTGAGTCTGGATGAATACAAGCAAGGCACACTGGCATCGTACTCCAGCGTGATAACAGTCATAAACAGTGAAGATCTTGCCATTACGAATAAGGCGTACTTAGAAGATGCGGATAATTATCCGGGGAAGGTTCTGCATGTTGGTTATAACATCCCAGTGAAGATGAAGCAGTCGCTGCAGCTATCCACGGCTGTATTTCACGGGCAATATGCCAGCCTTTCTATTGGAGAGTTCTCCGGAGTCAGCCTGAATGTGCCTGACATGCCCTATATTGCGGCGAGCAAGGCAACACACGCCTACGGCAGTTTTTCATTTCAGGGCGGCAGTCTGCAGGCGCCTTATGCCGTGAGCCGGGGACAATATACTTATGTACCCTATTTGGAGAAAGGCAATTTCAGTACTGTCGCAATGGCTTATGTACTGAAGGATTGGCTTCCATCTTCTGCAGCACCTCAAACCTATCTGGTACTGAAGGAGATTTACCCGTTCTCGGATTTTGAGCTGCTGGAGAAGACAGCAGACCGGCTCTATCAGAACGGAATTCCGTTCATTGCCAGTGTCCGGCCGGTGTTCGGCAACACCGACTTCCCGGCGATGGAGCGTTATTTGGAGGCGCTGAGAATTGTGCAATCCCGCAACGGCAGTATTGTGGTGAATGCGCCTGCGGTAAGACCGCCTATCAGCTTGAGCGACCGCTCACTGAAGGGCAAGATGAACGGGTTCATCAATGTGCTGGTGGCGGGCGGTATAGCACCGCTGGGCATTGGAGCGGAAGGATACTGGACCTACGACAAAGAGTATGCGGGGGCAGGAATGGGCTTTTTCGACTCAGCTGTGCTGTATCCGGATGAAGAAGCCCGGTATATGGAGCAGACCGACACCTCGGCGGTTTTTGCCTCCAGCCTGTACAGTGTGACGCCGGAGTTCCTCCTGAGTTTGCGGCATACCGGAAAGGCTATGCCCCAGTTACCGCTGGATACCGCAGTTGTTGTCGATCTTCCGGAGGACAACGAAGGACTGGAATCCATGCTGCATACGGTGGAGCAGAGCTGGATCTCTTTTGCCGATTATAAGCAGGGAGCCCATAAGGTAGTTACCGATACGAACACTATTGCCTCCGTAGACGGGGTCATCAGAATGGGCGGCAAGGCACTTAATGTCGGGTATGCCCCGGAAGTGGTGGACAGCGATTACCAGTATCAGAAGGAGCAGGTCAAAAGCTTCACCCGGCTGTTCAGTGCGCAAAATCAGTTTTTTATTGTGGTCATCATCATCTCTCTGCTCGTGTTCGGCAGCCTGTTGATAATCGGTTACAGGATGTACCGGAGAAAATATTTGAAATAAAGAAAATTTATCAATAGTAGGAGAACAATATGACGATATCGGATGTGCTGATGGTGATCGCGGTGATCTGCATCTGGTCGCTGCTGCTTGTGAATGTGGCTTTAATCATCGCGGGATATTTATATTACATCACAACGGAAAACGAAGATGTCCCCGAGATTAAGGGCGAGTATCCCTTTGTCAGCATCATGGTTCCTGCACACAATGAGGGAGTGGTCATCAGCAAGACCGTAGAGTCGCTCCTGGCCCTCGATTACCCGCATGACCGTTACGAGATTATCGTCATTAATGATAACTCCTCGGATAATAGTGCATTGCTGCTGGGGAACATTCAGAAAAGACATCCGCAGCGCAATCTGATGATCATTAATACGGATGCGGTCACGGGAGGTAAAGGCAAATCCAATGCGCTAAATATAGGTTTTGCCCGCAGCAAGGGCGAATTGATCGCCATTTATGATGCTGACAATACACCGGAAAGGACGGCGCTGCGTTATCTGGTGGCGGAGATTATTAACGACTCCACACTTGGTGCGGTAATCGGAAAATTCAGAACCCGCAACCGTGATGCGAGCCTGCTCACCCGGTTTATTAATATTGAGACGTTGTCTTTTCAGTGGATGGCCCAGGCGGGACGGTGGAAGCTGTTCAAGCTTTGCACTATTCCCGGCACCAACTTTATTATGCGCAGGTCTATTGTGGAGAGCATCGGCGGCTGGGATGTCAAAGCAATCGCTGAGGATACCGAGATCAGCTTCCGGATTTACATGATGGGCTACCGGATCAAGTTTCAGCCGAAATCGGTGACCTGGGAGCAGGAGCCGCAGACGGTGAAGGTCTGGTTCAAGCAGCGGACACGCTGGGCGAAAGGCAACATCTATGTAATCGTCAAGAACATTCCGCTGCTCTTCAATAAGTCGGCTGCCAAAATACGCTTCGATATCCTGTATTACTTGTCGATCTACTTCCTGCTCCTGATCTCGCTTGTGACATCGGATATCTTGCTGGTTCTCCATGCGATGGGTTATGTTCACACTACGATTGCCGGACTCAGCAGTTTCTTGTGGCTGCTTGCCATCATCCTGTTCGTGGTCGGAATCTTCATCACGCTGACGACGGAGAAGGGCGAGATGAGCCTGTCTAATCTATGGATCATTCTGCTGATGTATGTTTCGTACTGCCAGCTCTGGATGGTTGTCGCCGCTTACGGTTTATACAACTATCTTAAGGACGTCATTTTCAAACGGGAAGCCAAATGGTACAAAACCGAACGCTATTAAAGCGCCGGAGCAAGAGAAATAAGATGCACAGGAGATACGGAATATGATAAAAAAACAGATGTTGTTATGGGTGCTCTGCTTCTCCCTGCTCCTGATTCAGCTCCCTGCGGCTTCTGCCGCGCCGGCACTTCCCGGAGATGGCAGGCTGACTTATGAGACATCCTTTACCGCAACGGATACTGCCCTTTCGGGATCCAGCTCCATGCAGCAGAACTTCACAATAATGGATTATTGGAATGTAGATGAGCTTAAGATCAATCTGCATTTTCAAGTTTCGCAAATTACAGAGGAGCAGATTTCAAGTGTCACCCTGTCGCTTAACGGCAGTCCATTCTACTCGTTCAGGCCGTCACTGCAGAATAACGGGGAGCAGAGACTAAGCCTTAGTGCACCTAAAGGGTTCCTGAGAGAGGGCAGCAACGTACTGAGCATTCAAGGGAATCTGCGGACTACGACAGCAGATGACCAAATATGCTATGTTGACAACAAGCAGGGCAGCTGGCTGCATCTGTTCAACACCTCCAGTATTGCAGTGGTGTACACCCCGAAAGCACTAACCGGAGGCATTAGTGACTTCACGGAAAGGTTCTCCGGGATTGATACGTTAAACAGCAATAAGAGTCTTATTGCCATACCGGAGAATGCCAGCGGCTCCGAGTTGGAGTCTGCCACCTATGCTTTGTCGGGATTGGTAAAGGGGAACATGCTGGAAGACCGGACGATTCCGCTGCTGCCCTACCGGGAGGATACAATCAAGGATAAGGGCTTCGTGGTCGTGGTGGCGATGTACGACCATGTTCCCGCCGGACTGAAGAAGCTCTTAAGCTCCACTGAGGATCTCAGCACCCATGCCCTGATTCAGCTGGTCCAGAAGGATACCCGGCCAACGCTGGTGGTAACCTCGAAGGACGAAAGCCTGCTGATCAAAGCCGGACGGCTGCTCGCAAGCCAGGAGCTGCTCAGCCAGATCAGCAGTGATGTGAAGGCAGTTGATGCTGCCACCGAAGTTGCCGATCCGGCCTATTCCATCAGTTCGAATGTAACCTTTGCCGAAGCGGGGGACAAGCTGACCGGACCTAATCATCAGGAACGGACTTATTTTGTTTCCTTGCCCTCTAACCGTTCCATTGCCGATTCCGGTAAAATCAGTCTGGATTTCCGCTATGCCCAGAATCTTGATTTTGAGCGGTCCCTGGTTACAGTGAGCATTAATAATACGCCAATTGGCAGCAAGAAGCTGACGAAGGAGCTGGCTAACGGCGATACGCTGAATGTATCGGTGCCGCAAAGCCTGAATATTTCCGGAAACTTCTCTGTCACGGTCGCTTTTGATCTGGAAATGGCAAGTGCCGTCTGTACGCCGAATACGGAGCAAATGCCTTGGGCCTATATCGGCAAGGAATCAGCGATGCATTTAAATACAAAGGACCGCACGGAACTGCTGTTCAATAACTATCCATATCCATTCCTGCGCGATGAAATTTATAACCATGTTGCCGTTGTGCTGCCTGCTGAGATGGATGATTACTCCTATCAAAGTCTGGGCAATGTCTTCAATCTGCTTGGGCGGTATGCCGGCGGCAATACAGGAGATATCCACTACTATAGGGATGATGTAAGTGCCGATAATCTGAAGAATAACAATATCATTGCCATAGGATCCTACAAGAATAATAAGGTTATCCGGGACAATAACGACAAGCTCTATTTCCGCTACAACACGGACGGTTCAACGCTCCTCTCGAATGAGAAGATGAGTATTGAAGAGAAGTATGGTGCAGAAATCGGAACCTTGCAGCTTGTCGACTCCCCATATGAGAATGGGCGCGGGCTGCTGGCAGTAACCGGGGTTAACTCAGAGGATTATTACCTGGCCTCCAAGCTGATTTCTACCGAGAAGGATAAGTGGAAGGTGTATGGCGACGGGGTCCTCCTTGATAAGGACGGCAACGTCGGCGCTTACCGCTTCAAGACGATTACCGGTGCGGCCAAGGATTCGGTGTTAAAGCAAATTACAGCCCGCAGCGATGTGCTGGGCTTTGTGGTGGCAGTCGTGCTTGTGGTCACATTGGTGCTTGTGGCGCTGCTTCTGCTGCTTCGCAAACATTTCAAGAAACGTGGTGATCAGCGTGAGACGTAACCGCAGCGGACTGGTATCCGACCTGGGCTTTCTGGCCTTTCTGGTACTGATATTCATATGTATTGTATTTATCTCCGGTTCGCCGGATCACTATATCCAGAATATCATCATTCTGAATCTTGCGTTTCTGCTGGCGCTGGTCACCTATTTCACCACGGTAACCGCCGGGCTCACGCTGAATCTCGCCTTTATCTTCGGCTATGGTTTCTTTATCGTCTACCAGACGGTATCGCAGGGGGAAACGATCGGTGTAGACACCTATTTCTGGCTGATCATGACACCGCTGCTTACCGTAGTGTTATGGGTGTTCACTACAAGCAGCCGCGAGCTGCAGGCAGAGAACGAGCGGCTGATGAAGAAATCCGCCAATTTGGCCACGGTTGACGAGAATACCGATTTGCGGAACAGCGTGTCTTTCCAGAAGGATGCCAGCCTCTTTACAGGCATCTCCACCCGTTACAAGATCCCGCTTACGCTGCTTGTGATCAAGGTGAAATATTGGAGCGAGATCCGCCGGCTGATTCCGGATGACCAATTGTCCGAGGCCATCTATGATGTATCCCAGCTCAGCCAGTCCAGCATCCGTACCAATGATGCGCTGTATTTACTGGATAAGGACGATGCTACCTGGGGGCTGCTGTTGTTTACCGACCGGGAAGGCGCTAAGATTGTCATTGAACGGATCAAATTTAAGCTTCAGGAATTAAACGATACGGAGTTCTCCACCAAATACAAGGTAAATCTGGGATTGAAGATTGGTGCTGTGGAATATGAGGCCGAAACCATCGAGAATCCGTTTGATTTCATTGTTCAGGCCAAGAAGCAGCTCGAATATGACGTTTAATATGGAAATCCAGGACAAGCTAATAATAGTCCAAATATTCACCGTAGTTACGTCCTCGCCCAAATGGGGAAATCTTAAATTCAATCTATATTGTAAGGAGGAAGAAGAATGGATTTGGGTCTGAACGGAAAATCGGTATTTGTGGCGGCGGCGAGCAAGGGACTGGGACTGGCAACTGCTCTGGAATTTGCGCGTGAGGGAGCAAAGGTGACCATTTCCAGCCGAAACCGCCAGCAGCTTCTTGCGGCCCGGGACAAAATTGAGGAGGCGACCGGTCAGCAGGTTGCTATACTGGAAATGGATGTGACGAGCCCGGAGGATATCCGGCGGGCGGTTCAGGCTGCGGCTGAGGAGGCCGGGGGCCTTGATGTGCTTGTCACCAACGCCGGGGGGCCGCCTGGTGGAGGGTTTGCTGATATGGCGGATGCCGACTGGAACAGCGGCTTTGAGCTTACGCTGATGAGTACGGTGCGCCTGATCCGGGAAGCACTGCCATATTTGCGCGCAGCGGGTGGCGGACGTATCGTTGGCATAAGTTCCGTTTCAATTAAACAACCGATCCAGGGGCTGATTTTGTCCAATGTGTTCAGGGCTGGTGTGAACGCACTGACCAAAAGTCTGGCGACCGAGCTTGCCCCGGAGGGGATTCTGATTAACTCAGTTGCACCTGGGCGCATCGGAACTGACCGGATCATGCAGCTTGACGGCAAACGCGCCGAAGCCCGGGCTGTCCCGCTGGAGCAAGTTCAGCAGGAGGCCCTTAGCCAGATTCCGCTTGGGAGAACAGGCACTCCGGAGGAGTTCGCAAAGGCCGCCGTATTCCTGGGGTCCTTCGCGAATACTTACATTACCGGACAATGTCTTCTGGTTGACGGCGGCATGGTAAAGTCGCTGTAGAATCCGTAGAAACGGAAGGAATAGAATGCCATTTACCGGAAGAGAATAGGAATAAAAACGGGACAAAGGTTGACTCCGGGAGCGGGATCGCGTATGATGGAGTGGCGTAATTTGATCGTAGAAATTACGCATTTCCCTTCGTCTAAGTATCTTTGCTTAAATAGACCTAGAGATGGCTTCATGTTACCATAGAGCATTATTTACCCGGGAAGGAGGTTATTGCAATGAGAGAAGGCATACACCCGAAATACAACCAGGTTATCTTTCTGGATGCCAGCGTAGGCTTTAAATTCCTGAGCGCTTCTACTAAGTCATCCGGTGAAACAATGGAATGGGAAGATGGCAACACGTATCCGGTGATTCGTGTGGACGCAAGTTCCGCATCGCACCCGTTCTATACAGGTAAACAAAGAGATGCAGAAACTGGCGGCCGCGTGGACAAGTTCAAACAGCGTCTGGCACAGAAGAAATAACATTTTTCAGACAAACAGGGAGATTACGGAAGTCATGCAGATGGCGGACCGGGATCTCTTTTTTTTGTCGTTTATTGTTTGGCCGCCGCTGGGAGCGGGTAATAATAAGCAGGTGGGAAGTGGAAGGTATCAATTAACGGATGGAACGGCATGCGAATGTGTATTCCGAAAGGTAGTTGATTAACCCATGTACTATCTGAAAGGGAAGACCAAATCGAGATTGCGTCGATTGTTTTCTGGAACAGCACCCTAGCAATTGGAAACTGGCATAATTAAAAATTCGCTTCTCACCTTTTGAAGACTCTACGGGCTGCCCGTAGGGTCTTCCTGTATGTTTGGCCTGCCCTCTGCAGTAACCGGCGCATTTGCCGATTGGACATTCAGTTTCCACAATCCCGAAAAGAAAGTAATTTTTTCAAGGAGTGATTCATTTGTGCGAAATAGTAGGATATAATAAGGCAAAGCTATCTCAAAATTAGGAGAAATATGACATGCCATGGATGCAGGGTTATCCGTATTATTTACTAATGGGCAGTGTTCTAAGTCTCTACATGGGCGTCAGTTCATACAAGCACCGCAACACACCTGGAAGACGCTATTTATGGATTTTAATGTTGCTTGTCAGCGCAATCTTCGCGGCTACGGCCGGAGAAATCCTCTCCCTTTCTTTTCAGGCCAAGCTGTTTTGGAAAAATGTTCAGCAGGCTCCGCTGTTTTTGAGCACGATATTTACTTACGCGGCGATTAAAGAGTATGTGTCCCGTTCTTCGGAAGGGCTAGACCGGCGGCTTGCCTTCTTTTGCGCTCCGGTTGTGCTGGATGTTGTGCTGATTTTCACGGACTCCGCTCATCACCTGATGCGCAGTGAAGTTGGCATAACCACTGTAGCGGGGATAAGCGGAATAATGGTTGAGCCGACGGTTCTGAGTATGATCCTCATAGCCTACGACCAGCTCTTTGGTATATATGCCGTCTATCTGCTGGCCCTATCTCTGCTGAATGCACCCAAGTATTTTTTCAAGAGAAATCTGCTCTTGCTGGCCGGACTTATAATTCCGGTAATTTCTGTTTTCTTCCTCCCGCTCCTCAAAATTTCGGTTACAGGCTTTACGGCATTTACATATCTGCCTCCGGTACTGGCGGCGTACCTGTCCTTGTTCCGCGATCCTCGGCTTTCCCTATATCCGCTGGCCAAGAATAAGATCTTTGAGAATATGAAGGACGGCATCGTGCTGACGGACCGTTATGACAGCATTATCGACGTCAATAAAGTCGCGGAGACCATGTTATCGGCTTTGATTGGAGAGCAGACAAGAAGCTGGGAAGGCCGGAGCATCCATCATTTGCTGGAGCATTACGGTGACATCGCCAGTTATTACAGACAACGGGTTGAAGGGCAGTTCGAAGTCGAGGCCCCCGGCACCATGGACGTCTGTTACGGGGTGTCGCTAATTGCTTCAGGGCGCAGAGAGACGGGGCCTTCCGGCATGCTTATTGTGGTCAGCGATCTCAGTGAGAAGAAACGGTACGAGCGGGAGCTGCTCTATCAGGCAACGGTTGATGATCTGACCGGGCTGTACAACCGCAAGCATTTCATGCGGCTGGTGCAGAAGTACACGATTCGCGAGGGGGCAGGGATGGCCCTGCTGCTGTTCGACATAGATGATTTCAAATTGATCAATGATACATACGGGCACATAGCGGGTGATCAGGCTCTGGTCGATCTCTCCGGTAAAATACTTGCGGTGTACAAGGATAACGGCATTGCCGGCAGAGTGGGCGGTGAGGAGTTTGCCGTATGCTTTTTTACCGGCAGTGAGAGGGCAGCGCTGACGGAAGCTGAGAACTTCCGCGCCATAATGAGCGAGCATATTGTTCAACTGGACGGCGGACACAGCATCCAGCTCACCGTAAGCATCGGGATTGCGTTTACAGAGCACAGTGATATTACCTTTGAGGATTTATACCGTGAGGCTGACGAGGCGTTGTATCTATCGAAGGCTGCCGGCAAGAATAGAGTGACGCTGGGCCGCAAGCCTGTAATCAGAGAGGCAATTAAGGGATAAGATCTCTTAAGGAATATACAGAAGACCACACTTTCTGCAAAGGCAGTCAACGTGGTCTTCTGTATAAATCATCTTTGTGTCGCTCTGCCCAATTATTCCTGGACTGTCTCTACAACGACCTTCAGGGCTGTGCCGATCGGCGGCAGGCTTTTGGTCATTAAGGGGCTATAGAATCCGATAACCTTGGCACCTTGAACCAGTGTGCTTGCCTCTACAGCCTCGCCGCTTTCATTAACAAGTGCGGTATCTTCAGCCAGACGAAGCACAACCTCGCTTGGCGATTGCTCGCTAAGGGCAGTGCCTTTAATCCGGATGCTGAGCGAGCCGTCTTCAGCTTTGATCACTTCTTCCACAGTGCCTTGCGTCGCCAGCGTAGTGCCTTGCTTTTTCGAGTCCTGTACAGTGATTTTGTAAGCAGGGGTTTGCGGCGGCAGACTCAGGGTGGCGAACATGGCATGCTCTGCTTCCACGGTCATGCCGAGCTGAAGATCGGTAAATGCAAGCTTTGTGCCGTCAGCCATTTGGATAACGGTATCCTTGCCCACATTCAGCACAATACCTGCGGTGCCCGTACCTTTGATTTGTACAGACTGGAACTTACCGTCATTGCGAAGGGCAGT
The DNA here is from genome assembly GCF_000758525.1 of Paenibacillus sp. FSL H7-0357. Classification (NCBI taxonomy): domain Bacteria; kingdom Bacillati; phylum Bacillota; class Bacilli; order Caryophanales; family Paenibacillaceae; genus Paenibacillus; species Paenibacillus sp. FSL H7-0357. The sequence continues at coordinate 7,363,467 of NZ_CP009241.1, read as the reverse complement.
AATGACGCCACTCTCATTCTGATGTTCTACGGCTGGAGTAATCACGATTTGTTTTCCCTCCACGGAGATGGTTTGGTGCAGCACCTGGCTTACAAAGGAAGCCGGAACATACAGCTGGTTCCCTTTCATCTGCGGTGCTGTTCCGAGTGTTGTATACATTTTATTGATGGCATAGCGGTCTTCACCGTTCTTCACGGTTGTAAAGATGTTGCCCTTATTCAGATCAACAGCTTTGGTATCTGTATTCCATGTGACGGTAAACCCAAGCGCCGCAGCGACGGTGCGAAGGGGAATCAAGGGTTCTTTGGTACTGGAAGACTGAAATCCGGTATCAGAAAGGGTCGAGCCGTTGATTTCAATAGTGAAAGTTTTAGCCGCCGTGCTGGCGGATGCCTGTGGCGTTTTGTTGTTTTTGATGGAGGTTGTGGCTGGTGCGGCCGATACGACTCCTGCAGTAAGAGCCAATGACAATGTTAAGAGGGCAACGCTTGTTTTCAGTGACTTGTTCATGTGTGTAGTCTCCTTTAGTTGAGTAGAGTGTCAGGTGTGCGTCATCTTCTTAACGTTGATCATTTTGATTTTGTTGCAATTATTATGAATTGAATCTATAAGTACTCTATATAGATTGAATTCTGAGAATTACATTTAGGGAAAAGTGGCGGAGGGGAATTTTGGAACTGGAGGAGCGATAGCGTCCGCCTTTAGGTTTGGATTTCTACCGCTATTCGCGGTTAAAATCAGGAAATCTAAACCTAACAGCGGCCGGAAGTCCAAATATTCTCTGTAGTCACGGCCAATCCCAAATAGAAGAATAGAAGAATAGAAGAATTCTTGGTTCAATTTATATAGTTATAGTAAACTGAAAATATGAATTCTATCCGGCATTCTAACTGCGGTGGGCCGGACACAAACGAAATAAGGGGGCATTTTTATGTATCAAACCTATATTTTTGATCTGTACGGTACGCTGATTGATATTGAAACCGATGAAGAACGCCCCGAGGTATGGGAACGGCTGGCGCTCCACTTTAGCTACCACGGTATGAACATCACGGGAACAGAGCTGCAGGAAAGGTTCCTGGCGGAGCGGGACATCCAGCTTGCCGCTGCTGCACAGAGCTGTGAGTTTCCCGATTTCGTTATGGAGGAAGTCTTCCGGGTGGTGGCACGGGATTTGGGCGGAAGTCCGAACGAGGATTGGCTGCATGAAACGGTGAGATGGGTACGGACGTTATCCATGATTCATATCTCCCTGTACGACGGAGTGGCAGAAATTCTCCAGAGCTTAAGAGCCGGCGGCAAAAAAGTGTTCCTGCTGTCCAACGGACAGAAAACCTTCGTCGAGGCTGAACTGACTATGCTTGGCATCCTGCATTTGTTTGATGGGGTGGCTATCTCCTCGGAGGCGGGGGTGAGTAAGCCGGACCCGTTGTTTTACCGCTATTTGACGGACACCTACGGTGCGGACTTAAGCTCGGCGATTATGATTGGCAATGATCCGCGTACGGATATCGCCGGGGCTGCAGAAGTAGGGATTGACTCCTGTTATATTCAGACGGCATCTTCTCCCCGGGATGTTCCGGTGAAGAGCACTGTGCAGATCTGGGATGGAGATTTGCACAAAATCCCTGGATGGAGCCTGTAGCCGAAACGAAGCGCCGGCAGGTTGACTTGTGCTACAATAATGGAGCATAAATGCCTGAGGAGCTGACTAACGATTATGAGCGATAAAGTAAATGAGCAGGAATTGTTGGAGGTGCTGTCCGCCCAAACGAAGGTTGATCCGAAGCTGATCAAGCTGGTGCTGCAGCATGAGCAGAACTTTATCAACAATGCCAAAGCCAACAGCAAAGGCGAAGTTGATATAGACAACGATGACCTGGTTGATTATGTTACTGCCCAGCGTGATGTGAAGCTGGACGAACTGACAGTCGAGAATATTCTCGATGCAGAAATGGACTATCTGATGGACAAGGGGCTTGCAGGGTATATTGATTAGAAACCTTGCGGCTGGGAGCGGCTCATGGTTCACTCCGTCGAATCATGGGCAGCTGCTCCAAAAATAGTTTGCTGTTTTCTTTGCTTTCGGTAAATTAATGTGCTACAATGAAGTCAATCATAAATTTAACCCTTAATTCACATATTGTAAAAGGTTATCATTTGTGCGTATGAATCCTTTTCCAATGTGTGAATTTTTATTTGTTCGTACAATACGTAGGAATAAAAGGACATGTGTTAAATAAAATATTGGAGGTAATATTATGCAAACAGGTACAGTGAAATGGTTTAACGCAGACAAAGGTTTCGGTTTTATCGAGGTTGAAGGTGGAAGCGACGTATTCGTACACTTCTCCGCAATCACTGGTGAAGGTTTCAAATCTTTGGATGAAGGCCAACGCGTAGAGTTCAACGTAACTCAAGGCGCTCGTGGACCACAAGCCGAAAACGTTGTAAAACTGTAATTTCTTAAATCAAAGCTGTCCTTAACACAAGTTGAGGGCAGCTTTTTTTATTACGCATACCTGTCCTAACGTTCCTGAAAAGGTAATGAATCGTATGGATACGAACTAAGGAGGGGTACTTATGTATTTTCGTAAAAAAGCGCTGGAGGATCTTCCGCAGGAAGACACAGCCATTTGGTCCTGCACCAAAGAAGGCTGCACCGGTTGGATGCGCGATAATTTCGCCTTTCAATATGTGCCTACCTGCTGGCAATGCAATTCACCAATGACCCGAAGCATGAAGATCCTGCCTATGCTTGTCAACACGAATCATGAGATGAAGGAAATAAAGAAGGGAATTACAATTACGTAGTTTTCTCTTTCCGGTTGATTTGACTGGTTTTCTTCTAACGTCGATACCCTTAAGCTCCCTTGAATCGGGGACTGGCTTAGGGGTTTTTTGTTGTCCTGGAGTGCCCCCAATGACAATAGGTCTTGACCAAGCGGCAGCACTTCTGGAGAATAGAGCTGGAAGCGCTATCAGTGAAGGAGGGGCCAAAGTGTACGGAAGATTCAAAGAGCTGAATACGCTGCGCAATCAAATCTTTATCGGATTTCTGCTTGTGATGCTGATCATTATTGTCGTTTCGGGAGCATTTGTGTATGACCGGGTCTCTTCGCTGCTGAAAAATAATTCCGAGCGGCATATCCAGCAGACTGCGGTTCAGGCCAACGGAAGACTGGACGCACTGATCGGCCAGATAGACAGTCTCACAGAGCAGGTGGCCAATCATCCGACGGTCCAGCAGCTGCTGCTTGAAGAGCTGAACGGCCAGAAAGTATCCTTTAACCAGCGGCAGTCGCTGCTAAAGATTGTATCCAGCTATCAGGCTTACATGCCGAGTGTAGGCTCCCTTGAGCTGTATACTGCTGATTACCGGCTGTTGTTCCCGATTAAAGACGGCAGCCTGAGTACAAGGATTAACGGCAGCTATATTAGCGAAGCCAATGTGCAAAAGGGCAGACTGGTCTGGATTGGCGTCGATCCGAATGATGACCAGAGTCTGCTGGCGATCCGCCAGGTTAGCCTGATGGACCGCTGGTTCTCACGGGGCGGCTATCTCATGGCGCGGATCCAGCGGAGCTACTTTCAGCTGAATGATCCGCTTTCGGGCAGCGACAGCGGCGAGTCGATTCTGCTTGTCAGTGATGACGGCCAGCTGCTGGGCAGCAGCGAAGCGCCGGTGGCTAATCTGCTGCCGCTGCTCCACAGCAAGGACCAGACCGTCAGCTTCCAGGACAAAGAATATGTGCAGGTCAAGCTGCGCTCGGACAAGACCAACTGGACACTGCTGGTGCTTACGCCTGTCAGCTATGTGACGAAGGGGATCTCTGTGCTGCGGACGGTGCTGCTGGTTTCAGGGGCGCTTGGAACGATGTTATTTTTGATCATGTCGTTTGTGCTGTCTACCATGATTACGCGGCCGATCATGCATCTGATCCGGGCGATGCGCAAATCGCGGCTAGGGGTACTGACCCCCAATTTGCAGTCTGTATCTACGATGGAGCTTCGGGAGCTGAACAACACATACAATGGTATGATCACCAATATGAACGACTTAATCCGGGTAGTTTATGAAAAAGAAGTGCTGCAAAGCCGCACGGAGCTCAAAGCGCTGCAGGCGCAAATCAATCCCCATTTTCTATTCAACACCTTGGAGGCGTTCAATTGGTCGCTGGAGGAGAAAGGGGAAGAGGAGCTGGCCGGTCTGGTCGTAGTGATGTCGCGGCTGTTCCGTTATATCATCGGCAATCCGAACATGGATGAATGGGTAACACTTGGAGAAGAGGTGGAGCAGGTCCGGCGGTATTTGCAGATTATGGAGATGCGGATGGGCGAACGTCTGACCTGGAATGTCGAGCTGGCTCCGCAGGCTGCGGCTGTTCCGGTGCCGAAGCTGCTGATCCAGCCGATTGCCGAAAATGCGATTCTGCACGGAGTCGAGAGCCGTGTCGGCAGCGGATTGGTCAGCGTTGTTGTCCAGCCGTCACTCCGGCAGGGCTGGACGACAATAACTGTAAGTGATAATGGTCCGGGAATGGATGCGGACACGTTGCAGGCGCTCTACAATTCGCTGGAGGGCGGACCTTCTATCTCTTCCAAGGGAAACGGTGTGGGCCTTGTAAATGTTCAGCGGCGGCTTAAGCTCTACTATGGCCGGGAAAGCGCGGATCTTCAAGGAATGATGATCGACAGCAAACCGTCCCAAGGGACGGCCATTACCTTTGAAATACCGAACAATGGGGGATATACCTATGAGCCTGGGCAACAAAATGATTCTGGTCGTGGACGATGAGCCGCGGACCCGGCAGGGCATTAAGCAGACACTGGAAGTATGGGCAGCAGGGAGATACACCGTGGAAACCGCAGATAATGGGATTGAAGCCCGTGAACGGCTGCTACGCGGGCGGGTCCATCTGCTGATAACCGATGTCCGGATGCCGGAGGTCAGCGGTCTGGATCTGATCCGCTCGCTGGAGGGGCAGACGCGTAAGCCGGTGGTGATCGTCATTTCCGGCTATGCTGAATTTGAATATGTGCAGCAGGCACTGCAGCTGGGGGCAGTCAATTATCTGCTCAAGCCGCTGGACAAGGGTGAACTGCTGCAGGTGGTTGAAGCTGCCCTGAAGCGCGGGGAAGAGGAGCAGCGGCGTGAGAAGCTGGAGAAGCTGGTTGACCACAAACTGCTGGAGATGGATCCGGAGCGCAGCGGCATGGGAGAGCCGGTGAAAGAAGCGCTTGTGTACGTGGAGCAGCATCTGCAAGAGCAGCTGAGCATGGCTGAGGTGGCCGGGCTGATCCACCTGAACGCGAGTTACTTCAGTGTGCTGTTCAAGGAACAGACGGGGGTTCCCTTCAGCGAATATGTGTCGCGGCTGAGGGTTCAGCGGGCCAAGGAAATGCTGCTGCAGACGCGAATGTCCATCGGGGAGATCGGCGAGCGTGTAGGCTACCGCACGGACAAATATTTTATCAAGGTATTCAAATCCCTTGAAGGCATGAGCCCAAGCCGCTACCGCCAGCAGATGGGGGATAAGCAGACGGAAATCCAATAAAAGTGGAAGTTTTGCCAATGAGTGTGATCTTATAAACCTCTGGTTGAAATGTTAAAATTTGTTTGAGAGCGGTTACAGAATCCGCACAACTGAAAAAATGGAGGTTATAGCAATGCCAAGGAACAAGTTGACTAGAGGCCTGCTTTTGACTTTTACGCTGGCACTGATTCTCTCAGGCTGCGGCGGGACGAAGAATAATAACGCCGCGGGTGGCAGCGAGGCGGGAGCGGGGAACACAGAAGCGGCTACCGATGCTCCTGCGCAGAAAGTCACGATTAACATGATGCATTTATGGCCAGCGGGCAGCTCAGCCCAGCAGAATAAACTGGTCGGACAGATTATAGACGAATACCAGAAGGAGCATCCGAACGTTACTATCAAGCAGGAGGTGCTTGAGAACGAGCAGTATAAGAATAAGCTCAAGGTGCTGTCCGCTTCCAACGAGCTTCCCGATGTCGGAATTACATGGGCGGCAGGCTTCATGGAGCCTTATGTAAAAGGCGGCTTGTTCGCTCCGCTGGATGATATCTTGGGCGGGGCACAGCTGAAAGATAAATTCGTCGCAGGGACTACGGAAGCCTATGCGGTGGACGGCAAAACCTACGCGTTACCGATTGAGCTGAACATTTCACCGATTTACTACAACAAAGACATCTTCGCCAAACATAATCTGCAAGTACCGGCCACCTATGAGGAATTCAAGCAAGTTGTGAAAACGCTGTCCGATAATGGAGTGGCGCCGATTGCCCTCGGCAACAAAGACCGCTGGACCGGTTCACTGTGGTATATGTATCTGGCCGACCGGATTGCCGGCAGTGACACGCTGAAGAAAGCTACGAACGGTACAGGCTCCTTCGATGATCCGGGCCTCATCAAGGCGGCAGCCGAAGTGCAGACTCTGGTTGACATGAACGCCTTCAACAAGGGCGTCAACGGCTTGTCCAACGATGAAGGCAAGTCCGAATTCATGAATGAAAAAGCGGCTATGTACCTGATGGGTACCTGGGAGCTTCCGAACTTTACGACAAACCCTGATATTCCGCAGGAATTCAAGGACAAGGTAGGCTTCTTCAAATTCCCGACCGTTGATGGCGGCAAGGGCAACATCAACAGCTGGGTGGGCGGTCCCGGTGTCGGCCTGTTCGTAGCCGAGTCCTCCAAGGTGAAGGAAGAGGCTAAAGCGTTTGTGGAGTACTTTGTCTCCAAGTGGGGTGAAGAATCCGTTACCACTGCCGGCGTAATCCCGGCTACCAAGGTCGATACAGCGAACAGCAATTTGCCTCAGCTGTATGTAGATCTGCTGAATGAGCTGAACAATGCCAGCAGCATCACGCTGTTTGCCGATGTGCAAATGAAACCGGGCGCTGCACAAGTCCACCTGGATATGATTCAGGCGCTGTTCGGCAAGGCGGTAACCCCCGAACAATTCGCCGCCAAACATAAAGAAGCTGTAGAGAAAGGCAATTAAGAATAGAGTGTGAAGCGGAAGCCTCAGGTTGGCTGCGGGGACTTCCGCCCCCTTTAATACGAGTATTTCAGGAAGGAAAGGAGGGATTGCGCCATGGCGAAAGTGATGTCCAACAAGCTGGTGATCGCACTGTATGTGCTGCCTTCCCTGCTGCTCATCATGGGCATTATTTATATTCCGATTGTCCTGACCGGTTATTATGGACTGAACCAGTGGGACGGCATCGGCAAGATGGTATTCATCGGACTGGACAATTATAAGGAGCTGGTGCGGGACAATGCCTTCTGGCAAAGTGCACTGCATTCCCTGCTGCTTGCTTTGTTCTCGGGCATCAGCCTCATCGGTTATCTAGGGATTGCTCTGGTCTTATCCGGCAAAATCAAGGGCGCAAATCTGCTGCGCAAAATTTACCTGATCCCCATGCTGCTGTCTTCCGTAGCCATCGCGCAGTTGTGGATGAAGATCTATCATCCCACCAATGGTGTGCTGAACAGCCTGCTGACTTCTCTCGGGGTCGACAATCCGCCGTCCTGGCTGGCTGAGCCCTCGATCGTGCTGATTGCATTGTTTATCCCGATTATTTGGCAATATGCCGGTTTTTATATTCTGATTTATTATGCTGCCTTAAAGAACATTCCCGAATCGCTGATGGAAGCCGCGCGGATAGACGGGGCCAATCCTTGGCAGATCGCCACCCGGATCAAGCTGCCGCTGATCAGTGAGGTGATTAAGGTGACGGTGGTGCTGTCGGTGGTGGGGTCGCTGAAATATTTTGATCTCATTTATGTCATGACTGACGGGGGACCGAACGGGGCTAGTGAAGTTATGGCATCTTATATGTATCACAAGGCCTTCCGCAGCTTTGACTTCGGATATGGCAGCGCGGTCGGGTTCTTCCTGCTGCTGATCTGTCTGGTGGCCACTTATCTGATCCGTAAGGCGACTGCTTCGAAAGATACGATCCAGTATTCTTAAATATTGCCCGCCTTGAAAGGAGGAGCCTATCATGAGAACTCAAGCCGCTGCGGGCTACCCGCCGATTCGGCAGCGCAGCGGGGTACCGCTCTTGCACAGAACCGGTTATGGCGTTATGTACCTCGCCCTTATCGCCGTAGCTGTGATCCAGGTGCTGCCGCTAGTCTGGCTGCTCATTTTCTCACTGAAGAACAATCAGGAAGTATTCAACATGGCTCCATTCGCCATTCCGGCGCATCCGCACTGGAGCAATTATGAAAATGTATGGGTCAACGGAAATATAGGACAGTATTTTCTGAACAGCGTCTGGATCACGGCGGTTGCACTGGTGCTTACGGTGTTGCTGGCCAGCTTCGTCACCTTTGCCGTGACCCGCATGATCTGGAAGGGCAGATCACTGGTACTGGGCCTGTTTATGGTCGGGCTGATGATCCCTGTCCATTCCACATTGATTCCGCTGTTCAGTATGTTTCTGAAGCTGCATTTAACGGATAATCCGCTGTCGATCATTCTGTCGTATGTGGCGTTCAACCTGCCCACAACGATTATGATTCTGCTTGGCTTCTACTATGCGCTGCCGAAGGAAGTGGAGGAGGCGGCAATTATTGACGGTTGCTCGGTGAACAGAATGTTCTTTAAGATTGTGCTGCCGATGACTTCGTCCGTGCTGGCGACAACAGCCATTATCAATATGATCTACAACTGGAACGAGTTCATCTTCGTCAACACATTCATCAGCTCTGATAAATACAAGACGCTAACCGTAGGGGTCCAGAATTTTATCGGCCAGTATACTACAGACTGGGGGGCGATCGGTGCCACGCTGATGATCAGCATTCTGCCGATTCTGCTGGTGTTCCTGATTATGAGTGAACGGATAGTCGAGGGCATTGCCGCCGGTTCTGTTAAAGGCTGACGCGTGTGCAGGAGAAGCGGTATAATTCTTCATCCTCAATCGTAATCCCGTCAAAACCATGCTGGCCAGCCAGCTCTATCAGTTCCTGATCCGGAGGAATCGGTTCACGTATGCTGCTGTAGCCAATCCGCGCATGATGCTCTTTAAGTCCCTGCCTGGTCCTGGAATGGGCAATCATAAATGTACCGCCGGGATTCAGACTGCGCTCCGCGTTGACGAACAGCATCTCCAGATTTACGAAATGGGGAATGCTGTTATAGATCAGCACATAATCAAAGCCGGATTCGCAAGTGAAGGGATCTTCGAAGTCAACACACTGCGTCTCTGCTTCAGGATAGCCTTCCCGCAGCGCTTCCAGCATCGCACTTGAGATGTCGAGGGCCAGATAGCGGCCTGGGCGGATACCGAGCTTGTGCAGCGCAGCGGGTATGACACCGGTGCCGGAAGCTACGTCCAGCAGGCTCTGCCCTGCTTTTATGCCCAGAGCTTGGACAACCTTCTGTGCCAGTGCAACGGCTTCTTCGCTGTTGTTCCACCCGGCGGCCAGGGCATTGAAATGTTCAATTTCACTTTCTTTCGGTGAATGTGTGGTCATATGCGGCCTCGTCTCCTGTTATGTATTTTTATGGAATCATTATAAATGAAAAAAGGCGGTTCGTCAGGTCGAAAAGACCTTGGCGAACCGCCTTCTTCAAGATATAAGCTGTTTCATCTTGCGGAATACTTAATGTGCTGCAGCAGGGGAGGGGGTAACCGGTGTCTCTGCATCATGCTGGATCAGCCCGTGTTTCTCCCAGGCTCTGCTCTTCCAGCGGAAATACATAATCACGGCTCTTACCCATTCGTCAAAAGCGGTGGCCAGCCATACCCCGGCCAGGCCGAGATCAAGCGTGAACACCAGAAAATAGCCAAGCGGCAGACTCATGCAGACCATGGAGATCAGCCCCATATAAACAGGGAACTTAGCGTCGCCCGAGGCCCGCAGAGAGTTAATGATCACCAGGTTGCAGGTGCGTCCCGTCTCCAGGAAGAAGCTGAGCAGGATGACCTGGGCACCCATCCGGACAATGCTCTCATTGTCGGTGAAAAGTCCGAACAGCGGCACACGGAAGGCGATAACAATGACATCCATAATTACGGTGACAAGCAGAGCCCACTTCACACTGGAGAATACCCGCGAATAGGCTTCCTCGGGGCGTTTTGCACCGACCAAATGTCCAACAATGATCGAGGTGCCCATGGATACTGCGACGCTGAACAAGAAAATATAACTCGAGATATTCAGCGCGTATTGGCGTGTGGCCATCGCTTCAGCGCCCAAATACGTAATATACAGCGTAAATACCAGCTGGCAGGATTGATAGGTAATGGATTCAAAAGCAGACGGAATGCCGATTTTGAGAATCTGCAGCACGTACTTTTTGGAGAGGTGGATGTAATAGGTCCATTTGACCCTTACCTCCACGATCCGGTACAGCAGCAGGAAGAATAGTACCAGCGTGATCAGCCGGCTCAGCACTGTGGAAATGGCCGCACCCTGTACTCCCATTGCAGGCAAGCCGAAATGCCCGAAGATCAGAATGTAGTTGCCGGCCACATGAATGATATTCATGAGCAGGGAGACCATCATCGTCTGCTTCGTGAAGCCGTGCGTGCGGATTGTGGTCGCCAGCGCGTTAAGCAGCGCCTGCAGAAAAATACCGCCTCCGACAATGTTCATATACATTCTGGCATAGACGAGGATATCGCCCTGCACATTCAACGCAGTCAGCAGGCTTCCGCCGAACAGCAGCAGAACTGCGCTTAGAATGAGGCCTACGGCCAGATTGAGCGTAATTGCATTTCCGGTTACATTAGCCGCTTCCTGCGGTTTCTTCGAACCGAGATATTGGGAGACGACGATGGCTGCGCCGTTTCCGATTACACTGAGTACTAGAATAGCTATAGCTATAATCTGATTCGCTGCACCCACGCCGGATACGGCATCGTCCGATACTGAACTGATCATAAATGTATCGACGCTGCCCATGAGCATGAACAGGAATAGCTCCAGGAAAATCGGCCAGGTCAGCTTAATCAGGTTGAACTCTTGATGTTTTTCTTGCTCCATAATACACCTTCTTATTTTTATTGCCCGTACTAATGTAAATGCTTTAGTCCCAAACAAAATGTATGTTAGCACAGCTTTTATGAAAATGCAGTATTTTTACGAAAATAATGAAAAATTGGATGAATTTCTTTCAAGATTGGCATCATTTAAGCCTCTGCGCAGCACAATAGTATCCTCCAGGTAACTACATCACAATAAAGTGCCTACTTCCCTTTTGGGCTGTATGAACTTACACTTAGTGCAACACTTACAAAAATACACTAAAGAGGAGATTTATCATATGAAGCTACAATTAGCATTAGATCTTGTGGATATCGCCGGAGCCAAGGAAATCGTCTCGGAGGTGGCCGAATTTATTGATGTTGTGGAAATCGGCACACCGATTGTTATTAATGAAGGATTGCACGCGGTGAAGGCCATTAAAGAAGCTTTCCCGGCGCTGACCGTACTGGCTGATCTGAAAATTATGGATGCAGGCGGTTATGAAGTGATGAAGGCCGTGGAGGCGGGTGCGGATATCGTTACCGTGCTGGGTGTTTCCGATGATTCGACGATTAGAGGTGCCGTTGAGGAAGCCAAGAAGACGAATAAAGAGATTCTGGTTGACCTGATCAACGTCAAGGATATCAAGGCAAGAGCCGCTGAAGTGGACGCACTGGGTGTGGATTATGTGTGTGTACACTCCGGTTATGATCATCAGGCCGAAGGCAAAAATTCCTTCGCCGATCTCCATGCGATCAAGAGCGTAGTGAAGCGGGCTAAAACTGCGATTGCCGGGGGGATTAAGCTGAGCACACTGCCGGAAGTCATTGCAGCTGGACCTGACCTCGTTATCGTTGGCGGCGGCATCACCGGTGAAAGTGACCAGAAGGCAGCGGCGGCAGAAATGAAACGCCTTGTGAGCCAGGCCTAAGGCTCGTATGGATACCGTTAGCTACGCACAGGAAATAGTGAAGGAGCTGCAGCGCTCGGCAGCGCAGCTTGATGCAGCAGAAGCTGAGGAATTTGCAGCGCTGCTGCTGCGCTCCGGCAAGGTATTCGTCGCCGGGGCGGGCCGGTCGGGGCTGATGGGCCGGGCCTTTGCTATGCGGCTGATGCATGCCGGCAAAGAGGCCTATGTAGTCGGCGAGACTGTGACGCCGGGAATCGAAGCGGGCGATGTTCTGGTGCTTGGTTCGGGATCGGGTGAAACGAAGAGTCTGCTCGCGATGGCGGAGAAAGCCAAGGCGCTTGGCGCGGCGGTTGCCGCTGTGACCATTGCGCCGGAGTCGACGATCGGTAAGCTGGCTGATTATACAGTGAAGCTGCCGGGCTCTCCGAAGGAACAGAACGGCGGAGAGCGCGCCACCATCCAGCCTATGGCCTCCTTGTTTGAACAGACCCTGCTCGTCTTCTATGATGCTGTGATTTTGCGGATGATGGAGCAGACCGGCCAGACCACTACGCAGATGTTCGGCAAGCATGCCAACTTGGAATAAAACAAACCACGCCTGTCCGGGCAGCCGGACAGGCGTGGTTTATTTAGGTGTAATTTGCCGCAGATCCAATGGTTGCAACCTAGCGCTTAAGCAGATCCTCACGGATAGGAGTGAAGACATCGAGCAGCGCTGAATCTGCCTCCAGTGCAGTCACGCCATGTTTGGCATTTCCCGGTATGGCAATGCTCTGGCCTGCTCCTATGCAGTACTCCTTGCCATCAATGCGGAACACAAAGCTTCCACGCAGACAGTAACTCATCTGCTCATGCGGATGGCTGTGCTCATAGCCCTCGGCTCCCTCTTCGAAATGAACCTCCATCATCATCAGACTGGCTGCCGCATTCAGGATGCAGCGTTTGACGCCCGGCTCCGCCGGTTCCCATACTCCAAGATTGCTCATGTCTATTTCCTCCTTAGGATAGTTGGATTTGCAATACAATTGCTGCCTGACAAGGGCAGTAATTGAGGCAGCAGCGCCGGATGCTTAGGATGATTGTATTTCATGCAACAGAATAAGTATTAGACTGCGGTAAAACTCAATCTGTTGTATTTCATGCAGCTGATTTCGGATGTATTGGATGAAATAGTCCTTTTTTTTAAGAATCTGTTGCACGAAGTGCAGGAGATTCAGTTTTTAGGCCAAGTTATGGTCTTTCTGCTGTATCAAGTGCAATTGATGGGCCTCGCGGCGGCAATCTGAATTGTTCCAGGCTCAAGGTAAAGGATGTCTCCTTCCGAGTCCTCGAGAAATGTCAGCCCAGCCTGCGAAATTCCGGCTTCCGCAGCTTGGGCCGCTGTGTAACCAGCCACTGCCCCTCCAGCCAAAGCCGTTTCTGCTGTGCCGAGCAGCCTGAGCGGTACTCCGCCGGGAACGCGGATGCGGCGGGTCATTGTGGAGCCGTTGATGGCGGCGACACACCAAACGCCGTCTGCGCGGGCGATCTTATACAAGCGGACGCCTTCTCCGGCTTCTTCGCACTCCAACGGCTCCAGCCGGAGTGCGGGAGCCGCTGCTGCCCGGGGATGCAGCAGCACCACATAGTCCTCACCAGCGTTGCCGTGCACACGGAAATGCTGCTGCGCGGCCAGCGGGTACGCTCCGCCTACGGCACCCTCTCCGGTCGTAATGACCGGAAGGGCAGGCTCGGCGATATGCGTGCTCAGCCGCATGCCGCCTAAGCCTACAGCGTCAATGGCCTGCTCCGTGACTTCGGCCTCCGTACTCAGCGTATGCAGATTCCAGACACTGTCTGCCCCACCCTCAATCCGGTCCCAGACCAGATAAGCGTCAAAACCCGCTTTGATGAACAAGAAATGCCGCTCATATTCTCCGGCCCGCGCATCGGGAATGAGACTTTTTGCATAATCCAGCTCCTCTGAGAAGCAGACCTCCCGGCAGACGCTTTGCAGCGGACCGTCCAGAATGTCTCCCGTTTCACCGGTGAACTGGACGACGTTATGCGCGGCTCCGGACACATACCAGTGGCGGTCCCCGTTGTAATAGCCGCCGGTTCCGGCATCCAGCGTCAGGGGAACCCCATCTGCCCAGATGGAGAAATGGCCTTCATCATGATGGGCGTGATAGGTCAGCGGTGAAGCCTCGTAAATGGCATAATGCTGCAGGTTCTGCTCTCCGCCGCGGAAGATGACATAGCCGATGCCTGGATAATGTACGGAGCGGAGAGTAGGTTTCTGCTCTGGAAGATCCGGCTGCGGATACAGCAGCGCGACCAGCGGCAGCGGGAAGGCTCCGGTATCCTGGACGGGCGCGCCGCCGTGCTTCCAGGTCCAGATCATTTCCGCTGCCAGCTGCGGATCTTCCTCTGCATAGAATCGGGCTGCGTAGCCGAGCAGGCGGAACCATTGTTCCTGCACATTGGCATCGCCGACAGCCGGAGTAAGCAGAACGGGCGCACCGGAAGGGCCGCCTTGAATAATGTCCTCTGCTGTCACGATGCCTATCAGGAAGCGGTACATCGCCTTTACCTTGGGATGCCGGAAATAATCAATTCCCCTCAGGCGCCTCAGCAGGGCAAAGAAAAGGAAATAACGGTGCAGTACGGCGCCGTGATAGCGTACATTTTCCGGCCATGCGCCCTCCGCATCAACCACTTCCGCGAGCTGCCAGTCGATCACGGAGCGGGCATGCTCCAGGTATGCTCCGCTTTCGGCCTCCTGCGGGAAGAGGAGCGCATAGACCCCGAGCCCGGTTGCCCGGTCGGCATTCCAGTTGCTGCGCTTGCCGCCCTTCTCGTCCGGGAAGGTCGTAAGGTCGAACCGGTAGTAGACGGTATCCATCATCATCGCCGCGATATAGCGGAAATCGGCGAGCAGTGCCGCCGTTTCCCCGGCAGCGAGCGCTCCGCTGCCTGCAATCTGGTCATAGATGACCGAGGCGGCGGCCAGCCCCCGGCCGATATGCACAGCGCCGTAGGTATCGTCGTCATGCCAGCCGTCCCGGCGGAAAATATCCATGCCAAGCCGCATATCGGCAAGCATGTATTGCAGCTTGCGCTTGGCCAACCCGGCATACTGCTCTTCACCCGAGACCATATAAAGGTTGGCATCCGCACCGGCAGCCTCCAGCAGATACGCCCAGTTGGTCAGCGTGGGCCGGTTGAAAAGCGGGGACAGCCGCTCCAGTCCAAGCGGTTGTCCTGCGGAATCGAGAAAAGTAACCCCGGTGTATATGCCGCCGTTAACAAGAGGGGCTTCCAGACTAAGCTCTGTCTGGATACCGTAATAATCCCCTGCGCATACAGGCAGGAGCTCCTCATAACGTAGAACCGTCCACTCTGCCTCCGCTGTATTGTTGATTCGTACGCTCCGCACATGGTCCTCCGGCACGCCGCCAGCCGGAGTCACCCCGGAAGGCTGCAGGCCGCTTCCGCTGCCGGACAGTTGCTCCAGCACAATGGTACTGCCGCTTCCCGGCATTTGGGTCCAGCCGTTCAGCGCCTCCCCGAAGCTGCCGTTTATCAGTGCCACCGGCAGTCCAAGCTGGGAATGTGTCAGGCGCACGCCGCAGGTACGGGCAACGCCCTGTCCCCGGACATGAACAGCCAGCTTCAGGAAGGCGGTCCCGGCGGGAACTTTGAAGACGAAGGGTTCTACCCGGAATACACCGAGGCCGCTAAGCGGAACGGCCGCCTCGCGGGCGGCAAATTGTCCGGACAGTTGCTGATGTCTTGCGTATTCCTGCGCAATTGCGGGAATCTGTTCAATTCTGCTGCGGATTTCCCCCAGTTGTTCCCGGTCATAGCAGCCGAAGGGGCGGGCTTCGGCTGCGCCGTTATATGCTGAATTCATTGGTAGAATCAAACCTCCCTGTGAAGTTGTAATCCTGTTCTGTTATTTACTTTCTTCTTTAATTATAGCTGTCCCGGGAGCGAATCAGGGATGGATAAAAACAGGAAGCAGAGGGGACAAAGCGACTGAAAACTGCCTGGCAAAGTGACGTCTTGACCTCGGGGCTTATTTTAAATGAAAAAGTGAAATTCTCCCCCTTAGCGCAGTCGGTTTCTCCCTAACTGTGTATGCACAGAGGGACGTATGATTAGGACAGAAGCGCAAGTCCAATGACAGGAGGAACAATCAATGAATGAAACGAAACGTCAAATAAACGCCTGGACCTTTGTAGCGCCCAGCTTGATTCTGACGCTGATTTTTGGGGTGTACCCTATCTTTTGGGCTTTAAAGTACATGTTCTACGATTATCAGGGCTTCGGCACACCGCTTTTCATCGGCCTGGATAATTTCGAGCGGCTGTTCCGTGATAAGGATTTCTGGCAGTCCGTGGTCAACACCTTCATCTATGCAGGCGGCAAACTTGTGATTACCATCCCGCTGTCATTTGTACTGGCGGTAATTCTCAACCGCGCCTTGAAGGGGCGCCAGCTGCTGCGGGCGATTTATTTCATGCCTACCGTGATCAGTGCTTCGGTGATGGCGATTGTGTTCTACGTTATTTTCAACTCTTACAACGGAATGGTGAATCAGCTGCTCATGGGCGCGGGAATTGTATCCGCTCCCATAGACTGGCTGGGCGCCAAGCACGCCTTAATCACGGCGATTATTATCGCAATCTGGGGTGCGGTCGGCAACTATATGCTGCTCTTTATTGCCGGGCTGCAGAATATTCCGGAGGATCTTTATGAAGCCGCTTCCCTGGACGGCGCGGGGCCGCTGCGGAAGATGTGGAGCATTACCGTTCCGATGCTGGGACCTGTGCTGCAAATGATCATCATGCTGGCGATTACCGTCTCTCTGAAAGGCTACGAGAGCATTATGGTGCTGACCGAGGGCGGGCCGTACGGCAAGACGGAAGTTATGTATCTGTACCTCTATAAACTGTTTTTCCCTGTATCGAGCGGAGGATCGAGCATCCAGCAGTTTGGTTACGGGAGCGCGGTCGGGTTCACCACTGCGGTTATCGTCGGTCTGATCACTCTGGTTTACTTTTATGTATCCAAGAAGCTGAATGATATCTATTAAAAGAGAGGAGAATGTACAGTGAGCACATTGCATGCGGAAACGAAAATGACTCCGGCACAAGCTGAGCGTTCGGTTAAGACCAAAGCGCTGCTGTCCAAGGTACTGCTGTGGATTTTCCTGCTTCTGGTGGCGGCTTTTGCGGTGTTCCCGATTGTTCTGGCCTTTTTCGGGTCGCTTAAGTCCAATCTGGAGCTGACTACAGGAACAACCCTGCTGCCGAAGGAATGGAAATTCGATAACTATTCGCAGGCCTGGACTTCAGCGAATTTCGCACGCTTCACCTGGAACAGCGTATTTATCAGCACATTTACTACTATAGGCACTCTATTGATAGGAACAATGGCCGCTTATGCGGTAGCGAGGGTTGATTTCTACGGGAAACGGCTGTATGTGATCATTCAGTCCTGCACTCTGTTTATCTCTATCGGTGCTGTCGTGCTGCGTCCCCAGTTTGATCTTATGGTATCGCTTCATCTGCAAAAATCGCTCTGGGGCGTCATCATCATTCTGATCAGTGCCCATGCGACCGCATTCTTTATGTTGATCGGTTTTGTGCGGGCGATCCCGAAGGAACTTGACGAGGCGGCGTTTATTGACGGCTGCAACTTCTATAGCGTATACTTTCGTGTTATCTTGCCGCTCCTGACGCCCGCGCTGGGGGTGACTGCGCTCTGGACCTTCCGCGGCGCATGGAATGAATATATTCTGCCGCTGGTATTTACTATGACGCAGCCTGCCTTGCAGACACTGACCGTAGGTTTGGCCGGGCTGAAATACGGTATCGGGGATGCGGCGCAGCCCCAGTTAATGCTTGCCGGCGCATGTTTGTCCATGCTGCCGATGATTATTGTCTATATTTTTGCTAACAAATCATTCATGCAGATGACGGCTGGCTCTGTAAAGGGCTGAGGCTAACGCAGCGATTCTCCGGGCGGCCGGTCAACAAAGGATGTGGAACCATGCTGAAGGCCTGGCTTTACCGGACCTCGCTGAAGAAAAGAATATGGCTGTCGTTTACCGCACTGACAGTCTTTTGCATCTCTATTACCGGCCTGTGGGCCTACTCGATTGCTTCGCGGGCTATGGAGCGCAACTCCATCGACCTGAACCGCAATGTGCTGAACCAGTCGGTCAACGTGCTGGACCAGAAGCTGAAGCAGATTATTGTGGCTTCCTCCACGATGATGCTGAGTGAAGCGTACAAGCAGACCATAAGGGACATACAAGCGCATAACACAGACCGGTTTTTCGCCAATTTCTCCTTGCTGCAAGGCCCCTTTACACAGGCAGAACTGACGGAGAACTCCATTGAATCTATACTGATCAGTACGCCGGACGGGGATTTCTATTCCGCCGGCAATCTGCGCAGAACAGCGACTCCATTTATGGAGTCTTTGCTGTATAAGCGGATCAAGGACAATCCGGAATCGAACTGGGTGGAGAGCCACCAGGATGAGTTGTTCGCCGGAAAGCATCAGGTCATTTCCCTGCTGCTGCAGCCGCTTACGGAGAATTATGTGCCGGATGTCTTTTTGACCGTCAATGTAAAGGAGGACATCCTGGAAGATACGGTCAGCGGAGGTGCCAGCCTCGGCAGCGCAAAGTTTCTGCTGATCAATAAGACGGGGGCAAGTGTCTTCGGAGACAAAGAGCGGCCGGAATGGTCACGCTCGGCGGCATTTATGGACAAGCTGCTTGAAGCAAAAAGCGGTAATTTCGAGTATTCCGCCGGCGGCGGGCCGATGCTGGTCAGCTATGCCGAATCACGGTATGCGGACGACTGGCTGCTGGTCAGCTACCAGTCGAAGAAGGAGCTGCTCCAGCCTGTGCGCAGCATTCAGTGGCTGGTGCTGATGATCATGGCTGTCTGTATTGTGATCGCGCTGCTGCTGGCGAGATATTTGTCCGCACTGCTGCTTGGGCCGCTGCTGAAGCTGCAGAAAACGATGTCGCGGGTGGAGCAGGAGGATCTGGGCGCCCGTTTCCAGAGTCCGTTTCAGGATGAGATCGGGGAAGCGGGCCGTAAATTCAACCAGATGCTGGACCGGATCGGCGAGCTGATTCTTGAAGTCAAGGATACGGAAAAAGAAAAGCGGAAAGCGGAGATCAAAGCGCTGCAGGCGCAGATTGAGCCCCATTTTTTATATAACACACTGAATACAATCTTCTGGAAATGCGAAATGGATGAATATGAAGATGTGAAGCAGATGGTGATTTCTCTGTCCGCCCTGTTCCGGCTGGGCCTGAACAACGGGCAGGAAATTACGACTCTGGGCAGGGAGCTGGAGCATGTCCGCCAGTACCTGAACCTCCAGCAGCAATGCTACGAGGGACTGTTCGAGTATACGATAACCGCCGGGCCGGAGCTGCTGGAGCTTCCCGTGCTGAAGATTATCATTCAGCCTCTCGTGGAGAATTCCATTCTGCATGGGCTGAAGGAGCTGCGGAACGGGGGGATGATTCGGATCTCCGTGGCAGTGGAGGCGCACAATCTTGTAATCCGGGTAACCGACAACGGGGCGGGCATGGATGCGGAGAAGCTGAATGCCCGGCTGAAGGAGCCTGTCGGCAGCGGAGGGTACGCCCTGTCCAATATTTGCAGCCGGTTGCAGCTGTATTACGGCAAGGAGGCCGGATTATCCTTCTGCAGCCGTCCACTTATCGAAACCGAAGCGGTTCTCACATTTCCAATGGAAGGTGGAGTTTATCCTGAACCACACTGAACCTATTAAAATATGTATTGTTGACGATATCCCGGCCGTTGTCCGGGGCCTGTCACAGCGAATTCCCTGGGAGGAGCACGGCATTATAGTTGCAGCAACAGCGGCCGATGGAGAAGAAGGGCTAATGCAGATCCGCAAGCACCGGCCTGATATTGTGTTGACCGACATCCGCATGCCGTTCACCGACGGACTTGAGATGATGCGGATCATTCAGGCGGAGCAGCCGGACATCAAGCTGATTTTCCTGACGGGCTACTCCGATTTCACATATGCCCAGGAAGCGGTGAAGCTTGGGGCCTTTGACCTGATCGTCAAGCCTTTTACCAAGCCTCAGGTGCTTGAATCGGTTCTGAAAGCCAAAGAGATGCTGGAGCGGGAACGCTCCCAGGCCGAACAGATGCGGGGGATGGAGCAGAAGCTGCGGGAGAGCATGCCTTATTTGCGCCAGGAGTATATGCGTCTGCTCATCCGCTATGGCAGCAGGCAGCAGCACCTCAGCCAGCAGTGGGATTTCTATGCCATTACAATGAACAGCCGCGACTTTTGTGTGCTGGTGGCGGAAATAGACTTTTTTGCAGAGCGCACGGCCGCCCTGCCAGTATCCGAGGTCGAGCTGATCCGTTTTGCGGTGCAGAATATTCTGGAAGAGACGGTTGCTGCCTATACGCAAGGTCTTGTCTTCCGCGAGCACGTCAATCAATTCGTCATCGTCATGAATCCCCCGGCGGAGCTGGATGCGGAGCAGCTCGCGGAGAAATGCCGGGAAAACGTATGCCGTCATACGTACCAGACGGTGTCGATCGGACTCGGCGGGGAAATCGAGGAGGCAGGCCAGTTGTCCGTGTCCTATGCCCAGGCGTTGTCTGCGCTGGCGAATACTTTTTTGACCGGCGGGAACAGCGTATACCGTTATGTGGAATCGCTGGAGGGGGATGCCGCCCTGCCCAGGTACTCTTACGACAAAGAGAAGGAACTGCTCTACTGCCTGCGTTCGGCCAATCTGGCCAAAGCGGAGGAGCAACTAGGCGACATCTGGAATGAATGGCTGAGCGCTCCCACCCTGCCGGGCCCGGCAATCGTCAAGACAATGTGTCTTGAACTGGCCCATTCGATCCACCGTGTCTTTTCAGACAAGGCTTCGGACTCGGAGGTCAAGACGCTGGAGAAGAAGCTGGCCGACATGAATGGAGCCGCCTCCTTTGAGGAGCTGCGCAGGCAGATCCGGGAGTTTTGCCGCCAGGGCTGTGCGTACGTGCAAATCCGCCAGTCCAGTGATGCGCGTGTGCTGGTGGAGCGGGCCATCGCCCATATCAATGGAAATCTGCACCGCAACCTTTCCGTAGCAGATTGTGCCAGAGAGGTTCATCTCAGCCCGAGCTATTTCTCCAATCTGTTCAAAAAGGAGATGGGGATGACGCTCGCCCAATACATTATCAGCCGCAGAATGGAGAAGGCCAAGGAACTGGTGCTGGAAGGCATGCAGGTTCAGGATATCGCCGTCTCGCTGGGCTATGAGGACCGCCCCTATTTTACTGAACTCTTCAAAAAATATACCGGCATGACCCCTACCGACTTCCGCTCCAAATACGCTTCGGTCACGCAGCGCGGAAACAGTGATTTCGTCTCCCATGAATAGTTGTTTTCTCCTTCACTTAGAATCGGGCGGACATTCTATAATTTTTATATGAAATGAATGCGATTACAAAAAGAAAAGGGAGGCAATTTAGATGAAAAGAAATAAGTGGATGCTGACTGGAGTTTCGCTGCTGCTGGCCGGTTCGCTGGCTGCGTGCTCCTCGTCCAATACAAATACGGAGGCGGAGGGCAACAATACAGCCGCTGAGAAAACAAAGCTGGTCTACTGGACCATCGACCGGCATGATTCTGACTTTATAGAGCAGAAAATCAGTGAATATGAGGGCCTCAATCCCGATGTCGATATTGAAATGAAGGTGATGGCCGAGAACTACGCCCAGTCGGTGGATATTGCCTTCTCCAGTAAACAAGCACCGGATATTCTGCGTGTGGATACGGGGAACGTGCCAACCTGGGTGAAGAAAGGCTACCTGGAGTCCTTCGACAGTTATATTACACCGGAAATGAAAAGCCGGTTCGAGAAGGTACTCATTAATGAGAAGAACACCGTGGACGGCAAAATCTACACCCTGCCGAATATCGGCCAGTTCTGGCGCCTGATCTATAACGTCGATCTGTTCGAGAAGGCTGGCATTACCGAGCCGCCGACCACGCTGGCGGAAATGGTGGAGGATGCCAAGAAGATTACCGAAGCGGGTAAAGCCGGCGGTGCTTATGGCTTCGCCGGAAATTTCAAAAGTGCAAGCGGCTTTGAACGTATTGCTTATCCGATCACGACCCTCAGCAAAACAGCAGGTACAGAGGGCTTCAACTTCCAGACCGGTCAGTTCGACTTCAGTATGTATAAGGAGGCCCTTGAAGCACTGCGGCAGATCACGATGGACGGAAGCATGATGCCGGGCTCGGAATCGCTGGATATTGACCCGTTGCGTGCGCAATTCGCCCAGGGTAAAATCGGGATGTACTTCAACCATTCTGTCGAGCCTAGCGTCTACAAAACTCAATTCCCGACCGATATCCGCTGGGCCGCAGCGCTTCCTCCGACAGTAGACGGCCAGCAAAACGGTGCCAGTCAGGTTATCTCCGGCAGCTACCTGGCGATGAGCAAGGATTCGGAGCAGAAGGAAGCGGCTTGGAAATTCATCGAGTGGATGTACAGCGATGAGGTGCAGATTGCCTATCAGGAAGGCGGATACGGAGTTTCGGTTATTCCTTCCGTTGCTGCTGCAGCGAAAGCTCCGGATATTCCGGGAATCGAGAACTTCCTGCCAACGAAATTTGATGCCATCTATCCGGCAACTCCGCTGGTAACTACCGAAGGACGCCTGGAAGGAACGAAGAAAGTCGATGTCTTCAACAAATATATTTTTGACGGCGGAGATTTGGACAAGGAGCTTCAGGATCTGAATACCCGCTATAATGCAGCACTGGAAAAAGCCAAAGCAGCGGGTGACACCACGATTGAAGCGCAGCCGGACTTCAGCGCAGCCAGCCTGCAGGGAAGCCTGTCCAGCAAATAAAACGCATACGCAGCATACAGACCGCAGGCCGAGCCTGCGGTCTGTATGCGTACATAGGGAATATGGCCCCGATGCGCCTGCCGGCGATGTGCGGCCCCCGGGTGTTTTGTAGTATGATGTTAAAGAACGAAAGGGGGCCGCATACCTTGGCGACGGATATTAAAGACCGTATCAATCTGAAGGAAATCAACTGCGAGAAGGAGCTTACGCTTGCCGTTATCGGCGGTAAATGGAAGCTGATCATCTTATGGCACTTGGGCCTTGAAGGAACCAAACGTTTCAGTGAGTTGAAGAAGCTTATTCCTCATATTACGCAAAAAATGCTGACCAATCAGCTTCGTGAGCTGGAGGAAGACCAGCTTGTGCTGAGAAAGGTGTATGCTGAGGTCCCGCCGAGAGTAGAATACTCTTTGACGGAATACGGGCAGAGCCTGCTGCCTGTACTGCGTATGATGTACGATTGGGGCAAAAACTACGGGAATAATGTCATCTGGAAGGATATACCTGAGGGAGATAGATAACGTTCGTTAGCAATAGATTACAGACTGCCGGTCCAAGCTGCAAGCGTGGAGCCAGTAGCACTAAGTATATAATGGAGGGAAATCAAAGATGTCTACAGATTATAGTCCACTGCTGGAATCCTACCGGTTCGAAAACGGGATTTCATTAAAAAATCGTGTCGTTATGGCACCGATGACCAACTTTTCTTCCAATGAGGACGGTACGGTATCCGGTCCCGAATTGCAATATTATGCCCGCCGCTCCAAAGGTGCGGGACTGGTGATTACGGCCTGTGTATATGTGACGCGGGGCGGTAAAGGTTTTGCCGGCGAATTCGGTGCAGACCGTGATGAACTGATTCCAAGCCTGCGCGAGTTGGCTGAAGCAATCAAGGGTGCAGGCGCGAAGGCAGTTCTGCAGATTTTCCACGGCGGCCGCCAGTGTCCTCCTGAGCTGCTTCCGGATGGCCAGACGGTCAGCGCGAGCAATGTTCCGGCTGAGCTGCCGCGCGGAGGTCACGGTCCTGTTCCTCGTGCGCTGAGCGAAGAAGAAATTACCGGCATTATTGCCGACTTCGGCGCGGCTACACGCCGGGCCATAGAGGCCGGCTTCGACGGCGTGGAGATTCATGGGGCGAACGGCTATTTGCTGCAGCAATTCTTCTCCCCGCATTCCAACACACGCGAAGACCGCTGGGGCGGCAGCCTGGAGAACCGGCTGACTTTCCCGCTCGCCGTGCTGCGTGAGGTCAAACATGCGGTGAAGGAGCATACTTCGTCGCCGTTTCTGGTCGGCTACCGCTTCTCACCCGAGGAGCCGGAAACGCCGGGGATTACGATGGCCGAGACCTTTGCGCTGATTGATGCGCTGAAGGAGGAGGGGCTGGACTATCTGCATGTTTCGCAGCAGGATCTGTGGTCCAAGCCTCACCGCGGCACGGACGACAGCCGTCCACGGATTGAGCAGATTGTGGACCGTGCAGGAGATGGTGTTCCGGTTATTGGTGTCGGCTCCCTGTATAAGGCCGATGATGCGCTGAAGAGCCTGGAGACCGGAATCAGCCTGGTAGCTCTGGGCCGCCCGCTGCTGATTGATCCGGACTGGGTACAGAAGGTTGCCGAAGGGCGAGCTGCTGACATTAAGACAGAACTTGATCCTTCAGCTCAGGCGGAGCTTGTAATACCGGACCCGCTATGGGGCGCATTAATCCATACGCCAGGCTGGATGCCGATCAAAGCCTAAACCCGATCCATCGGAGCGCCAGCGGTAAAACTGCCGCCTGCGGATTAATTGGGGCAGCAGCCAGCCGCCGCTCCGTTTGGTTCGTCTCAGACGGAGCCGTTACAGCTAAGTTTGAGGTGTTGCCACGGCCGCGGACCGGGGAGAACTTATTTTCTCTATAGAGTGCATTTTACGGAACTAACGGACCGTAGCGCACTTATTACCGTTTCGGCAGCCGGATTTCAGGCCAATATCCGTGCATAAGTGCATTGGGGTCCGATAGCTTGCCGGAATGATGCTCCAGTTGAAAATAAGAGCTGCTGGGTCCGTTGCAAGCCCGGGGTCTATTCTGGCAGCGGAGGAACGATTTCCAGAAAATCCGCGTCCCATACTGATTGCTGTCTGGCTGCCGCCGGAAGCTCTCACCAAGCAAAAACCCTCTGACTCCCGCATTGCGGCGGTCAGAGGGTTTTATTTTTGCACAGTTTGCGCAGGTAATAAAAGCGGATAAGCCGCAGGAGCTTCACTACCTGCGCAAAGAGGCCTGCCCGGTCAGAGCAATTGCTCTTGAACGGGCAGGCCGAATTGTTGCAGCGGGTTGTGCAGCCGCAAGGGGAAACCTTCGGCTATGCCTTTTGCTCAAACAGCTTGGCAATCTCAACGATAACCTGGACGGATTTCAGCATAACATCTACAGAAGCGTACTCGAATTTGCCGTGGAAATTTTCGCCCCCGGTAAAAATGTTCGGAGTCGGGAGTCCCATGTAGGAGAGCTGTGAACCGTCTGTCCCGCCGCGGATCGGGCGAATGACCGGTGTTATGCCGAGGTTCTCCATCGCTTCGTGGGCAATATCGACGATATGGCGGACCGGCTCGATTTTTTCACGCATATTATAATATTGGTCATTCAATTCCAGCACAATGTTCTCATCGCCATAAGTGGATTTGAATTCATCTACAATCGCAGAAATATTCGCTTTGCGGTTCTCGAACTGGGTGCGGTCAAAGTCGCGGATAATGTAATGCAGCTTGCTGTGCTCCGCCGATCCCTGCATGGAGATCAAATGGTAGAAGCCTTCATAGCCGTCCGTAAATTCAGGAGCCTCGCCGGATGGCAGCCGGAGGTGGAAGGCCATGGCGATTTTGGACGAATGGATCATTTTTCCTTTGGCGGTGCCGGGATGCACGTTGACGCCTTTGAAGCTGATTTTGGCGGCAGCAGCATTAAAGCTCTCATATTCCAGTTCTCCCAGAGGCCCTCCATCAACGGTGTAGGCGTAGGAAGCGCCGAAGGCGGCGACATCGAATTTATGCGGTCCGCGTCCGATTTCCTCATCGGGGGTGAAGGCGACTCTAATCTTGCCATGCTTAATTTCCGGATGCTCCAGAAGATACGCCATCGCGGTCATAATCTCGGCGATTCCGGCCTTGTTGTCTGCTCCCAGCAACGTAGTCCCATCTGTCGTAATCAGGGTATGTCCCTTATACCCGGGCAGCTCAGGGAAACTCTCCGTGGAGAGGACCACATTCAGCGCCTTGTTCAGCACAATGTCGTTCCCGTCATAATTCTCGACAATTTGCGGTTTTACACCGGCGCCGGTGAAATCTGTCGCGGTATCCAAATGCGCCAGGAAGCCAATCGTCGGAACTTCCTTGTCGCTGTTGGCGGGAAGGGTAGCCATGACATAACCATGCTCGTCCACCGTAACCTCCGCAAGTCCTAGTTCGCTAAGCTCATCAACGAGCTTACGGGCCAGCACCATCTGCCCCGGAGTGGAAGGACAGGTATCACTGTCTTCATCCGATTGGGTATCCATCTCAGCATAAGACACAAAACGTTTGATCAGCTCATCTTTCAAAATGGTTCAGCTCCTCTTTTTCTTCCGGTCGTATGTCTATATTATCACTTTCTATAGAAGGTCTCATCCTTAGCGTTGTGGCGTGCATATGTTATTCCGCTTCGCGGGACAGCGGCTCCTGCCGGAGCAATGACGCCGAGAGCAGGTAACGGTCAGGCGCAGAGCCGACGTAGGAGAAAGGATAGCAGGTGATCAAGGTAAGCACCGGTGTATCACTCTGCTTAATCGCCCCCCGTTCATCGCCGTCTACAATGAGACTGCCGGTAACTTCATAAATGAATTTTCCTTCGGCGGTCTCCAGCTCGATCAGATCATGGACTTCCAGATTGCCAAGGCCGCGAAACACTGTATCGCGATGGCCGGCCAGCACGCTGTTGCCGATGGCGCCAATCGCTGCGCTCCCTTCATAATGCCCTGCGCCTTTTTTCAATTGGGGGCGCTCCGTTCCTTCCAGAATCGCCACCCGTTTATCCAGCCTCGGAAAATAAATCTCTCCAATAACTTCGCCCCCGGTATAATCGGTTCTGGAAATGCTTTTCTCTCCAGAGAGATTGACCATCCCTGCGGGCAGCGGAGTTTCTTCTTCCGGCACCTGGAGACTGACGGCTTCCTCCCTCTTTTTGTCCCAATCGTTTAGGGCATGGCGGGCTTCAGCGGGTGCTTTTAAGATTTGCACTACAGAATAGATCAGTACACACAAAGAGAGTATGAAGATCAGCTTCACGGCAATGGATAGCCCGGAACGCTTCTTCATACTCTCACCTCCAACCTTTGGCTAATTCAGCTTATTTTTTCGAATTCAGTCTGCGAAGGACGATAATACTGAGTATGGCAACAGCCAAACTGATCAGAATCAGGTTATACCAAGGTTCTGCTGTATCTGGCAATTTGTCGCCCTCTTCCGGTCCGGAGAGCGGAATCTCATCATCATCTATAATGACGTCGTCACTTGGTGCCGGAGACGGTGTCGGCGTGGCCGAACCTTCCGGTGTTCCATTGTTTGTGCCGCCCATTGGCACAGGTTCATCCGTTACAGTCACTACAGCGGTTCCCGGTGAAGCTGTCACGGCTGGTGAACCAGTTGGAGCCGCCGATGTTCCCGGTGTGGCAGTAATGCCAGGGGATGCTGTCGGCCCGCTGCTAGGTGTGCTTGTTGGATTACCCGACGGCTCCGTTGAAGCGGAGGCGGCCGGTGTCGCGCCAGGATCAGTGGTTGGACCCGGTGTTGCGGTAGCACTTGCTGTCGGACTAGGTTCACTGGTTGGACCTGGTGTCGCGGTAGCGGCCGGTGTTGCGCTAGGTTCAGCTGTTGGTTCTGGTGAGGCTGAAGCGGAGAAGATGAAGTCGACGCTTGTTGTCTTCCCCTGATATTCATTTCCTGCTTCCAGCGGAAAGGACACATCCATCTGGAGCACTTCCTGTGAGCCTCCGGTAAGTGTACCTATGGCTACCCTGCCTTCTGCCTCGCTCATCACTCCTGAATAGAGGATTACTCCCTCTTTTTGCAGGGTCATTTGCAGTATATTGTACAATTCCTCGTCTCCGGAGGTGAATTTGAAATCAACAAAATAATTAAACCGTTCATGACCCTCATTGATCACCGTATAATCTGAGGTCGTTGCGTCGCCCGGCTGCATATTGCTCATAATCTCGGTGCTCGTCGTATGGGAATTGACCCGGAGCTTAATCGTCTCTTCTGCGCTTACACCCCCGGCATGCCAGATGACACCTGCCAGAATGATCAGAATGTAGGCGCCTATAAAGCCGGCCTGAACTCTCTTCTTCACTTTCCACGCTCCTTTCTACCGGAAAGTAATCCTGCCCTCAGCGTACTCTCGACAAATCCTTACTTTAACCCTGATGTTTCTTCAATTTTTGTCATAAAGAGTAGTTTCATGGAGAACTACTACATAATAAGGCGATAGTGTCCTGATAACAGTGGTCAGAGTTTTATAGCCATATGTATGTTCGTTATAACGAATATCTACAGTATAATCAAAATTGTAAATAAAGAAAAACGGAATAAAACATATTCATTGGTTGAAATCAATCGATTTGAA
This sequence comes from Paenibacillus sp. FSL H7-0357, assembly GCF_000758525.1. NCBI lineage: Bacteria > Bacillati > Bacillota > Bacilli > Caryophanales > Paenibacillaceae > Paenibacillus > Paenibacillus sp. FSL H7-0357. Next base: position 7,334,988 of record NZ_CP009241.1, on the reverse strand, counting down.
GATGTAATAACCGGTTATCGTTTAATTACTTCGATTTACTCATTATTTACCCATATCATTGTTAATGATAGCGTTTTATAAAGAACGATTCGGGATGAGTATACAAAAAACAAGGCGGTTACAAGGAAGGGAAGCCGATGCTTTCCAACCTAATAATCGCCTTGCTTAATTATGTGCCGGATGGCGGGATCTAGTTCTCCTTAAAAAGCTGGGCTATGAGCTCATAGGAATGCAACTGGGCCGAATGGTCGAAAATTTGCGATGCGATGATGAACTCATCGGCATCGGTCTCTTCAACAATCTGCAGAAGCCGTTCTTGCAGAGCGGAGGGATCACCCGCTATAGAGTAATTCTGCTTGTTCTGCAGAATGGCTTTTTCCTGCATGGACCAGAGTCCGTCCATGCTGTCTACCGGAGGCTGGAGCATGCCGGTGCGTCCACGGATAATGTTCAGAAATTGCTGCTGCTGAGAGGTGGCAAGTCTTCGGGCTTCCACTAGGGTGTCAGCGGCGGTAGCTCCAAGCCCGACCATGACATGAGGCTTGGACAGGGCAGCCGATGGCTTGAAGCTGCTGCGGTACAGTTGCAGGGCAGGCAGCAGATAATCCGGTGCAAAGTGGCTGGCAAAAGCGAACGGCAAGCCTAGCTGCCCCGCCAGTTGGGCGCTGAAGCCGCTCGAACCCAGCAGCCAGATCGGAATGTTCAGGCCTTCGCCGGGAACAGCGCGCACTCCGAGCGGCCGCGAGCCTGCGCCGTTTGGATCAAAGTAAGCCCGGAGCTCGCTCAGCTGCTCGGGGAATTCGCTGCCGTCGCTGCCCAGGCCGCGCCGCAGCGCTCTGGAGGCTGCCTGGTCAGAGCCCGGAGCTCTTCCCAGCCCCAGATCTATGCGTCCAGGATACAGGGACTCCAGTGTGCCGAATTGCTCCGCAATCATGAGCGGCGCATGGTTGGAGAGCATGATGCCTCCGGAGCCTACGCGGATACTGCGTGTACCAGCGGCCACATGACTGATGACAAGCGAAGTGGCGGAGCTGGCGATGCCAGTCATATTATGATGTTCCGCCAGCCAGTAGCGCTTATAGCCCCACTCTTCGGCATGACGGGCCAAATCCAGTGTGTTATGAAATGAATCCGCTGCTGTACTGCCCTCTTTAATCGGAGCGAGATCCAGCACGGAGATGGGAATGTCCCGCAGTTGCTTCACTTTAATCCCTCCAGTTATGATGCTTTAAGCATCTTATAGCAGTATTTACAGCTATGAAATGAACTACCCGATAATTATAACATGAAATAATATTATTTACACACTTTAAGTAAGCGTTGACGCAAGCAAACCGCAGCGATAATGGATGTTCTGGGCTCTGATGGAACTGCAAAAACGGCTGTAGCCTATGGGCACAGCCGTTTCTGCAGTGTTGTACTGATACGGGGTTGATCTTAATGAGCCTGCGCCGCTGCTGCGGCCAATTTATCAATGTCTGCAGCAGGGGCTTCCATGAATGAAGAGACAATGGTCCGCTGATCCTCAAGCGTTGGTACGCCGGTGAACCCCACTTCATAGATTATGCCTTGATCCTGCCAGAAATAACTGAGGAAATCCGGCTCGGTAGGCTTGCTTAGCTCTCCGTCGATTTTGTAAGGCTCCGTAACCAGCACCTCTTGTCCATTTACATGAGCGATGGTAAGGGGAACGGCAAACTTTTCTCCGTCAATCCGGTAAAGAATGATCTGTCCTTTCGATTTGAAGGTTTCATATAAGCCTTGATTCTGCATTTGCAAAAAGCTGAACGACCTGAAGCCTCTCGTTTTTTCAGCACCCAGATTGAAGTATCCAGTTTGAAAAACTATTCCGGATCTTCCCTGTTCGTCTGGAGGATCACTGAATACGCTGCTTGTGGTAAGCATGGCCGTATGCATGTGAAAGCCGGACACTTCCATAGGGAACTTAGGCATAAAACCGATAATATCAGCCACCATCCGTAAATCCTTCACATCGATGACATCTACATTAAAAAACTTTTCATTCACGAAGCTGCGTTTCATTTGTTCATCCGGATATTTGATGGAGGCCATGAGTGAAGCGATTTCTTGCTGTGATAGGGTACCACTGCCTATATATAGTTTATATACAATCCCATCCCGCTCCCAAATATAGAATAATTTCTGTACATACTGATTGACATGCACATTGACATGGATTGCGTTTATACCGCCAATGGTAGTGGGTTTCCGGTCAACCGGAAGAGGGGGCCCGCCGTCGCCACTCGAGGATTCTTCAAGTTCAACAGCCGTATAAATCTGCTCAACGCTGCTGTCCTTGTAAGCCTCCAACGAAAATTGCCCGGTGTGGGTATCCCCGTCGTACCGTTCATAATAGAGAGTAACTTGATCAATCTCGTTATCCTCTGACGACGCAGTAGCAGCTGCAGCTTCGGGCAGAGTGACTGCAAGGTAAGCCCTCTCCAGAATGAAATCCGGGGGCAGCACAGACGGGGCCTGGAAGGCAAAACCCGCTTCCTCCACGGCTCTGTCCAGGCGATTATAATTTCTATTCTTGTACAGATTGATTAAATCATCGTTAACAGCTGTGTTGTCAGTTTTTGAATCGCCTGAGGCATTCGTTAGTGTCACCAAGCTCAGCAGAATCAGGAGCAGCACGGCTGCCGCTGATATCCGGTACGAGCCTTTTTTAAATGAGTGAATCATAGAGACCCTCCTTGTAATCTGCTGACGGTGCTGCGATCCGAAGAAATAAAGCACTTCGCGGTCGGTCCGTCCTTTAGAAAACTGCTTGAGAAATTCAACGAGCGTTAATCCGTACGCCGCAGCTTCTTCTTCTCCCAGCACATCCAATACGTATGCGTCACAGGCCAGCTCCCGGTCGGTTTTCATTTTGTGCAGTCCGAGCCAAGATAAAGGATTGGGCCAATGAATAGCCGCGGCCGCACTGCCCAGCAGATTCCACAGGGTATCCCGGCGTTTATAGTGAGCAAGCTCATGGGCCAGAATGTGCAGCAGCTGCGGTGAGGTTAACTCCTGAAGCGCCAGTTCTGGGACGTATATCCAAGGACGGAACACGCCGCTCAGGAAAGGGCTTTTGGCCCGGGAGCCGGTGTAGAGCGGAATCTTTCTTTTCACTCCGAACCGGTTCAGAGCGTCCTCAAGCACCGCAATTGGCCGGGGATCAGTAACCCGTCTCAGCCGCTTCCGCCCGCGGAGCTGCCTGCTCATGATGCCAAGTCCGTTCAGGAAAAGAAAGACTGCGCCGCCGAACCAGATTATAGCAGCGGCCTTCAGCCAGGGAGAGTAGATACCAGCAGCACTGGAATGTCGGCCACCCGGCGCCTGCCCGTCCGCTTGTTGTAGGTGTCCCGCATTAATGCTGTCTCCGGTTCCGGGAGTGCCTGATTGCGGATCAGAATCAGAGTCCAGCCCCTGATTGCTTGGAGCAGCAGCTTGCAGATTCGGCAATGGGGCTGTATCAGCGGCCTGTCCCGTGAGCGCGCTCTTTATTCCTTCTCCATACTGAAGCACATGGAACATGCTGAGCGGACTGTCCGGGATCACCGGAAGCAGCATTCGGATAATGACCAGCAGCCACAGCAGGTAACGGACCCTGGCGCTGATGACCTTTTGCAGGATGGCATGAATTGCGATTACAACCAGAATCACCAGGCTCGCGGCTAGTGTATCATCCAGGAAATCGGCAAACAGGCTGTAGATCACATTCATTCCTGTGTACCTGGATCTTTGTGTGCTCCTTGTGCTTTCTTCTCCTGGAGCAACCGTTCCAACTGCTCAATTTCCTGGGCGGATAACGTAACCTCTTCCAAGAAGTTGGTGACCATCAGGTTGGCGGCTCCCCCGAAGACCCGCTTCAGAAAAGACTGGCTTTCTGCTTGTACACATTCCCGCTCGGAGAGCAGCGGATAATAAAGATAACTTCGCCCGGATTTCTCGAAGCCAATGGCTTTCTTCTTAAGCAGCCGTGTGATAAAGGTGCGTACCGTCTGATCGCTCCATTCAATAGACCCCGGCAGGTGCTGGACAATTTGTTCAGCTGTAATCGGATGGTTGCCCCAGATGACTTTCATGATCTCCCATTCAGCCTCTGAAATTTTGGGGATGCTCTTCATATAATCGACTCCTCGCAGTTTCATGAACATTCAATCTACAAGTGTAGTTTTAATCTCCTGGTTGATATTACACTTGTAGATCTAAATTGTCAAACGCAGAAAACCCCCGTTCTGCTTGCTTACAGCAGAGCGGGGGTTAGCGTTTGGCAGGTGCCGTAAATTACATTGCATCCTGATCGGGGAAGATTTTCCCCGGGGTAGTTGCAATTTGTACAACTAAAAATTCATGCTTTGGATTTACGCATACTCAAGTTGTAGCGCCTTCCTCCAGCTCAACCGGCAATATGTATTCTGCGTGGACGGCACCGCCGTGGACCTGCTGAATGATCAAATCAACGGCAAGTTTGCCCATATCTTCAATGGGCTGGCGGATGGTGCTGAGCGGCAGAGCCAGCAGGCTGCGCAGGGCAATGCCGTCATATCCTACAATCCGCACATCCTCAGGCACACGCAATCCCCGCTCACGGCAAGCCTTAAGCGCATAAGCTGCAATCAAATCGCTGCCTGCAAAGATGCCGTCCACATCTGGCTGTTCGTTGAACAGCTGCGCAAGCAGCCGCTCATAAGCTCCGACATCAAAGCTGTTGTTATCCGTATGCAGCAAGGTGTGCGGGAGGTTATGCTGCCGGGCGGTATCCGCAAAGGCCTCGGATCTTAGCACAGACAGGATGTTCAGCTCGGGATGCCCACCGATATGGGCGAGCCTGCGGCAGCCTTTATTAATCAATAAGGTAGTAGCCAGCACCCCGCCCCGATAGTTATCGGAGCAGACATAAGGGATTTCCGGCGATATTCTGCGGTCAAAGGTGACGAGCGGCAGATTCATTTGCCGGTAGGCCTCAACTTCCAGGGTGTGACTGCCCATAATAATGCCGTCGACCCGGCTTGCACGAAGCATATCGATATATTCGAGTTCTTTATGTTTGTCCTGTTGCGAGTTGCAGAGCAGCAGCTTATAGCCGTTCCGGTAGGCATGCTCCTCGATATGGCTGGTCAATTCCCCGAAGAAAGGATGAGAGACATGGGGGATGATCAGCCCGATAATATTTGATTTGGAGCGGCTGAGCGAGCGGGCGAGTTCGTTTGGCCGGTAATTGAGGTCATCCATCGCGCTGTAGACCTTTTTCTTCAGATCCTCGCTTAAGTACCCCCTGTTGTTCAGCACCCGGGAGACGGTTGTCACCGAAACGCCTGCCCTCAGCGCAACGTCTTTAATTGTAGGCATGTGAAACCTCCTGTCTTGGCGGGTCTTTGCACACTCATTCTAACTTGGATGCAAAGGACTGTCCATGAAGGGATGAACCTTCTATTTATGTTTCAAAAATTAGACTTTCCCCATATAATAAGAAGAAAAACGTCATAAATTGTAATTAATTTTATTTACTATATAGATTGAACTTGAGAATGTACATTTAGGGAAAAGTGGCGGAGGGGAATTTTGGAACTGGAGGAGCGATAGCGTCCGCCTTTAGGTTTGGATTTCTACCGCGATTCGCGGTTAAATTCAGGAAATCCAAACCTAACAGCGGCCGGAAGTCCAAACATTCTCTGTAGTCACGGCCAATCCCAAAATAGAAGAATTATAAGTTCAGTCTATATATTTACTCTATTAAGCTTATAAGTAAATAGCAAAGCCCAATCATAATGGATCCATACGCTTTTAATAGAAATTGTCGAATTTCCCCGTTTCTGATTTTGGGATGTTTGGGATAGATGAATGGGAGTGTGCTAATGGGCAAGGGGAAAATTCAGCGCAGGTTACGGTATGGCTTGTTTTTGCTTTTATTTATTATGCTCAGCACGGCACTGTATCAGCCGGTGTCCGCCAGCAGCGAAGAACGGCGCCCTCAGAATGTGCTTGTCCTGCATTCCTATCAAAAGGGCTTTGCCTGGACGGATGACCAGGGTGCAGGCATTGAAGAGCAGCTTAAAGGAGCAGCTGATCCGCCGGTTATCTACACGGAGTATATGGACTGGAAACGATTCCCCAGCAATGACAACCTCGAGCACGTCTACCAGATGATCAAGTTCAAATATCAAGCTATTCATATCGATGCGATTATCGTTACGGATGATGCTGCCTTGAACTTCGTTATTCAGTACCGCAAGGAAATCCTGAACGATGCACCCATCGTATTCAGCGGGATTAATCAGCTGGGTGTGGACAGCATAGCGGACAAGCGCAATATCACCGGAGTCATCGAAGAGATCGATCCTACAGAAACGATACGAATGGCGCTGAAGCTCAATCCATCGATCCGTAAGGTGTACATCGTATTCGACAATTCCGAAAGCGGGCTCTCCACGGGTAAAATGGTCAGTGACCAGATTCTGTCTCTGGAGCGGGGACTCCAGGTCTTCCCGATGAACAGCCTCTCCAATGATCAAATCATCGATCAAGTATCCAACCTTTCATCAGACAGCATGGTTCTTATGACTACATACTACAGTGATACAACGGGAAGAATTACTGAATTTGACCGGTTCTCAAGCGAGCTTAGCGAGAGCAGCAGTGTGCCGGTATATCATATTTATGATTTTAGCCTGAATCACGGGGCCTTCGGCGGAAATCTGATTAGCGGCAAAATCCAGGGACAAACTGCAGCCAGCCTGGCTCTGCGGATTTTGGAAGGAGAAAATGCGGGAGTAATCCCTATTGTCTCGGACAGCTCCGTGCGAAAGGTTTTTGACTATAAGGAATTGCAGCGTTTCAACGTTTCCCTGAAGCAGCTGCCGGAAGGCAGCGAAGTCATCAACAAGCCCTTTTCCTTCTATCAATCCTATAAAAAGCTTGTACTGAGCATTGTCGCGGCATTCGCCGTTCTGCTGGCCTTTATTCTCATCCTCCTATTCTACGTGCAATTGGTCAAGCGAATGCGAAGCAACCTGGAAAAAAGCAATGAACGCTTCAGTTTGGCTGCCTATGGTGCGGATGCGGTAATCTGGGATGTGGACATGACCACGATGATCTACTACTTCTCGGACAGCTGGTATGAGCTGCTCGGCTATGAGCGGGATGAAGTGGACGAGAGCCATGGAGGTTGGAGAACTCTTATCCATCCAGAGGATGCAGAACATGAGAACCGCCTGCGCACTGAGCATCTGCAGGGCAAAAGTTCCTACTATTACTGCGAATACCGGATGCGGAGCAAATCAGGCGAATATAAATGGTTTCAGGCCCGGGGCAAGGTGCTGCGCAATGCGGACGGAGGTTTTGTCCGTTTTTCCGGCTCTATGGTTGATGTTACGGACCGCAAAGGTTATGAGAGCAAGCTCCAAATGAGCTATCAGGAACTGGAGTCGACCTACGAGGAGCTTACGGCACTGCAGGATGAGCTGCTGGAGCAATATAACAAAGTGGTCGAGAATCAGGCACTGCTGCAGACCAGCGAAGAGAAATACCGGCTGCTGGCCTATAACGATGTCTTAAGCGGTCTGCCGAACCGGCTGTCCCTTTCCGAGGAGCTGCAGAAGTTTATCAAGGAACACGCTGGAGGGCATGCAGCCTTGTTCTTTCTGGATATTGATAATTTCAAATATATTAATGATACGATGGGCCACACCTTTGGCGACGAGCTGCTGGTCAAGGTCGGTGAACGGCTGCTGGGCTTGTCGGACGGTCGCAGCAAGCACTTCCGTTTCGGGGGTGACGAGTTTGTGATTCTGTTCGAGAATATCAAGGGATCGGATGAGGTGATCTCCTATGCACAAGCGCTTGTGCAGGGTTTCAAGGAGCCCTTCCAGCTGAATGCCAGCGTCGTTCACATCTCGACCAGTATTGGTATTGCCCAGTATCCGGAGAATGGGATCAATGCTGAAGAGCTTTTGAAGAATGCCGATATTGCCATGTATAAAGCGAAGGAAGCCGGTAAAGGGACATATGTATTATACGGACAGGCGATGCAGCGGCATTTTGACGAACGGATGATCATTGAGAAGCATTTAAGAAATGCTATCTCCAATAATGAGCTTTCGCTGCATTATCAGCCGCTGGTGGACACCGCCTCAGGCGGAATCTGGGGCTTCGAGGCTCTGATCCGCTGGAACAGTCCGGTGCTTGGTTTTGTATCGCCGCTTTCGTTCATCAAAATCGCTGAAGACTGCCGGTTGATTGTCCCGATCGGTGAATGGGTGCTGCGGGCGGCCTGCCGGTTCATTAAAGAGCTGCATACAGAAGGTTATGAGGGCTACCATATCTCGGTGAATATTTCGGTGATCCAGCTGATGCTGGATGATTTCACCGATATGGTGCTGGGGATTCTGAAGGAGACCGGATTGCCGCCGGAATATTTGGAGCTGGAGATTACCGAGTCGATCTTCATGGAATCCTTCGAGGCGATCAGTTCCAAGCTGGAATCGCTGAAAGAACGGGGAATCGGCATTGCCCTGGATGACTTCGGAACAGGGTATTCCTCGCTTAGCTATTTGAAGCAGCTGCCGATCACTACGCTGAAGATTGATAAGTCGTTTATTGACAGCATTGATACACCGAACAATATGTCACTGGCCCGATCCATCGTAACCATCGGTCATGATATGGGACTGAAGGTGACCGCAGAAGGGGTGGAAACCCGGGAGCAGCTGGCCTTTCTGGAGCGTACAAGCTGTGACAAGATCCAGGGCTACTTCATCAGCAGACCCATACCGGAAAAAGAGGTAGCCAGTTGGGTGGAGGGCAGAAGAGCGGGGTAATGGAGCGAAGGATACCGGGCCCCGAACAGGGCGGTATCCTTTTATGCTGTCTTTTGCTAATCGCTGCACTCTATTTCAGCAATCTCCGCGCCAGCTTGACCTTATTGCCATATGGCGGATAGACAACCCCGAGGTCAAGCTTTGTCCCTCTTTTTACAATGCTCTTGCTGTGGGAAAAAAGATCAAAGCTATGCTTGCCGTGATATCCGCCGATGCCGGAGCCTCCCACTCCTCCAAATGGCAGATGTGTGCTGGCTACATGGGTAATCGTATCATTGATGCAGCCTCCGCCGAATGAAACTCTGGCCAGCACCTCCTGTTCAGCCTGTTTGTCTTCGGTGAACAGATAGAGAGCGAGCGGCTTGGGACGCTCATTGATGCTGCGGATGGCTTCGTCCAGCCGGGTATATTCCATAATGGGAAGTACAGGCCCAAAAATCTCGTCCTCCATAGCCGCATCCTTCCAATCCGCAGGATAGAGCAGTGTAGGTTCTATGTACAGATCCTCCGGCACGACGGTGCCGCCCATAATGACCTTTGATTGGTCCCGCTGAATCATTCCGGCAATTCTGCGCAGCTGGCGGTCATTCACAATCCGCCCGTAATCCGGGTTCTGCTGCGCATCCTGGCCGTAGAACTCCTGAATATAACGTTTCATTAAGGAGATCAGCTGGGATGCCACATCGCTGTGGACGAGCAGATAATCCGGGGCAATACAGGTCTGGCCCACATTGATGAGCTTACCCCAGACAATCCGTTTGGCTGCTATCTCCAGATTGGCGCTCTTATCGACAATGACCGGACTTTTACCGCCCAGCTCCAGTGTTACCGGCACCAGATTTTTGGCCGCGGCTTCCATGACTATTTTGCCGACAGGGACACTTCCGGTGAAGAAAATATAATCGAATTTGGCATGGATCAGCAGATTGGTGGCTTCTTTCTCGCCCTGAATTACACGGATATAGGACGGTTCGAAGGTTTCCCTGATCATTTCCTCAATCACGGCGGTAATGGCCGGAGTGCTCTCGGAGGGCTTCAGTACGGCGCAGTTGCCGGCAGCAATGGCCCCGATGAGCGGCTCGATCAGCAGCTGAAACGGATAATTGAAGGGGCCGATAATGAGCACGGTTCCGTAGGGCTCGCTGAGGATCCGGCTTTTGGCCGGAAATATATGCAGCGGGGATTTGACCTTGACCGGCTTCATCCAACGCTTCAGATGCTTCATCATATATCCAATACTGTCCAGCGTGAAGCCGATTTCCGTCGCATAGGCTTCAAATTCGCTCTTGCGCAGATCCTGATGCAGGGCCGCGATAATTTTCGCCTCATTGCGGCGGATGGCATCTTTCAGCTTCTGCAGCTGGCGAAGCCGGAAGGAGAGCTCCTTCGTAGCCCCGCTGTGAAACAACTCACTGTGCCCGGCCAGCATCTGTTCAACGCTTTGGGCTGTTAACTCCGACATAAGTAAACCCTCCAATATATGATGTGTAGATATAGATGTGTTCGTGTATCCCCGAGAATAGCTTCCGGCAGGAATTACTTGTCCTGGCCGGGAGCCGAAGGGACGGTGCGGATGTAGTCGTTCATAGCCATCATATTCAGCAGCGTAATGCTGCTGCCTTTGAAATGAATCCAGCCGATATCACGCAGATAGCCCATTTCACGGGATAGTGACGGGCGGGCCGTATTTAAATGCTCCGCCCATTCTTTTCTGCTGAAGGGCAGCCGGATGACCTCGGAGGCTTGCTGAGCGGCTTGCTCCAGCAAAAAGCTGATCACCCGCCGCCGCAGAGGGCCGGCTGACAATATTTCGATCTTCCGGTTGACAAGCACCAGGCGCTCCGACAGATTCTCAATGAAACGTGTGAGCATGTCCGTGTCTGTGGTGAACAACCGCAGCAGCTCCTGCTTGCCGATAAACATGACGGAGCAGGGGCCTGTGGCTGTAACAGTAGCCGGAACTATATTTTCTCTGCGGAACAACACCGCTTCGCCAATGGTCTGTCCCTGATTTAGATGGGCAATGGTTACACTGCTGCCGGTAGGATGGGTTTTCTGAACCTCAATCCGTCCTTCCAGCACAATGCCGAGTTTGTCCGCAGTATCACCTTCCGCCAAGATCAGTGAATTCTTATGAAAGCTGCTTACGGTATAGGTTATTTTTTGCAGCACCGCTTCGATTTCCTTCACGGTTTTCCCGCGGAACAGCAGGCAGGATTGCAGTACAGCGGGCTCCGGTTTCATAGCATTTCCTCCAAATTTATAGCATCTGGTAACATCCGTTACCGATTGTATGGCGAAAGTCTACTACAATTAGCCTTAACTGTAAAGGCGGGGCGAACGGAGTCCTATATTGGTAGCCTATACCTATTAAAGGAGTGAACATGCAATGAGCAATATGTTTTGTTTTCAATGTCAGGAAGCGGCTAAAGGATCGGGCTGTACGATTCAGGGAGTCTGCGGGAAAACTAGCGATGTGGCAAATCTTCAGGATCTGCTGATCTACACGCTGAAGGGGATTTCCATCTTTGCACGCCGGGGCCGGGAGCTTGGAATGACCGACTCTACCACGGAGAAATTTATTATAGAGGGTATGTTCGCTACAATAACCAATGCTAATTTCATGCCTGAAGCTTTTATTGCCAGAATCAAAGAAGGGTTGATCCTTCGCGGCCAGTGGAGCAGTAAATTGCAGGCAGCCGGAGTAGAGGTTCCTTATGCCGGGCATGACGCGGCTCTTTGGACGGCAGGCACCGATGAGGAACTGCAGGCGAAGGCGGAGACGGTAGGAGTTCTGTCCACAGAGAATGAGGATATCCGTTCCCTGCGTGAACTGCTGACCTACGGGCTGAAGGGAATGGCGGCGTATATGGAGCATGCCGCAGTGCTGGGCTATTACGAAGAAGGCGCACATGCTTTTATGGAAAAAGGTCTGGTGGCGACTCTGGATGATACACTCACGGCGGATGAACTGACTGGACTTGTGATGGAATGCGGCAAGCTGGGTGTCGATGTGATGGCATTGCTTGACCGGGCCAATACCACGACTTATGGCAACCCGGAAATCACCAAGGTGAATATCGGTGTAGGCCGGAATCCGGGGATTCTGATCAGCGGGCATGATCTGAAGGATATGGAAGCGCTGCTGAAGCAGACCGATGGCACCGGAGTGGATGTATATACACACAGCGAGATGCTGCCGGCGCATTATTATCCGGCTTTTAAGAAATACAGTCATTTTGTGGGCAACTACGGCAATGCCTGGTGGAAACAGGCGGAGGAATTTGAAAGCTTCAACGGACCGATTCTCATGACGACGAACTGCATTGTACCGCCGAAGGAGAGTTATATCGGCCGTTTGTATACTACGGGCAATACCGGTTTCCCGGGAGTGCAGCATATTTCGGCGGATGCCAATGGAGCGAAGGACTTCTCCGCTATCATTGAACAGGCGAAAGGCTGTGCGGTTCCGGAAGAGATCGAAACCGGCGAGATTGTCGGCGGATTTGCCCACGCGGCTGTAATGAACGTAGCCGATCAGGTGGTTGAGGCCGTTCAGACCGGCGCCATCAAGCAGTTCTTCGTAATGGCCGGCTGTGACGGCCGGATGAAGAGCCGCAATTATTATACCGATTTCGCTGCCGAACTGCCGGGAGATACCGTGATTCTTACGGCAGGCTGTGCGAAGTACAAATATAATAAGCTTGCGCTTGGCGACATCGGCGGGATTCCGCGTGTACTGGATGCCGGCCAATGCAATGATTCCTACTCGCTTGTCGTGATTGCCCTGAAGCTCAAGGAAGTATTCGGACTTGAGGATATTAACGATCTGCCTATCTCCTACAATATTGCCTGGTATGAGCAGAAGGCAGTAATTGTACTCTTGGCCCTGCTGTATCTGGGTGTGAAGGATATTCACCTCGGACCTACACTCCCGGCCTTCCTGTCGCCGAATGTAGCCAAGGTGCTGGTCGATACCTTCGGTATCAGCGGCATTACAACCGTACAAGAAGATATGGAGAAATTTATCGCAGCTGTATAACTGGATGGCCATTTGTGCCATATGAAAATAGGGGTACTTCTCATTGCTATGAGAAGTACCCCTATTCTGTTTATTTACGGATAACTGCTATGGCAGGCGGTACACCGCGAACGGCTCGCCGCTGCGGAAGGTGCCGCTGGCCTGATCCAGCTTGTCCATGAGCTCAGCATCCGGCTGGAGGGCAACGCTTTGCAGATTCTGCTGCACCTGCTCCACGCGGGTGGCTCCGACAATCACCGTGGATACAGCCGGTTTGTTCATCAGCCAGGCCAGGGACAGCGCAGCCATAGAGGTGCCGGTTTCTTCGGCAATCCGGCCGACCCGGTTCCCCAGCTCAATCCGGCCGGGGGTAAGGAAGCGGCCGAAGTTCGGATCGGTTTCGGCTCTGGAACCTTCCGGCGGTGCGCCGTCACCGGCATATTTGCCGGTAAGAATACCTCCGGCAAGCGGGAAGTAGGGGATAATCCCGAGTCCTTGATCCAGGCAGAGCGGAACCAGCTCGGCCTCCGGCGTCCGGTCAGCCAGGGAGTAGCTGCACTGAATCGAGGTATACTTGACCAGGTTCCGCGCCTCGCTGATGCCCAGTGCCTTCATTAACTCCCAGGCCGCATAGTTGGAGGCCCCGATATAGCGGACTTTGCCCGCGGATACCATATCATCAAGGGTCCGCAGCGTTTCCTCCAGCGGTGTATAGGGATCAAAGGTATGGATCTGATATAAGTCTACATAATCGGTCTTCAGCCGGCGCAGGCTGCCTTCCAGCTCCAGCATCAGGTGATGGCGGGAAGAGCCGCTGCCGTTAGGGCCTTCGTGTCTCGGAAGGCCTGCTTTGGTAGCGAGAACAGCACTTTGACGTCTGCCCTCCAGCGCCAGTCCGATGATCCGTTCCGATTCGGTGCCGGCATAAATATTGGCGGTATCGATAAAGTTAATGCCTTGATCGAGCGCGGCATGGACGATATCTATGGAGGTCTCCTGATCGGCTCTTTTGCCAAAGGAATTGGTCCCCAGACCCAGTGCGGAGACCTGCAGCCCGCTGTTACCCAAACGGTGATATTTCAAGTGGTTCACTCCTCTTGTTCAGCATAGTGGTGTATTTCGTCAAAGCACAGACAGTTCTGCCCCGGAGAACAGCTGCAGTGCAGTGTCCATAAATAAGCGGACGGCAATCGAGGTCTCCTCCAGTGTATGGACGGCGAGATGGATATCCCGGTAAGCATCGGGGGCCAGCTCCTTTATGATCACATTCGGCGGCGGAGACAGCAGGGACAGCTGGGACATGACACCAACAGCCAGCCCCTCCTTAACCATATTGAGTGCGGTCATGTAGCTGTTCACTTCGTATTTCACATTCAGCTTGCTGCCTCCCCGAAGGAACAAATCAACGACCGGAGGCTCATAACCTGCCCGGCAGATCAGCATCGGCTCGTCTTCCAGATCCTTGACACAGATGACATGCTTCTCACGGAGCGGATGATCGCCAGGAAGCACTGCGTACAGTTTCTCCCGGTAGAGCGGAATTGTGGCAAACTCTTCTTGCGGCGGAATAATGAAGCCGACATCAATAAAGCGGGTCTCCAGCCATTCCTTAACCTCGGCAACCGAACCTTCATAGAGAACAATCTCAATCTCGGGATATTTCTCGGTAATGGAACGGATGATTTTGGGGACAAAATAAGCAGACGCCACCGGAAAGGCCCCGATGCGGATGAGCCCCTTCTCCAGGCCCTTCTCAGCGGAGATTTCCTGCTCAACCTTGTCAAACCCATTTAGAATTTCCCGAAAAATAATCAGAACACGCTTACCGATATCAGTGAGCATCAGCCCGCTGCGCCGGTCGCGCAGCAGCAGCTTCACTGCAAGCTCAGACTCTAGCGCGGAGATGGCCCGGCTGACTGCAGGCTGGGTCATGTTCAGTGCCAGCCCGGCTTTGGTGAAGCTGCCGCTCTCGGCGATTTTGACGAATAGACGAATTTGATTGTTGTTCATATCGAATCTGGTATGCCCCTCATGAATATAATTCATTTCAATTATGACTGTGCTTATTGTATCATTTGGAATGAAAATAGAACAAGGGGTGATGAGATGCAGCAGCGGAAGAAAAACATTGCTTTACTTATATTTCTGGTTATTGTCTGGGGGATCAATTGGCCGCTGTCCAAGATTGCTCTAGCCTACGCTCCGCCCTTGTTGTTTGCCGGAATCCGTACGGTTATTGCCGGGGTGATCCTCATTGTTGCTGCGCTTCCTAAAAGGAAGGCCCTTCATTTCAGCAAGCTATGGCCGGTCTATCTGACTTCGGCCTTTCTCAGCATCGTTTTCTATTACGGGTTCCAGACGATCGGCCTGCAGTATATGCCCTCAGGGCTGTTCTCGGCCATCGTCTTTCTGCAGCCTGTGCTGCTCGGTATCTTTGCCTGGATCTGGCTGGGTGAGCGTATGTACGGAATGAAGATGTTCGGCTTGCTGCTTGGTTTTCTCGGGGTAGCTGCGCTCAGCATTGGCGGATTTACCGGAAGTATCTCCGCCTTGGGCGTAGGGCTTGCCCTGGCCAGCGCGCTAAGCTGGGCCTTGGCGACGGTGTATACGAAACGAAATGCGGTACGGGTAGATATGCTGTGGATGACGGCAATGCAGATCATAATCGGGGGCGTCATTTTGCTGGCTGCCGGTTCGGCTGTGGAGAGCTGGTCCGATATTACGTGGAACAGCGCCTTTATCGTGAACACATTGTTCATTTCGGTGTTCGTCATTGCGCTGGGGTGGATGGTTTATTTCAAGCTGATCAATGAAGGAGAGGCCAGCAAGGTCGGTTCATTCACCTTCCTGATTCCGCTGATCTCGATCGGGTCAAGTGTAGTATTATTAAATGAGCGGATTACGCTGAATCTGGTAGTGGGTATGCTGCTGATCGTATGCAGCATTATTCTGGTGAATGTTAAGATAGGCCGGGCCGCACGGCGGCTGACAAGTTAAGACAGGGGGATAATCATGTATATTCAGACGGATGGACAAACAGCGCATGATAATTATAAGCTGCTGATCGGCAGCATTGTGCCCAGACCGATTGCCTTTGTAACCTCGGTGGATGAAGCGGGGATCGTGAATGCCGCCCCGTTCAGCTTTTTTAATATTGTAAATGATGATCCGCCTATGGTCATGTTCTCCTGTGTCCGCAAAGCAGGCGGAGAAATGAAGCATACGCCGCGCAATATAGCCGCGAATAAGGAATTTGTGGTCCATATCGTCGATGAGGATAATATCGCTGCAGTCAACCATACCTCAATCAATGCACCCGGCGGAATCAGCGAACTTGAGCTGGCCGGGCTGACGGCGGTACCCGGACAAGCCGTCAAGGTCCCGCGCGTACAGGAATGCAAGATTGCGATGGAATGCCGGCTGGTGCAGCTTGTGGAGCTCGGGCATTGCGATATGGTTATCGGCGAAGTGCTAGGTTTTCATGTAGAGGATGAGCTGATTCATAACGGCCGAATTGATGTCGGCAAGCTGAAGCCGGTCAGCCGTCTGGCCGGCGCGTCTTATGCAGCAATTGGCCGGACCTTTGAGCTGGACAGACCTCAGTATGAACCTTGATTGGGCTAGGTATTAGCAGCTAGATAGATTGAACTTGAGAATATACACTTAGGGAAAAGTGGCGGAGGGGAATTTTTGGAACTGGAGGAGCGATAGCGTCCGCCTTTAGGTTTGGATTTCTACCGCGATTCGCGGTTAAATTCAGGAAATCCAAACCTAACAGCGGCCGGAAGTCCAAACATTCTCTGGAGTCACGGCCAATCCCAAAATAGAAGAATTATAAGTTCAATCTATATAGATCAGATATTTTGGGGCAGAGGAAGGCTAATGCGCCTGATTTCTTAACCGCAGGCTTTGGGCAGTGAAGACAAGTTCTTCATCTGTCCCGTCGATCTTGGCGGTGTATTCTCCAATCGTCACTTCGCTGTTGCAGATTTTGCGGACTGTAATATTATTGCCGGCGGTAAGCACCGATTTCTCGGAGGACTGCTTCCCTACAGTCTGTGCGCTGATGGAGCCTGCCGCCTCGACTGAGGAGTCCGTGCACTCCGCTTCGTTCATTACGAAACGGACATCGCCGGAAGAGAACAGCTGGCTGTGCAGAATCCCCTCCTTATGAACATGGAGATCTCCGCCGGATTTAATAATGCTATGCTGTGACGAGGCAATGTCGATCTGTGTATTCTCCTCCTGCATCCCGGATATGGCGTCATGCAAATCCTGCAACAGCCTCAGAAAGGTGCTTAGAACAGCATCCGTGAAGAAATCGGTGAACTGCCCCGGGTGCAGGAATACCTCCAGCATATGTCTTAATTGCCCGGTGTCGATAGGATAATCGGGATTCATCCCGGCAATAACATCCTGGAGATCACTGATCAGGCCGGGGAGATGGTCATATTTGCTTTCCAGCAGCAGCATAACGACCAGACCGTATTTTACGGTTTGCTGGCGTGATTGGACGGTATTCGCCAACTGCTGCGACGCTTTTCTCAGACTGGTCATTTCCTCCATCAAGAGAGCGGAGTACATGCAGAGGCGGTTATGTCTCGCTCCATAATGACCGGAGTACAATTGGCTGCTGACAACCTTGCCCTGGACAAAAATGCTGCCTGTAGCTGTGATTGTCGCATGCGTAACATCGCCGTATATGTATACATTTCCCAACGCCTCAAGGATGGTTTGGTTTCCGATATCATTAGTGGCGACCACATCACCCGGGAACATCATTTTGGCGGCTTCGGGGTCCGTATCCCCGGGAACAAGATATGTCTGGGGGAAATCAAAAACCTTGCGGTTCAGACCGCATCCCGTTAAGCGGGGCCTTCCCTGGCGGAGGGAGACGATCCCGCCGTCCGCCAGCAGGGTTGTACATTCTTTAGTGACCAGCTGAATGTCTTGCGGCGGCGGGGAGGGAATAATTCCGCCATACACGTCGATGCCGGGCACTCCCTCTTCCGCAGGCAGCTTACAGGCAATGACCTCTCCCTCCTGGACAAAGGGAACCCTTGGATGGTTCGGGAAATCTGCAGGATCGGCAGTCCGAATGAATTCATATTCCCTGTCCTCAGCAAATAACAGCTCCAGCCGGGCATTCTTGCCGGGAATAGGGGCTTTACCCTCAGCGATGCAGACCGGGAGATAGGTAGGGTTGTTCAGCTCTGCATAAAGAGCTGGAATATTGAGATCGCGCATAATGGAGCTTTTCTTGAAGCCGGCGATAATCTGGTCCACCGTAAGGGTGGACAGCAGCAGGCCGCAATTTGGTTCCGCCCGGACCGTGACATCTGCTGCAGCCGGGGAGCTGGCGAGCTTCCAGGCGTACTTTTCTGCACGGTAGAGCGTGAAGTAGACCTTCAGTTTATCTTCGGATACGGTAATCTGATACTGCGGCTTCTCGCAAATCTCCCAGGTGATACGGTCTGTGGGGGTTACTTCCGTAGGATCTGTCACCGTCTTCCGGTTAATATTCAACACCACAGGGTGAACGGAGGAAATGACAGCGGGTTTGCCGCCGGGCAGAGGAGGAGTGATGAATATTTGGTTGTTCTGTACGATAATACGTCCGTTCTTATCCTCATCTCCCCCACGGAGCGGCTTAGCCTGCACAGAGGGCAGAGCCGGAAGATCGGGGTTCCCGATTGGCGTTGTGGTATGAAATACATGCCTGAATTTCTCGATGATATGCTGTGGCATTACTCTAACCTCGCTTCTTCGTATAATCAATGGCATCTGTACAGAAAAGAGCATCATGGACTATGATAGATTGTCTTAATCTACCGGTACCCAAGTCACATCTCAATTGGCAGCCTGGCGACCATGAATGGATAGTCTCACATTCTTAGGCCCATCGCTTTGCGTCCTGCCCTTTCGGGAAGTTTGCCTTTAAAAAAATAGATCAATGATATACATTCAGCATGAGGTCATTTAATCGACTCAAATCGACAGGGAATGTTCAATACTGGATTGGTTGCCAAAATAAATCTACAAACAAGCTTAATTCTAGTACTTTAGTATTAATTTTTCAACTTATTAATAATAAATCTCTCTGGTATCCCTTTAAAAGGGACGGCTTTGAGTCCAAGCGATATTACAAGCAAAAACGACCCTGCCTTTTTCTCAAAGGACAGGGTCGTTTCTGCAAAAAAAAGGACGCTCCCAAGCTTATAGCTTGTGGGAGAGCCCTCTTTTAACAAGATGTACGGCGCGCGCGCTTCCGGACCGGACGGAGGCTGGTGCCGGTATAACTGTGGCTGCATAATCGGCCCGTTCAATTTCCTCCAGCACCCGGTTAAGATGGGAGAAGACGGCTCCGAGATCGCGGACTGCTGTCAGCGAGCATTGACCCTGCAGCTCGGAGAACCAGGCGAACTGCAGATCCCGGGCACGGCGCAGCGCTTCGGGGAGCGAACGGGTGCATTCGGCATCGGACAAAGTCTTGGTTCCATACAAGGCGATGCAGTCTGCGGTTGCCGTTACGACCTCTGTCATCCAGTCAGCTGCGGCATAATGTGCAGGCAGGAGGGAAATCTCCTCGGCGATCTCCTTGACGTAGCGGTGAACCTTCTGCAGATGCGAGGTTGCCTGTGTCAATGACCGCAATCCGCCGCGGCATTGATAATGGGATAACGTATAGTGCAGCTCTTTCTGCTGCTTGTCGCTCTTCGCCAGCAGTTGTCCGGAACGCACCAGCCTCTCCGGAGCCTGCTTGGAACTGCTGCTCTCTGCGGCGAGTCCGGTCAAGGCATCGGCCAGCAGCAGGGTCCCTTCCAGTGCCAGGCGTTTAACCTTGACGAACCCCCCGGGGGGGACGATAATCATATTTATTATTAAGGCAATCAGCACGCCGATTAAGGTCTCCGCGACTCTCCACACGATATAAGGGTCCTGATAAAAGGTCAATGCCAGCACGGAGGTCACACCGACCTGGGAAACGGCTTGAATGTTAATCCGGCATGCGGTGGCCACACCGATGCCGATCAACAGCATCAGCAGAATAGACAGTGCCCCCACGTCGAAGAAATGGCCCACGAGCAGGCTGACAATTCCACCGAGCACAACGCCCATCAGACGGTAAATCCCTTTTTCCAGCGAAGCCTTGACGCTTCCTTGGGTGATAAGAATTGCGGCAAGCGGTGCAAAGTATAAATAACTGTCGCCGTGCAGGCTGTGAACCGCAAGCCAGGAGAGTGAAGCAGCAATCGTAACGCGTATCATATATAGAGATAATCCGAATTTTTCAAGGCGGTCCTGCAACCCCTCGTTCATGTTAGTCATCTTCTTTCACATCAATAAGAGAACATTTTTAGGTTTTCAGCAATTTTCATTATAGCACTCAAAAACAACAATAACGGGTACAGTTTTTACGAACTTGTTAAGTTTCTGCGCTGCATTTTAACATTGTAAGCTATCGCATATATTGCATTAATCCTATATGCTATATATATTGAAGTGTGTCGAAGGAAGGGAGGAATTGTCGCTTATCAGCGCTGAGCATGCCACTTTAGATTGTTCCCTGCGAGAAGCGGGTAAAATAGGTTGTACTACATAAGGTAAGGGAGGTCGTTAGCCATAACTACCCTGGAAGGCACTATTATTTCTTTTGACCAGGTTACCAAACAATACGACGATGAAGAAGCCGTGTTAAAAGGAGTCAGCTTCGAGATCGAACGCGGCAAATTCTATACACTGCTGGGACCCTCGGGCTGCGGAAAGACGACAATCCTGCGTCTGATCGCCGGGTTCGCTGAACCAACGGAAGGTTCCATTTATTTGAACGGCAAAATCATCAACCACATTCCCGCCAACGAACGGCAGGTCAATACGGTATTTCAGGACTATGCCTTGTTTCCGCACCTGAACGTATTTGAGAATGTGGCCTTTGGACTGCGGATCAAGAAGCTTAAGAAAGAGGTCATTACGCAAAAGGTGCAGGAAGCGCTGCGCTTCGTCAACCTTGTAGGCTACGATCAGCGGGCCATTAATGAAATGTCCGGCGGACAGAGGCAGCGTGTAGCGATTGCCCGGGCCATCGTCAATGAACCGCAGGTGCTGCTGCTCGATGAGCCTCTTTCGGCACTTGATCTGAAGCTGCGCACGGAAATGCAGTACATTCTGCGGGAAATGCAGCAGCGGCTGGGCATTACCTTTATCTTCGTTACCCATGACCAGGAGGAAGCGCTGGCCATGTCCGACTGGATTTTTGTCATGAACGGCGGACGTATTG
The DNA here is from genome assembly GCF_000758525.1 of Paenibacillus sp. FSL H7-0357. NCBI lineage: Bacteria > Bacillati > Bacillota > Bacilli > Caryophanales > Paenibacillaceae > Paenibacillus > Paenibacillus sp. FSL H7-0357. The sequence continues at coordinate 7,313,861 of NZ_CP009241.1, read as the reverse complement.
AGCAGAGCGGAACGCCTAACGATATTTATGATGAGCCGATCAACCGCTTCGTGGCTGATTTCATCGGCGAGTCGAACATTGTGCCCGGTGTGATGATTGAGGATTATATCGTTGAATTTAACGGCCACCGCTTTGAATGTGTGGATGCGGGGCTGAAGCCGAATGAAGCGGTGGAGATCGTGATCCGTCCGGAGGATCTGGAGATTGCTGCCGTTGAACAAGGCAAACTGCGCGTCCGCGTGGATTCCCAGCTGTTCCGCGGCGTGCATTACGAGATCAGCTGCTACGACGGGTCCGGCCACGAATGGCTGGTCCATTCCACGCGCAAGGCGGAGGTCGGCAGCGAGATCGGGCTGTATTTCGATCCGGAAGCGATTCATGTTATGCGTTTCGGGGAAACGGAGGAAGAATTCGACAGACGTCTGGAAGCTTACGGCGAGGTGGAGAGCCATGAAGAGTAAGGGCCGGTCGTATTTCCTCATCCCTTATTACTTATGGATCGCCCTGTTCGTCATAGCGCCGGTGCTGCTGGTTGTCTACTACTCCCTGTTTGATCTGGACGGGCATCTTACACTGGACAACTACGTGAACTTCTTTACACCGGTATATATGAAAATGATGCTCAACTCCTTCTGGTACGCGATCCTGATTACGCTGTTCTCGCTGCTGGTGGCTTATCCGGCGGCGTATCTGCTGACCCGGACGAAGCATAAGCAGCTGTGGCTACTGCTGATTATCCTGCCGACATGGATTAATCTGCTGCTGAAGACGTATGCCTTTATCGGTATCTTTGGGACCTTCGGGCCGGTCAACAATGTCTTTGACCTGCTGGGCATCGGAGAGCAGCAAATCCTCTTTACGGGTTTCAGCTTTGTCTTTGTCTCGGTATATATCTTTATCCCGTTCATGATCCTGCCGATCTTCAGCGCTCTGGATGAGCTGAACCTGTCCCTTGTAGATGCGGCCCGTGATCTGGGTGCCTCCGGGTGGACGACATTCCGGCGGGTCATTTTCCCGCTGACCATCTCCGGGGTGCGCTCCGGCTGCATGGCGGTATTCATTCCGGCGCTGTCGCTGTTTATGATTACCCGCCTTATCGCCGGCAACCGGGTCATTACGCTGGGCACCGCCATTGAGCAGCATTTTCTGGTCACTCAGGACTGGGGCATGGGCTCTACTGTTGCCGTCTTCCTGATTGTTATCATGGCGCTGTTCATGATTCTGTCGGGCAGCTCGCGGAAAGGGGTGCGGCATGAGAAGTAATAAGAATGGGATTTCAAATCTGTACCTGGTGCTGGTCTTTGCCGTGCTGTACGCACCGATCTTCTACCTAATGTACTATTCCTTCAACAGCGGCGGGACGATGCATGGCTTCGAAGGCTTCACGCTGGATTATTATCGTGAGGTTGTGCAGGATACGCGGCTGATGATTATTATGATTAACACGTTGGTGATCGCCTTGCTGTCTTCGGCGATTGCTACGCTGATTGCGATCATCGGGGCGCTGGCCATCCAGCGCATCCGCAGCCGGAGGGCTAAGAATACACTGCTCTCACTGAACAACGTGCTGATTGTCAGTCCCGATGTCATTATCGGCGCGTCTTTCCTGATCCTGTTCACGATTGCCGGGATCAAGCTCGGCTTCGTGTCGGTCCTGCTCTCGCATGTCGCATTCAGCGTGCCGATTGCCGTGCTGATGATTCTGCCGCATCTGCAGGACATGAGCCCGACGCTGACCGATGCTGCGCGTGATCTCGGGGCCAGCCGCCGCGATGTGCTGACCAAGGTGATTCTGCCGATTATTAAACCCGGGATCTTCAGCGGCTTCTTTATGGCCCTTACCTATTCACTGGATGATTTCGCGGTGACATTTTTCGTGACAGGCAACGGGTATTCGACGCTTTCGGTGGAAATCTATTCCCGGGCGCGGCAAGGTGTATCCCTGTCGATTAACGCGTTGTCCACGCTGATCTTCCTCTTCACCATCTTGCTTGTCGTCGGTTATTATTTCCTGAACCGCCGGAAGCAACGCCCGGCGGTTCATATCGCAGAGCCGGCCGCTGAAGTGGGGGTGCCTAGATGAAACAACTGGTGAATGCTTTTCTGGCGATTCTCATCGTCGCATTTGGGCTGATGTTCCTGGCTTCCAGGCTGAATTCGGCTGAGGGCTATACGGGCGGCAATACGCTGACCATCTATAACTGGGGCGATTATATCGAACCTGAACTGCTGAAGCAGTTCGAGGAAGAAACCGGGATTACGGTCATTTACCAGACCTTTGATTCCAATGAGGCGATGCTGACCAAGGTCGAGCAGGGCGGGACAACCTTTGATGTTGTTGTGCCTTCAGACTATGCTATCGCCAAGATGCGGGAAGAGAAGCTGCTGCTTCCGCTGGATCACAGCAAGATTCCGAATCTGGCCAATATTGATCCGCAGTTCATGGATCTTTCCTTCGATCCGGGGAATCTGTATTCGGTGCCGTATTTCTGGGGGACAGTAGGCATTATCTACAACCCGGAAATGACGGAGGGGATTGATTTCAGCAGCTGGGATTCCCTGTGGGACAGCAGGCTGAACAATAATATCTTCCTGGTTGACGGGGCCCGTGAGGTCATGGGGATGGCGCTGAACAGCCTGCATTATTCCGTCAATGACCGGAATGAGGATCACCTGCAGGAGGCACTGGCCAAGCTGAACAAGCTGTCTCCCAATGTGAAGGCTATTGTCGGTGACGAGGTCAAAATGCTGCTGGCGAACGAAGAGGCAGCCGTCGGGATCGTATGGTCCGGCGACGCCTCAGAAATTATGGATGAGAACGACAAGCTCGATTATGTGGTGCCGGAGGAAGGTTCGAACAAATGGTTCGACAACATGGTCATTCCGCGCACGGCAGCCAATGTGGAAGGGGCGCATAAGTTCATCGACTTCATGCTCCGTCCCGATGTGGCGGCGAAGAATGCAGAGTATGTCGGTTATTCTACACCTAACGTTCCAGGGCTTGCGCTGCTGCCGGAGGATATTTCCGGAGATACCCGCTTCTATCCGCCGGCTGAAATTACCGACCGGCTGGAGGTTTACGACAACCTCGGCAAGCGGATGCTCGCCCATTACAACGAGCTGTTCCTGAAGTTCAAGATGAACAAGAAATAAGCTGGTGGTAACCATAACATGCCAGTTAGTCATAGCCAGTAGAAAGCGCCCAAATGCGGAGTTTCCGTATTTGGGCGCTTTTTTTTGTTGGGGCGGTGAAAGATAGCCGTTTCACGTATTATTTGATCCCGACTCTCATCCGGTAGCTGATGTGTACCGGCAGGGTCCGGCTCTGGAAATACTGCTCTACCGCTGCGGAGAAATCGGAAATAAGCTGCTCCAGTGCGGAAGAACCGAGCTTCAGAACGGTTTGAATGCCGCCTTGACTGAGTGCCAGCCCGACATAACGTTCGGCATCACATTCTTCTGTATTATGAAAAACAATTTCCCGCGCAAAGGAGAAGCAGCCGCTGGCCTCTATCCGGCCCAGATGTCCCTCTTTATCCCATTTATGCGCCTGTTCGGCGGCTGGCTGGAGTACATCAAGTAGTTCATCGGCGGCGGATATCAGCTGTTTGTAGCGGGTTTCAATATCCGCCTGTAATACGAGCGGCCAATCGCAGTCATAAGCGGCGAACACCCCGCCTTGGCGCAGGCAGCGGGAGATTTCCTGCAGTGTGCTTACCGGCTCCATCCAGTGGAACGACTGGGAGCAGGTGATGATATCAACACTGCCAGAGTCAAAGGGCAGCTGGTTGGAGTATCCTTGGACAAAGGACAGGGATTGTTGCTGTCCTTGCCGGGCAAGCTTGTCAAGCGCTTTGGCCAGCATGTCGGGGTTAGGTTCTATGCCGACTACAGAGCCGGCACCCTCTCTCCACAGAAAGGTGGACAGTCCTGTTCCGCAGCCTATGTCGGCCACGAGGGCAGGGCGGCTGCCCAAGTAATTCGTCAACAATTCAGTAACCAATTGCGGGGCTTCCGGGCGGTAACGGTCGTATTCGTCCTGAAATCCCAAGAAGCGGTCGATGTTTTGCTTGCTGTTGCCTGCAGGAATCATTGAATCCTCTCCCATCACTGATCTTTAGCTTCATTGTAAATTTAAAAGCTTCCGAAGTCATCTGTTTGATGCTCTAACGAAGCAGCTCAGGAGCAACGGCGGGCACGAGACCCTCGGCCGCGGCGCGGTTCAGCAGAGCAGAGATTGCTGCGTAGCCGTCCTCCCCGAGATTCATCGAGAACTCGTTCACGTAAAGATCAATATGTGATTTGGCGACTTCCGGAGACAGCTCCTGGGCGTGGTCCAGGACATAATCTCTGCTTGCTGTAGGATGATCCCAGGCGTACTGCAGTGAACTGCGTATCCAGCCGGAGATGGCTTCGCTGTCCAGATCGCGGCGGGCGATAATTGCCCCAAGCGGTATAGGCAGTCCGGTATCACTTTCCCACCAGTTGCCAAGATCGGTCAGCATGTGGAGACCGTAGGAAGGATAAGTGAACCGGGCTTCGTGAATCACCAGTCCGGCATCAATCTGCCCGTCACGCACAGCAGGCATAATCTCATCGAAAGGCATGACGACGATTTCGGATGGGCCGCTCGGCACCTGCTGCGCAGCCCACAGCCGGAACAGCAGATAGGCGGTGGAGCGCTCGCTGGGTACGGCGATTCTGCGGCCCGACAGCTCCTTGGGATGCTTGATCGCGCCCGGCCCTTTGCGGGTCAGCACCAGCGGGCCGCAGCCCCGGCCAAGTGCGCCGCCGCAAGGCAGCAGCTTGTACCGCTCCAGCACCCAGGGAAGGGCAGCATAGGAAATTTTGAGCACCTCAGGCCCGGCGCCATCAGCAGCCAGACCGTTCGTAATATCAATATCTGCAAAGGTAACATTCAGCTTGGGTGCATTCTCTACTAGCCCGTGCGCCCAGGCATGGAACACAAAGGTGTCATTGGGGCAAGGGGAAAAGGCAATATTCAGTTCGGTTGTCATTACAGCACCTCCAGTAGTATCGCAGCCGCGGCCGCGAGGGCATCCATGGCTTCATTGATTTTCCACGCCGCCCGGTCGCGCGGGCCGACCGGGTTCGAGATCGCGCGCAGCTCCAGCGCCGCGATCCCGAAGTGCCGGGCGGCCACGGCAACCCCGTGGCCTTCCATCGCCTCCGCGACGGCACCGGGATGCCGCGCGGCCAGAGCGGCGGCCGTCCCGGCGGTGCCGGTCGCCGTTGACACGGTAAGCACAGGGCCTGTGCTTACCGTAAGCCCGGCCGCTGCGAGCGCGGCCGCAACTGCCTGCACCGTGCCGGAGTGGCCCGGCACGGACACGCGGCCGAAGCCGAGCTCGGCCGCGCTGCGGAAGCCCTCCGGCGTCTCCGCCCCGAGGTCGGCGGCAATCATCTCGCTGGCGAGGGCCAGCGAACCTACGGGCGCCCGCCCGGGGAACCCGCCGCCGATCCCGGCGCTGATAACGCAGCCGTAGCTTCCGGCTGCCAGAGCGGCGGCGGTGCCCGCCGCTGCTGCCGCGGTGCCGGCACCCGCAGCAATGACGTGGAACCTGCTGCTGCCCCTCAGGCCGCGCAGGACCGCCTCCCGCTCGGCTTCGACAGCGGTTACGATCAGCACGCGCGGCAGGGCTTCCTCCACGGCTTCGCCGGTCGAGGTTGAAGTATGATCTGCCTTCATTACTCAGCCTCCTTCTCTATAGATGAACTTGAAATAGCACAAATAAACCGCTGGTTGCGGCCTGATCTTTTATTGTTTCTGCTCACTTTTGAAAGTCTACGCCGTTTTAGGAGGCAGGTCAAATTCGCCGGGGAATTTCTAGACGGGTTAGCTGAAATCAAAATGATTTGATTATAATGCTATATAGAATGAAATTAATCACTACCCAAAAGGGCAAGTAGTAGCGGAGGGGAATTTTGGAACTGTAGGAGCGATAGCGACCGCCTTTGTCACCGGATTTCCACCGCATATAGCGGGTTAAATCAAGAAATCTGGGGACAACAGCGGCCGGAAGTCCAAATATTCACCGTAGTTACGTCCTCGCCCAAATGGGGGAATCTTATGTTCAGTCTATATAGTAAGCGTATTTTCAAGGCTTAGTGTTAAAATAAAGGGGAAAAGGAAGATTTTATACCCTGGAAATCCAGCAAATTAGCTGTGAGCAGAATAACCGGATCTCAAGTTAATCAAGAGGTGTGATGAAATGGAGCATATACTGATTGTCGAAGATGAGAAAGAAATAAACGGATTGCTTCACAGCTTTATATCCGGACATGGTTATTTAACGACCTCTACATATGATGGATTAGAAGCCTTGCAGCTTATTCAAACGGAAACCTTTGACTTAATATTGTTAGACCTGATGTTGCCGTTTAAAAGCGGTGATCAGATTCTGCTTGAACTGCGCAAACATTCTGCAGTTCCGGTGATAGTGATTTCTGCCAAAGATACAACACAAACCAAAATAGATCTTTTACGTATTGGAGCAGATGATTACATCACAAAACCCTTTGATCTCGACGAGACTTTAGCCCGGATTGAAAGCAATTTGCGGCGTAATAAAATGCAGATGAATACTGCCGGCTCCAAATGTCTGATCTATAAAGATATTGAGCTGGATGATATTAATCATCTTGTAGAGGTTGCAGGACGCGAACTTGCACTTACTGCCAAAGAATACGGGATTTTGGCGCTGCTTATGAGGCATCCGGACAAAATATATTCAAAAGCAAATTTATTCAGGAGTATATGGAACGAAGAATATATGAGCGAGGATAATACGCTTAATGTCCATATTAGCAACATACGCAATAAGCTGAAGGTCATCAACCCTGACCAGCAATACATAGAGACTGTCTGGGGAATTGGCTATCGCTTGTATAAGACTACATAAACTAAATTTAATCATAGTCACGAACAAAGACTTTATGGATTCTTTAAGATACGCTGGTTTAATTTAAGAATTTATTTAAGGTTTTATTCTAAAATAGGCAGCAACCACAAGCTTCTGTACTTTAGCTTATTTTATATAAGGAGTGTGACAGAGATGAATGACACCATTCTTATGACCAAAAACCTCACCAAGAAATACAATCATGTTTTGGCCTTGGATAATATTAATTTAAGTATTGAACGGGGGAAAATTTATGGCTTCATCGGTCAGAACGGAGCAGGAAAAACAACGTTGATTCGCTTGATTGTAGGATTATCCTTTCCCACAAGCGGCGAGCTGTACCTTTTTGGGAAAACAGGAAAACAGGCTCTGCAAGAGCAACGTAAACGAATAGGCTGCATGGTCGAAACACCCGCGCTTTACCCCAATATGACTGCTGTACAGAATTTGGAGGTTCAGCGTATTCAGCGTGGTATACCTGATAAACAGGTAATCAAGGAAACTTTGGAGCTGGTCGGTCTGAATGACAGTAGTATAGGAAGGAAGGCTGTCCGTAATTTTTCTTTGGGAATGCGGCAGCGGTTGGGTATTGCAATTGCATTACTTCATGATCCTGAATTACTCATTTTAGATGAACCCATTAATGGCCTTGACCCCATGGGGATTGCTGAAATGCGAATTTTACTGAAGCGCTTGAATGAGGAACGCGGTACAACGATATTAATATCCAGTCATATCCTTAATGAGCTTTATCAAACGGTGTCGCAATACATATTGATTAATAAAGGTACCCTGATAGAAGAATTAACGCAAAATCAGCTGAATGAAAAGTGTAAACGCCATATTGCGCTGCAAACCAATAAGGTTGAGAATGCATTGCTCGCATTAGAGAGTCAGCTGGGCATAAAAGAGTATCAGGTAATGCCTGATGGCACTATTAAATTGTACGATCACTTGGATGACATGGAGGCTATCTCTGCGGTGCTTATGAAGGAAGGTGTACTGATAACCGGAATGGCACTGGCTGGTGATACGCTGGAAAGTTACTTCCTCCACCGTATTGGGGGAGAAAACAATGTATTGTCTCATTAAAGCTGAAATGTACAAGCTGAAGCATGATAGAAGTTTTTTCGTCCTGCTGGGACTGTCAATAGTCCTTGGAAGCTTCCTTATGCTTGATCAAGGGGGACTAAGCGGGTATGAAAGTATCTTTGCATCTTTGTATAACGCACCCATATTAATGCTGTTGACAAGTGTATTCGGAGCCCTTTATATCGGAAAAGATCTTGCCGACCATACGCTTTACCAGACAATATGTGCAGGGCATAAACGCTATCATGTGTTTTTTAGCAAAGCCATAGTATTTATAGCCGGATCAAACATCATTTTATTAATGCAACCGGTTCTGATCATTTCTATAAACACGTTTATTCACGGATGGGGACATTCTTCATTCTGGTCAGATCTTGATTATCTAATTTCTTTATTTTTTACAACAGCTGTACTAAATGCTGCGATGTGCGGAGTTTCTCTAATAGTAGCCTTTACATGCAAAGATGTCGGGAACACATTATCAATCCCGGCGTTGCTATATTTTCTAACTATATTCCTGCTGAATGGTCCACATGCAAAAGAGATTGCAAGGTTTATTCCTTTGGGACAGTTGAGACTTTTAATAGAGCATTCTTCATCATTAGGAGCAGCGCTGCTTGTCGGGATGATTTTTCTTGCGGTTTTGTGTTTCGCTGCAAGCAAGATTTTCAATCGTTCAGAGTTACATTAAAGGGGGATACAATGAATAATCTTATGCAAATGGAATGGTACCGTTTAAAATATAATAAATTTTTTATCGGTTGTTCGCTGCTATGTATAATTTATGGAGTATTCGCCAGCAAAGGTTATGTTGCCGATTTGACTACACGTGTAGATGCTATAGGTATCTTCACTGCAATGGTCTATGATTCCACCATTTGGCTGGTTTTGTTCTCTGCTATCGCAGCTTTACTGATTGGACAGGATTTCACCAATCGTACGATACATTTGGAGGTTGTAGCAGGCCATTCCAGAATAAAGATCTTTATTAGTAAATGTCTCATTTATTTAGCCGTTTTCAACATTTTAATGCTGATAAGTCCCATTGTGGGAAGCATAAGAATGTCTTTTTTGCTGGGATGGGGAGACTCTTGGAATAATGATGTATTGTATATCCTGCGTGTGGTTGGTTTTTCTGTATTACTTAATAGTGCGGTGTTTTCTGTTTGCATTTTTTTTGCATTCATATTCCGGGACTCGGCTAGAACAGTTTCTGTCTCTATGATTGTTCTTTTTGTAAGTGCCATGTGCATCGCCTATGCTGGACCTATGGGGTGGTATGATTCGTTGCCTTGGTTGCGTTTTTTACCTATGAATCAAATTAGAACATCATTGGCCTATTCGCTTTCCACAGCACAAGTTTCAGAAATTTTACTCTCAGGGCTGGTATATCTGCTTTTTTTCATCTCACTTTCATTTCAGAGATTCAATACATGTGAATTAAGATAAAAACGGGGAAAGAGGCGCTATAATAGATGCTGTATATTATTATCCTATTAGCGATAATGCTTGTAACACTTATGTTCCGCCTCTTTTCGCTTAGAAAGCAAATACGCAATATCACAAAACAATTGATAGAATTGTCAGCCGGAAATATGGATAAGAAGCTGGACATTTCATTGATTGATAAGGATGTCACCCTGCTGGCTGCAGAAATTAATAAGAATCTGACCAAGCAGCGCGAACTTCGGTTTAATATGATCAGAAGCGGAAAACACTTGAAAGAATCCATAGCGAATATCTCGCACGATCTGCGGACACCGCTAACCTCAATGATCGGCTACCTTCAGCTTTTGCAAAAAGGACATGTAACTTTAGAGCAGCGTGAGCAAATCGTCATTACTTTACGAAAAGCAAATCATTTACAAACCTTGATCAAGTCATTTTATGAATTGGCTGTACTTGATTCAGAGCATATTCAACCGGAGTTTCGAAATGTTAATTACTCTAATGTAATCATGGATACCGTTGCAGAATGTGCAACGATGTTTGAGCAGAGGGGCTTGCATCCGCAGATATCACTCCCGGAAGAAAGCGTATTTGTTTGGACTGACGAAGAGATGCTGCGGCGTATTTTACAGAATTTGCTCGACAATGCGGCGCGGTATGCCATGAGTGATATCAGGATCACCCTTCTGAATAATGGTAGAACAGAATTGATTTTGACAAATGCAATATCCAGTTCACAAGACATTAATCCGGCGCGGTTATTTGACCGCTTCTATACTTCAGATGTATCACGAAGCGCGGGAAGTACAGGATTAGGATTGTCGATAGTCAAAATACTGACAGATAAATTACGCGGAACGGTCAGTGCCGAGTTAATAGGAGATCATCTGCAGATCAAGATTGTTTTATAGATTTGAAGGAAATAAAAACTGTTGACAAATTTCCCGCGCAGGATTATATTTATCTTAACTTAAAGATAATTAACTTAAAGATAAATGCCGAAAGCATTGGAGGTGTACAATATGAGTGACTACAATGAGTTGATCAGCAAGACGGCTGGCGCATCGGATCAGGAGCAGGCTTCATCACTGAAATTGTTCGTGGTCTTGTCCAAAGCTTATAAGAGCCTGATGGATCTGGCAGTAAAGGATATGAAGAGCCATGGTTTAGCTTCTGCCGAGTTTATGATCCTCGAGGTGCTCTATCATAGAACGCGGATTCCGCTGCAGCAGATCGGAGAGAAGATTCTCGTTACCAGCGGGAGCATCACTTACAATATCGACAAGCTGGAGAAGAGAGGACTGCTGAAGCGCGTTCCCTGCAGCGATGACCGGCGCGTAACTTATGCGGAGATTACCGAAGCGGGCCGCGAGCTGTTTGACGATATTTTCCCCCGCCATGTTTCTTCTATTCACGGGATGATGGGCGGTTTGAATCAGGAGGAGAAGGAACAGGCAATAGAATTACTAAAGAAGCTTGGTAAAGGCATTTAGGTTAGCGGCGTTCTCCTAAGAACGGGGCGGGAAGCTTGCTTATCAGCGTTTACCAGGCCAGCAGCAAGTACAAGGTTCAACTATATTTTTTTAGCTAATATCTTAAGGTTAAGATAATTAAATTCAAGAGAATGGAGAGGGTATAAAATGGTTAGTGTAGGGTTGTTATTGATAAGATTGGTGATCGGGATTGCTTTTATCGGACATGGGGCACAGAAGCTGTTTGGCTGGTTCGGAGGATACGGTCCAAAGGGCACGGGCGGCTGGATGGAATCCATCGGCATTAAGCCGGGGGTCGCGATGGCCGTGCTGGCAGGAATGCTGGAGCTTGTCGGAGGCTTGCTGTTCGCAGCCGGACTCCTGACTCCTGTAGCCGCAGTATTGATTGCCGCAACGATGCTCGGCGCGATTATCAAGGTTCATGCTCCGAACGGATTTTGGTCGACGGCCAACGGAATCGAGTTTCCATTAACGGTGCTCGTAGTCGCAGTAGGTGTGGCTTTGACCGGAGCAGGTTCGATTTCGCTGGATGCCCTGTTTTTTAACTAAATCGGATTATACGCCAGATGTTCATCTATTCAAACTTATCATCTAAAAAAAACCTTAGGGAGATGACTTATAATGACACTTCAAACTGCAGGGATTCACCATATTACAGCTTTTGTCGGAGATGCTCAGCGTAATGCCGATTTCTATGCCGGAATTCTCGGCCTGCGGCTTGTAAAAAAGACAATTAACTTTGACGCCCCCGAGGTTTACCACCTCTATTTCGGGAATGAGCAGGGTGCACCGGGCACCATTATTACCTTCTTTCCTTGGTCGACAGGGCGCAAAGGCCGGATTGGCGGCGGGCAGGTTGGCGTAACCACTTACGCGATTCCGGTTGGTTCGATGGCTTTCTGGGAGCAGCGGCTTGCCGCATATCAGATTCCGGTTACCCATGTAACCCGGATCTCTGAGTCTTACCTGTCTTTCAGCGATTACGATGGACTGCGGATTGAGCTGGTGGAACGCGAAGCAGGTCCGCGGAGTACCTGGTCCTTTGCCGGAGTGACTGCGGAGCATGCCATTAAAGGTTTTGGCGGGGCTGTGCTCTACAGTACAAATCCCGAAAAAACAGCTGATACACTTACCCGTACACTCGGAATGGAGCTGATCGCCAAGGGAGACGGTTATATCCGTTACGGCTCTACTGCCGATCTCGGCAACATTATTGATCTTAAAGACTCGCCGGTGCCGCAAGGAGCCGGAGGCTCGGGAACCGTTCATCATATCGCCTGGCGCGCTAAAGATGATGCCGAGCAGCTGGAATGGGGACGCCATGTGCAAAGCCACGGCTACCAGCCCACTCCGGTACAGGACCGCCAATACTTCAATGCCATCTACTTCCGTGAAGAAGGCGGAATCCTGTTCGAGATTGCTACCGATCCTCCAGGGTTCGCCAATGACGAGGCTCCGGATGCGCTGGGCCAGAAGCTGATGCTTCCGGCATGGTTTGAACCGCACCGTGCCCTGATCGAAGAGAATTTGAGCCCTTTTGAAATCCGGGAAATTGAGGTGAAGCAGGGATGATTCATGTTTATCGCAAAGGAACAGACGCCAACCAACCAACACTAGTATTATTCCATGGCACAGGTGGAAACGAGCAGGATTTGCTGCCGCTGGCGGAGCTGCTGGCTCCCGGCGCTTCTGTACTGGGTATCCGGGGAAATGTGCTGGAGAACGGCATGCCGCGTTACTTCCGCCGTCTGGCTGAAGGTGTCTTTGATGAAGAGGACCTGATCTTCCGCACCCATGAGCTGAAGCAGTTCCTGGATGTAGCTGCGGCGCAGTACGGTTTCGATGCAGACAATCTCGTAGCCGTCGGCTACTCCAATGGAGCGAATATCGCCGGCAGCCTGCTATTTCATTACGGAAACCTGTTCCGTTCGGCAGTGCTGCTGCATCCGATGGTGCCGCTCCGGGGGCTTGCGATCCCTTCGCTTAACGGCGTTTCGGTCTTCATCGGTGCAGGCACCAATGATCCGCTGATCCGGGCAGAAGAAACGCGGGAGCTGGAGCAGCTGCTGCAGGGGGCGGGGGCTGAAGTTACCTCCCACTGGGGTAATCAGGGGCACCGCCTGAGCGCGGCCGAGGCTGAAGCAGCCCGTGATTGGCTGAACCGGAACAGCAAATAATTTCAGGAAGGCTACAACTACAACCGCCTGCGGGGCCGCTGATAAGTGACGTAATGTCGCTTAGAAGCTCCTGCGGGCGGTTTTTGCTGTCATGATATTGCGCAAGCCAGCCTGCTAGAGCATGTCTTCAAACTGGAAGGGCTCTGGGGAAGCAGGGATTTAGTACAGAAATAGGGTCCCTTAAAAGCCCTCAGCGGGTTCGTTTACTCGTACCGGACTCAGGAGACGCTAAGGAGAGTAAAACCCCTGTTTATTTTCTTTTTCGGATCCAGTGGACCTTATCTGCTCTGCATTCTATCTAAAAACGGCCATCAGGGAGAAATAACTGCACTGGAGTCCGTTTCCCTACTGTAACAGGCTAAAAGCCCAAAATAAGTGCAACTCGGTCCGTTTATGCTGAGAGCCAGGAATACACTTTCCGGACACGGACGCACACACGTGCGTCCCTTTATTTCTGTTTAAATCCATCTAATCCTCCGGCAGCGTTCTGGTTTTTGCCTGCAGATAGCCATAGGGTGTAGCAAATTCCTCCGGTTTTTGGTACGATGGACTTTAATCGTAATTGTTACTATTTAATATCATGAATGTAAGGAGTCTACCCAACGTGAACAGCAGCAAAAAGAACAGCAACCCCGCCCGGCTGCCCCGGGCCAAGGGATTGGATATGGCAACCGTATATACACCAAAGGAATGCGGGCGCAAGGTGCGGCGCATCATTCTGAATGGGGTCAACCGGGCCATTGTGGATGAATTTATTACGATCCAGGGCATGAAAGAAAGATTTGAGGCGGAGGATGTGCCTATGCCGAGCAAAATGGTGATGTTCGGTCCTCCCGGCACCGGCAAAACGCTGACCGCATTTTATATCGCGCACCGCCTGGAGCTTCCGCTTGTTCTGGTCCGCCTGGATACGATTATTCACAGCCATCTTGGTGAGACCGGAAGCAATGTGCGGAAGGTATTTGACTATGCCAATGCTGCACCTTGTGTGCTGTTTCTGGACGAATTCGATGTGCTAGGCCGAATGCGTGATTCCGGCGATGAGGTGAAGGAGATGGCACGGGTGGTCAACACGCTGCTGCAATGCCTGGATGAGTTTCATGGCGAAAGTATTTTTGTCGCCGCTACCAACCTGGAGGAAGAGTTGGACCCTGCGGTGTGGCGGCGGTTTGATACGAAAATGACGTATTCGCTGCCGACGGAGGAAGACCGGCTTCAGTATATTGGGCTGTTTGTCGGTTCTGAACCGGAGGCGCAGGAGCTGTCCCGCCGGATGGCTGAACTGCTGGCGGGCTGCAGCCTTGCTGATATCGAGCAAATTGTATTGAAAGCCAAACGCAAAGCGATCATCGAGGATGCCCCGCTGGATTACAGACACATAACCGGAGCCTACGCCGAATACAACCCGCACCGGAAAGCCGTTGCTTCTGAGGTACATAGATAATGCAGGACTGCCTATCACTATGGACGGGCGACCTGTACATGCACTGAAAGTTCAATGGGATAAATAGGGAAAAACATTGAACAACATGCCCCGCATCAGGTAGTATGAAGAATACAAAAAAACTGGCCTGAGGCCTGCTGCGGAAAGGTTGACAATAATTTACCATGATCAAAATACAAAACGATAAGAATTCGCTGGCCGCAGAAGGCCCATCGCGGAAACAGCGGCTTCAGCTTGCTGTCATTCTGGGGGCTATTGCCACCATTGGTCCGCTGTCCATCGATATGTATTTGCCTGCGCTTCCCGCGCTTGGCGAACATTTCGGCACCAGCGCAGCGCTGGTACAGCTCAGTCTGACCTTCTTTTTGCTGGGGCTGGCCTTGGGGCAGCTTGTGGCAGGGCCTCTGAGTGATGTCCACGGGCGCCGCCGTCCGCTGCTCATCGGCATGCTGATTTATGCGGTATCCTCGCTGCTCTGCGCCTTCAGCCCCTCGATCGGGCTGTTGGTCGGGCTGCGCTTTATCCAGGGCCTGGCCGGCTCGGTAGGGGTGGTCATCTCCCGGGCGGCGGTCCGCGATCTGTACAGCGGCTCCGAACTCACGAAGTTTTTCTCGCTGCTGATGATCGTCAATGGTCTGGGGCCCATATTCGCTCCCGTTATCGGCGGGCAGCTGCTGAGAATAACGACCTGGCAGGGCGTATTCATTGTATTATTTGCAGCCGGGCTGCTCTTTTGCGCCACCATTCTGCTGCGGCTGCCGGAGACGCTGCCGAAGGAGCGGCGCGTAAAAAGCGGGCTGTTAGGCACGCTGCGCACCTTCCGTGATCTGCTCCGCAACAGGAAGTTTATAGGTTATGCACTCTCTCAAGGGTTTGTTACAGCGGCGATGTTCGCTTATATTTCCGGCTCTTCATTTGTGCTGCAAAATATTTTTGGAGTGTCTCCGCAAATGTACAGTCTGATCTTTGCCGTTAACGGGCTGGGGATTATTATGTCCGGCCAGATTGCCGGAAGATTGTCCGGACGGCTGGGCGAAGCGAAGCTGCTGGCCAGCGGCCTCCTGCTCTGCACACTGGGAGGTGTTGTGCTGCTGATCACTATTCTGGCGGGAGGCGGTCTCCTTCCCATCCTGATCTGCCTGTTCGCTGTGGTTTCCAGTGTGGGAATGGTGGGCACTACCAGCTTCTCGCTGGCGATGCAGGATCAGGGAGAAACCGCAGGCAGCGCTTCAGCGCTGCTGGGTCTGCTGCCGCTGCTGCTTGGCGGCTGTGTCGCTCCGCTGGTCGGCCTTGGGGGTGACGAAACGGCGCTGCCGATGGCGATCGTGATCGCGGGTGCCGGGGTTTGTTCTATCCTGTCCTATCTGCTGCTCTGCAAGAGAGGGGAGAAGAAATGAGCCGTAAGGATTTCTCCATTCTTTTGCTGTTGGCCTTTTCCTGGGGCGCTTCCTTTCTGTTTATGAGAATTGCTTCTCCCGAATTGGGGCCTGTTGTTACGACAGAGCTGCGCGTTACGCTGGCAGCAGCAACCTTGCTGCTCTTTGCAGCGGTCACCAAGCGGAAGCTGGGGATCTGGCAGCATTGGAAGCAGTTCCTTGTGCTGGGCTCCATTAATGCCGCGCTGCCCTTCACACTGATCTGCATGGCCGAGCTGCACCTTAGCGCTTCGCTGGCAGCCATCCTCAATGCCACCACACCGATGTTCGCTGCACTTGCTGCTTGGGGAACGCAACAGGAGAAGCCGGGACTGTCCAAGTCTATAGGACTCGTGATCGGCTTGCTCGGCGTAGCAGTGCTGGTCGGATGGAGTCCGGTGCCGCTCTCCGGCAAGGTTCTGTTGTCTGTGTTTTTCTCTCTCGGAGCTGCACTTGCCTACGGCTTCGGGGGATTATACGCTGCACGCGTGGGCCGTGGCCTTGCGCCATTGGCGCTTGCTGCAGGCCAGCAGCTCGGGGCGGCTGTAGTGCTGCTGCCGCTGGCGGTAATTTTTGCCCCCCGGGAGCTGCCGTCTTCGGCAGCGGTTTTTTCCGTACTCGGTTTGTCATTCATTTGCACTTCCGTGGCGTATCTCTTGTATTTTCACCTGATCCAAAGTGTCGGCGCGGTCAAGACCGTCAGCGTTACCTTTCTGGTCCCCGTGTTCGGGCTGATGTGGGGTGTAATCTTCCTGAATGAACCGGTCTATGCCAATACGCTTGCCGGTCTGGCGATTATTCTGCTTAGCGTAACGCTGGTCAACCGCAAAACCCGGCCAAAAACGGCTCAGGCAGTGGATGAGAGTGGTCAGAGCAAGGTCTAATCCAATTCATAGCTTCGAATACTTTCAGCAAACCTTCAGCGCATTTTAACGTTCCTTTGGGGTGGAAGGATTATAGTGTAGAGGTGAAAGGAGGAATGTGAATGAATATTTCATCCGCATCATCTACATCTTCCGCTTCCTATACTGCTTCCAGTGCTACCGATACAAGTGCGCTGGAGAAGCAAAAAGCGAAGCTGCAAGCCGACCTGGAGAAGATCGGGGCCAGCAAGGACGACGAGAAGACAAAGGAAACCAAGACCAAGCAAATTGAGCAGCAGATCAAGCAGATCGATGCGCAAATTGCCCAGAAATCCAAGAACAGCTCCGCTTCCGCAAACAGCAGCAGCACACCACCTGAGAAACCTGCAAACAGCAATACGCTTGCTGCGGCAAGCGCGCAAGAGATCGCTGCTGCCACTACGGACAGCGAAGGAAGATTTGACATCCGCGTATAAGTACGCACCCGAAGCCAAGTAAACAGCTTACCCAAAAAGAGGACATCCTTTGCCGTGAGGGAGTCCTCTTTTTGGGTGCAGAAGCAGCCGTCACCGGCGTATTGAAATTCCCCCTAAGGCGGGCTCTGCGTCTATACAGCATGGTCTATAGATGTTAATATTAGTATGTGAAAAATATAACTAACTAAACCTTTGCTCTTATTAAGATCTTATTAAGATTGCAGAATAAGCAATCATAAGTATCCATCATCACTTGGATGGCTCCTGTTTCCACAGGCGCCATCTTTTTTAAAATAATGAAGGGGAGGGACATCAGATGGGAATTCCGGTTATGGATATTATCGAGAAGCGTAAATCTGTACGGACTTATGAAGCCACACCGATCGGGGAGGCCGTCCATGCTTCCATAATGGATTATCTGAGCCAGGAGGATAATCTGCATGGGCCGTTTGGCGGAAAGCCGGGAATTGAGTGGGTCTGGGCCAAAAGCGGGACAGAGGACGGAAAAAACGTGAAGCTGGGGGCTTACGGTATCATCCAGAATCCGCAGGCGTACTTGGTCGGCAAGGTCAGGAACGACAAACTGGCGCTGCTGGAATTCGGGTATGTGTTTCATAGGCTGATTCTCTATGCCACCAGCCTGGGACTTGGCACCTGCTGGCTTGGCGGGACGTTCAACCGCAAGACCTTTGCCCGCGAAATCGAGCTTGCCCAGGGCGAGATTATTCCTTGCATCACGCCGCTGGGGTATGCACGGGAGAAGCAGCGGCTGCTGGATGCCACGATGCGCTATGTCGTCAAAGCTGATCAGAAGAAGCCTTGGCGGGATCTGTTCTACGACACCGAATTTGGCAATATGCTCGCTCCCGAGTCAGCCGGGAAGCTTGCGCCCCCGCTGGAAATGGTCCGGCTCGGCCCTTCCGCTTCAAATAAACAGCCTTGGAGAGTGGTAGTCTCTCCGGACCGGAAGCAGGCCCATTTCTACCTGCAGCATACGCCGAATTACAGCGGCAACAAGCTGGGCTTTGAGATGCAGCGGATTGATATCGGGATTGCCGCCTGCAATTTCGGGCTTGCCTGCCGTGAACTGGACATTGCGGGGGAATGGACTGTTAATGATCCGCAGCTTGATCTTGACGGACCGCTTACAGAATATATGCTGAGCTATAAACTCAGTTGAACCGGAACGTCAACGTATATAACAAAGAGGTGAACTAACGGCTGCCGGTACGGCGCGTAGTTCACCTCTTTTATTAAATAGATGCTTTATGCCGGATCGGGCTCCTTGTCGCCGTTATCGGGCAGAGCCCAGACAGAGACACTTCCGCCGTTTACCGGGAAAACCGCCCAGCCATCCTCACCGATGGTTATATTGTCCTCGCGGTTATGGGTGAAATCCTTCCAAACTTCGCCTGCGCGTTCCTCGCCGAGGAACATCCGCTTCTCCCCCTGATCTCCATTGGAGATGACTACGGCACAGCCGGAGCCTTCGATTTCTTCCACACCGCGCCGCACCCAGCCAATCGTATTGGGGTGGTCGAAATAATCATCCTGCTCTCCGTATGCCTTATGGTACCGGGTGTAGAGCAGCGGATCAATGGCGGCTTTCTTGCCTTCCACCGGAGTTGGTCCGCCGATGCCATAATAATCACCGTAGAAGACAACCGGGTATCCGTCACGCCGCAGCAGGATCAGGGCATAGGCACTTTGCTTGAACCAGTCGCCGATCCAGGATTCCAGCGCTTCATGGGGCTGCGAATCATGATTGTCAACAAAAGTTACGGCATTGCCAGGGTGGGTCTGGACGAGCGTATCGTTAAAGATTTGGGTCAGATCAAAGTCCCTGCCCGCCAGTGCAGCCGAATACAGCTTGTAGTGAAGCGATACATCGAACAGGTCGATTTGATAATCCACCGTGTTGAGGAATTCCCGGCAGGCCTCGAGATTCGAGTTCCAGAATTCGCCGACAATGTAGAAGTCCTCACCGCGTTTTTTACCCATTTCGGCAGCGAATTCTTTGATGAATTCATGATTGATATGCTTGATGGCGTCCAGCCGGTATCCGCTGCACTGCAGCGTGTCGACCAGCCATTTGCCCCATTCCAGCATCTCATGCCTAACTTCCTCATGGCTGTAGTCGATGTTGGCGAACATCAGATAATCATAGTTGCCGAACTCGTCATCCACATTCGGGTTCCAGCTCTTGTTGTCGGAGGCAAGCTTGAATACGCCGGTCCGGCTTTCCTTGGCATCGAAATCGGTGCCGTTAAAATGAGTGTGGTTCCATTTAAAGGCGGAGTACTGGTCTCCACGTCCGGGAAAGGTGAATTTGGTCCAGCCTTCAATCTCGAACGGTTTCGAAATCTCCTTGTTGCGGTCGTTCGGATCAACCTCGATCACCTGGAACACTTCGGTCTCGTCGGCGCCCGCTTTATGATTCATCACCAGATCCACATAAACAGCGATGCCGTTCTTTTGGCATTCGGCAATCGCCTCCACCAGTTCCAGCTTGGTGCCGTATTTGGTCCGGATGGTCCCCTTCTGGTCGAATTCGCCCAGATCGTATAGATCATAGACACCATAGCCTGTATCCTCGCCAGAGACAGCCTTGGTTACCGGCGGTACCCAGACAGAATCAATATAGGCGGCCTTCAGCTCGGTGGCAGCATCAGCCAGCCGTTTCCAGTGGTTCCCGTCCGCGGCGACATGCCATTCGAAAAACTGCATCATCGTATGGTTTCTCTTCATTTCCGTTTGGCCTCCTTTAAAATTATGATATGAATGGATAAATACGATTGTTGTCGTGCTTCAGTAAGGAGCAGAAGAGAGGATATGTACACATCTGGTGCTCATGAAAATAAGTCCAGCTGGCGCGGGGCCAGTCCGCCGTCGATTCCGAGCAGCGCTTGCAGCTCTTTGGCGTTATCGGTGGCGTCACCACCGGAGTTATTATTGAAGACCACGTACAGCTCCCGGCAGGACTGCTCCAGCGCAAGCAGCCGGTCCCGCCACTCGGTCAGCTCCTCTGTGCTGTAGCGGTACAAGTAGCGCAGGCTCCGCCAATTCGGATGGCTGCTCTGGCTCCAGCCCTGGGCGTTGCGGCCATGCAGCCGCACGTAGGTGATATCCGGCGATGTGGCCACCGGCACAATCGGAACCGAGCCTGATCCGGCCTGGGGTTCATCGGCCACCGTATGAATCCAGCCCTCCTGCTCCAGAAACTGCAGGGTTTTGGCCTGCATTTCCGGACTGTACCAGGAGTCATTGCGGAACTCGATGGCGGAAGGCACATCCAGCATCCGCTGCTTGGCCTCACGCAGAAACTGCACGTTTTCTTTGGTGCAGTCGAACCACGGCGGAAACTGGAAGAGGGCCATCGCAAGCTTCCCGGCTGCCCGGACTGGCTCAATAGAGGTGTGGAAAGCCTGATACATTTCCTCCGGAGTGTCGTAATAATTCTTTTTCTCGCGTAAATGTCCGGTCATTCCCTGATAGGCTTTAACGATAAACCGGAAGGCATCCGGCGTCTGGCTCACCCATTTGGCGTAATTTCTGACTGGCTGCACGGCATAAAAGGAGCTGTCAATCTCCACAATCGGAAAATGCGCGCTATAGGTAGGGAGCCGGTCAGCGGGCTTGATTTTGCCGTAAAGCTCTTCGTGGTCACCGAAGCCGGTTAGCCCGATCTTAATCATGGAATCTCCTCCTTGTCAGTATATCCGTACCTGACCCGAACAGATCAGCTAACTCTTATTAAACTTAAAACCCTCTTTAGCAAACAAGGCCTGTTGATTAATGTCCGTAATTGAGGCAACATGAAGATTAAAGATGGCCTGAAACGAACGAGGCCGGAAATACCGCTATGGGTGCTGTTATCACCAAAAGAACGTCCGGATATACTTTGTAGTCCGGCCTATTTTCAGTCAGATGTATATTGCAAGGGGGAGCACGAGATGGAGCACAAGTTCGAGCAGCTTAGCCGTCATATTCTGATTATGCATCCGGAGCATGACACGGATCGTCCGGTATTGGCAGCAATTATAGGGGAACGGCGTACACTTCTGATGGATGCCGGCAATTCGCCGGCCCATGCAGCGCTGTTTCGGGAAGAACTGGCTAGACGCGGCTGCAGGCAGCCAGACATGCTGATTCTGACCCATTGGCACTGGGATCACACCTTCGGACTCTCATCCTGGAAGTCCCCAGCTATTGCCCATGAAGAGACGGCGAAAGTGCTGGAGAGCCTGACCGGGCTGAACTGGGGAGAAGAAGGCTTGGAGAAGCTTGTAAAGAGTGGCACGATCAGTGAAGAAAGTGCGGAACATATCCGCCTGGAGTACGGCGAGGCAAGAGAGGTAACTGTCGTCAAGCCGGATATTGTGTTTACCGGCAGCCTCACGGTCGATTTGGGCGGAGTTGTCTGTGAAGTGGTCCATGTGGGCGGCGACCATTCGCCGGACTCCTGTGTGCTTTACGTTAAGGAAGACAAGGTGCTTTTTCTGGGCGATGCTCTAGGCCCTGCTGTGTATGGCGGACCGCGCCAATACAGCAGCACCGGGTTCTTAAGATTGCTGGACATTGCCTACCGCTATGATGCGGACTGGTATGTGGAGTCGCATGGGCTGCCGATGACCAGGCAGGAGTTCCGGGAGGATCTGGCTCCCTGGGAACGGCTGGCCCGGATCGTCGATGTGTTCGGACACAACCGGGAACGGGTGGTGCTGGAGCTGAAGACCTATCTGCAGCTTGAAGAGCTGCCTGGGGATTTGCTGCAGGGTGTGGAATATTTCATGGCAGGCGCGAAGCGGCGTTAACTGCAATATTCATATTTTCTACTGATTATATTCAGACCCTGCCACGCACTGGCGGGTTCATTGTGTTGCAGATTGATGAGATAACAGCCCTGTTCTCTAAACGGCTTCTTGCCGGAGAACAGGGCTGTTCGTTTAAACAGGTGTAAAGGGGGTGATCGAACCTCCGCTAGATAAATGTACGGTATTGCGTCCGTTGCGTTTGGAGCTGTAGAGCGCATGATCCGCTTCAGAGAGCAGCTCTTCAAGCGAAGTAGGTTCCCTGAACGCCTCCGCCACCCCGAAGCTTGCCGTCACATGGACCGGACCGGACGAGGTGCTGACTTCGCTGTGCTCAATGCTGTCACGGATAGCTTCGGAGAGCAGAGCCGCCTGCTTCAAGGAAGTGTCAGGCAGACAAATGACGAATTCTTCACCTCCGTAACGTCCGAAAATATCCCCTTCGCGCACATGCTTGCTGCATACGCCGACAATATGCTGGAGCGCCATATCGCCATATTGATGTCCGTAGCGGTCATTGATGCTCTTGAAAAAGTCGATATCGAGCAGAATGATGGACAAGGGGCGCTTGCTGCCAACTGCTTCCTCCAGCAGAGACCGGCTCCGCTCCATGAAGTGCGTACGGTTATAGATGCCGGTCAGGCTGTCGACAGTGGCGAGCTGCAGCAGCTTGGCCTGGAGCAGCGTCCGCTCTGTCACATCGATCAGCATAATCATCCGCCCGGCCAGATGACCGTCATGCTTCTGCACCGGAGAGGATCTGACCTGGTAATAGCTGGTCTCCCCGTTGATATTCCAGGCCAGCTCGCGTTCCTCGCTGAGCAGAGGGTCAGAATTCATTACATAATCTACAGCGTCTTTGCCCGCAGGCAGGAACAGCTGGGCGAGCGGTCTGCCGATGGCCGATGAATCCAGGCCTTCCAGCATTTCCGTGGCAGCACGGTTATAGTCGACGAGCGTATCTTTGCGGTCCGTGACCAGCACTCCGTCACGCATGCTCTCGAACAAATTCTCCCGGGCGATGGGGGCCGCGGTAAGCATGCCCCTGGAAAGAATTGCCCAAATATAGAGGGTCGAAGTCACGCTCATAATCACCGGCACAGGGTCCATTCCATAAGGGGTCATGTTCATTAAATATAGGAAGGCTCCCAAAGCCGGGAGGAACTGTCCGATGAAGATCGTCATCATCTGCCGGCGGTAGACCCGCTTCATCCGGTTCCATTGCCAGAGAATGAGACACATTCCCGCAAGCATGCAGCCGAAGGTCAAACTGCCCTGCACAATATACCAAGGTCCCATTACGATGTCGATCAGCGGGGTGGGGGCACCCTCCCGGAAATGCATCGACTGATAGAACAGATGGTGATAATCGTTGGTCCATACGAGCACGGTAGAGATTAAGGGGATGGAGTACAGCGCGGTCAGCAGCCCTTTCTTAACCAGCCGGTCCAGGCCGACGAAATGCATGATCATAATTAGGCTGGAAGGAGCGATATAGGGCATTCCCAGATACTCCACCTTGACCCAAAAGCCAATCTCCTGCATGGTGCTGCCCGACAATTCCAGCGCGAAGCCAAAGGTATAGATCGCGGAAGTGATGGAGCTGAGAATGAAGGCATTGATTCCGGAGAAATCCGTTCTTCTGTAATAGGCGAACAGCGCGAGAAGTGCGCTCAGCACACCGGAGATGGAGACAATGATAATATAATTCGAGATCATAGCTTCCATCGGCCGGGCCTCCAGGTAGTGTGGGCTGCCGAGGTTGGCCATGGGAGCAGGGACAACGGGGCATATAGCCATGAGGCGTTATTATAAGCATTAAACATCACGTATTGTCTCCTGTTTCAGCAAGAATATAGATAAATAGTACCACATATCTTCATGGATAACATTCGGGATTGAACGCAGTGAAGCGTGAATACCGCTACCTTCTTTTATCGGCATATTTCTTCATTATTAACAATGAAAGCGCCTCTCCTAGACAAAGTGACGGAATTTCACAGATGCAATTTTACTATTTGTCTAGTGAGTGTACCGGGAGCAAAGTGTACCATGTTAGTTAATACTACATTTCGAAAAGAAAGTCAGCATTTAATAAGAAATTGCGTTATGTTAATTAACATTAATCGATCAAATTCAGGGATGAAGGGGGAGCTGGAAATGTCATTAGTAGCGGCAAGAATTCCTGAAATACAGCTGGAAAACGTTGAAATGCGTTATATGGCGGAGACTGCCGACGTACTTGCACTGCATCAGGTGAGCCTTGATATTGCCAAAGGAGAATTCGTCTCCCTGCTGGGTCCATCGGGGTGCGGCAAAACTACACTGCTGAGATTGATGGCAGATCTTATTACACCAACCGGCGGAAACATTACGGTGGCTGGCAAGAGCGCCAAGGAAGCCAGACTCGCCCAAAAGTATGGCATAGTTTTCCAGAGTCCGGTACTTTATGACTGGCGCAAGGTGAAACACAACATTACCCTGCCGCTGGAGCTGATGGGCGTCAAGAAGTCGATCCGTGAGGACAAGGCGCTGGAACTGCTGGATCTCGTCGGGCTGCAAGGCTTCGCGGACAAATATCCCTGGCAGCTCAGCGGCGGCATGCAGCAGCGGGTTGCGATTGCCAGAGCGCTGTCGATGGAGCCGGAGATACTGCTCATGGATGAACCGTTCTCCGCACTGGATGAGTTTACCCGCGAGCGCCTGAATGAAGAACTGCTGTCTGTCTGGAGCAAGGTGCAGAGCACCATTGTTTTTGTCACCCACAGCATTCCTGAATCCATTTTTCTGTCTGACCGCGTATTCGTGCTTTCTCCCCATCCGGGAAGGCTGTCGGCCATTGTTGATATTCCGCTGCCGCGTCCGCGTACGGCGGAAATGAGAAACAGCCCGCAGTTTTTTGAACTGATCGCCACGATCCGCGACAGCTTTGAAGGGGTGTAACGATGAAGGGGAACAGTGCGTTTATGCGCAGCCGCGTGCTGCCGCTGTCCGTCTGGCTCCTTGGGCTGCTGATTGTGTGGGAGGCTGGCTCCTGGATGCTGCTCCATGTGGCACAAACGCCGCTGGCCCAGTCGAAGCTGCCTTATGTTCATGAAGTGGCGGCTACCTTATGGAAGTACAGCGGCACACTGGTTAAGGAGGGGGGAGCTACCTTTGGCAATGCAGGAGTCGGGTTTCTGATCGGTGCCTCTGCGGGTGTGGTTCTCGCTGTGCTGATGAGTCTGTCGAAGACGATCGAGCAGCTTGCCTTTCCGTATGCCATTGCCTCGCAGATGATCCCGATTCTGGGGCTTGCGCCCATTATTTACGGTATTGTACGTGATGAGCAGGTGTCCCGGATCATTATTTCCGGATACATTACCTTTTTCCCGGTTGCGCTCAACATGCTGCGCGGTCTGCGCAGCGTCGATCTGCCGGCGCTGGAGCTGATGCATTCTTATGCTGCCAAACCTTGGGCGGTGTACTGGAAGCTGCGCTTTCCGGCTGCACTGCCGGCACTGTTCAGCGGCCTCAAGGTTGCAGCCCCGCTTGCCGTGACCGGTGCGATTCTGGTAGAGCTTATGGGGGCGCAGCACGGCATTGGTGTGATCATGCTGCGCAATCTCTATTATGGTCCTTCCCATACGTATATGTTCTGGTCCACGGTAATTGTCGGCGCTCTGCTGGGAGTGGCGAGCTACGGGCTGATGAGCCTCGCCGAACGCCTGATTGCGCCATGGCAGCCTGAATTCCGCCCGAAGGGGGGCCGCCGTTAATGGAGGGAAATACTGTGCGTGAAGCAACGTTGATAGCTTCTGCAGGGAATGAGGGAGCTACATCCTCTCGTATAACAACGAAGGATAGCGTATTTGCTGGACGGAGCAAGCGGAAGCTTGGACGCCGCTCTGTGAAATGGCTGAACGCTGGC
Organism: Paenibacillus sp. FSL H7-0357; assembly: GCF_000758525.1. Taxonomy (NCBI): domain Bacteria; kingdom Bacillati; phylum Bacillota; class Bacilli; order Caryophanales; family Paenibacillaceae; genus Paenibacillus; species Paenibacillus sp. FSL H7-0357. The sequence continues at coordinate 7,287,808 of NZ_CP009241.1, read as the reverse complement.
GTGATTCTGCCTCTGCTGGCCGGTGTGCTTTTTCTGGTTCTCTGGGAAGCACAAATATTCCACAAGCTGTTCGATCTGAAAAAATACCAGCTGCCGCTGCCTTCGGCCATAGCGGAGGCGATTAGGGATAATTTCAGCCTGCTCTTGTCCTATACCGGCTATACGCTGACTGAGGCTGTGGTGGGAATGCTGATTGGTTCGGCCTTCGGGTTCTTAATCGCCCTGGTCGCAACGGCCTGGCCCCGCTGGGGCGGTGGCAGCCTGACACTGGTCGCTGCACTGAATGCTGTGCCGATTGTTGCGCTGGCACCGATTATGAATCTGTGGTTCGGCGACGGGATCGGCTCGCGTGCGGCAATCGTTACGGCAACGACCATGGCGGCGATGGCTATCAATGCCTATAAAGGGATGGTATCAGTCGATCCGCTGGCGCTGGATTTAATGCATTCCTACGCAGCCGGCAAGCCGGCGGTGTTCCGCTATCTGCGGATTCAGAACAGTCTGCCGTATGTGTTCACCGCGCTGAAGATCAATGCTACCGCAAGTATGATCGGAGCGATTGTCGGAGAGTTTTTCTTCTCCTCCAGAGGGCTTGGCTACCTGCTATCCAACTCGATCAAGGTGGCCAAGATGCCGCTGGGCTGGTCCTGCATCGTACTTGCGGCTATAGCCGGAGTCATCTTCTATCTGGTAGTGGAGCGGCTGGAGAAGGTATTCATCAAGTGGCATTCCTCCCAGCGTGCGTCATCTTAAATCTGTTACACCAAACTACAAACTCAAATGGGTAGGGGGAGCTGCGTGATGAAAGGGAATAAAGGCAAATTTCACGGTGGGCTGTTGATGGCGGTAATGATCATGGCAATCTCTTTGCTGGCAGGTTGTGGAGGTAACAACAATAATAATGCTCCGGCGGCTGAAGCGACGGCAGGCACGGGAGCTTCGGCTTCACCGGAAACGGCGGCGGCCACAGAACCGGCTGCGGAACCGGTGACGGTCAAGCTCCAGCTGAAATGGGTGCCGCAGGCCCAATTTGCCGGATACTTTCTGGCCCAGGACAAGGGGTACTATGCTGAAGAAGGTCTTAATGTGGAGATCCTGCCCGGCGGTCCGGATATAGTGCCTGAGCAACAGGTCGCGGGCGGCTCCGCCGATATCGGCGTGGATTGGGTGGCGAGTCTGCTGACCAGCCAGGAACAGGAAATGCCGCTGGTGCAGATTGCGCAAATCTACCAGAAGAGCGGACTCGTGCTGGTGTCCAAGAAGGAGGCGGGAATCAGCAGTGCAGCGGATCTGAAAGGCAAAAAAGTCGGCAACTGGATGGGTGGCAACGAGTTTGAAATCCTTGCACTTTTTGATAAATACAAGCTGGATTCCAACAAGGACCTGAATTTCACGAAGCAGGGCTTCACGATGGACCAATTCCTTGGCGGCGAAATCGACGCGGCTTCGGCGATGACGTATAACGAATATCAGGTTGTGCTGGAATCGGGCATCAAGGCCGAAGAGCTGAATGTGATTGATATGAATGATGAAGGCGTAGCGATGCTCGAAGACAATCTGTTCGCCAATAAAGAGTGGCTTGCAGACAATAAGGAGACAGCGGCCAAATTCGTCCGCGCTTCCTTGAAGGGCTGGAAAGATGCCATTGCCGATCCTGAGGCGGCTGTGGATAGTGTAATGAAGCTCGCTGAAGAAGGCAGCACTTCAAGAGAGCATCAGCTTACGATGATGACGGAGGTTGCCAAGCTGATCCAGCCGGAGGGCTTTGACGTTTCCAAGCTGGGGTATACCGATGCAGCTGCATTCCAGCAGACGGCAGACATTGCGCTCAAATTTGGTGTAATCAAAGAGGCGGCCAACGTGGAAGAAGCCTATACGAACGAGATTGTTGAAATGGCGGCAAAATAAGCGGTTTCCCTCATATTGATGATAGATGGCCGCCCGTTCTGGCGGTCATCTGTTATCATCGGCATCCAGAAACAGTGAAAGAGGTGTGGGCTATGTCTCTGCTGGCGAAGCAGACTGAAAAAGTCAGGAATTATATAAACGGGGTTTGGGTGGCGTCATCATCCGGGCGGGAGGAGGAAGTGTTTAACCCGGCAAACGGAGAAGTGATTGCTTATGTGCCGATTTCCAGCCGCGAAGAGCTGGATACTGCGGTGCAAGCTGCGGCAGAGGCATTTCATTCATGGAAAAGGGTTGCCGTTCCGCGGAGGGCCCGCTATTTCTTCCAGTACCAGCAGCTGCTGGTGCAGCACTGGAATGAGCTGGCTGAGCTGATTACGCTGGAGAACGGCAAAAGCCTGGAGGAAGCGCTGGGCGAAGTGCAGCGCGGTATTGAATGTGTGGAGTTTGCCTCCGGCATCCCCACACTGATGATGGGCAGCCAGCTGCCGGATATTGCCACCGGAATTGAATCGGGCATGTACCGCTACCCCCTGGGGGTGATCGGCGGGATCGCGCCCTTTAACTTCCCGATGATGGTGCCCTGCTGGATGTTTCCGCTGGCAGTGGCCTGCGGCAATACCTTTGTGCTGAAGCCTTCCGAACGGACACCGCTGCTGATGAACCGGCTGGCGGAGCTGTTTGCGGAAGCGGGGTTTCCGCCGGGTGTGCTGAATGTGGTGCATGGAGCACATGATGTGGTGGGTGGATTACTTGAACACGACGAGGTGAAGGCGATTTCCTTTGTCGGCTCACAGCCAGTAGCGGAATATGTGTATAAGCAAGGGACTGCACATGGCAAACGGGTGCAGGCACTGGCCGGAGCCAAAAACCATTCGATTGTGCTTCAAGATGCCGATCTGGACCATACGGTGAAGAATATTATCGCTGCGGCCTTCGGGTCGGCGGGCGAGCGTTGCATGGCCTGTTCGGTGGTCGTCGTGCAGGAGACGATTGCCGACGAACTGGTGAGCCGTCTCCTTGAGGCGGCCGACGGGCTGAAGATCGGCGACGGCAGAGAGGCCGGAGTATTTCTCGGGCCGGTCATCCGCCAGTCGAACAAGGACCGCACGCTGGCTTATATTGAGGCAGGTGTACAGGAGAAGGCGGAACTGGTGCGGGACGGCCGGAAAGATGCAGCGGCGGGAGGCAAGGGCTACTTTCTCGGGCCGACCATCTTCGACCGTGTAGAGCCGGGAATGACGATCTGGCGCGATGAGATTTTCGCTCCGCTGCTGTCTGTGGTTCGTGTCAAGGATCTGGCGGAGGCGATAAACGTAACGAATCAGTCCCCGTTTGCCAATGGAGCCTGCATTTATACGGACAGCGCCAAGGCGGTAAGGGAGTTCCGGGAAGAGATTGATGCCGGAATGCTTGGCGTGAATCTCGGTGTGCCTGCACCGATGGCCTTTTTTCCTTTCTCGGGCTATAAGAAATCGTTCTATGGAGACCTGCACGCCAACGGCCGTGACGGTGTGGAATTCTACACCCGCAAGAAAATGATCACTGCGCGTTATTGACCACAATGGAATGTTGAGAGGAGAGATTGCGGTGCAGAGCCTGGAGAACGAAAGTGAGCTGGCCGTCAAGAAAGATCAGCAGTATCTATGGCATAACATTACCCCTTACAGCGAGAGCCATCCGCCGATGATCGCGGCGACGGCAAGCGGATCATGGGTTACTGATATTGACGGGAATAAATTTCTGGACGGGATGTCCGGGCTGTGGTGCGTCAATGTCGGATATGGGCGCAAGGAGCTGGCCGATGCGGCCTATCAGCAGCTGCTCACCCTGCCTTATTTTCCGCTCACGCAGAGCCACAGGCCGGCAATCGCGCTTGCCGAGAAGTTGAATGAATGGCTGGGCGACGACTATGTCATTTTCTTCTCCAATAGCGGATCGGAAGCGAACGAAGCGGCCTTCAAAATGGCCCGCCAATACCAGCAGCAAATCGGCCAGCATTACCGGCATAAATTCATTGCCCGCTACCGCGGTTATCATGGCAGCTCGCTCGGCGCGCTGTCAGCGACCGGCCAGGCGCAGCGCAAATATAAATATGAGCCGCTGACCGGCGGATTCCTCCATGTGGCACCGCCCGACAGCTACCGCCGTCCTGACGGCTTGACTGTGGAGGCGTTCAACCTCCAGTGTGCGCAGGCCATTGAGGATACGATTGTCTGGGAGGGAGCAGAGACGGTTGCGGCGGTAATTATGGAGCCGGTAATTACCGGAGGCGGAGTCATTGTGCCGCATCAGGTGTATATGGACCGGGTGCAGGAAATCTGCCGCAAGCATGGAGTGCTGCTGATTATTGATGAGGTCATCTGCGGCTTCGGGCGTTCCGGCCGCAACTTCGGCCATCATAATTTCGGCATCAAACCTGATATAGTGACGATGGCCAAAGGGCTGACCAGCGCCTATCTTCCGCTGTCGGCAACGGCGGTGCGCAAGGATATTTATGAGGTCTTCAAGGACAACAGTGATGATTACGGATATTTCCGCCATGTGAATACGTTCGGCGGCAATCCTGCGGCCTGTGCGCTTGCGCTGCGTAACCTGGAGATTCTGGAGCAGGAGCATTTGGTGGAGCGTGCTGAAATCCTCGGGCAAAGGCTGGCAGGTGCATTCTCCGGGCTGCGGGATCACAAGCTGGTAGGAAATGTCCGCAGCTTTGGACTGGTCATCGGCATTGAGCTGGTGGCAGATAAAGCCACCAAGCAGCCTGCCGATCTGGCTGTCGTCAAAGGCATTATTGCCGAATGCAAATCCAAAGGGCTGATCATCGGCAAAAACGGAGATACGGTGGCGGGATTCAATAATGTGCTTACCTTCGCACCGCCGTTATCCTCCACCGATGAGGATGTGCAGTTTATAATCGACACGTTCAAAGCTGTGCTGAACGGGAGCTGGGCAGAGTGAATTTCTCCGGATACAGGAACTGGTAGGCACGCAGGGCGACCTGGATGGAGATGCGGTTCTCCGGCAGCATGAAGTCTTCGCCCAGCAGTTCAGTGATTTTGTCCAGCCGGTAATAGAGCGACTGTCTGACGATGAATAAATTGCGGGCGGCGATTTGCTTGGAGCCGTCATGGTCGAGATAGACGCGAAGCGTCAGCAGGAGCTCGCTCCCTTTAGACTGGTCGTGATCGATCAGCGGGCCGAGATAGCTGCGGATGAAATTCTCCAGCGTCTTGCCGTCATTCAGGTTCAGCAGCAGCTGGAATACGCCGAGCTCTTCGTAGAACAACACAGACTTCTGGTAACAAGTATAGAGAGACAGCGCTTGTACGGCTTCCTGATAACCGGCATAGGCATGTTTCAGGCCCCTGTGGGACTTGCTGACTCCAATAACGAGCTGCAGGTCCTTCAATTTCTCGTCGGAGCGGATATGCAGCAGGGAATCAAGCGCCTGCTGCAGCCGCAGCTTGCCGGGCAGCTTGGACTGGATATCGAGCGCGATGACAGTGAGCCGGTTGTTCTTGAGTGTGATCAGCGGGCGCAGCGAGTATTTCTCGAAGATGGAGCGGAGAATGAGCGACAGATGGAAGGTGATGGATTCCCAATCATTCTCCGAGCTGTTCCATTTAACATCGCGGGGATTCTCGATCTCAATCAGGCATACGCGGTACGGCAGCTCATTCACGACATTAAAGTCGGGTCCCGCCAGTCCCTTGAGCCGGTTGTCATCCTGGGTGCGGCCGCTGATCAGCTCATCCACCCACAGGTTCTCGGAGAACAGCTTACGTTCCTCCATATACCGTGTGCGCAGCAGCTCCTGGGCGATCGACAGGGAGGCAGAATCCAGCAGCAGGCAGTCGAACTCCTGGGGTTTGTGGCTGCTGACCATCAGGATATAAGCCCAGGTCTGGTCGAGCGCGCCCACCGGCTTCAGCGCGATCAGCTTATGGCCGAATTCGCGGATGTAAGGTGCGGCATCGGGCTGTACGCCCTCCATCTCTTCACTGAAGGCTTCGAAGAACTGAAGCAATGGGGCCTGATCCTCGGGCGGCAGCGCCGGGAAGAACAGGGGTTTGCCCTGCAGCTGCATATATACAATTTGCGTGCGGGTGCTTTTACATAATAGCTGCAGAACCTTAAGGGTCCCTTGGGAAGTCAGCGTCAGGCGGTGGAATTCACGGGAGATGCTCTCCAGCTCCTGCAGCATGCGGTGATGGCGGTTGATGATGAGGGAATGCAGATCAAGCGTGATATCCACGAAACGTACCGTTCGGGTGAAAATAATCAGCGGGAAATCGTGGCTGTTCGCCAGGTCGATCATCTCCTGCGGGATTTTGCAGAAATACTCTCCCAGCTCGATGCACAAACAGGCGGCATTCTTATCGATCAAATTGTGCATAAACGATAAGGAGGAAGGCAAATCAACACTTACACCCATCCCCGTAGTCAATATCATCTCTTCCCCGTGAATCAGCCTTTCAAAACTGGCACTTTCCAGCACATGCACCCAGCGAATCGCCCGGTTCAGGCCGTTTTTTCCGCCTATAAGCTCCGCTTCCGCAAACAGCGGTCTTTTCAGCGCATCGCGGACCGTAAATACAAGTTCCCAATCCATAAGCTTCCCCCTCGCTATGTCGTCAGGCAGGTAAAAAATACACTTTTGAAATTAGACAATGTGTCTAATGTAACGAAAAATCAAAATGACTATAGTTTGAATATAATATGTGAGGAAATATAACTCGTTTAGAAAGAAAATAGAATGGATCCTTTGGTTTATTGTCCATTTTACTACATTAAGCCTGATAAGTAAGTAAAATATTAAGGCGATCATTGGAATAATGTTATATTATATAACACAAAGATGATTTCGATGATGAAAATGTGATTTTTTATCCGGCAATGCCTGGGAACACCATTCGTCCAGAAGGAGGGAGATCTGATGGAGCATTCTTCTCCGTTAACCACGTTTACGCCTGATATGTTCATGCGCAACTTCGCCGAGGCTGAGCCGGGTTTAACCCGCAAAGGTGCAATCGAAGAATCCAACCGTTGTCTGTATTGTTATGACGCCCCCTGTATTAAAGCCTGCCCGACCAGCATTAATATTCCTTCCTTTATTAAGCGGATCGCCACCGATAATTTAAAAGGCTCAGCGCAGACGATCATGGACTCCAATCCTGTAGGTGCGAGTTGCGCCCGTGTCTGTCCAACTGAGGAGTTGTGCGAAGGCGCATGCGTTCTGAATGATGCTTCGGCACCGATCCAGATCGGACTGCTACAGCGTTATGCCACGGACTGGGCTATAAGCAGCGGTGTTCAGTTATTCAAAGCCGGTGCTCCTAATGACAAAAAGGTCGCTGTCATCGGGAGCGGTCCGGCCGGGCTGTCTGCGGCTAGAGAGCTGGCGCGTGAAGGCTTCCAGGTGGTGATCTATGAGGCGAAGCCGCTCGCCGGCGGGCTGGATACACATGGTATTGTCTCTTTCCGGCTGCCGCAGTCTATATCGCTATGGGAAGTGGAGCAGGTGGAGCAGCTGGGCGTGGAGATCCGCACCGGAACGAAGGTTGGCGTTGACGTCTCCGTGGAGGAGCTGAAGGCGGAGTATGATGCCATTGTGCTGGCTGCAGGGATGGGGTATGTTCCTCCGCTTGGCATTGAAGGTGAGAAGCTGTCCGGGGTATACGATGCGATAGAGCTGGTGGAAACCACCAAGACAGGCATTCCGACACTGGAGCTGATGGGCCAGCGCGTCGCTGTCATCGGCGCAGGCAATACGGCCATTGATGCGGCAACCTGCTCGGTGCGGCTGGGGGCATCGAATGTGAAGATGGTCTACCGCCGTACGCGCTCGGAGATGACGGCCTACGATTTCGAATATGAATTTGCCAAGCAGGAAGGTGTGGAATTTAACTGGCTGACTTTGCCGAAGCGTATTGTCGGGGACGAGCTCGGCAATGTTACGGCACTGGAGTGCGTGCAGATGAAGCTGACCGGGGAGACCGGCAAAGACGGCCGCCTTGCGCCGATGCCTGTTGAGGGCTCTGAATTCCTGATACCGGTGGATGCGGTTGTGGTGGCGATCGGACAGAAGCGGCGGCTGGACCTGATTGAAGCGCTCGGTCTTGAGCACAACTATGGGGTTGTCAAAATTGATGAGAAGACCGGACGGACGTCCGATCCGCAGATTTATGCCGCCGGTGATATTGTGTTTGGTTCCGGCAAAGGCGAAGCGATGGTCGTATCCGCCGCCCAGCAGGGCAAAGACGCTGCTTATGCTATTGTGAAGCAATTGTTGGGCCTGCAGGACAGCGTGGCAGGTTCTGCTGTCTAAACGGGGAGTGCCAAGCAATACAAGACCGGCGGCTTCAACCGGACTTTATATGACAGGGAGGGAACATCAATGGCAGATTTGAGTATTGATCTTGCAGGTATCAAGTCACCTAATCCATTCTGGCTGGCGTCTGCGCCGCCCACCAATACAGGCTATCAAGTGCAGCGGGCGTTCGAGGCCGGCTGGGGAGGGGCGGTGTGGAAGACACTCGGTGATCCGATTATTAACACCTCCTCCCGGTTTGCGGCCGTGCACTTCAACGGTCAGCGTGTGGCGGGCTTCAACAATATCGAGCTGATTACGGACCGCCCGCTTGAGGTGAACCTGAAGGAGATCTATGAAACGAAGAAAAAGTTTCCGGGTCATGCGATTATTGCCTCCCTGATGGTCGAACCGAGGCAGGATAAATGGCATGAAATCGTCAAACGGGTAGAGGCTGTCGGCGTAGACGGCCTGGAGCTTAACTTTGGCTGCCCGCACGGGATGGCGGAACGCGGCATGGGCGCAGCCTCCGGCCAGCAGCCTGACCTCGTACAGGCGCAGACGACCTGGGTCAAAGAAGTCGCAACCACGCCGGTCATTGTGAAACTGACCCCGAATATAACGGATATTACAGTCGTTGCCCGCCATGCCGTCAAAGGCGGCGCCGATGCGATCAGCCTGATTAATACGATCAACAGCCTGGCCGGCGTCGACATTCACAGCTGGAACACGATTCCGAATGTCGGCGGCCAAGGCGCGCATGGCGGTTATTGCGGCCCGGCGGTGAAGCCGATTGCGCTCAGCATGGTGGCCGAATGCGCCCGCGACCGCGGAGTTGGCGTACCGATCTCTGGAATTGGCGGCATCTCCACCTGGCAGGATGTGGTTGAGTTCATGCTGATGGGCTCTACGGGCATTCAGGTCTGCACGGCAGTTATGCATCACGGCTTCCGGATCGTCGAGGAGATGATCGACGGCCTGAACAATTATCTGGATGATAAAGGGCTGGCTTCGGTCACTGAGCTGATCGGTAAATCGGTGTCTAAGTACTCCAATTGGGGTGATCTGGACCTCAACTATAAAGTCGTTGCACGGATTAACGAGGAGAACTGCATCAACTGCAACAAATGCCATATTGCCTGCGAGGATGCTTCACATCAATGTATCGACATGTTAACGGATGCCGCAGGAAAGGCGATTCTGCAAGTGCGTGAAGAAGACTGTGTGGGCTGCAATTTGTGCTCCATTGTCTGCCCGGCAGACGGAGCCATTGATATGGTTGCCTTGGACAGCGGCGCGGCACCTCTGACCTGGAATCAGCGTCAGAAGGTCATCAGCGGCTTGAACGGCTCGTATTCAGAAGCGGAGGTGGTCTAGCATGAAGAAGATAATCAAAAATGGTATTATCGTTACCGCAGCGGATACTTATACGGGAGATGTGCTGTTTGAGAACGGCATTATTACCGGAATAGGGCTGAATCTGGAAGCGACGGGTGCGGAGATTATTGACGCTTCCGGCTGTTATGTCTTTCCGGGAGGGATAGATCCCCATACACATCTGGATATGCCTTTCGGGGGAACCGTGACGGCTGATGACTTCGAGACCGGCACGATTGCCGCCGCCTATGGCGGAACGACAACGGTCATCGACTTCTGCCTGACGACCAAAGGCCAGCCGCTTCAGCGGGCTGTCGATACCTGGCATAACAAATCACAGGATAAAGCGGTGATTGATTACAGCTTTCATTTGATGGTTTCGGAGCTGAATGACAAGGTGCTGGGCGAGCTGCCGCAAATTATTGAAGACGAAGGCATCACTTCGCTGAAGGTGTTCATGGCCTATAAGAACACTTTTCAGGCCGATGACGGCGTGCTGTACAAGACTTTGCAGGCGGCCAAGCGGGAAGGCGCACTCGTTATGGTCCATGCCGAGAACGGCGATGTGATCGAATATCTGGTGGAGCAGGCTCTGGCCGCAGGCAACACCGATCCGATCTACCATGCGCTGACCCGCCCCCCGGAGCTGGAGGGCGAAGCCACGGGCCGGGCCGCTTACCTGACGGAGCTGACCGATTCGCAGCTGTATGTCGTACATGTCACCTGCGCTGAAGCGGCCTGGAAGATTGCCGAAGCCCGCAAGAAGGGGCTGCGTGTCTACGGTGAAACCTGCCCGCAATATCTGGTGCTGGATCAGACCGCGCTTGCGAAGCCGGATTTTGAAGGCGCCAAATATGTCTGGTCCCCGCCGCTGCGTGAGCAGTGGAACCAGGAGGTGCTGTGGGATGCGCTGTGGAGCGGCACGCTGCAAACGATCGGTTCCGATCAGTGCTCCTTTGACTTCAAGGGACAGAAGGATCTGGGTCTGGGCGACTTCTCCAAGATCCCGAACGGCGGGCCGACGATTGAAGACCGGTTCAGCCTGCTCTACTCCGAAGGGGTACAGAAGGGGCGGATTTCGCTTAATAAATTCGTGGATATCATCTCGACCTCCAGCGCCAAGCTGTTTGGCCTATTTCCGCAAAAGGGCACCATAGCTGTGGGCAGCGATGCAGACATCGTGATTTTCGACCCGTCGGTGGAAAGAACACTATCTGCTGAAACCCATCATATGAACGTCGATTACAACGCGTTTGAAGGCTTTGAGGTTAAAGGCGAACCGGTATCCGTACTCAGCCGGGGTGAATTCGTGATCCGCGACAAGCAGTTTGTCGGCCGGGCGGGTTCCGGCAAATACCTGCACCGCAAACGGTTTGCAGCAGAAGCGCCGCGTCCGGCCAAAGCGGAGATCAGCGGAGGAGTGGTCTGAGATGTCTGCATTTGATGAGTTTGACCAAGAGCGGCAGGAGATTGACGCTTTGCTGCTGCAAGGCTACTCCATCGTCAGTATTGAAGAGGATTTGGACGGTGCCAGGGTAAAATTTATTCACAGCAGCCCGGGCAGGGTGCCGGTGGAGCTGCAGCTGTTGACGGCGGATGCGCGCAAGCATGTGACGACGGCGGTTTTATCGGGTCAGAGACCGGCCGCCCCCATAGAAACGCATACGTAAGGCGCGACAATTCTAAGATACAGGGTCCGCGACTCAAAAAAACTGCCGGTAGGCCAAGAAACATTGGCTTCGATCCGGCAGTCTTTTTTGTGCAGTCCGGCAGACTTATGTAGAGAACTTGCCCTGCTAAAGGCTGCAGAGGGAATTAGCGCCAAGAAGACTATGCCTGCAGCGATAGCTTGTCCAAATACTCGGACCGCAGAATCGACATGATGTGCAGCGACTCAAAAGAATCCCCAGTCTTTATACAGTCCCTAAGGGTGCCTTCCAGTGTGAACCCTGCACCTTCATAGACATGACGGGCTCTGGAGTTATGTTCTTTAACGTCCAGCCACAGCCGGTGGGTTTCGGTTTGGGCGAAGATCCAATCCGTCAGCAGTGAGAGGGTTGTTTTTCCGTAGCCTCGTTCCTTAGCCTGTATGACAAGCCGCTTAATGCAGACACTAAGATTAGGGTCCTGCAGCCCCGTTATAATCACATAGCCTGCTTGTTCCCCGGATTTATCCTGGGTGATGAGATGCAGAATATCCCCGTCCTGTAGTGCTGCATCATGCTGTTCCCTGCTCCATTGTCCGATAAAGCGGCGATTAGATTCGGCCTGCTCGGCAGCCAGGACAAAATCCAAATCTTGAAGCACAGTTTTCCGTATATCCAGCAGTCCGGATGGTATTAACATGAATCTCTCTCCTTTACATTGATAACCATAGCAACATAGTACAAGAAGAACAGGATGCTGCCAACAGAAAAGGCAATCCTGCGCCAATGTATTGTATAATTGAGGCTCGGCGCCATAAATTAATCAGATTCAAATTTAGCAAGGATGAGGAGTGCGGGAGGCTATGTACTTTCTGGATACGGTATCATGGCTGACAGAGGAGCGTCTGCGGCTGTTGCTGGAGCAGTACCGCTCGCTCGGGCCGCTGCCCGGGATCGGGCTGACTTTTATGAAATCTTTTGTACCGCCGCTGCCTACGATTGCGATTGTGGGATTAAACGGTGCGGTTTATGGCTTATGGCTCGGATTCCTGTATTCCTGGATCGGGCTGGTTGCCGGTTGTGTGACCACGTTTATGATTATCCGCAAAATTGCATCCCACCGCTATCTGCGGAAGTGGGCGCAGCGGCCAAAAGTAGCGAGAAGCATGACGTGGGTCCGCCAGAGCGGGTTCAGTTATGTCTTTCTGCTCAGTATATTTCCGGTAGGGCCTTTTGTGGTCATCAATATGGCAGCCGGGCTTGCCGGCATGCGCCTGCGGTCTTATCTGCTCGCTTTGTGTGCAGGCAAAGCCATCATGGTGTTTGCAGTATCCTATATCGGAAATGACTTGGATCGGTTTATCCGCAATCCGTGGGAGATCATCTATGTGCTGCTGTTCATCGGTGTTTCCTTATGGTGCGTCAAGGCCATAGAGGCCCGGTTTGCCCGGGCGGCGCGGGAACAGGAGAAGCCGCTTGCCGCGGGGAATTCTTCACACCACGAATAGTCCGCTGATGTCAGCATCGGTCTCATGGTTTCCGCTGAGATGAACCCAACTGTTTGTAGAGGCGTTATAGCGGTAATCCTGTCTCCATTCCTCTATATGGCGGACAATGCTCCGCACTGCAGAGATGATCGTTTGGACTTCGCGGTCTGTCATGATGGGGTGCAGCGAAAGGCGGATCCAACCCGGCTTCAAAGACTGGTCTCCGGCCTGAATCGCCTGAATGAAATGCTGGGAATGCTTGGCGTCAAGTCCAAGCAGATAATGTCCGTAGGGGCCGGCGCAGGAGCAGCCTCCGCGGGCCTGAATGCCAAAACGGTCGTTCAGCAGCTTAACGGCCAGGTTGTAATGGATGTCCTTCAAGATAAAGGATACGATGCCGTGGCGTTTGGTATGCTCACCCGCCAGGATGTAACATCCGGGGATTCCGGCGAGCCCGGTCAGAAGCTGGCGGCACAGTTCCTGTTCCCTCCGCATCATGAACTGCCCGTCACCATTCATCTTCTCCTTCAGTTTCAGGCAGAGTGCTGTGCGGAAGGCCTGCAGGAACCCCGGTGTTCCACCGTCCTCGCGGACCTCCACTTCATCTATGTAGCGGCGTCCGCCCCAGGGATTGACCCAGACCACCGTGCCGCCGCCGGGCTCATCCGGGAGCTGGCCCCTGCAAAGTGCGGTATCGAATACCAGCACCCCGCTTGAACCGGGGCCTCCAAGGAATTTATGGGGAGAGAAGAAGATGGCATCGAGCTTCTCCAGCGGGGAGGCAGGATGCATGTCGAGCTCTTCATAAGCCGCACTGGCGGCAAAATCGACAAAACAGAGGCCTCCGTGCCGGTGCATCACCGCAGCGAGCTTGTGGTACGGGGTCTGTATGCCGGTTACGTTGGAGCAGGCGGTAAAGGAGCCGATCTTGAAGCGGCGGTTCCGGTAGCGGATCAGCAGCTCCTCCAGTTCCCGGAGGTCCATGCTTCCATCCGCCCCGGCCGGTACGGTGACCACCTCGCCGATGCCCTCCTGCCAAGGCAGCAGGTTGGAATGATGCTCCATGTGGCTGATGAAGATAACCGGGCGTTCCTCTGGAAGACAGAGGTAATGATCCCGCATCCATTCCGGCAGCTTTAGGCCCATCAGCCGGAGCAGCTTGTTCACTGCTCCGGTTGTGCCGTTGCCGCAGAAGAGCAGGGCGTCTCCCGGCCCGGCATGAACATGCCGCTTAATGATGTTCTGCGCCTCGGCATAGGCCAGTGTTATAGTTAAACCGGTCGTATTGGACTCGGTATGCGGATTGCTGACATAGGGGCCGAACGTCTCCTGCATTTTGCGCTCAATCGGCTCATACAAGCGCCCGCTGGCGGTCCAGTCGGCATACAGCAGCGGCTGCCGTCCATAAGGCGTGGAGATAGAATACCGGTTGCCGATGGTATGCTCGCGAAACGTTGCGAAATGCTCTTGCAGTGAAGCGGGCTCCTCCGCAGAAGAAGCGTGGTTGATGCTCAGCACAGACAATCCCTCCAGCCCGGTGATTTCTCGCAAGATACGGATCACGCCCTCTCACAAAGGACGCACGGCCGTTTCTTCTTGCTAATTAAGAGTGGGGTTATATTCCCAGGCTCAGTATATGCCCGGTGGAGGCAATGGGTTAAAGCCTATTGTCTGCATTCATTGAGGAGCTCCTCTAAATAAATAGCTGCATGTCGCTTTCCAGCGCATCCTTCAGATAGGTGGCCGCATCAATGATCTCCACCTCGGGCAGAAACTCCTCCGGCTTAAAGCCCATGATCTCTACGGACAGCTTGCAGGCGTAGAATTTAATGTTTTTTTTGCGGGCGCCCTTGAGAAAATGAATCAGCTTCGGCGCACCCTGATCCTCCATCATTTCCTCCAGCATCATCCGTCCAAGGCCGCTGAAGTTCATCCGCGAAAGCGGGAGGTGCTGTGGTCCCTTCGGTGTAATGACATCCATCAGCTTTTCATAAATTGTTTTATCCTCAAGTGTCATCTTCTCCGGGTCGCGGACCAGGAAAAGGCCCCAAAAGGCGAAAAACATTGTGACCTCAACCTCAATATCCCTTGCGGTATTGGCCAGAATCAACCCGGCCATCGCTTTGTCATATTCCCCGCTGAACATCAGCAGATTCATCTTTTTGCCCATCGCTGCATTCCTCCGTCACATCATAGAATGACCTTAGTATGGTTACTGCGAGGAGAAGTATGCCTGCTGTCACAGGATGTTCCAAATGCCGCTAGGCGTGTAGGGGATTGACTCGATTGGATCTATCCTGTGACTGTCCTGCGAGGGGATGTGCTATGGCTGGTTGGATTTCCCGGATATATCCGCAGCAAAACGGCAGGCCCGTTAATCCGGGTCTGCCCTAAGATGAATCACTTGGTTCATTCAACTGTTATTCCATCCTGCCTGTTATCGCTGCAGCGGGAGCTACGCCAGACGATACAGTACTGCGCCATGCGGAGCAATCTCGCAAGCGAGCTCGTCTTGCACGGGGCCAACCTCCGCCCCGCTCCAAAGCTCCTTGGCAGTGACTGGTCTCTCAAGGCCCAGCTCCGCGAGAGTTACGCTGACCTTCTGGGTGGTTTCACCGTTATTAAACATCGCGGCATAGCGGCACCCGGAGTCTCCTTCCGCCGTCCAGACCACGCGGTCTCCTGCCCGGCTGATGAGGCGTGCGCCTTTGCTGTTGCGGTGCATCTCCAGTACATCGGGGTTGGTCAGCAAGGAAAGGGTCCAAGCGTCGTTATCGCGAAGTTCGCCGCCGAAGAACAGGGGCGAGCGGAAGATGCTCCACAAGGTCATCATGGTGACCTGCTCATCAGGCGTGAAGCGAGTCCAGCGGTCAGCGCCGCCGCCGTCTACGGAGCGGATGCCGATATGGCCCAGCGGCAGCATGTCGCAATCCGGCCAGCTGCCGGCTTCGGCTTTGCCTGCCCACGCCTCACAGCGGTCAAACATATCCAGGAGCAGGTCCCAATGATCCCAGAAGTCATCGGTGATCCGCCACATATTGGCGTGTTGGCCGAGAAAATCTCCATAAGAAACCGGTGCCGGTCCCGGGGAGAGGCTTAGGACCATCGGGCGTCCGCAGTGCCGGATCGCATTCTGGATCAGCTCAATCTCGGGCTGGTGTGTATCATACAGTCTGGACGCAGAAATATCATCCACCTTCACAAAGTCTACGCCCCATTCGGCATACAGCTCAAAGAGGGAATTGTAGTACGCCTGGGCGCCTTCCTTGGCAGCATCAACCCCATACATATCGGTGTTCCAGGGACAGATGGAGTTGGGGTGGGCGATGTCCCGGGCGGTCGCCGTTGAACCTTTGACCGGGGTGGCGGCATGCGCCGCCTGTCTTGGAATTCCGCGCATCAGATGAATGCCGAATTTAAGGCCCAGACTGTGTACATAATCAGACAAAGGGAGAAACCCCTTGCCGCCTTCTGCCGAGGGGAAACGGTTCACTGCCGGCATCAGCCGGGAATATTCGTCCATTTCCAGCGGAACAAAAGGACGGTACTGCGAAGAAATTGCCCCCGGCTCATACCACTGAATATCCACAACGACATATTCCCAGCCGAAGGACTTCAGGTTCGCCGCCATATATTCAGCATTTCCGCGGATTTCCTGTTCCGTAACTGCAGCTCCATAGCAATCCCAGCTGTTCCAGCCCATAGGCGGTGTTTTCGCATACTTTAAGTGACTCATTATGATGATCTCGCTCCTTAAACCCCGGAAGGGGTTGTAGAATAAACTTGCTCTAACAGATCCATCATAAAACACTTTCAAAACCCATTTCTACAGTAAAATAGTTGTCTCGATAGCACAAAATTGCGCATGTCGGGAATTTAGCTGAAGAACAAACGGTTATACTGAAGACTGCCGTTTCCGGTGCGGAAATTGCCAGGCGTTTGTCCCGTCAGCTTGTGAAACACTTTGATGAAATAGCTTCCGGTGGAATATCCGACCTGAACCGCGATGGCCTCAATACTGTGGTCTGTCGTCCGCAGCAGGTCCACCGCCCGCTCGATACGGATGCGGTTCAGGTATTCATTGGGTGTTACACCGACATATTTGCTGAATGTCCGCAACAGATGGAATTTGGAAAGCCCGAGCTTCTCCGCAAGCTCTTCCTGGCCAATCATGGAGTTGTAATGGCCTTCGATAAAATTAACGGCATCCCTAACCGCCGCCGGCCATTCCGTTTCATGGCGCGGCCCGCTGGAGGACAGTCTGCCGAGCTCCATCATGAATTGATACAGCAGCGAGGAGGCAATGTAAGGATCGGTAATTTTTCCGCTATGGGCTTCCCGGGTAATATCCCGGAGCATGCGGATGGGCAGGCTTCCCGCGTCGATGACCGGAGCCGGACCGAGCTTGGCCTTGATCTCCTCCCAGAGGGGCTGTACCAGCTGCGGCCTGAAGAGCAGGAAATAAAACTCCCACGGCTGGGAACCGCCGGGATAATAATAGCTGTGGATGCTGGGGATTTCAGCCAGAAATGCCCGCCCGGAGCTGATTTTGAAGCTCTCGTGTTCCGTGCTGAAGCCCCCTGCGCCATCAACTGTATATTGGAAGAGTAACAGGGGCCCGTCACGGCGCTCCATTCCATTCCAGTGGTAAGAAGCATCACTCACAATCTCATGCCCGACTGCAAAGAGGTTGCAGAGCGGCAACTGCTCCGGCTCGCTAAAGCGGAAGCCATACACCCCTAAGGCCTTTTCATTTTTCACAGAATCCCACCTCCGGTAGTGCTTACTTATTATATATAGTACAGAAAAAGCTCCCCAAAGGGAGCCTAAGACATACGGTACAGTATCTTCCCGGGCAACGTCAGGAAGCAAGCTTGAAGATCTCATCCGCAGGAAGCGGAGGGAAATAAAGAAATCCCTGGATATAAGGGCAGTCATGCTTAATCAGGAACTGGGCCTGTTCAGGCGTCTCTACGCCTTCCGCAATCAGGTCATAACCAAGCTGGGAGGCGACATAAACAATTGACTTAATAATCGTCTCATCAATGGAGCTGACACCAATGCCGGTGATGAAGGTGCGGTCAATCTTGATCTTGTTGACAGGAAAATGCTTCAAATAGTTCAGTGAAGAATATTTGGTACCAAAGTCGTCAATCGAAACGACAATCCCATGGTCGCGCATCTGCTGCAGCAGCGGATAATGCTCCTCCAGCAGGGCGGTGCTTTCCGTGATCTCGAATTCCAGCATATTCGTCTCCAGCCCATATTGCTCAAGCACGCCAAGCAGGTTCTCTATCAGATTCCGGTTATAGAACCAGCTGTTGGAGATATTGATGGATGTCCGCAGCAGCGGCATGCCCATCGTTCTCCATTCGCAGAGCTGGCGGCATACTTCCTGCAGCACCCAGTCGGTGAGCTGAATCATTAGCCCGGCGTCTTCCACAGCAGCGATGAAGGCTCCGGGCCCGATCAGTCCCTTCTCCGGATGATTCCAGCGGATCAAGGCCTCCATGCCAACCATTTGGCCGGTCACGGCATTGATCTGCGGCTGATAATGGAGAACAAATTCTTCGCGCTCCAGCGCGGAATGCAGGTACTTGGAGATCATGGTCTTCTGCTCTAGCTTCTCGCGCAGCTCCCAGTCGAACACAAAATAATTGCTGTCTTCCTGCGACTTTGCCTGATACATGGACATGTCGGCGAATTTCAGCAAATCCTCCTTGTGGAGGGAATGCTCCGGATAAAGAGAGATCCCTATGCTGGTCGATAGACTTAAATATGCCCCGGCAATCAGCAGTGTTTCCGAGATCAGCAGGCTGATATGCCCGGCAATTTCCGGGATCTGCTCCCGCGGCAAATTGGAGAAGATCATCACGAATTCATCGCCGCCGGTGCGCGCGAACAGCTTAAAGGGCAGACCGCTGTCCTTCAGCCGGCTGGCTAGTGTCTTGATGACCTGATCGCCCGTGGAGTGGCCGAGAGTATCATTGATCTCCTTGAACCGGTTCAGGTCAAAAAAGAACAGCGTATAGGTCTGCGTAGGCTCGGCGCATTGCAGCAGCCGCCCGAATTCATCCATGAAGTAACGCCGGTTCGGAATTTCCGTCAAACTGTCGTAATGGGCAAGTTTTTCATACCGCCGTTTGGATATTCGGAGATCCCGGGTGCGGATACTGACCACGCGTTCCAGTTCACGGTTGAACCGGCCCTGATGCCAGAAGATATAGAGAATAAAGGCCATAACTAGCAGAAAGGAAATGTCGATCCACAGGATGCTGCGGAAGATCTCCCATTTCTTGTGCGAAGAAAAAGGGATTCCCATCAGCCAATGCTGATTTTTAATTTCAATGGGGACCGTGACCTGCTCTTCGTTCCCGTGGGCTTGATTGCCAAACAAAAAGGTATGATCTTCATCTGTTACGTACATGGGGGAGTCTTTAAGCAGCAGCTGGTTCTCAATATCATCGATCTTCAGTGTGACGGAAACGATGCCGGAGAATGAGTTGCCGTTATAAATAGCTTGCCTGATCACCATGCCGGGGATGCCCTGGGCAAGTGTCCGGGGACCGTCTACCGTAATGCCCCGGGAAGTGATCGTTTCTTGAATCAAACCGGGCGAGGACAGGTCGGGATCGAGCAGGAGACTTTTATTAAGAATCGCTGTATTGCCTGAGAGAGGGTAGAGATAACGGATGAGGCCGTCCGGAGCGATCATAATATTCATAATATTGCTTGAATTGTTATAAGCCTTCATTAAATACTGATTAATAAGCGCTGGTTCAGCATCAAAGCCGACCGTTTGAATAAAAGAGCTAACACCTTTGACAATCGAAACCTTCTCTTCAATGTTCGATGATAACATGACTGCCTGTGAGGACAAGTCGGCTTTTTCAGCCCGGTATTCCCGGTTCACTGATAAGGAGTAATAATAGAACAGAGAGAGCTGCAGCACGACTAAGAAGCCGAGGATGATCGTTAAAGGCTTTTTATTAAAGAAAGCCATGGAATGCCTCCGATACCCGTAATTCAACATTATATATATAAATCATTAGAAGCTGTTCCAGCACCGCAGAAAAATGTCGAGATATGTCGTGGGTGTTTCTTAAGCATGTCATTTTTATCGCCTTTGTGCAAGGAAAAACCTAACAAGAACCCTATGAAATCCAAAACGGATAAATACGTTCCGCCTAAAGGCAGCCTGTATTTATCCGTTGCTCTAGAAATGAGTACATTATGGACTTTGTGCAAGTGAAGAGACGGGATTATTTCTTGAAAATACCCAGCGGTGCACCGATTGGCAGGAACGTGCGGCCGAAATGAGCGTTGAGCACAGATGCGCCGCAGCCATACAGTGATACGATACCGATGGCCAGTTCCGATACGGCAGCCAGCTTGTGGAAGAATTCCGCAGCCACTCCGAACGCATCAAAGGTCAAGCCGAGGAACAGGAAATCGATCAGTATAAAAATAACAAGCAGCACTCTATTGGCTTCCACAGCGCCGAGGGTCATGAACAGCGTGAAGACCAAATAACCCGCAAAAACAAAGCCGAGCTGTTTGGGATCAACGCCTTCCGCCAGAACGGTACCGAATACACCTAGCTTGATCAACCAGCTTGCGGCCATGCCGAACCAGAAGAACGCATAAGCGCCAAAAGCGGTCATCCCGAAGGTGTTGTTGTGTTTGGCATCCTGGATAGAAGCGAACAGCTGGGCGAAGGCTCCGAGGAATATAGCCCATGGAATACAGTAGCTGAGACCTGTTGTAATTTCGAGCTTTTGTGAAGAAGCGACCAAGGTGACGATAGCCAATCCGAACAAGCCGATGGCGCTGGGGTCGGCAGTGACGATTTTGACGGATTGTGTTTGCGGTTGCGCTGACATAGCAATTAAAGCCTCCAATTTTCATAAGTGTTCGCATAGGATCACAGCACCCGGAAATGGGTGCTGTGATCAGCTTGCCTATCATATCATATCGTTTTGAGCTTGCCTACAAAAAAAGAGTGCTCATTTATTGTGGTAAAGGAGATTATTTTGCGTTAAAAAGTCAGGGATATCCTGGAATTTTATCGGCCTGCTTATATAGTAGCCCTGCAGCTCATCACTGCCCAGATGGCGCAGCATGTCGAACTGCTCTTCCAGCTCGATCCCTTCGGAGACTACCTGCAGCCCGAGGGTATGGCTAAGCTCGATAATGGCCTTGATCAGCACGTCACCCTGCGGGCCCAGTGTCATCTGGGAAACAAAAGAACGGTCGATTTTGATTACATCAACGGGAAAGCGCCGCAGGTAACTAAGGGAAGAGAAGCCTGTGCCAAAGTCGTCCAGGGAAATGCGGAACCCGTTTCCCCTGAGCTGTTGCAGCGAATGGAAAATGCTGTCGCCCGACACCAGTACGCTCTCCGTAATCTCCAGCTCCAGGCTTGAGCTGGGCAGCCCGTATTCATGGAGCAGCTCCAGCAGCAGCTCAGACAGTCCCGGCTGCATCAGCTGCATGGCGGAAATGTTGACCGCCACGGTCAGCTCCAGCCCATTCTGCCGGAAAGTACGCAGATCGGAGCAGACTTGCCGCAGCACCCAGCTCCCGATGTTTACAATAGAGCCGCTGGTTTCGGCGAGCGGGATAAACTCACCGGGCGAGATAGGGCCGTATGCAGGGCTTGTCCAGCGCAGCAGCGCCTCCAGCTTCGAAACCTTCAGGTTGCCGGAGCTGAGGATCGGCTGATAATGGACTTCAAACTCATGATTCACGGCTGCGGAGAGCAGCAGCTGGGAGAGTACATTTTTGCGGCGGATACTTTCTTCGAGATCCTCAGAGTATTGAAAAATGTTGTTGCGGCCTGTTTCTTTGACATGGAACATGGCCAGATCGGCCTGTTTGACCAGAAAGTCGGCGTCTTCACCGTTCTGCGGATAGATGCTGACGCCGATGCTGGCCGTATTGTAGAGGAGATGTCCCTGTATGTGGTGGGGCAGCGACAGCGTCTCCCGTATGCGCAGCAGCTGCTCGGAAATGCTGTCAGAATCGGGAATGTCGGCGAGCAGGATGGTGAACTCGTCGCCGCCCAGACGGGACACCACATCATCACGTCCGATAACTTGGGAAATCCGCAAAGCGATCTCTTTCAGCATGGAGTCACCGAAGTCGTGGCCGAGTGTATCGTTTACGGTCTTGAAGTGATCCAGATCAATAAATACCAGCCCGAGCTGTCTGCCGGTTCCCTTAATTGAAGCAATCGCTTCATTAAGCTTCGTGAAGAACAGCGAACGGTTGGGCAGCTGAGTCAGAGGGTCAAGCATCGCTTGCAGCTGCAGCTCTTCCTGCGCCTGCTCCAAGGAATCAATCATCCGGTTGAACTCCTGCTCCACATCGCTGAATTCGTCTTTGCCGGAAGGGCCGATCCGGATGGATAGATCCTTGCTGTTGCCGATAGCCCGGATATTCCGGGTCAGCAAGGACATTCTTCCAAGGATAGAGCGATTGACGAAGAGGAGACTGGCCACACACATCAGCATACTGACGGCAAAGAAACACCACTGGAAGCTGGTGATCGACTGTAGGCCGCTTAAGTAAATCTGCCGCGGATGCTTGAGGGTGAGAACCACACCGGGGTTGCCGAACAGGTCATATATAGTTGTGTGAATGGATATCACGTTGTTCGAGGCAGAGCTCATCCAGATATTGCTGGTTTTGCTCTCCGCGAGTATGCCGGGGTTCACTGGAGTGATCTGGATGGTGGACGGTGTCTCGTTCCAGATTTGTGTGATCTGCTCCTGCAGCAGCATTCTGCCGGCTACAGCAGTTCCAACAACCGGTTTTGTTTTGTCACTGTTCACAATAGGGGTGAGGGTGATCAGCATAGGCCCTTTATCCAGTAATACAATGCCGCTTGTGCTGTCCTCTGCGCCCGAAAATTCCGGCAGCCGTTGATGAATATCCCTGAATAAGTCGATAATTTCTGTTGTTAGCGGAGTTATGCTGCGGGAGTCTGTGTTGTAAGTGCCACCGTACAAGGGGGTGCCCGAAGGGTTCAGCAGGGCCATCATATCAAAATGGTTAATCTCATAAGTTGTCCGGCTATAGTTACTGCTTAGGTAGGCATCACTAATAGAATCTGCGGGGTCCGTGGATTCCGCAAACCGGTAGGTTTCATCCCAAACTGAATATTTGAGCAACTGGGTCTTCATACTCTGCAGCTCATTCTGATAAGAAGAGACGGCATTCTCCAGCTTGTACCGCAGTGCGGCTTCATCCAGCTTCTCGAAGCGGCCCAGCAGAATCAGGTGCAGGAGCAGATAAGTCAGCCCTAAGCCGAATAGTGCAACAACACAGATGAAGATCACTAATTTTTTGCGCAGCTTCATGTTGCTCCCCTTAGTATCTATAAACTTCATAGGAAATAAGTACCATTAAAACCAGTGTACCATGATTAGGGAATATTTTGCAGCGCTTTTCTACCCTAACTGTCGAAATTTGATGTATAATATATAAGCAATAATAATTATCACATTATAATAGAAGGGGACCAGCTTGGGTATGAACAAATGGATATTTTTTAAGAAAGCTACACGGTTTGGAACCATCCCAGTTATGCTCATACCGGTTGTCTTGGGAACTGTCGGGGCATATGTATGGGGGGGAGAGTTCCATCCGTTTTTGTTTGTTATAACGATCATCGGTGCAATATCCGCGCATCTGTTCTCCAACATGGTGAATGATTTATGGGACTTTCGCAACGGGACCGATATGGAGGCAAAAAATACACCGGGGATGATTTCCACAAACTCCGGTTTTTTGTCCGGAGGTCTGCTCTCGGAGGCCGTTTTCGCAGTATTGACCTGGAGCTTGCTTGCAGTCGCCGTGTTTTGCGGCGCGGTGCTCAGTATTTATAGCGGCTGGGAGATTCTCTGGTTTGTAGCGGTAGGGGCACTTATCGCCTATTTCTATGTCGCTCCACCGCTGCGTTTTGGGTACCGGGGCAAGGGCTACAGTGAATTCGCCATCTTCGTTGCGTTTGGCATTATGCCTGTACTTGGCTCTTATTTCGTGCAGACCGGCGAATTCAGCCTGAAGCCGGTACTGCTTTCGGTTCCGGTTGGGCTTCTGACGACGCTGCTGCTGTTCAACCATCATTTTCTGCACTGGAAAGCGGACGAGCAGGCAGGCAAGCGTACGCTTGTTGTCGTCTGGGGAGAGCGCAAGTCGCTGATCTTCTCATGTGTGCTGCTTTATACTTCCTACGCTTCTCTGATCGTCTGCGTGGGCTTTGGCGTACTTCCGGTTTATGCGCTGCTCGCACTGCTCACTGCGGTTGCGCCGGTGCATGTATACCGCGGCCTGCAGCCGCAAAATGCCTCACCAGCTTATCTGCCGCTGATGGGCGCCTCGCAGCAGGCCTCCGTGCGCTGCGGTACAATTATGGCGGTAGCACTGCTTATTCAAGGCTTTATGTAAAAATTGCTGAAGATTAGATGATAGAAAGAGAGTGAACCCCATGGACAAGAACAAAACAAGCAATGAAGATACACAGGCTGCACAGAATAGCCCGATCGTACTGGGAGACTTTCATACTATTTTGTCGGAGGGCAAGGTCTGGAAGACCGGAGGATTCACCTTGCCGGACGGCTCTTTCTGGGCTTACCGTGAGCCGGAGGCTGTTGTGATTGTACGCAATGGCTATCTGTATGTGCGGGCCCAACTGTCCCGCCAGAACAACCAGGTGCAGATTCTCGACAATGCCAAGCATATGTATTATTCGGCTCAGCCGGTCGAGGTGCCGGAGAGCGGAGAGATCAGCTTCGAGCTGCAGATTCGCGCCCGCACGCAGGGTACGGCACCCGGAGATCTGTATGACGGTTATGTTTCGCTGAATCTGCTTGATTTCACGACAGGTGCGGCGCTTGATTTCTTTGCCGGAAACGACAAATATGCCAGTGTCTACGGAGTTCTGCCTTTCCCGGGCGTGCAGGTTCCCGAAACCGGCGGAACGAAATACTTCTGCATATTCAAGGAAGATACGGACTTCAAACCGCGTGAATTCAACACGTATAAGATTACCTATAACCGCGGGAACGATGAGGCTGTGTTCTATGTCAACGGCAAAGAGGTGCGGCGCGAGCAGCATGTGCCGATCAAATTCAACAGCTTCACTGTAGCGCTGGGCATTATGACCGAGAAGGACCTCACGCCCGAAGGCAGTGTGTCCGCCCATGGCCAGACAGTCATCGCTGAATGGTCTCCGCTGACCATAACAACATCCGCACAATAACCGTGCTTATTTGACAGATGAGGGTGGATCGCCTTGAATGTAAAAAGTTTCCTGAGATTTGTAGAGCTGCCGACCAAGGTGGCTAGTGTTATCCCGTTTCTGCTCGGGTCATTGTATGCCCTGTACCGGTTTGAGGATTTTTATCTTCTGCGTTTTGCGCTCATGTTCGTGTCCCTGCTGAGCTTCGATATGGCGACAACGGCAATTAACAACTATTACGATTTCAAAAAAGCGGCCAAAACCCACGGCTACGGCTATGAGACCCATAATGCCATTGTTCATTACAAGCTCAAAGAAAGCACTGTGGTGGCGACGATTATTATCCTGCTGGTGCTTGCGGTCGGGGGCGGGATTGCGCTTGTCTCCCAGACCGGTCTGATCATATTTCTGCTCGGCGGATTATCCTTCCTGATCGGGATCTTGTATTCATTCGGGCCGATACCGATCTCGCGGATGCCGCTGGGTGAGCTGTTCTCCGGCCTGTTTATGGGCTTTGTCATCATCTTCATTTCGGCTTACATCCATTCCGAGCAGAGTGTTGTTACTCTGCTGTTCCGGGAAGGCTGGATTGATCTGCATATCAACTTTGTGGAGGTCCTGTATCTATTCTGGTTTTCGGTGCCGGCGATTCTCGGAATTGCCGGAATTATGCTGGCGAACAATATCTGCGACATTGAGGATGATATGGAGAACCGCAGGTATACACTGCCCGTCTACATCGGCCGCAGCAATGCGCTGCTGCTGTTTAAGCTTCTCTACTATGTCTCCTTTCTGGATTTGATCGTGCTGCTGCTGCTTGGCATCCATCCTGTTCTGGTTGTGCTGCTGCTGCTGACACTGATTCCGCTGCGCCGCAATATTGCCCTGTTTTATGAGAAGCAGGAGAAGGCGACGACCTTTATCCTGGCAGTCAAAAATTTCGTGCTGATGAGCATGGCCCGCGTTATTGTGCTTGGACTGGCCGTTGTGCTGGACATTTGGATCACCTCATAACATCATCCTACCTCTGTAAATAGAGATAAACCTTATTCTATGATATGGTGTCTATAGGTATAAATAGACAATCTAATACAAGGAAGGTGTACATCTATGGCACAAAAACTTCGTTGGGGAATTATGGGATGTGCCCAGATTGCCACAAATTCGGTCATGCCGGCAATTCAGGAATCGGAATCCGGCGTCATCGCAGCAGTAGCGAGCCGTGGACTGGAGAAAAGCAGTGCCGTGGCTGCGGAGTTTGGGATAGAGAAGGCCTACGGTAGCTATGAGGAGCTGCTTGCGGATCAGGATATTGATGCGGTCTATATTCCGCTTCCGAATCATCTTCACCGGGAATGGGTCATCCGCGCTGCGGAAGCTGGCAAGCATGTGCTCTGTGAGAAGCCTATTGCGCTTAACAGTGCTGAGGCGGCAGAGATGGTAGATGCATGCCGGAAGGCCGGTGTTCATCTGGCTGAGGCCTACATGTACCGGCATCATCCGCGGATTGTCGAGCTGCAGGACATTATCGCCCGGGGAGAAATCGGTGAGCTGCGTTCGATCCGCGGAACATTTACATATAATGATGCCGGGGATACGACAAATATCCGGTTTAAATCGGCTTGGGGCGGGGGCTCTTTGTACGATGTCGGCTGTTACCCGCTCAGCGCGGCGCGTATGCTGTTCGCTGCGGAGCCGGAAGCGGTAACGGTACAAGCGATTTTCTCCCCGGAGCATGACAATGTGGATATGATGGCTTCAGGTCTGGTTGAGTTTCCAGGCGGAGTAAGCCTGATCTTCGACTGCGGGATGTGGGCCTACAACCGCCAGCTGCTGGAGGTACTCGGCACGGAAGGCCGGATTGAAATTCCGATGCCGTTCAATGCGAGATTTGAAGATGCGGAATTCATCCTGCATACGGGCGGCGAAGCGAAGGTGATCGAAGCTACCGGCGCGAATCCTTATGTCTGGCAGGCCGATAATTTTGCGGCCGCCGTTTCCGGGGTTAAACCCAGAGTAGCTGCAGATGATCCGGTGCTGAATATGCGGCTGATTGAGACCTGTCTCGATTCTGCCCGCCGGCGGGAACGGATTCTGCTGTAAGTTTTGTTGCACATACAAACGGCTGTGCTGTCCTGGTTCAAGGACGGCGCAGCCGTTTTTTTTGGTGAATATAGGTCAGGCAATAAATTATACGGCGGATGCAATAAGCTCATCTTCGTCGTTGTCGTTATTGAACGCGTCCCGGTCGAACTCCCCTTCGGAGTTGGCCACCAACAGGGCGGTAACAGTTGTTCCGGTAGCATTTACAGCAGTGCGGCCCATGTCGATCAGCGCTTCTACACCGGCGACGATTGCGATACCTTCAAGCGGCAGGCCTAGTGCGGTAAGTACGACGGTTGTCGAGATCACTGCGGGTCCGGGCACGCCGGCAACTCCGATGGAGGAAATGATGCTGACAAAGACTAGCAGGATATAGTCGGTCAAGCCAAGATCAATTCCGAATACCTGTGCAGTGAAGACAGCAACAATGGCCGGCCAGATCCCGCCGCAGCCGTTGAAGTTGACTGACGCCCCAAGGGGAGCGACAAAGCTGGCGATCCGGGGAGAAACATGCAGCCGTTTTGTAATAACCTCAAGGTTAACCGGAAGTACAGCGTAGCTGCTTCTGGTCGTAAAGGCCACGGCAACGGTCGGATAAATTTTGCGGAAGAAGCGCAGCGGATTGACTTTGGCCACAAAAAATACGAGTCCGCCAAACACCAGAACAAAATGGATAATCAGTGCGACATAGGAGGTTATAATTACACTTCCCAGCTCCTGCAGCGTTTCCCAGCCGTAGCGGGCGGTGATGCCGGCAATGAGTGCGAATACACCGTAAGGCGTCAGCCGGATGATGAATTTAACGACCTGGTGCAGCACCAGGGTCAGCGATTGAATGAGGTCACGCACAGGCTTCACGGACTCTGCATTTTTCGAGCCGATCTTGATGATGGCCACTGCAAGGAAGATTGCAAAGATAAGCACTGGCACAACCTTGCCTTCAGCAGCTTCATTGATCGGGTTGGAAGGTACAAGGTCAAGAATGACCTGGGAGAAGGTCGGAATTTCACGGGCGGTGAAATCGGCGGGCACATCCTGCTGAATGCCGCTTCCCGGGTTGAACAGCAGTGCAACCAGTAGACCTATTATTGAAGCAATACCCGTTGTTCCAAGGAACCAGGCAAAGGTCTTGAACCCGATTTTACGCAAATACTCCAGATTGGTCAGCGATGCAATGCTGTTAAGCACCAGAACGAAGACCAACGGGACAACCAACATGCGGATCAGGCTGACATAGATGCTGCCGAAGGTGGTGATAGCCTTAGTGTCAAACTCCAGATTCTGAAAAAGAATGCCGACGACCAGACCAATTGCCAGGGCTACAATGACCCGCGTACCAAACCCGACGCGCTTGCGGGCCAATAGGAAGAGTACCCCGAATACAAAAATCGATACAACAAAGCCATACCAGTTACTTTCGATGGCGGTGATCAAGTTGTTGTCGATAGACATTTTTAATAATCCCCCTAATCCAATTAGTTATGTAAGAATTAATGTGGGATAAATATACTGGAAGTTCCGCTGTACTGTCAATCCTTTTCTAAAAGATAAGAATTGTAATTTTACGTTGTTTCGTAGTCTTAATATCCCCCCCTATTTTCCTTAGTTAAGCTATTATATTCGAGGTGGTAATGTTTAATTCCAACAAAAACGATGAGAAAAATATAATTTGGGGATTGACAAGAAAGTGATCCCTTATTAACATGATATCAATCACATCACAGGATAACTTTTTGCTGTTGAAGATTTGCAGACGGGAATCGACTGGACGACCAGAGGTTCAATCAGTGCTTGCTATTGCACTGTATTGAAGCTCTATTTTTTTTGCCAAAAATCTAAAGAAAGGTAATAGATAGGTGTACCCAATTCGATAGTCCAACATTAGAGCAGGCCAAGGGGCGGGCGTATGAACTTAAGTACACTGCACCGGGCCAGAGAAAAGGATGGTTACCATTTATGAAAAAGCTCACTGTATCCGTAGTAGCAGCAACTTTGATTTTCTCAGCTCTGACTTATGCGGCTGTGACAGCGAAGCAAGACAATAGTGCTGAGGCGGCAGCAGCACCGGCTGTTGTGAAAACAGCGGCTGACAGTAGTGTGGCTCAGGCCACTGCACCGGCAGCGACCGGGCCTGCTCAGTCTGTAGAGACGGCAGCTGCCACTGCAGCACCGGTTCAAGCGGCAGCTGCAGACAAGGCAGGCGGGGCTGCCGATACAGGGCAGGCCGCAGCGACAGCAGCACCGGCGGCTGAGCCGGCAGCAACTGAGGCGAGCAAGCCGTCCGCTCCGGCCAAGGCGCAAGAGGTAGTTCAGGCCAAGGCGGAGGTTGTTCAAGCTAAGGCGACTGCCGCTCCTGCGGCTAAAGAGCCGCAGCCCCAGGCAACTGCCAAGGCTGAAGCCAACACCGTAGCTGCTGCTCCTAAAGCGGCCGTGGCACCTAAAACGGCCGCAGCTCCAAAGGCAACTGCGGCTCCGCAAGCAACTGCAGCGCCCAAGGCCGAAACGGTGAAACCGGCTGCTGAAGTACAGGCCGCAGCTACAGCCGCTCCGGCTGCTGAACAGCCTGCCGCGAAGAAGGTGACGTTCTCGACAACTGAGGTAGTCAAGGCGAACACAACTGCTCCGGCGTCAGAAGCGGCTGCCGGCACATCCTCATCCCAAGCGGCCAGCGCACCGGCAGCAGCACCGGCTGCGAGCAATCCGGCGCCTGCCCCGGCTGCTGAAGAGGAAGTTTGCCCTTAAGCTCCTGAAGCTTGGTATTGCAAGTATAGAAAAAGATAAAGTTGAGGTGCGCTAATGAAAAGACAGCAAACACTGAAAAAAATCCTTGCGCCGCTTTTGGCGGCTGCGCTGCTCGTCTTGCCGGTTAACCCCGGCAAGGCAGGGGCTGAGGCGGTTCTTCCGCTCAGCGGTTCCGGAACGGTCAGCACATATAATTATTTTTATGAAAATTATCCCCATCTGAATGACCGTAATCATGTGTACAAGACCGCTACATATGAAGATATCGTCAATTTGTTTGAGAGCGAGGGTACTTATGCTGTGCTGGTTGGCGGCACCTGGAGCGAGGAGACCCAGGCCAATATCGGGTTCATTAATGAGGTGGCCAAGGAAAATGGGATCAACGTTCCCGCGATCTATAATTTTGACGCCAAGCTGGACGGGGCCACTCTTGATATTGCAGACAGCAATAATCCGTATGCCTATAAATACGTTGATCTGGTCAACAAATATTTGAAGAATCTTTCGCTGTATGACAAAACCGACCGGGAACACAACGTCAGCTATGTGAATGCAGCTGGCGAGACTGTTTCTGCCAACAAGATTGATGCTCCGTTCTTGTTCCTGTACAACAAGGATCATAAGGATGGACAAGGCAACAGCGCGCCTATTGTATCCTATCTGAAAGACGGTGGGTCTTGGGAACAATTTCAGACAAGCGGCCAGCTTGATCCAGCCAAGGTCGATGCTTATAAAAACTCTGTCAGACAGGTGTTTAAGGCTGCTTCCACTTACAGTGTGATCAATGAATCCGAGTATATTAAATCGGCATTTAACCGGAATTACGCCGGGGAGAACAATGGGAATATTATTTTTACTCCGGAGGACAAAAATCTGGTGCTTGAGCATGTGACCTATCATCAGCTGAAGCAGATTCTGGCCAGTGACGGCAATTATACCCTGCTGTTTGGGGGTTCCTGGTGCCCGAATACCCAGGCAATCATCAAATATGTCAATGAACAAGCGATCGCGCACCATATAGACAAGATCTATTTCTTTGACACGAAGCTCGATTCGGGGCTGACGGTAGCTGAGCCCGGTAATAATACGGGAACCAACGGACGGGCCAATCCGCATAATAACAATGAGCTGCAGATTAGAACAAGCAATCACCCGTATGCCAATCTCTACGTGGATCTGGTGGATACCTATCTCACCAATATCAAGACAGAGAATAATCAGGCGGCTAAACCCTCTGTGATCAGTTATGTTAATGATCTGAACGAGACAGTCACAGGCGACAGACTTCAAGTGCCGTATCTCTTCACGTACAATAAAGACAACAAAGATGCGGCTGGAGCAAAGGCTCCTATTCTGGGGCACGTGGAGCTGATGTACTCCTGGACGAACATCCAGCCGGGTTATGTAAGCAGCGGTTATTCCGACGGTGCCAGATACAAGAATGCCATTCAAGCTTTGAATACTTTGTATTCCCGATTGGAGGCTGTGCCTGCCGGACTGTACGGCACCGCAGACGGCACCATCAGAGGAGCCAACAGCCAGCTGGAATACAAATACAAAAGTGTGCAGGACTCCGTCTATGAATATCAATCTGCCGCAGGCGATACGATTTCGGGACTGGAGCCGGGAACTTATCTGGTAAGATATAAGGCCACTGCGGGTTTCCAAGGTCCTATTATTAAGCCGGAAGGAACCACGGCCATTCCATACGCTGCGGGAGAAGCGGTAGAAGTGGTTGTGCCCTTGCCCGGAGAGCAGGCCGCCCCTGCAGGGTTAAAGGGATTGCCGCCGACAACTGCGGTGAACGCCGATGGACAGATCAGCGGTGCCAAGGGTGCGCTGAGTGCGGAAGAGCTGCAATCGCTGGAATACAGACTGGCAACGGTTACGGAGTATACGTATGCCAAGGATGTATTGCCTGTACATCTTATACCGGGTATCTATCAGGTAAGATATGCGGCTAAGGAAGGAATTGCGGCAAGCCCTGAGGCTAGCGTTGCCGTTCCGGCCTTCACAGACAGACAGGCGGCACCTACCGGCCTGGCAGGAGTGAAGCCGACTACCTGGGAGAATAAAGACGGGAAGATCACAGGGACCACCAAGCAATTGCAGATCAAGCTGTCCACCGTTACGGAATATGTCTATGCGGGAGACGGAGAGACCACCGGGTTGATACCGGGCGTGTACAACGTAAGATATCCGGCCAAAGAGGGTTATGCAGCAAGCCCGGCGGCCGATGTAGTTGTCCCCGGCAACCTTCAGGAACAGACTGCGCCAACCGGTCTGGCCGGCATAGCGCCTACCTCCTCCGAGAACAAGAACGGAGTGATTACAGGCACAACGACAGCCCTGGAATACAAGCTGTCGACGGCATCCGTCTACATTCCGGCAACGGATAAAGAAATCACGGGTCTGGCCGCTGGAACCTATAACGTCAGAACTGCTGGCAAGCTGGGCTATAAGCCAAGCCCGGATACCAGTGTTGTCGTACCAGCCTATGTGCCGGCAACAGGTTCGGGCGGCGGGAGCGGCGGTGGAACACCGGTTGTGCCGGTACCAAGCGCGAGTCCAGCCCCGTCTGCGACAACATCCGGAGATACAGTGACTACAGTTGCAACCGCGTCGGTTAAAACTGACGATGCTACTGGCGTGACCACAGCTGCTGTTACTGCCGATGCGGTGGCAGGCCTTGTCAGCAGCGCCAAGGCTGCGGAAGCGCAAGGAAAGAAGGCTGTTCTGGAAATCAAGATTGGAGCAGGTACGGGTACCAAGACCACTGAACTCAGCATTCCGAGAAGCCCATTTAATGAGATAGCTTCCGGCACGAATGCCAGACTTACGATTAATGTCGAGAACGTTGGGCAGATCACCTTTGATTCCACTGCGGTGGCAAGCATCAGCGCAGCCGCCGATGCCGGGACCATTGTCATCAGAATTGCCAAAGTATCCTTAACCGAAGAAGGTAAGGCTGTGCTCGGCGACAGACCGGTGTATGATCTGACAGTTCAAGCAGGAGACAGCAAGGTGGCTGTCTTCGGCGGAGGCAAAGTGCAGCTCAGCCTTCCTTACAAGCTGCAGGCAGGCGAAGAAGCAAACTCCATTATTGTTTACAACATCACCAGTGCCGGTGGTCTGGATATTGTCCGGGGCAAATACAATGCGGCTGCGGGAGCGGTGGAATTTGTGACCACCCATTTCTCGCAATATATCATTGCCTATAACAAGGTCAGTTTTGCCGATATTGCTGCCACCGCCTGGTATAACAATGCTGTAAGCTTCCTGGCAGCAAGAGAGATCACTTCAGGTACTGCCGGCAACAGCTACAGCCCGAATGACAACATCACCAGAGGCCAGTTTATCGTTCTGCTGCTTAAGGCTTACGGCATTGCGCCGGAAGCGGGAGCTGAGGGCAATTTCAGCGATGCAGGCAAGACGTACTACAGCGACTATCTGGCCGCTGCCAAACGGCTGGGCATTGCCTCCGGTTCCGGCAACAACGAGTTCAAGCCGGACAGCTATATCACGCGTCAGGAGCTGTTCACGCTGCTGTACCGCGCCCTTGATGCTCTGGGAGAGCTTCCCGGGAAGAACTCAGGCAAGGAGCTGACCGGCTTCAGCGATGCAGCTGATGTTGCAGGCTACGCTCAGGAAGCACTGAATGCACTAGTGGAACGCGGCATTGTCGAGGGGGATAACGGAAGAATCCATCCGCTCGACCCTTCGACCCGGGCGCAAGCGGCGCAGGTTTTTTATAATCTGCTATCCAAGTAGAAAGACTGCGCTGCAATAGAAAACCGGAATCGGTTAATGTCCTATTCTGCTAGCATAAATACGAGTCATTATAAGGGGCGGCCCTGTAGCCGCTCCTTTTTTTCGTGAATGTATAAGTTTTCAGGGCCTCCGCAAAGGTGCTGTGTTGCTTTCAAAGCCAAAACCCTACTTTGTAGGGTTAGTTTGTTGCGATTGCTCACATGAGGAACGTTGTAAAATTTGATAGAATAGGAATAGTATTGAAAGTTTGTCTTGATGATTTAAAGGAAAGCCGATTCGAAAGGAGATTAACAATGGGGCTATTGGAAGAGCCGGTCATCTCAATATCCGGCTTATGGATGAATTACAGTGACAGAATGGTGCTGCGGGGAATCGATCTGGAGGTTCACCGGGGGCAAATCATTGGCTATATCGGGCCCAACGGGGCGGGCAAGAGCACCACGGTCAAGATCATGCTCGGGCTGGTAGAGGGTTACAACGGTACGGTGAAAATTTTTGGCAGAGACATCGCTGACGGAGATACTGCCTACAAAAGGCGGATCGGCTATGTGCCGGAGGTCGCAGAGCTGTATGACAGCCTGACCGCCAGGGAGTACCTGACATTCATCGGCGAACTGTACGGCATGAAGCAAAAGGATGCTGATGAGAAAGCGGAAAGGCTGATGGGTCTTTTAAATCTGGAGAGGGCTTACGACATGCGTATCGCCTCCTACTCCAAAGGGATGAAGCAAAAGGTGCTGCTGATTTCCAGCATGCTGCATGATCCCGACATCTTATTTCTTGATGAACCGCTCAGCGGGCTGGATGCCAACAGTGTAATGATCGTTAAGGAAATCTTCGCCTCACTTGCGGCACGGGGCAAGACCATCTTCTATTCCTCGCACATTATGGATGTGGTAGAGAAGATTAGCAGCCGGATCATCCTGATCGACGGGGGAGATATCGTAGCAGACGGCAGCTTCTCGCAGTTGAAGGAGCAGAACAGGGAAGGCTCGCTGGAGGAGATTTTCAATCAGCTGACCGGATTTGACCAGTACCGGGATATCGCCGGTGAATTTGTAGCGGTCATTGCTGAGGGTGCTCCGCATGAATGATTTCTTTGTATTGAAGCTGCTTGACCGGCTGCAGGGAGGCTTCAAGAGAATCGGTGTCGATTATGGTATGCTGCGCAACATTCTTCAAGTAAAGCTGACCATGGACGGAAGGCGGACGCCGACGGTATTTGCGGGATCACAGAACAATAAGCAGGAGACCGAGGGTTCGCCGTTCCGGGTGCAGTGGTTTTATTTACTGATCGGTTTGATGATGATTTTCATCGTTATTCCCAAGGGGAATTATATCCTGATGATGAGTATGCTGTTTAGTGTGGTTATGTTCATGATTATGACAACACTGATCTCCGACTTCTCATCGGTCATGCTGGATCTGCGGGACAAGAATATTTTGTTCTCCAAGCCGGTGAACCGCCGGACCTTGAGCATGGCGAAGAGCCTGCATATTCTCATTTATTTGCTGACAGTCACGCTGACGTTTACGGGACCGTCACTGATCGTTTCGATATTTATCCAGGGAGTACCCTTCTTCCTGCTGTACGCTGCTGCAGTCATTCTGATGGACTGCTTTATCCTTGTGTTTACCGCGCTGCTCTATTTATTGATCCTAAGGGTCTTTGACGGGGAAAAGCTCAAGGACATCATCAACTATGTCCAGATCATTTTATCCATTGGGGTTACCGTGGGCGCCCAGCTGATTTCCCGCTTGTTCAACATCACTGAGCTGGGTGTTACTTTTAAAGCGGCCTGGTGGAATTTTCTGTTCGCCCCGATCTGGTTCTCTGCTCCGTTTGAGCTGCTGATTGCCGGGAAAAAGAGTGCCCATCTTGCGGAGCTGGCACTGCTTGGCCTTGTGGTGCCGCTGGTACTGCTTGCGGCATACATCAAGCTGATGCCGACATTCGAACGGAGTCTGCAGAAGCTGGCGGAGCAGGGCGCTGCGGGCAAAGATAATGGACGCTTGTCCCGACGGTTGTCTGCGATTGTATGCCGGAACAAGGAAGAGGGGATGTTCTTCCGGTTTACCTGGTCCATGATGAAAAACGAACGGGATTTCAAGCTGAAGGTATACCCGTCCATAGGATTGTCGCTGGTCTTGCCCTTTATCTTTATATTCAACCAGGTGTGGAGCGGAGACATGGAGGCAGTCAGAGGCTCCAAAACCTACCTGTTTGTTTATCTCAGCGCAATGCTGGTGCTGACTGCCGTGCAAATGCTGCGTTATTCGGCCAGCTATAAGGGCGCATGGATTTATAAAGCTATTCCGCTGCCCGAGACGGCCGCGGTGTACCGCGGGATGCTTAAGGCGGTGCTGCTGCGGCTGCTGCTGCCATTGTTTGTCTTGGAAGGAGCGGTATTCGTCTGGCTGTTCGGAGGCCAGATCATTGTAGATTTGTTCGCTGTGCTGCTGGCCTCGCTGCTGTATACCGTCATCTGCTACCGCATGATGCCGCAGGCGCTGCCCTTCTCCGAGAAATATGAAGCCGCCAAGCAGAGTGATTACAAAGGGATTTCCATTGCTCTGCTGTTTATATTAATGGGGTTTGCCGGGGTTCATTATGTGTTCACCTTGTTCTTTCCGGGGATTTACATCTATTTGGTAATTTTGACAGCTCTCAATTGGTGGGTTTGGCATGTTTCCTTCCCCGAAGCCGCTCCGCGGAACGGGAAGCTCCCAACTCTCGGCGCTTGAGACAGCAGGCAAATATGGACATTTTTTGCCATCCTTAAAAAAGGGGTTCAAGTTCCAGTATTTACTTAGACAGATTTCCAAATAAAAGGTAGAATACACCTAAAGTTAGTTCTCAGGGATCACCTATAATCTTTACACACTCTTCCGTTTATCTGATACTCGTATATTGATTTTATACTTGAGAATACATGACAGCGATAATGATAATATAACCGGTGAAGAGGTCAACTATGGATCAAATGGGAATCCACTATAACATTTGGATTGTTTTGCTATCTTTCGTGCTGGCGGCAACCGCGGCCTATTCAGCGCTTAATCTGATTTCACAGGTTTCCCATTCTACGGGCAAGATCCGGCGTTTGTGGCTGCTGTCGGGGGCATGTGTGCTGGGCAGCGGAATCTGGGCGATGCATTTTGTCAGCATTATGGCCAGCCGCCTGCCGTTTGAAGTCGGTTATCATCCGGGCAGAGCGGTGTTGTCCCTGCTGATCAGCATCCTTTCCAGTTTTCTGGCCCTGGGGATTGCGGTAGCACCCCGCCAGCGGCTGCTCAGGCTGCTGGCCTCCGGCTTCATTCTGGGCGGCGGAATTTCCGCCATGCATTATGTCGGAATGTCCTCTATGGAGATGGACGGCAGACTTCACTATGAGCCAATGGCTCAGGGCATATCTATGATGATTGCTCTTCTGGCTTCTTACATCGCTGTATTTCTGTTTCGCAAGTTTAAGGATTACACCGGCTTCAGTGCCTGGAAGCTCTGCTCCTCGTTGTTCATCGGGTTTGCGGTAACCGGAATGCATTATATCAGCCTGAGTGCAAGCCGCTTCGAGCTCAACAGCCGGCTTGGGGCTAAGCCCTTTCTGATGGAGACGGATTTCATTCTGTTGACAGGGGTATCGCTGGTAACTCTGTTTATACTCGCAATTTCTGGAGGCGCCGTGTTTCTGGACCGGCATATTCTGGAAAAGATGGCCTATCATGATCCTTTAACCGAGCTGCCGAACCGGCATGGACTGGAGCGTTACTTTCTGGATGAGTTCTTTGGGGTGAACTCGGGTGCGGTGTTTTTTGTCGATCTGGACCGGTTCAAGTCGATCAACGACACGCTGGGACATGACATCGGCGATGAGCTGCTGCAGGAGGTTGCAGACAGGTTGGTGTGTTGTGTAGGCTGCCAGGGCAAGGTCTTTCGGATGGGTGGCGATGAATTTCTGATTGCGCTGCCGGATTGTACATTAGAGAATGCTCAGGACATGGCAGAGCATGTATTGCGGGAGGTTAAGAAGTCCTACAGCATTAAGGGCAATGAGCTGTATGTTACAGCGAGTGTCGGAATCAGCCTGGCTCCTGTACATGGCACGGACCGCTCTGCACTGATGAGAGCCGCGGATACCGCGCTGTACACCTCCAAGGATTCCGGCAAAAATAAATTCAGTGTGTTCGACCAGGAGATGAACCGCCACCAGCTGCGGCGGATGTCACTGGAGAAGGATCTGCGCAAGGCGCTGGCCCGCTCTGAATTTATGGTGGTTTATCAGCCGAAGTGGGATTCATTTATGAACGTCACTGTTGGACTGGAGGCGCTGCTGCGCTGGAGGCATCCGGAGCATGGGATCATCTCTCCGGCAGAGTTTATACCGATTGCCGAAGAGACGGGCCTTATCGTGCCGATTACGTACTGGATGCTGCATGATGTATGCGGCCAGAATATGCTGTGGCACAGGGCTGAGGTAGCGAATGTTCCTGTATCCATCAATATGTCGGCCCGGATGTTTGAAGGCGGAGGCCTGTATGATGTGGTGGAGGAGGCGCTTACGCGCTCTGGTCTGGAGCCGCATTTCCTCGAACTGGAGATCACGGAATCCATCGCAATGAACAATATGGAGGAGACGGTAGCACAGCTCTCCAAGCTGCGGAATCTCGGGGTGCGTGTATCGCTCGATGATTTCGGTACAGGGTTCTCTTCACTTGGTAATCTGGATGAGATTCCGGTCAATACACTTAAGATTGATCAGGTCTTTATCCGCAAAAGTAAAATGCATTCGAAAAAAGCGATTATCAGCAATATTATTGCGATTGCCAGCAATCTCAATATGGAGGTTGTCGCCGAAGGCGTAGAAACAACTGAACAGATAGAACTGCTGCAATCGCTCGGCTGCCGGGTAATGCAGGGTTTCTATTACGGCCGTCCGATGCCGGTTCATGAACTGGGTCAATGGTTTATAGAAAATACAGCTTAGACGCTACATAAACTTTATATCGCTCAATGTATTATACAAGAGGCTGGTCATCACTGAGAAACAGGATGGCCAGCCTCTTGTTCAAAGATAAGCGTACTATGTCAACAAGCTAAAACTGACTATAAAAGCAACTCAAACACACCTAACTCTTTGTTTTCCAAAAAATAGTTAGCAACTGACGAAGAGCGATGGACAGAACCGGAAGGTCTCGAACTTGAAAGGAAATAGCCTCGTGTTCAATCCTGTTATGCAATCTGGCTGAGTGCAGATCGAGATCTAACGTACAATTCGCATTAACAGGACGAGGTGGATAAGGCTTATTTACGAGGTCTGGGCCTCTAGAATTTAATCCGATCTTCCCTCAGTCCCAGACCCACCGGTTCAGTCATTTCAGGCTTGTTCAGGCAACATCCAGCGTAATGAAA
The DNA here is from genome assembly GCF_000758525.1 of Paenibacillus sp. FSL H7-0357. Lineage (NCBI taxonomy): Bacteria > Bacillati > Bacillota > Bacilli > Caryophanales > Paenibacillaceae > Paenibacillus > Paenibacillus sp. FSL H7-0357. The sequence goes on along the minus strand of NZ_CP009241.1, from coordinate 7,248,810 downwards.
CAGCTAAAACGGAGCTTCTTATTGATCTCCTTGGCAAACGGACAAGAGGGCTTGGTGGAGAGAAAGGGCTTCTTGTCACGTAGCATCGCAAATGCAATTTTCAGCATCTTATTCCCCATAGCTACAAAAATGGAGCGAGGATGCTTCCCGCGGCTCTTTAACCGCTCGTAAAACGGTTTGAGATCCGGGTTATGCAGGCAGAGGCTTCGACCGGCTAAGTAGGCAACATAGCGCAAATGAGAGTTCCCTTGCTTGGAAATTTTTCCATAAGATCCGGCACTTCCGCCCGTTTGCTTAACGACGGGATTCGTTCCTGCTTTCTTAATCAACTGTCCGGCATGAGTGTAATGGGACACATCGCCAATCTCAGCGTAGAGCTCGGCTGCAGTGGAAACGCCAAGGCCTGGAACGGTAAGTAAAACCCGCCCGTCGGTCTGAAGCAAAAGGGCTTCGATCTCCTGCTCAAGCGTATCGATCTTAGCGTCAAAGGCGCGAAGATCCTGCAGCTTCATTCGCAGCAGAAGGAGTTCGGGACGAAGCGTTTGTTCGTCAGATGAGAGCGACTCCGCAGCCACCAGAAGGAGCTTGCGAATCGCAGCGACTCGAAGCTTCAGGTTATGCTGGATGGACAACCTCCGGAGTCCCGTTTCCCCCAGCTTACAAATCGCAGCAGGATGTGGATAGTGCTCCATGAAGAAAAGGGAGGCCTTTCCCCAAAAGTTGCTAAACACCTTGATTTTCCGAGCCCGCCCATTCTGATGGTCGGCATAGCCCTGAAATTCGCGCCAAACGATGTCCATGAGTGTTCGGATTTCCATCCGCAGAGTGGAGCGTTTGCGGATCTCCGAGCGTCTGGCCCGGGTGAGAACATGCAACTGCCGTTGAAGGCCCTCGGCCAAACGAAACTCGGTGGCTTTATTGCTCTTCAGCGCATGAGCGATAGCGACTAGATCGAGGTCATCGGTTTTACACCAGTTCAGCGCACTTGCCCGCTCTTCGAAAGTCGTATACGCGTTGAGAATCTGGACGAGGTAGCCTTGCTTGGCCATTTCTCTAACGATATCTTCATAGTAATGGCCAGTAGCTTCAATTCCTAAAAACAGGCGTACGGCCCCAGTGGAGGCCACCGCTTGTTCGATGGCATGGTATAGAGTCTGCATGCCGGATTGATTGACGGAAAAGAAAAAGGGTTTTGCAAGGATGTCGCCGAAATAATTGCAGATCAGGGCTTTTTGGTGGAGTTTGGCCGCATCGATAGCAACGATGAGGACCTGCTCCAGGTTAACACCCCGTAGTTGTTGACTGAACTTGGTTCCCTTTAAGCCTTGAATGTGTAGGGATTTCCCCATGCGACTTCAACCTCCTGTGGTAGGGTAGGTACGATTGAAGCTCTTTGTCAGGTGCTTCTTTCTTCGATAGTCGCTGGGGATTTTCCTTTTCTACAAGGATTATATATTACGCCAGAATTTATATGCTTCACGCTATAAATTATCCTTCTATTTCTCGCTGAAACGGATACCGTCCTTTGAGGACGGCGAAGCCGTTTCCACTTGTTTAGTCTGTTGCATTAAAAAAGCAGCGAAGTCTCTTGTTGAGACTTGCTGCTTTATTAGAATTAGATTTTGAAGTTCTCCACCAGCACCTGCAGCTTCTCAGCAAGTGAAGAAAGGAACGCAGCGGAGGACTCAACCTCTTGCATAGCTGCAAGCTGCTCCTGGGAGGAGGCGGATAACGTCTCGGCGCCTTCAGCAGTCTGATTCGATACTGCAACAATATTCTGGATCGCGGTCACGAGCCCGTCGGAGATCAGCGCCAGTTCACGGACAGTCTCCGAAATCTGCTGGCTTTGGGAAGACATATCAGAGACGGAAACCTCTATCTCGGAGAAGGATTGCCCGGCAGACATGATCATTTCTCTGCCCTGCTGCATTTCATCCGTGGAACGTCTCATGGTTTCTCCGGCCTTGTCCATCTGATTTACAATGAGACTGACCAAATCGCCAATTTGACCTGCTGATTTAGCTGAGCGTTCAGCAAGCTTGCGGACGGATCCGGCAACTACGGCAAAGCCGCGGCCCTCTTCACCGGCCCGGGCGGCCTCTATCGCTGCATTCAATGACAGCAGGTTGGTTTCTTCAGCGATGCTGGCAATCGTACTGACGATACTCTCAATTTCCTTGGAATGACTGGCCAGCGTATCAATAATAGCAGACAAATTGGTAATGCTGCCGCTGACTACCTGCATTTGCGAGGTGGTGGAATCCATCGCTTCCCGGCCTGTCCGGGCCTTCAGTGCATTGCTGGCAGCATTATTCATGGCGCTGTCCGCATTGTCGGCAATCTCGGTAATAAAACGGGACATGTCCTGCACAGCTTTATAGCTTCCTTCCAGATTGTCCAGCTGCGTATGGGCACCATCGGCAAGCTCAAGGGTGACATTGACACTGTGCTCTCCGGCCCGGTTCGTTTCCTGCGCGCTTGATGAGAGTTCCTGGGAGGAAGAGGCCACCAGCATGGAGGTATCATTGACCTGGGTGATGAGGTAGCGCAGGCTCGACGTCATTTCGTTAAAGTCGCGGGCCAAGGTGCCGATTTCATCCTTGCTCTTGAACAGGAGCGGTTCACGGGTCAAATCGCCCTTAGCCACGTTGTTAACTGAACTGGATAGTTTGGTGAGCGGTCTAACCATGCGCCGGATGGCCAAATAAGCGGCAATAATAGCTACTACCAGTATGGATGCGCCGATAATGAAAGGCTGAACGATGATGTCCCTCGTACGCGTCTGAATCAGCGGGCCGTCAAAATTGATGGCCATAAGTGCGATAATGGGCTTCGTGGGGTCATGATCCTGATAAATGGGGCCGTACCCGGTTTTGAGGGAGGTGCCTTGATATGTATAAACTTTGGAGTATGCGGAATGCTTCATGGAAGTAATCATTTCTTTATCTTTATCCGAAAAATAGAAAGTGTCGCCGGCCTTATAGCCTCTTTCTTTGAAGCTTTTGTCTGCGGCAAGCACAGTACCGTCCAAGGATAGGATGAATGCTTCCTTGAAAATCGGTTTATGGTTAATAATCCAGCTGATCCGGTCTTCTACAGCGGCCACCTTGCTGCTGTCACCTGACACTAGTGCCGATATGTCAGCGGGATCTACTAGGCCGGTAGTAATGTTCGCACAGCCTACCAGTTCGATACCTGCAGCTTCATCCACCTGTCTGTAAGCCGCGCGGTATCCGAAGAACCCGATGGATGATCCGACAAGAAGTAACACAATAAGCATCATCCAAGTTAACTTTGTTGCCAATTTCATGACTCGTACCACCAGCCCTGACTAAATGTATTCAGTGAATCACTGTTCACTGCTACGATTATAGCGTATCGCGGCTCTTAGAGCAGTAGCTAGAATGTAGTATTTTTGTGTCGAAAAATGCAGACTTTTCCTAAAAAAATCACTTTTGCAATGACTCTGATCATGTCCAAAAAGACAAAAGCATTGAATCATCACCTGCCGAAATGGTACGCTTAAGGCAGGACTAACGGACTGGGAGCTGAAAGGGATGCCGCAACAAATCGATCCGTTGATTGAAGCCGTAGGATTGTCTATGTGGAGGGTGCAGCGTAAAATCACTTCACAGATGTCATTGCATAAAGAAATCGGTCTAACTGTACCGCAATTCGGACTTTTGCGCATGATCGCACAGGAGAAAAAAGCACGGGTGATCCAACTGGCCGATAAGCTTGAGGTGAAGTCCAGTGCGGTTACAGTCATGCTGGACAGGTTAGAAGCACTGGGACTTATCGCACGCGAGCCGGATGAGAATGACCGCAGAGCAGTTATTGTGACTCTGACAGCCAAGGGTCAGGAGCTGCTGGAGGAAGCGCAGTACCGTTCGCTGCTGCTGCTTGCTGAACATTTATCAATCCTCAAGCCGGAGGAACTGCAGAACTTCGCGGACTATTACCGGTTCCTTGAGCAGCAGGAACGATAACGTGATTGGCCTAGGGATACAAAAAGAGCCGCGCTCCCAGTTGGAGTGCGGCTCTTTTTGTACTGCTGTTTAATCCGCCTGTGTTATTCTACGGCGGTCTTTTTATCCGGCAATTGGGTCACATAGCTGTCCGACAGCTGGCGCAACCGCAAAGCATTGGAATATTCATCTTCGGTACCGGCAGGAGTTTTCCCTCCGGCAGCCAGTTTATATTGCGTATTGTCTTCAAAGCTGTTCCCGGGAATCAACAGCCCGGAGCTGGAGATGAAAGAGCCGGTTGGCAAATAATAACGCTGCGGCAGCAGATTGTATGTCTGGCTGAGCAAGTCCTGGCCAAAGTGGATATTGTTCGCCATGGAGACACCCAGCAGGCTGGCAGCCGTTGGCATAATATCAATTTCTCCGCCAACTTGTTCCAGAGTTTGTGGCTTGAGGCTGTCTCCGGCATGAATGATTAGCGGAATATTGAGCATATCGGAATATTCATATTCATGTCCGTATATTTCAGTCATCAGTTCTTTGTCATCATGGTCCAGTGAATAAATCGGCAGACCCATATGGTCTCCGTAGACCATGATCAGACTGTTGTCCCAGACGCCACTTGCTTTGAGCTCTTCAACAAATTGTCCGAAAGCATAGTCGGCATAATTCTGCGAACGGATATAATCTCCGACAAAGGTGCCCTCATAACGCTCCGGCAGTTTCATTTGATATTTCTCTGCCGGAATGGTGAACGGATGGTGCGCTGACATGGAAATGACCTGAGCATAAAACGGCTTGCTGCTGTCATCCATTTCTTTCAGCTTCTCGGCAGACCGGCGGTAGAGCACTTCGTCGGAAGAACCGAAGAAGAAGGCATCTTCATCGCCGAAGAACTTATGGTCGTAATATTGCTCCCAGCCCAGTGAACTGTAGAGCTCACCGCGGTTCCAGAATTCCACATCATTCGTATGGAAGGTGGCTGTCTGATACCCGTTGGCCTGCAGCAATTTCGGCAGACTTGGCAGATCCTTGTCGACATACGCCATCGTAGCGGCACCTTGCGGCGGAATATAGTAAGAAGAGTTAACAACGAACTCCGCATCCGAGGTATTTCCCTGCCCCACCATCTGGTAGAAGTTAGGGAAATAAAGACTGTCATCCATTAAACGGTTCAGGTTCGGCGTAATTTCCAGGCCGTCCACTTTTAGCCCCATCAGAAAGCTCTGGAAGGACTCGAGCTGAATGATGATCAGGTTCTTGCCTTTGGCAGCACCCTGAAGCGGGGAGACAGCTGCGGGATCAATTCCCTTCAGCTTGTTGATAGCATCCTGCGTAATCTCACTGGCGTTCACAAGCTCGGTTTTATCTTGAGCAAAAATGGTATAAGCCTCATAATTGAGGATACCCATCTCCTGCGCTTTCTTGATCTCATTCATACTGGCCTTATTGGGCAGTATATTGAACAAGCAGAGTGCGAAGGAAACGGCGAACAGCACACTAAAGGAAAGCTTGCCGTTGCGGCGGTGGTCACAGCGGTTAATATTATCCTTTTTATACGTCCGGCCCTTCTTATTAAAGAAGAAATAGATGCCCAGGATGATGATGTCAGCAAATATCAGCAGATAGTACGGGTCCATCAGTGAAAATACGCTGTTGCGGACAGCAGTGACTTGGTTCACCTGCTCTGCCGCATGGTAAGTGACAATAACTCCGTAATATTTAAAGTACATAATAGCGGCGAAAAAGATCGCGGTAACGAGCAGATTGACGGTCATATAATAACCAAGCTTCCGTTTGGAGGCAAAACGCTCAATAAGGCAAAAAAGCGCCCAGACAAAAGGAATTTCGGTTAATATTGTTTTCCAAGGCAATAAATCTCCAAAGATTACACCCCAAGCCAGACAGCTTTTGAGAATGAAGATGATAGTGAAGAATACAAATGGTTTAACCAACCATCGTTTAATAGTAAGGGATGACACAGCTTCGCCTTCTTTCTGCAAGATGAAACGCCGTTTCCCGGCTAGGAGGACGCAGCGTATAGACAAAAGAATTCCATATTAATAGAACTTATTATGCAGTGCTGGTGGAGGAATGTCAAAAATCAGAATCGTCGTATAACCACCATGGACCGCGTAAAGCGATATGCGCAGGAATGAAGCCGAGATTATAGCACTCAGATCAGTTTATATCATGGAAAAAGGACGAAAACGGCCACCGATGCCAAAAGGGGCTCGGGAAATAATGGGGGTGGGCATACATGGAATATGCGGAAATAGTTCTTTCAGTGAGATCCCTCGTGGAATATGTCTTTAGCAGCGGCAGTCTGGAGCCGGGATTCCGCAGTGGAGCAGCGATGGTGGAGGGTACGCGTATTCATCAGCACATTCAGAAGCAGTATAAGGAAGGAGACCGTAAAGAAGTCTACCTGAAGACAGAAATTGCCCATGAAGGCCTTATATTTATGATCGACGGACGCTGCGACGGCCTGCTCACCGGGGAGGACGGAAGTGTAACGGTCGAAGAGATCAAATCAACTGCCGGTCCGCTCGACCCTGCTTTCGAAGGCCGGGAGGTGCACTGGGCGCAGGCATACATGTACGCTTATATGATATGTCTAGCACAGGAGCTTACTTCTATTGAGGTCAAGCTTACCTATGTCCGGCGGGGCGGTGAAGAGCAGCGGAGCCTCTACAGGCAGTTGTCCAAAGAAGAGCTGATTGCCTTTGCCGTTGATACGGTAGCGAAGTATGCCCCTTATGCTGAGCTGATGGTCAGGCATGAGGCGCAGAAGGAAGCCAGCATCCGCGGGCTGTCGTTTCCCTTTGCCGAATACCGGCAGGGACAGCGGCATTTTGCGGCTGCGGTCTATAAATCAGTCACGGAGGGCGTCAATCTGTTCGCCCAAGCCCCGACCGGCATCGGCAAAACGATGTCCACCCTCTTTCCTGCGCTCAAAGCATTGGGAGAAGGCAAGGCAGCCGGGCTGTTCTATTTGACCGCTAAGACGGTTAACCGGTTCGCCGCGCAGGAGGCAATAGCCATGCTGCTGAAAGGCGGGCTTCATGTGCATGCTATTACGCTTACGGCAAAGGAGAAAGCCTGTTTTCGTGATGAGGGGCTGTGCACCAAAGACTTCTGTCCCTTTGCCGACGGATATTATGACCGGATCAATAACGCGCTGCTGGACATGCTGGAGCACGAGACGCTGATGACACAGGATGTGATTGCCAGATATGCCAAGAGACATCAGGTTTGCCCGTTTGAATTTTCTCTGGATGCCGCCTATGCCTGTGATGCCGTTATATGTGATTACAATTATATTTATGATCCCCGTATCAGCTTAAAGCGGCTGCCTGAGGAACGGAAGAAGAAGACGGTGCTGCTGGTGGATGAGGCGCATAATCTGGTGGACCGGGGGAGGGAGATGTACTCGGCCAGTCTGGCGAAGGCTCCGTTCCTCTCGCTGCAGCGGCAGTACAAGACTGTCAACCGCTCACTCGGCGTTGCCGCCAAAGCGGTGAATGCTTTTTTCATTGCCCTGCGCAAACGCTGCAGTGAAGAAGGGGCAGGTGAATGGACGATGTATCCGGAGGAGCTGCCTGCCCTGCTGGAGAGTTTTGCCGCAGAAGCGGAGCTTGAGCTGCTCAGCCCTTCGCCTATTTCGCTGGTTGCACAGGAGGGGGAAGAAGACGGCGAAGGCGGGCTTTTGGATACGTATTATGCGGTGCAGGGGATGCTGCGCACGTTCAAAACCTATGATGAAAGGTATGTCACCTATGCGGAAGTCCAGCGCGGGGATGTGGTGCTGAAGCTGTTCAATCTGGACCCCTCTTTTTTGCTGCAGCAAATGGGCAAGAGCTACCGCAGCCAGATCTTCTTCTCGGCTACGCTGTCGCCGCTTTCCTTTTACAGAGACATGATCGGCGCGGGCGAGGAAGACTACAGCCTGAGTGTACCCTCTCCCTTTCATAAGGAGCAGTGGCAGGTGTCTGTGCTGCCAGTATCCACCCGTTACCGCGACCGGGCGGATTCTCTGCTTCCGCTGAGTGATGCACTGAAAGGATTGGTCTCCCGGAAAGGCAACTATCTGGTGTTCTTTCCTTCGTATGTCTATTTGCAGAATGTTTATGAGATATTCGCGGACAAATATCCGGAGGTCCCCACGCTGGTGCAGAGCAGCGGCATGAGTGAACCCGAGCGGGAGCAATTCCTCTCCTCTTTTCGCCCGGATAACCCGGAAACGCTGCTTGGCTTCGCTGTGCTGGGTGGGATATTCTCAGAAGGTGTGGATTTGCCCGGTGACCGCCTGAACGGTGTGATGGTTGTAGGGGTAGGCTTGCCGCAGGTAGGGCTGGAGCGTAATCTGCTGCGTGAATATTTCCAGTCCCGGGGCAAGAACGGTTTTGATTACGCCTATGTCTATCCCGGCATGTGCAAGGTGCTGCAGGCCGGGGGCAGGCTGATCCGCAGCGAGAATGACAGCGGAAGCATTGTGCTCGCAGATGACCGGTTCCTGCAATATCCATACCAGCAGCTGCTCCCCGGGGAATGGAGAAACTACCTTGTACTGGCTTAAACGCTTATAATCTAATTGTACTTCTATGAAAAGATGCTGTTCACTAGAGCGCTACAGGAGGGGATTAAATGACACTTAATATCGGAATCGTAGGAACAGGCTGGTTCTCCAAGATGCACGCCGATTTGCTCACAGGCATGGAGGATGTGTCTCTGAAAGCCATCTGCGGCAGCAGCAAGCAGAAGGGTGAAGATATGGCCCGTCCGTATGGAGCGGAGGGTTATGGTGAAATAACAGAGATGCTGGAAGCCCATAAGCTGGATGCCGTGTACATTTGTGTGCCTCCACAATCGCATGGAGCAATAGAGCGGGCGCTGATTAAGAGAGAGATTCCTTTCTTTATCGAGAAACCGCTGGGGTCAAGCACGGAAATTCCGGCAAGTCTGCTGCAGGATATTAAAGAACATAATTTGCTGACCTCGGTTGGCTATCATTTCCGTTATCAGGAGAACATAACGCGGCTGAAGCAATCCCTGAGTGGAGATAAGGTAGGAATGATTGTCGGACAATGGATGGGAGGGATGCCCGGCGTAGCCTGGTGGCGCAACCAGGAACAATCCGGCGGACAATTCACGGAACAGACGACCCATATCGTCGATCTGCTGCGTTATCTGGCCGGCGAGGTGACAGAAGTATATGGTATGTTCGGCAACCGGATCATGCATGAGCAGCACGAGAATGTAACGGTAGCCGATGTGGGCACAGTGTCGCTGAAGCTGGCAAACGGCGTGGTTGCGAATATTTCCAATACCTGTGTGCTGCCGGGCGAGGTTGGCCGTGTCGGACTCAGCTTCTACAATGACAACGGGCTGCTGGACTGGAATCCGGAACGTCTGCTGGAGGTGCGCAGCGGCGACAGCAAGGAATTCGCCAATGCAGGCAATCCTTACGCAGTGGAGACCGAAGCTTTCCTGCATGCGGTGCGGACCGGAGACCGCTCACGGATTCTCAGCGATTATGAGGACGGCTACAAAACGCTGAAAGTAACCTGCGCGGCATATGAGTCGGCTCAGCGCGGCCTGCCGGTGAAACTTTAGGAATAGCCGCTTCTGGCTTTAAGTAAAAAGAAACCTGCCGGATCGGTTAAATGATCGGCAGGTTTTTGGCCCAAGCCGGGTCGGCCTAGTGGAGGAATACCGCGAGAAGTGCCGGTGCAAGTCCGATCGAGAACAGCGCCGTCAGAATCATCGAGATACTGGAGATGGTACCGGTCAGGGAGCTCAGCTCAAAGGCCTTGGATGTCCCTGTGCCGTGTGCGGCGGTTCCCAGCGATACACCGCGCGCAATTTCGTTGTCAATGCGGAAGAGGCGGAGTACGGTTGGCCCCATCAATGTTCCCAGCACGCCGGTGAGAATTACGAAAACAGCCGTAATGCTCGGGACGCCGCCAATGCTTTGCGAGATGCTCATGGCAATCGGTGTCGTCACCGAACGGGGTACCAGGCTGGTCGCCAGTTCCCCGCTTAAATGCAGCCACTTTGCCAGCAGCATCGAGGAGAGCACTGCAATTACTGTACCCGAGAACACGCCCGCCGCAATTTCGGCGGCGTGTTTTTTGAGTACTTTGAAGTTTTTATGGAGTGGGATTGCAAAGGCGATGGTCGCCGGCTGCAGCAGATCTGTAAGCCATTTGCCTCCCGCATTGTAAGATTCATAAGGGATGCCCATCAATAGCAGAAAGAGGATCATCGCCAAAGGTGTTATGATGAGCGGAGAAGCATACATCTTGGTGCTGGAGGCATAAATACGTTTGGAGATGAGATACACAGCAATGGTGAGACCTAGCAGCAGCAGTCCTGTAATCATCAGCTTTTACGCTCCTTCACTTTATAGATGGCTCCCGTAAGCAGGCCTGAACCGGCCATTACCGCAAATGTGCCGACAAGTACAACCGCCAGCACTTGAAGGCCGTCTGCTTCAAGCAGACTCGAATATTTCATCACTCCGATAGCGGAAGGGATAAAGAACAGCAGCAGCTCGGCAAGCAGCCAAGAGGCACCGACTTCCACCCAGTTCAGGCGGATGACGCCGGATTCCAAGAGCAGGAACAAGAGGATCATCCCGATAATGCTTCCGGGAATAGGTATATGAAGTAGTGGAGTCAATGTATTGATAAGCATTGAGAATATTGTAAGTCCGGCTACCTGCAGCAAGCCTAGGGATAACTTTTTCATAAGGCTTCGCTCCTTTCATGATAATGAAAGTTTACATCAATTATTTTCATAGGTAAAATGAATAGATCGAATGAATGACATTCCTTTTGTCTATGCATGGGAGGCGATAAGCGATGGATATCCGCCAATTACAGTACTTTGTCCAGGCGGCCAGGTTGAATAGCTTTTCCAGAGCGGCGGAGTCGCTCTATATCTCACAGCCCACGATCAGCAAAATGATCCGCAACCTTGAGAATGAGCTGGGTGCGGACCTCTTTTACCGTGAAGGCAAGAGCATAAGGCTGACAGATGCAGGGGAGATTCTGCTCTCCAAGGCGCAAAATATAGTGGAGTCGTTCGCCAGCCTCTCCTCCGAGCTGGACAGCCTGCGCAACCTGAAGCGCGGGCATATCCGCATCGGCCTGCCGCCCATGGTGGGCGCCAGCTTCTTTCCGGCCGTCATCGGAGAATTTCACCGGCGGTATCCCGAGGTTACCATCCGGCTGCATGAGGACGGAGCCAAAAAAGTGGAGGATGATGTGGAAACGGGGCTGCTTGATATCGGGGCGATTGTGCTGCCCGTGGATACGGCAAAGTTTCATTGCTTTACTTTTGTAGAGGAGAAACTGGAGCTTCTGGTGCCGATAGGACACCGGCTGACCGGTACAGACAGTGTTCCTCTGAAAGAACTGGCGGAGGAGGAGTTTGTGCTGTTTCGCGAGGATTTTGCCCTGCATGACCGGATCATAACAGAATGCGTAAAAGCCGGATTTCAGCCCAGAGTTGTATATGAGAGTTCACAGTGGGACCTGATTAGCCGGATGGTGGCTGCCGGGATGGGTATCGCACTGCTGCCGGAGACCATCTGCCGTGACATGGACCGATCCAGAATCTCTGTGATTCCTTTAACAGAGCCTGTTATTCCCTGGCAGCTGGGGATGATCTGGCGCAGAGACCGGTATTTGTCCTTTGCCGCGCGGGAATGGATAACTTTTGCCATGGGAGTCCTTGGCCAGCGTTACAGTCCTCCGGGAATGTCGATTCAGAGGAATGAATGAAAATTTACAAATGTAATATGTTCGACATATTTTTCTTTTTTTTCAAAATATGTTTTTTGGCATCATGAATTATGATAAGGTAGAAGTTGATAGAGAGCAGGTGACTGATCGTGAACTTATACCAGGCTTCCCACGAGGAACATAGAAGAGATTACAGAGAAGACGAGTTGTTTTTAACTATAGAGAGCCTTAGAAGTCAATTGCTGGAGGTGGCGCAGGAGCGCAGTCTGAGCGACCATACAGTCGTTGAGCTCAGCCAGCGTCTGGACGGCTACATTGTAATGGCTCAGAAGCAAATGATGGAAGGCCTGCGCAGCCGCAATAATGCAGCTTCCGCTTTCGGCAAAGTTACCAAGAGCCAAAGGGTAAGAAGCAAGGCAGCACTGCAGCAGTAGTTCCGCCCGGCTTCTAACAACCGGATAGGTGCTGACAGAAGAGCCTGCTGCTTTTCTTCTGAAGTTGTTGGAACAGTAATTTCATAAATAATCAGCTGCCGCTGAAAGGAAAGGTCCCGCGTTGCGGGGCCATTTTGTTGTGCTTTCCACAGGCTTCACCTATAATGTCAATTAATAGCAGCACTATTTCAACATGACCGGGGGAGGTGCCGAGTGGAGGCGAAACTGACAACATTACGCTCTGAAATTGAGGACAATCTGTCCCGCTCGGGTCATAATCTAGCCTCGTTCGCGAAAGTTTCCGGCCTGAACCGCGGCAGTCTCAGTGCCATTCTTCATGGCAATCCGCCTAAGCCGATTTCTTTGAGGCAGCTGGATGCGTTCAACCGAGCCTTCGGACTTCCGGAAGGATGTTTATATTCGCTTTATGTGGATGAATGCTTTAGTGAAGAGAAGGTCTCGCGCCGCAGGGTGGAGCCTTTTTTAATTCGCTGCGCCGAAACCGGCAAGCAGCATTGTATTGATGAAGTGCTAAGCAGAATGATGGAATACCCCAAACCGCTCGATATTGTCTATTCAGTAGCCGATAAACTGTTCACCGCCGGCAAGATGCAGGAGGCGACTGTTTTTTATAAAATTGTAGTGGACAATGAACAAGATAGTTACTCCGAACGGCTGGCGATCAGTCAGTACCGTATTTTCAAATCGCTGATGTTCGTTGTGAATTGGGAGGAGAAGCTGCGGGCAGTGATCACCTTTGAACCGTTCCGCGGACGCCTTCCCGAGAATCTGCAGCTAGATGGTCTGCTGAAGCTGGCCCAGGTCACCTATACCCTGCATAAGTACAAAGAAATGGAGAAGTATACCGATGAACTGAGGGCACTAGCCAGTGCGATGTACCGGGAACAGCTGCAGAAGAAGGCAGGCAGGCGGGGTGAAGAATTGAAACTGGAGCGCCCGCTTGTTTTTTATTATGCCCATGGCTATTTGCTGAAGGCGACCTCGCTTACGAAACAGGGCAGATATGAGGAAGCCAAGAAATATACCGCTGGCTATGCCGATTTAAGCTGGTTTCAATTTCTTGATGATGAGGGCCGGTCTGAGGTTGAAGCCTTTCGTTTATTTGCCACAGCGAACAGCTTTACCCTGGAAATGCTGGTGGGCAATTACGCAGTACTGCCGGCATATACAGCTTTTCTGGTGGATCATCCCGGGGAGATTCTGCCTGGCCTGGTCATTATTATAGAGGCGGCCAACCGGTTCGGATTCGCTGTAGACGATGTGCTGGAACAGTTTTCAGTGGAGATGGCTCATTGTGTGCTGTATCAGGACCCGATGAATATTGACCGTGTATACAGGCTCAGCTATCAGCTGGCCATCTACCATATAGACCGGGAACGGTATATGTCTGGAGTGGACTGCATTCTGCAGTGTCTCACGCTCGCCGTTGAGCTGAACAGTGCGAAGGACTTGATTGATTGTGTAACTTTATTCGAGACAAGCAGGGATTACGCTACCGATGACCAGCAGAAGAAGTATAGAGAACTCATACAAGAGTTAAGGAAAAATGATGAAAACGCAGTAAATATTGATCAGCAATCCGGTATGGTACAGTTGCCTCATCTTACAAATTCTATACTATGAAAATTCCTCCTCCGCCTTCGGGCGGGGGAGTTTTGGTTTCACAGCAGTTGCAGCGCTGATGTTCTTCATTCCGTAATAATTGATAACGCCTTCAATGTTTGACAAACAATTACGCTGAAAATATAATTAGGTAGCCTAATTAATATAGTATTTAATTATTAGTAAACCTAACTAACGACAGAGGTGAACAGCATTGGGATAAACCATGAAGAAAATCCAGTCGCGCACAGGCTGTTTGCCGCATTGCGGCAGCTGCGAAAAGTTCATTGGCAGCACACTGTGGAAGGCCACAAGCCAAGTGAGATGACTTTATTGATATGTCTTGCCAAGCGGTCCCATTCCCTGGATGAAGGACTAAAGGTTTCGGAACTGAGCCGATTCCTGGGGCTGATGCCGCCAACCGTTACCCAGCTAATCAACAGTCTTGAAGCCAAAGACATGGTTCTCAGGGTGGCTGATCCCTCCGACCGGAGAGTTGTCCGTATTAAGCTGACGGAGCAGGGGAAAGTTATCACACGCAAAGCCAAACATCATATGGATGCATCGCTGAACAAACTGGCGGAACATTTGGGCGAAGAAGAGTGCAACCATCTGGCAGACCTTCTGCTGAAGGTCCACGCATTCGTAGAAGATAATCCGCCGCCTAATCTAGACCTGCTACAAATGAACGGAGATGAGAAACTTGATTAAACTATTAAAAAACCTGAGCCCTTTTAAGCTGGCTGTCGCCGCTGTGTTAATCCTTATCTTTCTGCAGTCTCTGGGCGACTTGTACCTCCCTACGCTGATGTCCGATATCGTGGATAAAGGGATCGTGCAGGGCGACCGCAATTATATCTGGAAAATCGGCGGATTTATGCTGCTGGTGGCGGGCGGAGGAGCCATATGCTCTATCGTTGCCAGTTATTTATCGGCAAAGGTTGCTGCCGGCTTCGGTAAAAATGTCCGCTCGCGGATGTTCAATCATGTGGAGAACTTTACGCTGCATGAATTCGACAAGCTGGGTACTGCCTCGCTGATTACGCGTACTACTAATGATATTACACAAGTACAAACCGTACTTACTATGATGCTGCGCATGATGGTCGGCGCTCCGATGATGATGATCGGCGGGATTATCATGGCGGTATCGGAAGATGCCAAGCTTTCCCTTATTTTTGTAGTCGTGATTCCTGTGCTTGTAGGAGCGATATTCTTCATCGGAATGAAGGGCTTGCCGCTGTTCAAGGCGATTCAGGTCAAGCTGGACAAATTAAACCGCGTGCTGCGTGAGCATTTGACCGGTATCCGTGTCATTCGTTCCTTTAACCGGATTGATCATGAGAACAGAAGATTTACTGAAGCGAATAAGGATCTTACGGAAACGGCAATCAAGGTCAACAAGGTGATGGCCGGCCTGATGCCGATTATGATGCTCGTGATGAACTTTTCGATGATTGCCATTCTGTATTACGGCGGAATCCGGATTGGCGATGGCGATCTGCAGGTAGGTTCATTGATGGCATTTATTCAATATGCAATGCAGATAATGTTCTCCTTAATCATGGTGTCGATGATGTTCGTGCTTATTCCCCGGGCCTCTGCCTCCGCACTGCGTATCAATGAAGTGCTGGATATGCAGCCTGAGATTACAGATCCTACGGTGTCTGAGCTTCAGAACACGGCTGCAGTAACGAAGAAGGATGGCCGGGATGCTATGCATGGGTTTGTTGAATTTGACAATGTTTCCTTCTCCTATCCCGGTGCGGAGCAGCCTGCGCTGTCCGGAATCAGCTTCAGCGCGCGGCCCGGTGAGATTACAGCGATCATCGGCGGTACAGGCTCGGGTAAATCGACCCTGCTGAGCCTGATTCCGAGATTCTATGACGCCATTGAAGGCGCCGTGCGTGTGGATGGCGTAGATGTGCGCGAGATGACGCAGGAAGAGCTGCGGAGCAAGATCGGATATATTCCGCAGAAGGCGGTGTTGTTCTCCGGCACGATCAACGAGAATATCCGCTACGGTAAAGAAGATGCTACGGATGAGGAGATCATTCATGCGGCAAAGGTAGCACAGGCCTATGATTTCGTCTCTGCGATGAAGGAAGGCTTCAACTCCGAAATTGCCCAGGGCGGGAACAACGTGTCCGGCGGCCAGAAGCAGCGGCTGTCGATTGCCCGTGCACTGGTAAGAAGACCGGAAGTGTACCTGTTCGACGACAGCTTCTCGGCACTTGATTTCAAGACCGATGCCAAGCTGCGCGCCGCGCTCAAAGACGAAACAACGGAATCAACGGTTCTGATCGTCGCCCAGCGGGTCAGCACGGTTATGGATGCTGACCGGATTATTGTGCTGGATGACGGCGTGATTGCCGGCATCGGCAACCATCGTGAACTGATGGAGAACAGCGAAGTGTACCGCGAGATCGTATCCTCGCAGTTGTCAGAGGAGGAAATAGCATGAGTGAAGCGAATAAAGGAACCAGAATGCCCAAACCTCCGCGGGGACATGGCGGTGGACCCGGCGGACCGCCCGGAATGAGCCTGCCGGTGGAGAAGGCCAAGGATTTTAAAGGTACGCTCAAACGGCTAATCCGCTACCTGCGTCCGCGGCAGGTGCAGCTGCTGATTGTATTTATTATGGCTATCGCCAGCACCGTATTCAGTATTTTCAGCCCGAAGGTGATGGGGAAGGCGACAACCAAGCTGTTCGAGGGCGCATACGGCATACTGAAGGGTGTTCCGGGAGCCGCGATTGATTTTGATTATGTAAACAAAATTCTGCTTATCCTGGCGGGTCTATACCTGCTCAGCTCCTTGTTCAGCTATGTGCAGCAATATGTAATGGCCGGCGTGGCCCAGAAAGTTGTTTTTGATATGCGCGAGCAGATCAACAACAAGCTGGAGCGTCTGCCGCTGAAATATTTCGACTCCCGGACGCATGGGGAAATTCTTAGCCGTGCGACCAATGACGTAGACAATATCAGTACGACACTGCAGCAGAGCTTAACTCAGCTGATTACGTCCATCGTAACTATCATTGGTGTCATTATCATGATGCTCACCATCAGCCCATGGCTGACCTTAATTACAGTTATTACCCTGCCGCTAAGCTTTGTCGTGATTATTGCGATCTCCAAGCGTTCGCAAAGATATTTCATTGGCCAGCAGAAATCACTGGGTGAGCTGAACGGCCATGTAGAGGAGATGTACACGGGTCACCGCATTATCAAGGCCTTTGGCCGCGAGAAGCAATCGCTTAAAGAGTTCAACAGTATTAATGACGATCTGTACAATTCCGGCTGGCGCTCCCAATTTATCTCCGGGATCATTATGCCGCTGATGATGTTCATCGGCAACCTGGGATATGTGCTGGTCTGTGTGGTCGGCGGGATCTTCGTGACCAAGAAAACGATTGAGGTCGGTGATATTCAGGCGTTTATCCAGTATTCCCGCCAGTTCACCATGCCAATTACACAAACGGCCAATATCGCCAACATCATTCAATCCACCATAGCTTCCGCAGAGCGCGTGTTCGAGCTGCTGGATGAAGAAGAGGAAATTCCGGAAGTTACTGCTGCTCAGGCTAAGCATGCTGCAGTTGCCGAAGAAGGCTCAGTCGAATTCCGTCATGTGAAATTCGGCTACAAAGAGGATGCTATTCTGATTGAAGATATGAACATTGAAGTCAGCCCCGGTCAGACCATAGCGATTGTAGGACCAACCGGTGCCGGCAAAACCACGCTGATCAACCTGCTGATGCGCTTCTATGAGATCAGCGGCGGCGAGATTGTCATTGACGGCGTCAACATCACCGACATGAAGCGCAGCGAGCTGCGCAGCAAATTCGGTATGGTGCTGCAGGATACCTGGCTCTTTAACGGGACGATCCACGACAACATTGCTTACGGCCGCGAAGGTGCAACAGAGGCGGATGTGGTACGTGCGGCCAAGGCGGCGCATGCCGATCACTTTATCCGCACGCTTCCGCTTGGCTACGACACAATCCTGAACGAAGAAGCCTCGAATATCTCGCAGGGGCAGAAGCAGCTGCTGACTATTGCCCGGGCAATTCTGGCCGACCCTTCGATCCTGATTCTTGATGAAGCGACCAGCAGTGTCGATACACGGACGGAAGTGCAGATTCAGAAGGCGATGAATACGCTGATGAACGGCAGAACAAGCTTTGTAATTGCGCACCGCCTTTCAACGATTCGTGACGCAGATCTGATCCTGGTGATGAACCAAGGCAGCGTTATTGAAAAAGGCACCCATGTGGAGCTGCTGGAGCAAGGCGGCTTCTATGCCGACCTGTATAACAGCCAATTTTCCGGTGACGATCTGCCGGATGTGGGCTAAACCGCAAGCAGAAGCAGCAAATATCATCTGAATATATCCATCAAATATCACCCCTCTGTCTACAGCAGACTACTATTGCTGTGAGCAGAGGGGTGTTTTGCATGAAGGGAATATCTTATGGCAAAGAATAAAATATAAAAAAGATTTGATTAAAAATTTTAGGGTATATATGATAAGGTTAATAAAATGACCCGCGGCTCATTTTTTAGAGATGCCGGGGTTGAAGAGAGGATGAAGGGAATGTCAGGCTACGGAAAATGGGTGGCTGGCCGTAAAACAAAGTGGATAACTCTTGCGGTCTGGATCGTAATTGTGGGTGCTCTTACACTTCTTTGGCCTTCTGTAAACTCACAGGTAGTGAATAATGCGCAGAATCTGCCTGATGATTCGCAGTCGGTCCGGGCGGCGGCGGTTGCGGAACAGGAGTTTCCAGCAGGGAGCGGCGTGCCGGCACTTCTTGTATGGCATAGGGAGGGCGGGCTGTCCGAAGAAGATCTGATACATATCATTACTGTATATGGCAAGCTTGAGCAGCAGCCGTTGCCGCACCAGAACTATGTTCCGCCGCTGGGACAGCTGCCGCCGCAGGCGCTGCAGGCTTCCCTGTCTGAGGACCGCAGCACACTGGTCACACCGGTGCTCTTCGACAAGTCCGCGGACAGTGATCAGCTCGGTGAGGCTGTAACGCAAATGAAGGAATTGATCTCTGCGGAAACCGGCGGTGATCCTGCTGCTGCCAAGGTGGACGGCAGTGAGTTGAGCCTGCGGGTTACCGGTCCTGTGGGCATCTCCATTGATGCGACAGGGCTGTTCAAGGATGCGGACGTTTCCTTGCTCATCGCGACCGTAATTCTTGTGCTGGTGTTCCTGCTGCTGATTTACCGTTCGCCGATTCTGGCGTTGATTCCGCTCGTGGCGGTAGGATTTGCTTATGGGGTTACCAGTCCGGTGATTGGGAAGATGGCCCAGGAGGGCTGGATTACAGTGGATTCACAGGCTATCTCAATCATGACCGTGCTGCTGTTCGGCGCAGGCACAGATTACTGCCTGTTCCTGATCTCCCGGTTCCGCCAGATGCTGAAGGTGGAGGAGAGCAAGGGCCGTGCACTGCTGAGCGCAATCACCCATTCCTCGGGTGCTATTGCAATGAGCGGATTTACAGTAGTGCTGGCACTGTTCGCGCTGCTCCTGGCCAAATATGGAGCGTACCACCGCTTTGCGGTTCCTTTCAGCGTCTCCATTCTTATTATGGGCATCGCCAGTCTGACCCTGGTGCCGGCGCTGCTGGCCATCTTCGGGCGGACTTCATTCTTCCCGTTTGTTCCACGCACTCCGCTGATGGAAGCGGAGCGGGCCAGAGCCAAAGGCAAGCCGGCTCCGCAGCCAAAACCTGCCCGTAACAAAGGAATCGGCAGCTTTGTCGTTTCCCGTCCTTGGGCGATTGTAGGAGTAACCGTGGTGCTTCTGGGTGTGCTGGCTTCCTTCTCCGGGGGCATCAAGTTCACTTATGATATCCTATCGTCCTTTCCGGAGGATATGGAGTCGCGCGAAGGTTTTGACCTGATAGGCAATCAGTTCTCCCCAGGGGAGCTGGCTCCCGCCAAGCTGATGATAGATACCGAGGGCAAAGCGGACGGTGAGGATCTTAAGGTGATCCTGGGCGGCCTTTCATACGTGGATGTTGTATCGGACCCCCAGCAAGGGGCGGTCAATAAGAATATTCTCGGTTATGATATTGAATTTAAGAATAACCCGTATTCCCTGGAAGCGATGAGCCACATACCGGCGCTTCAGGATACAGCGGAGCAGGCGCTGATTGATGTAGGAGTGGCCGAACCTGGCGACAAGGTATGGGTCAGCGGGCAGACGGCAACCCAGCATGATACGAAAGAGCTGGGTGAACGGGATACCGATTTGATTATACCGGTAGTCATCGGGTTGATTACTTTGCTGCTGCTGATCTACTTGCGTTCTGTAGTGGCAACCGTTTATTTGGTGGCTACAGTCATTCTGTCCTTTTTCTCGGCCCTTGGTTTAGGGTGGATTATTATTCATTACGTGCTGGGTGCAGATGCCATTCAGGGCGCGATTCCGCTGTATTCCTTCGTCTTCCTGGTGGCGCTGGGAGAGGACTACAATATCTTTATGATTTCGAACATTTGGAAAAAGCGCAAGCGGATGCCGCTGAAGCAGGCCGTCGCTGAGGGTGTGAACGAGACTGGATCGGTGATTACGTCCGCCGGACTCATTCTGGCCGGAACCTTTGCCGTACTCGCGAGCCTGCCGATACAGGTGCTGGTGCAGTTCGGGATCATTACCGCGATCGGCGTGCTGCTGGATACCTTCATCGTCCGGCCGTTTCTGGTGCCGGCAATCACAGTGCTGCTGGGCCGCTGGTCGTTCTGGCCCGGCAAACATCAGGAGCTGGAAAAGGCATTGCCGGCAGTTGATGAGCATTAAGCCAGAGCTTGCTACAGGCAGATAATAAACAGGGACGCCCTACTAAGCCATCAAGCTTAGTAGGGCGTCCCTGTTTTATTTGCAGTGATTTGCGCCGCCGGACGGAATTGACACGCCCTAGCGCAGACGTATGAGCAGTACGGGACCTGCGCCCCTCTACCTGATTATTCCCCCGGTGTACGGCTGATCAGCAGCTCATACTTATCAAGCGACGCGCCAAGGATGGCTTCATTTCCACCTGCCCCACGGTGCGATTCGCGGAAGGAAGGACTGGCAGTCCACCCTTTAAAGGCCTCTTCGTTCTCCCACACGGTACAGATTTTCAGCTCTTCCACGCCCTCTTTAGCTGCGCTGTGCCATACCTCCATACGTACAAAGCCGGGCATATCCTGCACGCCGCCCGCTCCGCCAAAACGCTGGGCAAGGGTTTCTCCATGCCCTTCCTTAACCTTAATGGTGTTTGTTACTACCAGCATGCTGATTCCTCCCTCGAAAGACTCTGCAATTTATTGTGGATTGGTAGTCCAGATTCCCGCAGTCTTCAAGAAGACGCGGTCCGGCAGCTTCAGGGCCGCCAGGGTCAGCTCAGCCACATCCTCCGGCTGCATCATCCGGTCTTCATCGCCGATCTTCAGGCCGGCATTCTCGGCAAGCCCGGTATTGACGGTGCTTGGTGTCAGGGCCACTACGCGGATATTATGCTTGCGCACTTCTTGGGCCAGCGCCTCCGTCATGCCCATCAGGGCGAATTTGGAGGCGCAGTAGGCCGAGCCGGTAGCGAAGCCGCGCTCACCGGCTGTAGAGGAAATATTGATGATATTTCCGCCATTGCGTTCAATCATTGCCGGCAGTGCTGCCCGGGTTACATAATAGGTGCCGAACAGATTGATCTGCATGTGGCGCTCCCAATCTGCCGGGTCCATTTCCAGGAAGGTGCCGAATTTGGCAATTCCGGCGTTGTTGATCAACGCATCGAAGGTGCCGAGATCATTCTGAAGCGCAACAACCGCCCGCTCCGCTTCTTCGCGTACAGCGATATCGGCTACAGCAATGCTGACCTTCACGTCATAGACCTCTGTCAAAGCCGATTTCAGTGCCTCCAGATCACCTGAAGTTCTGGAGATCAGGCCCAGATTAGCGCCTTCTTTCGCCAGTGCCATGGCCAAGGCTTTGCCGATCCCTTTGCCGGCACCTGTAATCACAATGCTTTTTCCTCTCAAATCCATAACCTGCCGTCACGCTCCCTCTGAATTTATGATAATAAAAATATTCAGCTCCTATTATACCTGAGCGTGGGCGGACAATCACGCCGGAGCCGCTTGGAGCTGTCCCAAGCCGCTGGGTTACTTCAAGAGACAGACAAACGCGACTGCTCAGGCAAACCCATCGCGGCTTTAATTCGCCTCCGCATCCAGCTTTGTCAGCGGTACCGTAGCGGGACCCTCAAGTACAGCTCCCTCATAGGAGTAACGCGAGCCATGGCAAGGACAGTCCCAGGAGCGTTCTCCATCATTCCATTCACACTCGCAGCCCATATGGGTACAGGTTCTGTCTACCAGATGCAGCTTGCCATCCGTGTCACGGTAGGCCCCGACACGTTTGCCGTCATGAAAGACAACCGCGCCTTCATCAGGCTCCAGATCACGGGTTTTCTTATGGACAATCTCCACCTTGCCGGCAACCAGCTCTTTGGCGACATTGGTATTCTGCACGATGAAATTTTTGATGGATGGGTTGGCTTTAAAACGCGAGGGATCATAGAGTTCACTGTAGGGACTATGCTTGCGCAGAATCTGATCCGTGATCATACGCGCGGCCAGTGTTCCGCTGGTCATGCCCCATTTGCGATAGCCGGTGGCAATATAGATTTCCTCCTCCCCGGAAACCTTGCCGATATAAGGCACTCTGTCCAGGGTAATGAGGTCCTGCGCTGACCAGCGGTACGGAATGGCCTTAATGCCCAGCAATTCACCTGCGAACAGCTCCAGGTTCTCATAATGGCCGAAGGTGCAGATGCCTTGGCCTGTCTTGTGATTGTCCCCGCCGACAATGACCAGCCTCTGGCCGCCCCATTCGACGGCGCGCAGAGAGCGTGTAGGTTCTCCGGCGCTCAAATACATGCCGCCCTCATAATCGGTTTCCGGCTGAACCGCCAGACAGTAGGAACGTTCTGCATGCAGGCGCGAGAAGTAGAGGGCTCCGCCATCATAGAAAGGAAAGTGGGAGGCCGAGATGGCATGGCGGCACTTAATTTTCAGCTGCTCTCCTTCAGTGTAAAGCGTGAGGCCGTTGTCCTTGTCTACCTTTTCTCCAATCATCGTGTGCTCATAGACAGTTCCGCCCTTGTCCAGAATCACCTGGAGCAAGCCTTGCAGGTATTGAAGCGGGTGGAAGCGGGCCTGTGCCGGCAGCTTGATGGCACCCCCGGCCATCAGCGGCAAGGAGACGTTGTCCAGCCATTGCCCGGGGAGTCCCAGCTTTTCGTAAGCTTTAAACTCCGCCTCCAGTTGTTTGAGCGTCTTATCGTCGCTGTTATCAGCATAGAGCAAGGCGTCTTCACGTGTTAGTCCGCAGGACAGGTTCAGTTCCTCTGCAGTGGCGATAATCCATTCCATCGCCTCAGTGTTTGATCTGTAATAGAGCCGGGCCTGTTCTTCCCCGAAATGCTTCAGCAAATCATCGTAGATCATCCCGTGCTGGGCGGAAATTTTGGCGCTTGTGAATCCAGTGGTGCCGGCAAAAATTTCTCCCGCCTCCAGCAAAGTGACTTTATACCCTGCGTTTGCCAGCAAATAACCTGCAGTAATGCCGGTAATACCGGCCCCGACAATTGCGACATCTGTAACTAGATCTTCCGCTAGCTTCGGAAACGAAGGCAGGTCGGTGCTGTCTCTCCATAACGATTGCGGAAATTGCGGAAGACCCTGCGATACATCGTGCGTTGAACTCATCTTAACATCCCTCCATCGGACAATATTCATCTCATTTATTACCACAGTCCCGCCAAAAGAAACTCCTCAAAGGTCCAGGTGCATGAAATTAGGGACCAAGTGCCAAAATAAGTTAGATTCGATAGGCAGACGATTGGATTGACGCTGGAACAATCAAGACTTATACTTGATCTAAAAATAAGTTAGAGGATGATGAAGATGAGGAACCTGAATTTGACCTCCCAGCGTCAAGCCGTTTATGATATCGTCCGCCAGTCACATGATCATCCTACCGCAGCAGAAGTGATGAACCGGCTGGTAGAACAGGGACATAACCTGGCCTATGGCACCGTGTACAATTCACTGCGTTATCTTGCCGATAAAGAAATGATCCGCGAGCTGAAGCTTGGCGAAGCAGCTAGCAGATATGATGCGCGTATGGACGATCACCAGCATATTATTTGCGAGGTGTGCGGTGCGGTGGATGAGGTAATGAGCCATGTGCCCCAGGAGTGGATGGATACGGTGGCTAAGGATACCGGATACTCCATTTCCCATGCCCATGTCGTATTCGGCGGTGTATGCCCGGCTTGCAGGAACAAAGTTATGAATTAGTTTAAGAAGGGCCTAAACTCCTGGCGAAGGGTCTGACTATGAATAGATATATAATAAAAGACCGTTTTCAAATAAACGGTCTTTTTGCTGTTTTATCAGCAAATTTATTAAGAAAGTCTTGAAATTCATGGGAAATTTCAGAATAAAAGAGGGATTCCATACCCGGTATATAATTATATACCTATATAGATTGAACTTGAGAATTACATGTAGGGAAAAGTGGCGGAGGGGAAGTTTGGAACTGTAGGAGCGACAGCGTCCGCCTGAAAGCTTTCCGCAGGAAAGCTCGCTTCGGAAGCATGGGCAAGGTTTGAATTTCTACCGCGATTCGCGGTTATTTCAGGAAATCGAAACCTAACAGCGGCCGGAAGTCCAAACATTCTCTGTAGTCACGGCCAATCCCAAAATAGAAGAATTATAAGTTCAATCTATATATGCCATAAATAATCATACTTAAGACCTAATAAGAAGGAGAGATGGATTTCACCCATGAATAAAAGCACCCGCTTAACCATCCGTATGAAGCTTATTCTTACATATCTGCTTGTACTTCTCGCTCCCAGCCTTATCATCGGCTGGCAGACTTATCAATCGGCCAGTCATAAGGTGGAGGACCAGCTGATGACTAACGCCACAGAAAGTGTGATGGCGGCCAACGAGATCATTAATGCGAACATTCAGTCCAAAATCGACGCGGTTAGTTATTTTGCCGGGCAAATTTCCTCCGGGTCAGTGAATGGGGAGGCTGGAGGGGAAAGTGCGGCTGATGTAAAAGCCAGATTGCAGGAATATGCCGCGCTGCATCCCGATATTCTGGATATTTACGTCGGAACCAGCGGGGCAAAGTCTGTTCATGCTTCCGATGACCAGCAGCCGGAAGGCTATGACCCGCGCAAGGAGAACTTTTATGTGAATGCGCTGAAGCAGGGGAAGGGGACGGTAATCTCCCCAGCTTTTAAAACGGCAAATAATGAAACGGCCATCGCCATTTCGGGAGTACTTGCGGATGGCAGCGGAGTCATAGGGCTCGACCTGAACTTGTCCGCCCTGGCTGATCTTACGAACATTAAGCTGGGCAAGGAAGGATACATACTGATTCTGGACAGCAGCAAGAAGTTTCTGGTTCATCCCACTGAGACGATAGCCGAGGAATCCTCGCTGGATTTTGTGAAGCAGATGTTCGAGGGAGAAGCAGGCTCCTTTGATTATGTCTATAAGGATACTGCCAGAAAGCTGACCTTCATGGTCAATGAGCTTACCGGCTGGAGAATCGGGGGCACCATCAGCAAGCAAGAGGTTGCTGATGCTACAGCTGACATCCGTGATAAAGTAGTTCTAGTGATTGCTGTTTCTGTATTGCTCGCGCTCGTATTGATCTATTTCAATGTGTCCTCCATCGTGCGGCCGCTGATCCGTCTGCGCAAAGCTACAGCGGCTATAGCGAAAGGCGACCTGTCTGAAGATATCGGGGTGTTCCGCAGGGACGAAATTGGCCTATTGGCCGACAATTTCCGCACGATGGTGGCTGATCTGCGCGGCATGATTCTCGGTGTTCAGCAGATGACGGGTAATCTGTCCGCTTCGGCCAAAGAGCTGACAAGCGGGGCTGAGCAGTCAACTACGGCGATCAGGCATGTGACGGAAGCGATTCAGGAAGTCGCGGCAGGCACAGAACGGCAGGTAGGCAGTGTGCAAAAAGGGCTGGAGAGCGCCGTGGCAACAACCCATGAAGTCCAGCATATTTCCGGGTTCATGGAGCAGGTGTCAGCCATGATGGACAAGACCTCGCTGTCTGCAGCCGAGGGGAATGATTCAGTCATCAGTGTGGTTGACAAAATTAACGGAATTCATGAAACGGTGGAAGAGCTTGGCAACATGATTGACAAGCTGAATGAGCGCACCGGACAAATTCAGGGCATTGTCGGTGTGATCACAGGTATTGCGAGGCAGACCAATCTGCTGGCCCTGAATGCTTCCATTGAAGCAGCCAGAGCGGGCGAGCAGGGGCGCGGCTTTGCCGTTGTCGCCTCGGAGGTCCGCAAGCTGGCCGAGGAATCAGAGAAATCGGCGCGGATGATCTCGGAGCAGATTTCCTCCATCAACGGGGAAATGCAGCAGGCAACAGTGACGATGGAGGATGCCAAAGAGAAGGTGTCGGCAGGCATCCTGGCAGTAGATACTACAGGCCGCTCCTTATCGCGGATCCGCAGGGCGGTCAAAGGCGCGGCAGAGAAAATTGAAGCGATGGACGGAGCCGTACATACGCTGTCGGCAGAAGCAGCCAGTATGGAGAAGGCGATCGGGGAGCTGCAGGGCATTTCCAAGGAGGCTGCAGGCAATACGGAGACGATTTCAGCTGCTGCACAGGAGCAGCTTGCTTCCGTTGAAGAAATCGCCTCTTCCACGGCTGGCTTAAGCCAGCTTGCCGGAGAGCTGCAGAAGCTGGCAGGCCGCTTCAAGCTTCACCCGGGGCAGCAGGTTTCCTTTGAAACTCCTGTTCCGCAGGAAGCGGATCTTCAGAAGGGAGCGGAAAATT
Source organism: Paenibacillus sp. FSL H7-0357 (assembly GCF_000758525.1). Lineage (NCBI taxonomy): Bacteria > Bacillati > Bacillota > Bacilli > Caryophanales > Paenibacillaceae > Paenibacillus > Paenibacillus sp. FSL H7-0357. Next base: position 7,222,134 of record NZ_CP009241.1, on the reverse strand, counting down.
CCTGATTACGGATTTGATTACGCCACTTTTCTTTTCCCGGGCTTTGCAAGTATACTGATAAGCAATAATGCAGGGCTAACTAGGGGGAATATTTATGGCAGAGCAGTTAAAGGGGATTACCGTAGCCCTTGCCGGTCCGCGAAAATCGGAGGAAATGGCCAAACTGGTACAGAATATGGGGGGGACGGCGCTGCATCGGCCTGCCCAGGGCACAGTATTTCTCGACGGTGAGGCTCTTCGTGAAGCGCTCGTAGCCTGGACCCAGCATCCGCCGGATCTGGCGATTCTGACTACAGGCATGGGGCTTGATGCACTGTTCGAAATGGCCGGGGAAATAGGGCTTGCCGAACGGTTTCAGGAGGTCCTCTCGTCCTCTCCGATTGCTGCCCGGGGCTATAAAACGGTGAACGCCCTGAAGAAGCGGGGACTGGTGCCGGAGGTGCGCGATGACGATGGCAGCACTACAGGACTGATCCGCGGGCTTGCGGATTGGGACTTGCGGGGCAAGGAGGTCGTGCTGCAGCTGCATGGCGATCGCTCCCCCCGTCTCGTTGCCTGGCTTACGGAAGCCGGAGCTGTTGTCCGCGAAGTGCAGCCATACCTTCACACCCCGCCCGAGCCGGGTTCGCTTGCCAGGCTGCTGGCGGAAATTACGGAGGGATTGGTGGATGCCGTAGCATTTACGAGCGGACCGCAATTCCGCTTCCTGGCAGGGTACGCCCGGGAACAAGGCAAGCTTGGGGAACTGGTGCAAGCCTTTGAAACTAAAGTGCTGGCGGTTTCCGTGGGCAAGATTACCTCTGAGTCCCTGAAGGAGGAAGGCGTCAAGCGGATTGTGATGCCGGAGCATGAACGGATGGGCAGCATGTTCGTTGAGCTTGGGCGTTATGTCGCGGCAAACCGCTGATTTTTCAGCCGGGTTCCGCTGCGATTTTCTGCGGGGGATCTGCAAGACGGTTATCCTGCTCCGTTTGTGGGCGGGATTTGTTTTTTTAAAAGATAAGAATTTATAGGCTGCACGCTATAAATTATCTTTCTATTTCTCACTGAAACGGATACCGTCCTTTTGAGGACGGCGAAGCCGTTTCCAATTGTGAGAAATTGCGTAGCAACCGCAGTCCTGAACTAGCCTGAAGCAAGGCTCCGGTCACAGACATTTAACCTGCCGGTAATGGACATCCGCTGAACTTTTACTTAGAATAATAGCAACGTGCCATAATCCAAGATAGAGACAAGGAGGAGGATACCTATGGACAAGAGAAAATGTTTGCTGCTGGGCGATTACACTCATCCCCGGTTCCATCCGCTGCAGGGTGTAGACAAACAAATCAGCGAGATTCTGAATGATCTGCTGATCGTTCAGTGCTCGGAGAATAAAAAGCTGCTGCTCAGCGAGCATCTGGCCGGTTACGATTTATGCATCGCCTATAATGAACTATGGAACGAAACGGTTTCCCCCCAGCAGACAGCGGGTCTGCTCAGCTATGTGAGCGGAGGGGGAGGCCTGATCGTGCTGCATACGGGGGTTTCCCTGGCCAAGCGCTATGAACTGGCCCACCTGATCGGCGGCAGATTCACCGGACATCCGCCCTATGCTCCGCTGAACTTCAAAGTGATGGAGCATGATATTACAGAGGGAATGGAAGACTTCCAGCTCGATGAAGAGCCATACCGGTTTGAATTCGATCCCTTTACCGAGAAGACCATTCTGCTGGAGTATGAATATGAGGGCGAAAGATTGCCGGCAGCCTGGTGCCACAGCTACGGACTGGGACGGGTTGTCTATATTATGCCCGGACATCATGAGCCTTCGTTCCGGCATCCGGCGGTCCGTGAATTGATTCTTCGGGCGGCGACCTGGGCGGCACGTATTCCCAGATAATTTGAGATTGCAATAAAATGATACCCCTTGCGGCTGCTTCCTTTGTGAAATGCTCCGACAAGGGGTATACTTTATCCATAACTGGAATCTTTGGGGGGAAAGTACTATGAGTGATTTGTTCAAAAAAGCAATCTCTTTAGGAGTGGGCCTCACCATTGTCAGCAAGGAAAAGGTGGAAAAGGTAGTTGAGGAGCTGGTAAAACGGGGAGAGCTTGCGCCCTCGGAATCCAAAGCGCTTGTCGACCGGCTCGTGGAGCGGGGCGACGAGGAACGCGGAGTCTTCAAGAATGCCGTACAGGAGCAGGTTCAGCGTGTGCTGAAGGATCTTAAAGTGCCCGTGCAAAGCGATATCGCCGCACTGGAAACTCGAATTGCCGTTTTGGAGAGCCGTGTGGCTGAGCTGGAGGGTGCCTCTGCCCAGAAGGAAGCTCTGCCGGAAACGCGTACGGAATAAATGGCTGTACGCATCAGACATGCCGGACGGTACCGGACCATTGCCATGGCGCTTATGCGCCATGGCTTCGGTTATATGGTGGAGGAACTGGGTCTCTACCATATTCTTTCCCTTCCGCGCCGGATGTTAACACAGGAGACTCACGCAAGCCTTACACTCGGGGAACGGATTCGCCAGGTACTGGAGGATTTGGGGCCAACCTTTGTCAAATTGGGCCAGCTGGCCAGTACCCGTTCCGATTTGCTGCCTGATTCAATCATTCAGGAACTGGTGAAGCTGCAGGACAGTGTGCCGCCATTCTCAGCGGAAACTGCACGCAATATTGTCGAGCAGGAGCTTGACCAGCATCTGGATGAAACCTTCGAATATTTCGAGAATACACCGCTTGCTGCGGCTTCGATTGGCCAAGTGCACCGTGCTGTACTGCATGGAGGCAAGCAGGTTGCGGTTAAGATACAGCGTCCCGGTGTCATGCGGACCATGACCCGTGATTTGGAAATTCTTCAGGACCTAAGCGCGCTTGCCGAAAGAAGATTGGACTGGGCGAAGCAATACGGGCTGATCCGGATGGTGGAGGAGTTCTCCCGGGCGCTGCTGGCTGAACTGGACTACGGCCAGGAAGGCCGCAACGCCGAGCGTATTGCCAGCCAGCAGACGGCACATGATAAAGTATATGTTCCGGCAATCTATTGGGACTATAGCTCGGCACGTGTGCTAACGATGGAATATGTGGAGGGCATTACACTCAACCACCGGGATGAGCTTCTGGAGCGGGGCGTCAAGCTAAAAACTGTAGCCCAGCAGCTTGTGGAGATGATGCTGGATCAAATCTTTATCCACGGCTTCTTTCATGCCGATCCCCATCCGGGCAATGTGATGCTGCTGGACAACAACAAGCTGGCGCTGATTGATTTTGGCATGGTCGGGCGGCTCAGTGAGGAGATGAAGGACAGTCTGTCCGCGCTTGTCATCGCGCTGATGCGCAGAAATACCGATTCTATGGTGCGGGCAATTCTGCGGTTGGGAGTAATTCCCGAAGAAGCTGACCGTGCTGCACTTCATGATGATATGGACCGGCTCCGGGAATCCTATTATGATATCCCGTTCCATCAGATCAGCATCGGCAAGGCGCTGAACGATCTGTTCGGCATCGCCCGCAAGCACCGGCTGGTCATTCCGCCGGATCTGGCGATGCTGGGCAAAACGATGCTGACGCTGGAGGGGGTTGTTGCCAACCTTGACCCTTCCTTTAGCATCGTGCAGATGGCCGAGCCCTTCGGCAGGCAGCTGGTGAAGCAGCGTTTCAGCGGCAGCCGTATGCGGCGTAAGCTTATCGGAGGCGTCGCCGATCTGGCGGAAAGTCTGGTCGAGCTTCCCTCTCAGGCCCGGCAGCTGTCGGCGCTAATCAGCAGAGGCAAGCTTAAGGTAGAGGTCGGGCTGCCCGAACTGAAAAATTTAGAGCATAAGTTCAGCCGTGTCGGCAATCGCCTCTCCTTCAGCATTGTACTGCTGGCCTTCAGCATTATTATGGCCGGACTGATTATCGGCTCATCGCTGCGTGGCGAGCCTTCGCTGCTGTGGGATTTTCCAACGGTGGAGATTGGCTCAGTGATTGCGCTGCTGATGATTCTGTGGCTGCTCTTCTCGATTTTTAAATCGGGCCGCTTCTAGCCCTGCAGGGAAGAATAATTATTCTTCGCCAGTTGCACACAAACGCCCCAGGATCAAGTACAATATAAAGATAACTTTCTAAGGTCACTGTTCTGCCCCTTAAGGCAGGACAGGCTATCGTATAGTATGTAATGGAACGCAAATGGAGTGCCGTCTGAATGTCCGGTGGATCGCTGCTGCCCCTGAAACCGACTTGGACCGCACGTCTGCAGGGCCAGAATCGGCAAGTGGGACGGAAGGACTCCGGTGACGGGGTTCTTCCGCTTTTGTTTGAAAATATGCCGTTTTCGCCTGAAATAAGCTTGTGCCGCCACTCCGGCGGAGGCCGTATGGATGCGTACATTACTCCCGAAAATGGATGACTATAAGTTATGCTGCACAGTAAAGCAAATTAGAGAATTAGTGAGGTGGAGAAATTGCCGGGTTTTAAGGAATTAGGAGTTTCTGAATTATTGAATGATTTGCTCAAAGGACAAGGCATTGTAAAACCAACGCCGGTGCAGGAGGAAGCCATTCCGCCGGTGGTGCAGGGTCTGGATGTTATCGCCAGAGCGAAGACGGGAACGGGAAAGACGCTCGCTTTCCTGCTGCCGATTATGGACAAAATCCGGGTGGAGGCGGCTTATCCGCAGGCGCTGGTCCTCGCGCCGACGCGTGAGCTGGCCCTGCAAATTACGGAAGAGGCACGCAAGCTGGCACGGCATACGGGTGTGAAGATTCTGGCTGTCTACGGAGGCCAGGATGTAGAGAAGCAGCTTCGCAAGCTGGAGGGCGGAAGACATCTCATTATCGGAACCCCGGGCAGACTGCTTGACCACCTGCGGCGGGAAACGCTGGATCTTGGGGGCGTGAAGATGCTCGTCCTGGATGAAGCGGACCAGATGCTGCATATGGGCTTCCTGGAGGATGTGGAGACGATTATTACGGCTGTTCCTTACCGCCGTCAGACGATGCTCTTCTCCGCCACAATGCCGGATCCGATTAAACGTCTTGCCGCCAACTACATGAAGGAACCGCTGGACATCGTGATCAAGAGCGGCTCGCCGATTCCGCTGGACAATATCCGCCAGCAGGTCGTAGAGTGCTCCGACCGCAACAAAGAAGAAGCGCTGCAGGCGCTGATCGAACGCGACCGTCCGTATTTGGCGATTATCTTCTGCCGGACCAAACGGCGGGTATCGAAGCTGAACGAAGCGCTGCAGGCAGCAGGTTATGACTGCGACGAGCTGCACGGCGATTTGTCCCAGGGCAAACGCGAAGCGGTGATGAAGCGGTTCCGCGATGCAAAGCTGCAGCTGCTGGTAGCTACGGATGTTGCCGCGCGAGGTCTGGACGTTGAAGGGATTACCCATGTCTTCAACTACGATCTGCCGCTGGATGCGGACAGCTACATTCACCGGATCGGCCGGACCGGACGCGCCGGAGGCAAAGGCCTCGCGATCACTTTCTCCTCGCCGCGCGAACGCGCCGGGCTCGAGCTGATCGAGCACGGCATTTCCCAGCGGCTGGACCGTCGCCGCTACGAGAAGGATGAATTCGGCGTAGGCGAATTCACCTCCGTGCAAGGCGGCGGCTCCCCGCGCGGCGGACGCCAGAACGCAGCGCCTGAAGCGGCGCGTGCCGGCCGCGGCGGGCGCGGGCAAGGGCGCAGCGGCGGAGCACCGCGCGCCGAAGCCGGAGCACGGCCGGGCGGCCGCGGCCGCGGCGGCAACAAGGAAGCAGGCAGCTGGGGCGCGCCTGCCGAGAAGACCAGCCGCAGTGCAGCGGCTGGAGGCAAGCGCAGCGCCTATGAGGCGGCAGCGCCCAGAGGCGGCGATTCCGCCGGCAAGAGCGCGGCGAAGCCAAGACCGGGCGGCGGCTACGGTGCCTTTGACCCTAGAAGCGCCAGCCCGGCTGCAGCTTACGGGGCAGGCGGCAATGCCGCCGGCGGGCGTGGCGGCAGCAGAACGGCCGCCCCATCCAAAGGCGGCCCGAGCAGCGGCTACAGCTCCAACGTCACCAGAGGAATGGAAGCTGGCGGCTTCAGCTATGGCGCTTCCAAAGGCGCAGGCTCCGGAAGCGGCTATAATCCGGGCGGTGCGCAAGCCAGCCCTAAACACAGAGCCAATGTAGCCCGCAGCAGTGAAGCAGGCGGCTACAATGCGGCAGCTCCCAAAGGTGCGCGCGGTGGCTCCAAGGGCGGCAAAGGCGGGTACAGCTCCGGCGGACGGAACAGCGGCGGCGGTGGCGGTGCAACGCGCGGCGGGCGTGGCAAGAGCTCCGGCGGCGGTTCCCGCGGCGGACGCGGCTCATCCAGATAAAGGCGCTCGACAGCTATAGATGAAACTTGTTACCATAGGGCAGTTGGCGTATCCGCTAACGACCTGTGGTAACATTTGTTTTATACGACTGAAACTTTTTTGCCCTTTAGCCTGTCTAATAGATAAATAGAGTGCCAGCTGCAGGAGTGCAGAGAATGAGGCAACTGTTGGTTTCGTACAGACGGATCGGAAGCAGGATGCCAACAAGTATAGGAGGAAACATACATCATATGTCCAAGACCGCCAAAATAGTTATTTTGTTCGTTGTCGTGATTGCGATCGGTTGGGGAATCGGGAAATATACGTCGGCTCCATCCGCTTCAGAGGAAGAAGGAACAGTAGTAAGCGACGGCAGTGCCCTTCAGGGTCAGCCGGATGCAAGTGCAGAACCTTCGCCAGTTGCCAGTGTAAACCCGGACGAGCAGGACCAGGAGACTTCTGGAAACAACACGGGAGCCGAAGGGTCTCCGGCTGCTACGGCTGATCCGGAAGAGAACGATAGCGGGGATACGGCTACCAATCCAACTTCTGTTGTTACAAATAAGCCGGGCACGCCGGACTCAGGCAATAATGTAGCCGAACTGACTGCCGCAGAGCCCGAAAGCATGTCAGTCATGGTCAACAAGCAGTACAAGCTGCCGGATAAGTATAAGCCTTCGGATCTGGTATATCCGAATGTGCGGTTCCTCTTCTCGGAGAAGATTGAGAAGCGGATGATGCGCCGCACTGCAGCTGGTGCGCTTGAGGAAATGTTCGCAGGGGCGAAGAAGGACGGCATACAGCTGGCCGGTGTTTCGGCCTACCGTTCCGAGAAAACCCAGACCAGGCTATTTAACAACTATGTAGACAGAGACGGGGAAGAGAAAGCCCGCACCTACAGCGCAGTTCCCGGCCATAGTGAGCATCAGACGGGCCTGGCGATTGACATTTCCGGCAGTGACGGCAAATGCGCCGCCGAGAGCTGCTTTGCGGGTACGCCTGAAGCTGATTGGCTCGCTAGCCATGCTGCGGAGTACGGATTCATTATCCGTTATCCGGAAGGTAAGCAGTCGATTACCGGTTATAAGTACGAGCCTTGGCATGTCCGCTATGTAGGCAAGGAGATTGCCGCCTCCATTGCAGAGAAAGGTATTACGTTGGAAGAGTACTTTGATGCTGTTCCCGTATCGAATTAACCGGCTGCAAGCCATCTTATTAAAAAGTAGGCTCACTATATGTTTAGCAACAGCTCCATCAGCGGTCCCGGGATAACGGGGCCGCTTTTTTGATTGGCCAATGCGTAACGTCTGCTTCCTACAATGCTATGGTTCAGCTATGCGGCCGATGGTTAAGTAGTGGGAAACTAATTAGTTTTCATAAGGAGGCGCATCACGTGTCCGAACATAACCATGTGGTAAGCAAGGATGGAAGTGTAACCATGAACCGTGTCAATGACGCGCTGGACCGGATTGAACCTGAGCAGAAAGAGGTTATTCTGAACAATTTTCAGGAGTTTAAAAGCTACTTAAGTAAGCGGATTCATCTTGCCCAAAAAATCGGGCTCAGCGATGAGCAGCTGGCCCTAGCAGCCGAGAAAATCGCTGATTATCTGGCGGCTTATGAAGAGCCCCGCAACAGCGAGGAGAAACTGCTGCTGGAGCTGTGGAAGGTTGGCAGCAAGGAAGAGCGGCATCGTCTGGCGCACATGCTGGTCAAGCTGGTTCAGGAGTAATTCAAAGCTTGCCCACAGGCTGGTTAAGCGGGTACGCAGCTCTATCGGTGCATGCGCTGGTATATAGCGAGGTAAAGTCCTTCTCCGGTTCGCAGGAGAAGGACTTTTGCTGTTGGGGAATAGGTACATAAGGAACGTTCAGGATATAATGGAGGAAGTATCTGGATAACTCAAATCTTATCATTGGAGTGGCTTGGAATATGAAATTAAGCATATTGGATCAGTCTCCGGTCTCCGAGGGCAGCTCCCCCGCCGAGGCCTTGGCCCAAACGTCCATGCTCGCCCGGGAGGCGGAGAGGCTGGGTTATCACCGTTTCTGGGTATCGGAGCATCATGCGGCTCCCGGACTGGCCGGATCCAGCCCGGAAGTACTCATGGCCCACCTGGCTGCTGTGACCTCTTCCATTAGGATTGGCTCCGGTGCCGTTCTGCTTCCGCATTACAGTACCTTTAAAGTGGCTGAGAATTTCCGCGTGCTGGAAGGGCTGTATCCCGGACGGATTGACCTTGGACTGGGCAAGGCAGCGGGAGGTGCGGCTTTGGCTGTGCGCGCCCTGCAAGAGAACCGGTTAGACGACATAAGCCGTTATGAGGAGCAGGTTAAGGATCTCATTGCCTATTTGCACGGCACAGTGGATTCCGGGCACCGTTTTGCCGGACTGCAGGCCACTCCGGCCGTCCGTACAGCGCCGGAAATCTGGTTGCTCGGCTCAAGCAAAGACAGTGCCGAACTCTCCTCGAAGCTAGGGACCGGCTTCGCCTTCGCCCAATTTATTAACGGCAACGGAGGCTCTGAAGCGGTAAGTGCCTACCGGCAGAGCTTCAGGCCGTCTCACGCTGCCGCGAAGCCGCGTGCGCTGGTTTCCGTATTTGCTGTGTGTGCCGAAACCGCTGAAGAGGCAGACCGGCTGGCAACCAGCATGGATCTTTCGCTTGTACTGCTGGAGAAAGGACATGTCTCCACAGGCACGCCTTCCGTAGAAGCCGCGCTCCGCTATAATTATGCTCCGTATGACCGGTTTCGTATTGAGGAAAACCGCAGGCGGATGGTTGTGGGGGCGCCGGAGGATATCCGGCGCCAGTTCCAGGCTCTTGCCGAACAATATCAATGTGAAGAGATTATGTTTGCAAGTTTTATGCATAGCTTTGAGGACCGGCTGAACTCCCTCCGGCTTATCGCTGAGGCTTGCGGGCTGTCCCCGCGGGGCTCAGACGCTGGATAATAAATAATCTGCTGAGTTTTGTTTTCCGTTTCCGATAAGGTAAGATGGGAAATGAAATGCAAAGTCCCAGTCTGGGCATTTCGCTGCAATGCCGGTCATTTATTAACATACACCCGAAAGGAAGGGATGCAGGATGTCTATTTACAGTTTTGCCGGAGTAACGCCTTCCGGTAAAGAAGTGCCGCTTAAGGATTATGAAGGCAAAGTGCTGCTGATCGCCAACACGGCCAGCAAATGCGGACTTACCCCGCAATACGGAGATCTACAGAATCTTTATGAGCAATATGGCGGCCAAGGTCTTGTCGTGCTGGGTTTTCCCTGCAACCAATTTGCCGGCCAGGAGCCGGGAACGAGTGAAGAAGCGGAGGAGTTCTGCCAGATTAATTATGGCGTCAAATTTCCGGTCTTCGCCAAAGTGGATGTCAATGGACCGGATGCAAGCCTGCTCTTTCAATATCTGAAGGGCCAGCAGCCAGGTACAGCCGAGAGCAGTGACATCCAGTGGAACTTCACCAAGTTCCTGGTTGACCGCAGCGGTAAGGTTGTGGCCCGCGTGGAGCCGAAGGAATCCCCTGAAACGATGAAGGGACTCATAGAATCTTTGCTGTAAACAGCATTTGTAAACCCGGACCAAGTCCGCCTTAGTGCAAATTCAGTGTCCTCCCGAAACCCGGTGCAAACCACATTTTGGGAGGGCTTTTATTTGATTAGCCTCAGCTGATCTCTGGTGAAAGCAGGCACTGAATCCTTTGCCACGGCTTGCGCTATGAAATATACTATGAAAATAATCCTTGACGCTTTTCAGAGACGCTGTATCCTTTGAAGAGAGCAACATCATCGTTGACCATACATAAAACACATTAAGCGCATAATGCGCAGTACGAAGCAGGATAATAACGGCAGGAGGGTTTTATAAGGGCATGAGGTTAATAACAGAGGTAGCATCGGCAGCAGGGATTAGTGAAGAGCATCTGGAGCTGTACGGCAAATATAAAAGCAAGCTGGCGCCAACGCTATGGGATGAGCTGAAGCACAAGCCCGATGGCAAGCTGGTTCTGGTTACTGCGGTTAATCCTACACCGGCAGGTGAAGGCAAGACTTTAACAACCATTGGACTATCCCAGGCGCTGAATGCAGCGGGGGTGAAGACAGTAGCGGCACTGCGTGAGCCTTCGCTGGGGCCATGCCTTGGCATGAAAGGCGGGGCAACCGGCGGAGGCAAGGCACAGATCGTTCCGGCTGATGAGATTAATCTGCACTTTACAGGAGATATTCATGCAGTCACTTCAGCGCATAATCTGCTGTCTGCGATGATCGACAATCATATCTTCCAAGGGAATGTGCTGGGCCTCGATCCGCAGCGCATCGTCTGGAAGCGGGTTATGGATATGAATGACCGCAGTCTGCGCAGCATTGTGACGGGGCTGGGCGACGGCAATGGAACGGTTAGGGAGAGCGGCTTCCAGATTACAACAGCATCGGAGATTATGGCTGTGCTGTGTCTCTGCGATAACCTTGCTGACCTTAAGCTGCGTTTAGGCCGTATGCTGGTCGGATATGACCAGTTGGGGCAGCCGGTAACGGCCAAGGATCTCGGGGCGGTGGAAGCGATGACCGCGCTGCTTAAGGAAGCGGTGAAGCCCAACCTTGTGCAGACACTGGAGGGGACACCGGTCATTGTACACGGTGGACCTTTTGCGAATATTGCCCATGGCTGCAGCAGTGTCATCGGGACCCGTTATGCGCTGAAGCTGGGTGACGTGGTTGTAACCGAAGCGGGGTTTGGCGCTGATCTCGGCGCGGAGAAGTTTATGGATATCAAATGCCGTCAGGCCGGGCTTGCCCCTTCTGCGGCTGTGCTGGTCGTGACGGTGAAATCGCTGAAATATAACGGCGGTGTCCGTAAAGAAGAGCTGTATGCAGGCAACCGGGCGGCACTGCTCTCGGGGCTGTCCAATATGGAACGCCATATTGAGAATTTGGGCAAATTCGGCGTACCTGTGCTTGTTGCGCTCAACCACTTTGAAGGTGATGCGCCATCGGAGATTGAAGAGGTGCTGAACGCCTGCAGCCGCCTTGGCGTGCCTGCGGCCGTTTCCAAGGTATGGGCAGAAGGCAGTGCCGGTGGACTCGAGCTGGCAGCGGAGCTGAAGAAACTGCTGGATCGTGAAGATGCAGGGAGTTATACCCCACTGTATGAAGAGAATTTGGATATTCCGTCCAAAATCAATAAAATCGTCACCGAAATTTACCGTGGTGCGGAAGTCGTGTTCTCCCCTGCGGCCAAACGCAGTTTGGCCATCATCGAACGGCTGGGCTTACAGCAGCTTCAGGTGTGCATGGCCAAAACACCGTATTCCTTCTCAGATCAGCCAAGACTGCTGGGTGCGCCGGAAGGTTTCACGATGGGTGTGCGTGATATTACATTGTCGCTGGGCGCAGGTTTCGCTGTTGTGATTACCGGCAATATTGTGACCATGCCGGGGCTCCCGGCCAAGCCGGCCGCCGAAGGGATTTCCGTCGACGAAGACGGTGTAATTCACGGCTTGGAGTAGTCTCTATATCTTTTAGTATGGCCGAAACCCCGGACCCGCTGCGTAATTTGCGCGGGTGCCGGGGTTTTTGCGTGACGGGTTTCCTGGATTGATATTATCCTGCTGCGCTGCGGCTGTTATCCTAGGCTGGCTGCTGCTTCCTGCATTTTTAAGACATAATGTCTTGCCGCCGGGGAAAAGCTAAAGGAAGCCGCAGAGTGCCGAAAAACGGTGCAGTTCATACATTTCAAATGTGAACAATATGAGAAGATGTACCAAAGGGCTTGCAATGTGATATTAATCACAATATAATCAATATATAAAGTGAAATATATCACAAACAAACAGACAAAAATATGCTTGCCAATTTGGAGGAGGAAGAAATCATGAAAGTAGCAGTCATTGGATGTACCCATGCCGGAACCGCAGCAATTGTTAATACCGCCCAGCTTTACCCGGATGCCGAAATTACGGTGTACGAACGCAATGATAATATTTCCTTCCTGTCGTGCGGCATTGCTCTATATGTCGGCGGAGTGGTTAAAGATCCGCAAGGCTTATTTTATTCTTCGCCTGAGAAGCTCGCTGAACTGGGTGTCAATACAAAGATGCGCCATGAAGTGATCAATGTGGATACAGCCCGCAAAACCTTAAAAGCCCGTAATCTGGCAAACGGCCAGGAAGTTGAAGATACGTACGACAAACTCATTATGACTACCGGCTCGTGGCCGATTGTGCCAAAGCTGGAAGGCATGGAGCTGGATGGCATCCTGCTCTCGAAGAACTACAATCACTCCAACACCATTATCGAAAAAGCGCAGCAGGTGGACAGAATCACCGTTGTCGGAGCCGGTTATATCGGTGTCGAGCTGGTGGAGGCTTTTCAAATGAACGGCAAACAGGTTACGCTGATCGATGGTGAGGACCGGATCCTGAGCAAATATCTGGATGAAGAATTCACTACACCGATCCAGCAGACACTGGAGGATCACGGCATCAAGCTGGCGCTCGGTGAGAAGGTCAGCTCGTTTGCCGGAGAGAACGGTAAAGTGACCAAGGTGATCACAAGCAAAGGGGAGCATGAGACCGATCTGGTTATTCTCTGCATCGGGTTCCGTCCGAATACAGAGCTGCTGAAAGGGCAAGTGGATATGCTGCCTAACGGGGCGATTATCGTCAATGATTATATGCAGACCAGCCTCCCGGATGTCTATGCCGCCGGCGACAGCTGTGCGATTCATTATAACCCAACCGGCAAACATGCCTATATTCCGCTGGCTACGAATGCCGTACGTATGGGAACACTGGTAGCGCGCAACCTGGTGGCGAATACGATCCCATACATGGGTACGCAGGGAACATCGGGGATTAAGATTTATGAGGATAACATCGCCGGAACAGGACTGACGGAAGACGCGGCCAAAGCCGAAGGCATGGATATCGAGAGCGTGCTGCTGATCGACAACTACCGTCCGGAGTTTATGCCGACTTTTGAGCAGGTTCAGTTAAAAGTAGTATTTGACCGCGCCACCCGCCGGGTTCTCGGAGCGCAGATTATGTCCAAGATGGATCTGACACAGTCGATCAATACCGTGTCTGTCTGCATCCAGAACAAAATGACGGTGGATCAGCTGGCCTTCATTGATTTCTTCTTCCAGCCGCATTACAACAAGCCGTGGAACTTCCTGAACACTGCCGGCCTTCAGGCATTGCCAAAGAGTGTGACACATAAAGAAACAGTGACGGTATAACAGCTAAGAAAACACGCCCTGTCCAATCCTTCGAAAAGGTTGGCAGGGCGTGTTTTTTTTAAAAAGATAAGAATTTATATGCTTCACGCTATAAATTATCCTTCTATTTCTCGCTGAAACGGATACCGTCCTTTTGAGGACGGCGAAGCCGTTTCCACTTGGCATGGCTTATTGGTCATTGGTAGTCGATATCTTCATGGAAATCAATGATATCCAGCCGGGCACGGATACGTTCGATTTCTGTTGAGGTTAACGGAGCCGCGGGAGTCAGCTTGTAGTTTCTCCCTGTGATGTAGCTTATATCGTCCGCCGCTCCATTGGACGTATATGGAAGCTTGGTAACAGGCGATCTGGAGTAATCGGTGAAGTCAATGATGCTCCAGAGGGGGGCTCCGTCTCTTTTGGCAAGGATAATACGCTCTGTTGCAGTTTCTGTCCACAGATACCTTAAATCCCCCGGAGAATTCTCTCCACTGACCGTAGTGTATCCAGCCCCCCGGAACATCAGAGTGAACTCTGAATGTTCATTGCTGTGGGCTGTTTTTGTTTTGTAGATCTCTGCCAGTCCATGAACACCCAATATTTCAACGCCGGCATCTTTCGGGAACCTGCTGATGAAGTCCTGCCAGGTTGCGAATAGGTTGGGTGACCTCATCACCCAATTGGTACCAATTACCAGTGAGAGGTAATTAACCGTATTTCTGTTCTGAAAAGGATTGTTGAGATACTGAGAGGCCAGATGCAGCTGAGGTTCTGCCTTCGTATCGTTTACAAACGGATCCGCCGGATGCAATGTCCATCTGGATGCCCCTGTAATATAGCGGGAGCCGATGGGATCTATGCTTAGGGCATTCATAAATACATTGTTACTGTTAGTAGCAGCATCCTGTGCGGGCAGCATCGGATTAGCGGTATGTGCCCAGTATGGCATCAGCGGTGATCCTTCAGCAGACAATTGGCCTACATTATACTGTGTTGCAGCCCAGCCCATAAACGCATCGATCCGGAAGTTGTCTTTTAACCAGGCAGCCTGCTCGGGATTGATGGCATAGGTGGACAGTGACTTGGGACGATACTTGTCAGGAATACTCTCCCATACGGAGCTATCTCCGTTGGTGCCCCCCTGGTGCAGGGAATTGAGCGCATTATATCTGTACATGTACAGCCACGAGTTCATCTCTACAATCCATTGGGCCAGGTTGAAATTATCATTCGGATAGCCGGATGCGATCCCTACCTCATCTCCATATAGATCCACGTAGTTAAGCACCTGTTGCAATTGAGGGCGCTGTGCATCATCGAACACAAATCGGTTGTCCATGGCCCAGGTTACCCGCAAATCGGGATCAATAGTTGCCAGTGTATTCCGCATGGTTTGCATTTCGGCAACTGTTGTAGCGTTTGCTCCTGTATCTTCCAGCAACAAGGATACAGTGAAATAAGCTGTTGAATTGTATTGAGGCGATAGTACCTCAAGCTCGAAGTTGCTGATGATGCTAAAGTCGGCGATCTCGGAACTGAGCAGGATTCGACCATGGATCATAGTCCCAGGCTTCGGGATGTTATAAAAGTTTGCTACCGTCCCATCCTCTGCCAGTACAGAGTAATCATCAGTAACCAGCACTTTGAGGTCTGGCGGCAAATGCTCCGGCATGATTTCGCTTCCGTATACATCCAAGGTCACATAAGCCAGCTTCCAATCCTCCATAGATACATTAAACGAAACGTCAATTGTATCGGTGGTTACCTGTACAGAATCCACTGCCTCATATACTGGCGGCACTGTTGTTGGAGCCGGTGAAGCGGATGGCACCGTTGTTGGAGCCGGTGAAGCGGATGGCACCGTTGTTGGAGCCGGTGAAGCGGATGGCACCGTTGTTGGAGCTGGTGAAGCGGATGGCACCGTTGTTGGAGCCAGTGAAGCGGATGGCACCGTTGTTGGATCCGGTGAGGCCGATGGACCCGGTGTTGGATCTGGCGAAGCCGATGGCACCGTTGTTGGAGCCGGTGAAGCGGATGGCACCGGTGTTGGATTCGGTGAAACCGATGGAACCTTTGGTGGCACCGGTAAAACCGATGGAACCTTTGGTGGAACTGGTGAAGCGGATGGCACCGGTGTTGGATTCGGTGAAGCGGATGGCACCGGTGTTGGAACCTGTGAAGCGGATGGCACCGATGTTGGAGCCGGTGAAGCCGATGGCACCAGTGTTGGATTCGGTGAAGCCGGTGGCACCGGTGTTGGATCCGGTGAAGCGGATGGACCCGGTGTTGGAGCCGGTGAAGCGGATGGTACCGGCGTTGGATTCGGTGAAGCCGATGGAACCATTGTTGGATCCGGTGAAGCCGATGGAATCGGTGTTGGAACCTGTGAAGCGGATGGCACCGGTGTTGGAGCCGGTGAAGCGGATGGCCCCGGTGTTGGAGCCGGTGAAGCGGATGGCCCCGGTGTTGGAACTGGTGAAGCCGATGCAACCGGCGTTGGATTCGGTGAAGCCGATGGAACCATTGTTGGATCCGGTGAAGCCGGTGAAACTGGTGTTACGAGATCTGTAGAAGAAGCGTTTGGATAAGCGATCTCGCTATCTTCTAAAGGTGCGCCTTTGGGGACTTCAGGATAATCAGGCAAGTCACTACCAGGCTCAAGCAAATCTTGTATACGGTTGGCATCCTCAAGCAGAAGACATGCACGAGCAGTTACCATAGCTGCGCTTTGACGGTCAACGGATTGCTTTGGGTTAAACCGCTGATATTCATCTCCTTGGAACAGCCCGAGCTGCTGGGCTGCCCAGACGCTTGTTTGGGCTTCTTCCGAGATAGAGTGACTATCCTTAAACGAAGCCATATCCCCTTGTTTTTGGACCTGGTCATACACTCCAAAGGCCCGGATATACCATACTGCCAAGCTCTCGCGTGTTAATTCACCTCTCCATGCTATTGTCTGGTCTTGTATAATGCCAGCAGACAAAAGCGAGCGTATGGAGGGGATGGCCCAATTCGGTGCCGCTTCCGTTGTTAGCGGATAGTCCGAACTAGGAATGGGAATGGATAATGCCCTTGACATCATGGTGCCCATCTCTGCAATAGAAATCGGCTGATAGGGTCTGAACGTTGCGTTGCCATAGCCTTGAACGATCCCTCTGGAGAACAGCTGTGCAATTTCTTGATGGGCATAGCTGCGCTCAGTATCCACAAATGGAGCGCTATTTGCCCTTGCAGCTGGAGTGACAGCAGCAGTTCCGATTAGGATCAGACATAGCAGTGCCAGGCTGACACGCCTCAGGTTGTCTATCAATATGTATGTGCTTTTTCCTGTGTTTACGGGAACACGATCACCACCTCTTTTACTCCACTATCGGTACAATCGGCCCGAATATTTAGCGTGATATGGGATGTATGGCGAGAAATGTTTTTGTGATTAAGTTAATCTGAATTGTGTAGATAAGGTAAATTTGACATGTCAGTGAAAACTTTCACTTAGTTTTCCTAGACGTGACTTTTATCACGTAAATGTGATTGCGATCACGCTACAATGGCATAAAGGAACAAATTTTAAGTATTAAAAGGGGATAGGAATCATGGCTTATAACAAACCGCAGCAGATTGCCGAGGTAACGGTAGAGAACGGAATCAAGAAGGCTCACAACCCGCTTGCCACCGTACTTATTCTCGGTTTTCTGGGGGGAGCGTTTATTGCGCTCGGATTTTTACTGGATATTCGTGTCATTGCCGGTGCTCCGGCGGAATGGGGCTCCATCGCAAACTTTATCGGGGCATCGGTGTTCCCGGTAGGACTGATCCTGGTGCTGCTGGCCGGCGGGGAACTGCTGACAGGCAATATGATGGCCGTGCCGCTGGCATTTATTGCGAAGAAGATTTCCTTCTGGGAAGTCATCAAGAACCTTGTGCTGATCACGCTCAGCAACCTGGCAGGCGCGTTGTTCGTTGCTTATTTCTTCGGCCACGTTGTCGGCCTCACCGCAGACGGAGTGTATCTCGATAAACTGGTCGATATGGCTGAACATAAGATTGATGCAACCTTCCTGCAGGCCTTTGTCTCCGGGATCGGCTGTAACTGGCTGGTAGCTCTGGCCGTGTGGCTCTCTTACGGGGCGGATAATTTCAGCGGCAAAATCCTCGGTATCTGGTTCCCGACCATGGCATTTGTGGCCATCGGATTCCAGCACGTTGTAGCCAACATGTTTCTTATTCCTGCTGCTATATTTGAGGGGCATTTTACCTGGGCACAATATTTCGGCAACTTTGCCCCGGTATGGCTGGGCAACCTTACGGGCGGAGCCATCTTCGTAGCCGCAGCCTATTATATGGCTTACCTTCGCAAAGGGCCGGCGGCTGTGCAATCCGTAGAGGGTGTATCCTCTGTCGGAGTGAAGAAACACGCTTAATCCTTACTAATTAAATGCAGTCTTAAACGGCAATAGACACTCCTTGTAACCTTCTCTCTTCCAGCTAACGGCTCAAGAGGGAAGGTTCTCGGGGTGTTTTTTTGTGAGGTGAAATAGGGGCGCACAACACAAAATTCGCCGTGCATATCCGACTCGGGGGAACGAAATCGGGCTCACGGCGAATTAATAGGGAGTGTTTCATATGCTCTATTACCCGGGCAAACGAAGAACGAATCAGTCTCTGTTCAGCAATTTTATTTACGCATGGTGGCAGCAGTTATAAAATATAAAGATCCGATTGGACAGGCTTTTTACTGCTGAGGCTGTCCACAGGTTTTGGTCAAGAATCATGGGGGATATTGTGTTTGAGTGACGCGATAATGCGTCAGTGTGAATGCTTGCTCTTCGTCCTGTTTTGGGATGATACTGGATGAAATTAATGACACATATATTACAGGGGTTGAAAGACAAGTCATGAGGTTTTTACAAGCTTATCCAAAGGAAGTCAAAGTATTCCTGATTGCCAGTCTTATTAATGCAACAGGCAGCGCACTAATGTGGCCGCTTGTCACGATGTATGTATTTGATGAACTGGGCCGCAGTATGACAGATGCCGCACTCGTTATTGTTATTCAATCCCTCGGAGGCATATTCGGACAACTGCTGGGTGGATCACTCTATCATAAAGTTGGTGTCAAACGCCTCATCGTCGGTGCGCTGGCCATGAATGCCCTGGCCTTGTTTACCTTGCCGGCGGCAAGCGTGAACTGGAACATGTTCATACTGGTGATGGGACTGGTGGGTCTGTTCAATTCGTTGTCATTGCCGGCCATTCAGGCCTTTATAGGTTTCCGCTTCGCAGAACAGCGCGGAGAGCTTTTTAATGTAATTTATGTCGCCAATAATATTGGGGTAGCGCTGGGCACGATGCTGGCCGGTTTTCTGGCCGATATTTCCTATCTGTTGAGTTTCGTGCTTAATGGGCTGACCTCAGCGGTGTTTGCCGCATTTTTCTTTGTGTATTTGCGGAAGGTTGGCACAGAGCCGGCCCATGCCGAGCCGCATAGGAGAAACGGCCCCGGAGAGCTGTCGAACTGGAAGCTTATAGGCCACACCCGAATCTATCTGTATATGGCCTTAGGTTCGATGTTTTTATTGATCGGCAACTCGATCTGGAATACGGGAGTTTCTCCGTTTATTATTTCGGAAGGCTGGGCTAAGAGCACCTACAGCCTTCTTTGGACGCTCAACGGGATTCTGATCTTTGCCGCGCAGCCGCTGGTAAGTTTGATCAAACGCTGGTTCGCGGAGACCTCGACGGCGCAGATGACGGCAAGCGCTGTTTTTTACCTGAGTGGATATGCAGTGATCTTGTTAATGCCAAGCTATCCCGGCCTGGTGCTGGCGATGTTGCTGACCACGCTGGGAGAGATGCTTATTTCTCCGGCGATGCCTTCATTTATTTCCGATCATGCGGACCGCAGTGCGCCCTTCTATCTCGGGCTTAGCGGTGGGATCGGCGCGGTTGGCAGAGTTCTCGGCCCCTATATGATGGGCAGCCTGTATGACCGGGGAGGCATTGCGCCGACAGGCTGGCTGGCTTGCGGAATGGCGTTGCTGGCGGTAGGATTCTTCGCGGTCCATGCCTTCATCAACCGTTCTGGCCGTGCACTGGAACAAAATGGGGTATAATGGTCTGTAGAAGAATCACTTAAAGGTAAGTCAAGGAGTGCAAAGAGCTATGCAACAAATTATTAGAGGCTCGCTCACGATTCGTCCCTCGGAGTTAAAGGATACCCGTGAGCTGATTATTCTCGATAACATGATTTGGACGGAGGAGACCACACCGGGTCCATTAATGTGGTGTTCGCGTGAGGATTATCTGCTCCATGCCCCTCCCGGTTCCCAGCTTGTAGCTTTGCAGGAAAGAGAACTATGCGGGTATGTCGGTTTCGGCTGTCCCAGCGGGATGGTGAGCAACCGCCATGTGTGCGAGGTGAACATCGCTGTCCATCCGAAGTTCCAGCGGCTTGGCATCGGCGGACAGCTGATCGAGGCGATCAAGCAGCATGCCGGAGAGAACGGGATACGCAAACTCCGCTTGCGGGTGCTGTCCAGCAATACTCCTGCGCTCTCGTTCTACCGGAAATGCGGATTTGAGGAAGAGGGCCGGCTCAGGGAAGAGTTTTATCTTGGCGGACATTATGTAGATGAGGTATTTATGAGCTGCATGCTGACTGGAGGGAAGGGAAATGGAAGTCATTTCGCTTAATGTGGGCAAACCTGTAACGGTAGATTACCGTGGTAAGCCGCTGGAAACGGGGATTTATAAAATGCCGGCGGCTGGACCGGTACAGCTTCATCTTGAGGGATTCGCCGGTGACGGGCAAGCGGACCTGGTGAACCATGGGGGGCCGGACAAAGCGGTCTGTGTGTATCCGATTGAGCATTATGCCTTTTGGGAGGAGCTGCTCGGGAAGAAACTGGAGTTCTCCGCCTTCGGCGAGAATATCACAGTCAGCGGGCTGCTGGAGACCGAGGTCTGCATCGGTGATGTGTATGAGATCGGTTCGACTCTGCTGCAGGTCAGCCAGCCGCGGTTTCCTTGCTTTAAGCTCTCGCAGAAGCATGGCCCGGCTGATATGCCAGCCAAAGTGCTGGCTACCGGATACAGCGGATTTTATTTCCGTGTACTGCGTGAAGGTCAGATTACAGCCGGTGATCGAATCGTCAAGAAGGAATCCGGTGCGAGAGGCTACCCTGTAAAGCGGGTGCTCTATCTGATGGAACATGGCCGTAAGGACAAGAACGGTCTGGCTGAGCTATCGGAACTGGACACCTTGGCGTCGGGAACCCGGATGAAGTTCCGGAGCTGGCTTGAGGCTGCGGAGAGCTAACGATTGCTGATATCCAAAATCGGTGAATTTGATGGTATGCCAAGTCCCCCCGGACGCCTGTTACGGGGGGCTTGGTTTGTTATAAAAGATCTAAAATTCCGTTACATCCGGCCGGGTTGTATATGTCCCACTGTTTAGCTCAGCAGCTTCCATTCACTGCGCAGCAGGCCGTATACCGCATGATTCACATAGCCCTCGGGCAGCTTCTCCGCCTGGCGCAGAACCCCTTCGAATACGAAACCCAGCCGCTCGGGAATCGCCCGGCTGGGCTTGTTGCCCGTGGCGCAGCGGATTTCAATGCGGTTCAGCTCCATTTCCAGCAGCGCATAATCTACGAAAACCCGGCAGGCGCTGGTCATGTAGCCTTTGCCTTCATATCCTTCGCCAAGCCAATAGCCGATTCCGACGGAGCGGCTCTGCCAGTCTATCTCATGATAGCCGATAATGCCGGCCAGTTCTCCCCGGACCCACAGTCCGGCGGTAAAGCCGCCGTTGTCGCTGCCCTGCTTAACGGCATTTTTGATAAATGTGGCGATGTGGTCCTGCTCGGTGACTCCGTCAACCCAAGGCAGCCACTGCCTGAGCCTGCTCCGCGAGCGCTCTACCAGCGCGAACATGTGGCGGGCCTGCTCCGGCATCAACAGTTTCAGCACAAGCTCTTCATCAATGACATAATTAAACAAGCGGCTGCCTCCCTCTGTGCCACTAGGGCCGGATGTACTGATTAACGCTTCTTCCATTCCAGAGCGTAAATATCTTCTTCCAGCGACTGCATCCGCTGTCCTACAAGGGCGCGGCAATCGCTCAGCGCTCCATTGTATAGGGCAGGTCCTAGCTCCTTGAGGAAGAAATCCAGCAAATTGTCGGCTGCGAGATGGCCGATGGTCTCTCCGCGTTCGGCTTCGAAGTAAGTGCGGATGTTCTCTGTAATAATGTCGCGCTGCTCTTTAGGCAGTTTCATCGGTTTCATAAGAATGAGTCCCCCATTGTTAAGTTATTCGTTAATTATGCCTTATAATTTCCATGCTACTCTATCGCCGGGAGAGAAGTCAAAGCATTCGGCAAGGCTGAGTGAGTCACCCATTTTATTGAACATTCTACGGTTAACGGGTATATTAGTAGGAAACATGTTCATACAAGGAAGTAGAACAATACAGAACGAGAGGTTGATAGCTGTGGAGAACCGTGGAACACCCTCCAATTTTATTAAGAATGTCATTACTGAAGATCTGAGCTCGGGGAAGGTTAAGGAGATCGTCACCCGTTTTCCGCCGGAGCCGAACGGTTACTTACATATCGGACATGCCAAGGCGATCTGGATTAACTTTACACTGGCTGATGAATTCGGCGGAAAGACCAATCTGAGATTTGACGACACCAATCCGCTTAAAGAGGATACAGAATATGTGAATTCCATTCAAGAGGATGTAAAGTGGCTAGGCTATGAATGGGATGAACTGCGTTTTGCCTCCGATTATTTCGGAGAAATGTACGAGCGGGCAGAACTGCTTATCCAAAAAGGCAAAGCCTATGTCGATGACCTCAGCGCCGACGAAATCCGCCAGCTGCGCGGTACGTTGACCCAGCCGGGGCAGAACAGCCCTCACCGTGAGCGCGGAATCGAAGAGAACCTGGATCTGTTCCGCCGCATGCGGGCAGGGGAATTCAAGGACGGCGAAAAGGTGCTCCGTGCCAAAATTGACATGTCCTCGCCGAATATCAACCTGCGCGATCCGGTCATTTACCGTATTTCCCACTCGCATCATCATAATACCGGCGATGCATGGTGCATCTATCCGATGTATACCTTTGCACATCCGTTGGAAGATGCTATTGAGAGTGTAACCCACTCCCTCTGCTCATTGGAATTTGAAGATCAGCGCCCGTTCTATGATTGGGTGGTAGCAGAATGCGAGATGCCGGCTGTGCCGCATCAGTATGAATTCGGCCGGCTCAACCTGGCCCAGACGGTAACGAGCAAGCGCAAGCTGAAACTGCTGGTGGACGAAGGCCATGTGGACGGCTGGGATGATCCCCGTATGCCGACGATTTCCGGGCTGCGCCGCCGCGGGTACACTCCGGAAGCGATCCGCAGCTTTGTGCACGAAACAGGCATTTCCAAAAGCCAGGGTCTGGTGGACCTGCAAATGCTGGAGCATTTCATCCGTGAAGACCTGAAGCTGACCGTTCCCCGGACAATGGCCGTGCTGCGGCCGCTGAAAGTGGTCATTACCAACTATCCGGAAGGTCAGACCGAATACTTCGAGATTGAGAACAATGTGGAGAATCCGGAAATGGGTAACCGGCAGATTCCGTTTTCCCGTGAAATCTACATTGAGCGCGATGACTTCATGGAGATTCCGCCGAACAAATATTTCCGTCTCTTTCCCGGCAACGAAGTGCGCTTGAAGAACGCCTATTTCATTAAGTGCAACGAGTTCATCAAGGATGAGAATGGCGAGGTTGTGGAGCTGCACTGCACGTATGATCCCGAGACGAAGAGCGGCAGCGGATTTACCGGCCGCAAGGTCAAGGGAACACTGCACTGGGTGGATGCCAGCCAGGCAGTACCGGCGGAATTCCGCCTCTATGAGCCGCTGATTTCCGCTGAAGAAGCGGATGCGGAGGCTGAGATTGAAGGAATGGAGCCTGTGGCCGACAAACCGGAGCCGAGTTTCCTCGATCAGCTGAACCCGCAATCCATTGAGATTCTGCAGGGCTTTGTGGAGCCGGGTCTGAAGGACAGCGTGCCGCAGGACAAGTTCCAATTCTTCCGCCATGGCTATTTTAACGTGGACAGCAAATACTCCGCGCCGGGACATCTCGTGTTCAATCTTGTGGTATCCCTCAAAAGCTCATTCCAGCCGCCTAAGCAGGGCTAATTCATAGAATTGTAATCTGGCAGGCTAACATAAAAGCAGGCTTGGCTTCCTTATCGGGAAGTCCAAGCCTGCTTTTGTGTTATGTCCTATAGGGTGTATCCGCTGCTTATGAGACTATTACTCGTGGCCCGCCAGCTCTTCCTCCTGCTCCGCCGGGTTCAGGTAGTCGCCGCGGCTGACGAACAGCCACATTAAGCCGAAGCCAAGCGTTCCAATGAACGAGAGGAATACACCGGACTGGTACATGCTCTGGGCCCCGAGAGTCTGATACAGCCAACCGCCGAGGACACCGCCCAGAATGCCGGAAATGCCGCTCCAGGTCAGAGTGTAGAGGGCTTGTCCAGAGGAACGGTAGGGGCGTGGGACCAGCAGCATGGTCAGCTGCGTTCCCACATAGAAGAAGCCGCCAAACGTAATGCAGTGCAGAATTTGAATAAAAGCTACCTGAAGCGGTGTTGTCGCACCGGCCATCAGCCACCAGCGCAGGACAAATAAGACGCTCACGAGTGCCAGCCAGCCCAGCAGCACCGAGACTTTGCGTTTCAGGAAACGGTCGCACAGCAGCAGCACTCCCACCTCCAGGATAGAGGAGAGGAATACGGCAAGGCCGATCATTGTTTTGCTGCCCCCAAGCTCAGTAATGTAGAGCGACACGAAGGTGTTGTTCATCGTATTGGGGATGGAGACCAGAATGCCGAAGAAGATAAAACATAGAAAAAACGGATTATAAAAGATTTTTTGGAAGCCCTTGAACGGCAATGGCGCAACACCTATGGAATGATCGAGCCTCGGCAGGGCAACCAGCGAGAGCATGGCCGCGCAGAGCAGTGCAGCAAAGAGATAAGACAAGATAGATACGCCGGCCCACTCAATAACGGGCCCGGCCAGGATCGCGGTCAGCGCCCATCCGAGCGAGCCCCAGAGCCGGAAAGAGCCGAACTTGTGATTCGTGCCGTCAATATAGCTAAGAATCATCGTGTTGCTCTGGGCGAACAGCGGACCCTGGAAGAAATAGAAGAAAAGGATGGAAACATAAATCATTTCATATGTATGCGCCTGAAATACAAGCTGAGACAATACCAGTGTTCCCGTCAGCATGACGAGGACAATCCGCCGCATATTCTGATAACGGTCACTCCATATGCCCCAGAAAGGATTGGCAATAATTGAAACGAGTGCTCCTACCGACATTAAGCTCCCGATCTCCAACTTATTCATCCCTACATCCTGCAGATATAGTGGGAAGAAGCTGGTGAAGAGGACCACGGTTCCATATACGAAGAAATTGAACCATTTCAGAGAGCTGAAGGATGGATGCTTATTAAGGTACTCCCGCAAATTGGGCACTCCTTTCCCGCCAGATGTCTTGCATTCCTTGCTTCAGCCTTAAAATAGGCCGTTTCTAACACTGTAACACTTGTTGAAAAGGGATACAAACCAAGTTTTGAATGATTTTCCATCCAGCTGTCTAATTTCTGCTCCCGCCAGCTTTTTAAGTGGAAAAAAGCCGATATCCTGGGATATCGGCGAAGAATTTAGCTTAGATATGGAAATGGTCAAAGTCCGCAAAGCCCCCGGACTGGACCGGGGCAAAGGAGGCTGCGAACAGGCCAACTTTGGCTCCGACCCACCGTCCTTCAGCAATCGTGAACGGCTCACCGAAATCGGTGTATTGTGAACCGTCCTGGCTGAAGCTGAACCGGCAAAGGCAATCTTCCCCCAAGCTGAACCTTAAGTGCAGGCTGTCTGCACCGGTGAGTATCTCAGCTTTTTTAATATCCCCGGCTTCTGTGAGGTTCTCTGTAATACTACGGCTCTCATACTGGGTCAGCCGGAGCGCTCCGTCCTGGTCCATAGACAAGGCCAGATAGAAGGCCCGCTGTCCCAAGACCACGAGGCCCGCCCGTTCTTCGGAGGTGGCAAAGCTGGGTGTAATCTGTGCGGCTGCCGAAAAAACGGGAGCGGCGAACTTCTGCATGAGCAGCTGCGGGGCGTCATAAAGAGTGCGGCAGCCCTCTGGAAGTGCTGCGGCATACAGTCTCAATCCGCCCCAGGGATTCAGGCTGTACCAGCCGGTGGCCGGATTGGCCTGCCACTGCCATTGCAGGCCGAGCGACGGTCCGCGGAAGTCATCTGCAGTTTGGGGAACGGCAATTTCTCCGGCGGCACGGATATTGGGCTTGCTCCAGAGCTCTACCGGCTCTCCGATGTCCTGCCCGGGTGCAAGCCGGCCCATCAGCGGCCAATCCTCCTGCCATTCCATGGGCTGCAAATGGACGATCCGCCCGTGGGCGCCTTTATCCTGGAAATGAATAAACCAGGACTCGCCGGACGCAAGCTCAACCCATCCTCCCTGATGCGGGCCGTTCACCGCGGTATCCCCTTGATGCAGCACGATTTTATCCTTATAAGGCCCTTCGATGGCGGTGGAGCGGAAGACCGCCTGCCAGCCTGTGGGCACTCCGCCCGCGGGGGCAAAGATATAATAATAGCCATTTCTTTTGTACAGCTTCGGACCTTCCAGTGTAGGATGCTTTACTGTGCCGTCGATGATAATCCGGCCTTCATCCAGCAGGCTTCTGCCGTCCGGGGACATCCTGCAGAGGCTCAGAATATGCTTCAGGCCGGAACGGCTATGGGCAAAGGCATGGACCAGATAGGCCTGCCCGTCTTCATCCCAGAAAGGGCAAGGATCGATCCAGCCTTTGGCGGCCTTCACCAGATGCGGTGGTTCCCAGGCACCAAACGGGTTATCCGTCTTGGTCATGAAGATGCCTTCGTCGGGTGTTGCGTAGAAGATCCAGAACTGCCCGTCATGAAAGCGCAGGCTGGGCGCCCACACGCCTTTGCCGTGCTGCACCCGCTCATAGCCGGGAAGCTCCAGCTGCGGCAGCGCATGATTGACGATGCTCCAGCTGACCAGATCACGGGAGTGAAGGATCGGCAGACCCGGTGTATGCGCAAAGCTGGAGGCGGTCATAAAGAAATCATCGCCTGCACGGATAACATCCGGATCAGAGTAATCGGCATAGATGATCGGATTTCTGTAAGTCCCGTCTCCCTGGTCGGGAATCCAGCGTCCGGAACCTGTAACAGCATGAGTATTCATTCCAGCCCTCCCATTCGCGGCGGCGTATTATTTTTGAGTCTGATCATAGGACTGTTTCTCTGCCTCAAGCAGTTTAGCCCATTCGTCCAGCATTTCTGTTCCGGTCATTTTTTTGGCCATCACCTTTTGAATCATAGGCTCGATCTTTTTCTGGATATTGCTGTAGCCCGGTAAATAATACGGAGTGCCGGCAAAATGCGTATCGGCTGAATTCAGCAGCTCCGAAGCGGATTTCATATAAGGAATGTCCTGAATCCAGGCATCGGCCGCCGCCTCCTGATTGGCAGGGATTTCACCATAAAGCTTGGCGTACTGGCTGTTGATGTCATGAGACAGATAGAAGGTCATGAATTTCCATACCGCGTCTTTGTTTTCGGCGGTTTTGGTCATGGTCAGACCCAGCGGCATGAGGCCGGGATGTTCACGATAGCCGTTGACACCCTTCGGAAACGGAACGGCTTCAAACTTGGTATAGTCTCCGTTGAATGCTTTCTCATGGGAGCTTGCCGAGCCGAGGTTATGCACAACAACAGCCGCTTTGTCCGATTGGAAGGTGGCGGCGAGCTCGCTCCAGCCCTTGTTGAGATCATCCTCTGGAGTATAGACATTATAGGCGCCTAAATATTTCTCCAGAAACTCTGCGTGAAGGGGATCATTGATCGTTGCTTTTCCTTCAGGCGTAAAATAATCAGCAATTCCGGAGTAGGAGTACATCAGCATTTCCAGCGTATTGGCACTTCCGGCACCACCGCGGATACTGAGCCCGTAGCGGTCTTTGGATTTATCGGTAAGCTTGGCAACATCCTCGAAGAATTGATCCCAGGTATCGGGGAGCGCAAGGCCGGCTTCTTTGAACCAGTCAGGGCGCAGCCAGAGATTCCAGGTCTGGGAGCTGTATGGTAGCGCATACAATTTTCCTTCTTTGGTATCCAGCTTACGGTTACTGGCAATCAGCTCAGCGGAAATCAGATCCTTGTCGGCCCAGCTGTCATAATAGGCATCGAGGGGCTCCAGCACATCTCTGGCGAGCAGGTCGGCCTTGAAATCATTCATGATATCCGGTGCCTGTTCTGCGGAGATCGCGACATTTACCTTTTGCTCGTAAGCGGACAAATCACCGGGAACCCCGAGATAATCCACCTTAATATCCGGGTTCTCTTCCTCAAACTGCTTGATGATCTTCTCGAAAAAAGCGTTGCGCTCCGTAGTCACCGCAGCTGCCCAGAAGCTGATGGTTGTCTGCTTAGCCTTATCCCCGTTCTTGCTGGCTTCGCCTGATGAGGCGGAGTTCGTTGCCTTGTTCGAGCCGCAGCCGGTCAATGCCAGCAGAAGCGAGGCGCCCACCAATACGGAACTCCGTAATTTTCTTGTCTTCATAAATCTTTAGACCTCCCTGAAAGTTATATTGTTGTATATATTAAGGACGTTTCCGGGAAAAGCCTTTCCGGCCCCGTCCTTAATGACTGGAGCCGGATTCAGCCCTTGACGGCACCGCCGAGGCCTTCCACCAAATAACGCTGGATGTACATGAACAGCAGCACAGGAGGGATCAGCCCGATAATGCTTCCCGCTGCCAGTGAGGCATACTGCACACTGAATTCGCCGATCATAAATTTCAGCCCGATAGGAATTGTGAAGCGGTCCGGCGTTGTGATAAACGAGAACGCGACCAGGAATTCATTCCAGACGCCGATGAATGCGAAGGCGCTGGTTGCCACGATGCCCGGAAGCACGATCGGCGCAATAATGGCGAAGATAATGCGGAATCTTCCCGCACCGTCGACCATGGCCGCTTCGTCAATCTCCTTCGGAGTGGAGGCGATGAAGCCGCGCATCAATATCGTATTGAACGGGACCTGCAGCACGATATAGAACAGGACTAGCGAGTAAGGCGTGTTGATTAGCCCGAGGTTCTTGAAAATCAGGAACAGCGGAATTACAAACAGGATGACGGGCATCATCTGTGTAGCCAGCAGGATCAGCATAAAGGCGCTTTTTCCCTTGAACTTGAACCGGCTCATCGCATAACCGTTCATCACCGACAGCAGTGTAATGACGATCACCGACAGGATGGAGACCAGCACACTGTTGAGGAAATATTGCGAGAAATTATTATCGTTCCACACATTGATATAATTCTCGAAGGTCAGCGGAGACGGAAGATATTGAATTGTCGAGCTCATAATGTCCGTTTCTTTTTTTAAAGAGGTGGAGATAGCCCATAGAAAAGGAACGAGTACAAAGATCAGCGTTAAGGCCAGCGGAATGTAAAAGAGCAGCCTGCTGCCTATTTTGCGGCCGGTAGTCTTATTCATCCTGCATTCCTCCCCGGTTGAGTCTCAGGTACAGAATGACAAAGAGCATCAGGAACAGGAAGGTGACGACGCCAAGCGCCGAGCCGTATCCGTAGTTGCCCTCAAGGATCGAGGTCTTCATCATATAAATCGGCAGCGTTGTCGTCATATCCATCGGGCCGCCGTTCGTCATCGTAAAGATCATGTCGATGGAGTTGAATTCCCAGATGGCTCTGAGCAGGGTGGCGAAAATAATGCTCTCCTTCAGATATGGAAGAGTGATATGAAACAGCTTCTTCAGGGGCCCGGCACCGTCCACCTCGCAGGATTCGTACACTTCGTGTGGAATGGTCTGCAGCGCGGCGAGCAGGGTGATCGCAAAGAACGGAATACCCCGCCACAGCTCGGCGAAGACTACGGAGCCGAACACAGTGCTCGGATTAGCCAGCCAGGCGATGGCTTCATCAATGATGCCAAGCTTCATCAGGATATCGTTGATGATCCCGATATGCTGGTTGAACATGAGCGACCACAGCATGGTCGTTAGCACACCGGATACGGCCCAGGGAACCAGCACCAGCGAGCGGACCAGGCCGCGCAGCCGGAAGGACTGGTTCAGCAGCAGGGCAACAATCAGCCCGAAGACCAGCTGAAGGGCCACCTCGGAAAACACCCATTTCAGCGTAGTGACCAGTGTGGTGTAGAACAAATCGTCTTCCGTGAAGATATGGCGGAAATTCTCCAGTCCGATATAGCCTGCTTCCTGCAGGCGGGTGAAATCGTAGCTTTGAACACTCAGGTCGAATACCCGGAATATCGGAAAGATCAGGATGCCCGCAATGAGCAGGACTGTGGGGGCGATAAGCAAATAGGGAAGCCACCCGTCCCCTTTGATGCGTTTTCTTTTTCCCGGTTTGGATAAGGCAAGCTTGCCCCCGGTTTGTCGCGTAATATCCATAACTGCACCTCCAAAACAATCGTAATTCAGATAACGGATCAGCTGAATAAGATATATTTCAAAGGTTGTTTGTTTTCTTTAACAGTTTGCGTATAAGTTAGCGGCTGCCGGCTTAACCCTGCTGAGCCTTACGGTAGTCCGAAGGGGACATGCCGAAGTGCTTTTTGAACAGCACGCTGAAGTATTGAGGATTAGGGTAGCCTACCTTTTCGCTAATTTCATAGGATTTGTAATCTGTCTGCTTCAGCAGCTCCGCCGCCTTTTCCATCCGGATGCCGGCGATATATTCGATTACGTTGATCTCTCTGTATTTTTTGAAGAGAGTACTTACGTACGATGGTGAGATATGAACTTCACCGGCAATTGCCGCGAGACTCAGCTTCTCATCAGCGTAATGTTTGATAATATACTGCTCCATTTGCTTCAGCAGCATGTGGTGCGAATGCTGTGAATGGCGCATTTCATCACAGAAGAACAGGCCGGGTTCGCCGGCAACATCCTTCATATGCGCAGCCGTCAGGGCTTTATTGTAGGAGTAGGGGATCTGGGCGAAACCTTCGCACACGCTGCCTACACCGATGCTAACCGGAATTTTAAGACAGGCCTCAATCGTATTCCTCATCTCCTCCAGCAATTGGGCAAAGGAACCGTCCGGTTGATCCGCCTCGCCCGGGTTCTCCAGGTTAAAGAGAATATTGATTCTGTGATTGTAATGGACGAAAAAAGGCTTTGGAGCCCGGCCGCTGAACTGTTCAACGCCTATATTGCGGATGGAGAACAGCAGCAGCTCGGCGTTCTCCTCAATGCCGGGCCGGGAGAAGCGCCGCAGATCTTCGGGCTGGATCACCGCGACCCGGAAGTAGTTCCCCTCCCAGCGGATGCCGAGGAGATCCATTTCGCGGCGTGCCCAGTCGATGCTGGGAACACCGGACAGCAGATCGGAGAAGAACTTGTTTTCAATCAGGGTTTGGCTTTTTTGAGCCTTCTCAGATTCCCGCAGCTCCTGCAGCAGACTGCGCCCGGCCGCAGCCACGGACTTCAGGATGGTATCATTGTCCTCGTATTTCAGAATGTAGTCGGAAGCCTGCAGGTGGAGAGCTTTCTTGGCATAGGAGAAATCATCATAGCCGGTCAGGAAAATAATCCGGGTCAGCGGATACGCCCTGTTCACCATCTCCGCCAGCTGGAGCCCGTCCAGCAGGGGCATCTGAATATCGGTCAGCAGGATATCCGGACGGAGCTGCTGAACAAGCAGCCAGCCCTCTTCCCCGTTCGCGGCGGTTCCGGTCACCTCGATGTCCTCAGTACTCCATTTCACATTGGCCCGTATGCCTTCCCGGATCCATTTATCATCATCCACAATCAGCAGTTTCAGCATTATAATCGTTCTCCTTTCGTATCGCCTGTATAAGGGAGGTACACCGTTACCTGTGTGTACAGGCCCTCTTCGCTGTCGAGCCTTAATCCATAGCGGCTGCCGAAATGCAGGACAATCCTGCGGTGGGCGTTCCACAGCCCGTAGGTAATCGCTTCATGTCCTACCGTCTCTGATTCCAGCGAGGCGCGGAGCTGTGAGAGCTTGTCCCGGCTGATCCCGTGCCCGTTGTCATACACTTCAAAGACAGCATAATCCCCCTCACGGCGGCCGGAAATGGAGAGGAAGCCATGACCGTGCTTGTTTTTGATTCCATGGTAAATGGCATTCTCCACCAGCGGCTGCAGCGTAAGCTTGAGAATGGGAAGCTCAAGCAGCTCGTCTTCGACTTTAATCTCGAAGTCAAATTCCTGGCTGTACCGGATGTTGAGTATCATCAGATAGCTGCGCACATGCTCCATCTCCTCACGGACCGGAATAATCTCACGGCCTTTGCTGATGCTGATCCGGAAATAGGAGGTCAATGCACTGACCATGGTGGAAGCGCGCTGCCGCTCATTCATATCAATGAGATGTTTGATGGAGCTTAGCGTGTTGTAGAGAAAATGGGGCTGGATCTGGGCCTGCATAGCCTGCAGCTCGATCTGGCGTTTCTTCTCCTGCTCACTGCGTACTGTCTCGAGCAGCTGGGCTACCGAAGCCACCAGGCCGGAGAGCCCGCGGGCCAACACGCCAATTTCATTATGCTGGTCCAGCTCAAAGCTGACGCCGAGGTCTCCCCGCTCGAAGCGTTTGACCTGCTTGGACAGGTAGCGGAGCGGGTTGCTGAGGTTGCGGGCGACAACCGCGGCAGCCACGATGAACACAATTAGGATAAACAAGATCAGAACCAGGGAGATGTATTTAATGCGGGTTGCTCCCTCCAGAATATCCTTCTCCGGCACAACCGCTGCAAGCACCCAATGATTGAGCGGCAGGGTATTGTAGGCAATGGCCATTTTCCGGCCCGCCTTGCTGTCGGCTGTCAGGCTGCCGCTGTCCTGTGATCCGTTTCTTAGTGCGTTAATGGTTTCCCTGCTGAGTTCATATTCGGCATCCAAGGTCTTGGAGTACAGCTCGCCTTCCGGGCTGATCAGCATCAGTGTCCCGCCCGGACTGATCTTTACATTCTCCATAATCTCGAGAAAATAGCTTTCACGTAAATTAATAAGGACAATGCCGCTGGCGGGGGAATGTTCGGTGCCGATCATTTTGAAGCTGCTCATAACTCTCCGCTGCTCCACCGTCTCAAAGATCGTATCCTTATGGCTGTTCAGCCAATAGTAGCCTTTCTGCGAGGTATTATAGCGTCTGAGCCAATCGTTCAGATCAATATGGACCTGCCGGGGGACATATTCCTGCTGCAGGTTGAAGGATCTTCCGTTATTGAACGCGACGAAGATGGAATCGATCATCTGGAAATAGGAATGGTACACATCGTCAAGCTGGTCGTGCAGCTTAATGAGATCGTCATACCGGTTCTGGTCGGCCTCCTGGCCTTCTCCCGAAAGGATGCTCTGCAGGGCATCATTATCCTCCAGGCGCACCAGCTGTTCGAAGATTGTGAGAAATTTGTCGTTCATGAACAGGGCTGTCTGATGAGTGGTGTCGGCGAGGGCGTAGAAAGCGTTTTCTTTTAATTGCCGACTGGACGAAAGATAAGAGAAGAATCCGGTCAGCACGACGGATAAGACCAAAATGGGCAAAAAGCAGATTAACAGCTTCGATTGGATCGGCCTGTCTACGAGGTAACGTTTCATGGAATAACTCCTTTTTGCAGATAAGATCTCCACAATGTTTACGTGAACATTTATGGAATGAGCCTCGCTTATCCTTAGGCAGCTGCCGGAACCGGCGCTTAGGAGGCCTTGAATTTAGAGTCTAGCACAGACCTCCGCAAAATCAACCAGTGTCTATATTTTTTCGAATTTTGAAAAAGTTCGCCCGCGTAATAAATTTCATTTCTTTCCTGCAGCAAAGAATATTTGAAGTGATAACACGCCAGCCTTGCTGTTTTCGCGCTGTAAAGTTTGATACGATACCCATAGAGAACAGGAGATTTCAGCGGGAGGAAAAAATGACACAATACACGGGAATTATTCTGACAGGGGGGGCTTCGAGGCGGATGGGCAGCGATAAAGCGCTGCTTACACTTGCCGGAGAACCTGTGATTGCCCGGCTGGCGGACGAGTTGGCCAAGCTCGCCGAAAGTACGGTCATTGCCTGCGGTCCCCGGGAGCGCAGGGAGTACGACTTCTTGCAGCTTCCCCAGATTACGGACCATTATCAAGGCTGCGGCCCTCTGGCCGGTCTTCATGCGGCGCTCAGCCATTCATCAACGGAATGGAATCTGGTGGCGGCTTGCGATCTGCCGTTTGCTTCGGCGTTATTTCTGCAGTACATACTCAGCTGCCATGCGGCAGCGTATCCCGAGACAGTGAGTCATAGAGCCGGTTTCGGCGCGTCTGCCGCTGTTCCGGTGTCCGCCTCCGGCCGGACGCAGCCCCTGCTAGGGCTGTACCATAAGCGGACACTTCCGGCGCTGGAAGCAGCGCTGAGCGGTGGAAGGTTCAAAGTCATGGAGTGCCTGGAGAAGCTGGACGTTCTATATGTTCCAGAATCCGGCTTTACGCCTAGCCAGCCGGCGCCCTCCCCTTTGTACAATATGAATACAACGGATGATTATTTGGCTGCTGTCAAGCTGCTGCCACAGTTCAAGGGTCCTTGCTGAGAGCACTAATTTTTCCTTCGTTTAACTTCAGTTTACAAAGCGGCGTTAATGTGGAGAGGAAGACGGACAGGAGCGGGACAGCTCCGAGATCTATCCGTCAGAAAAGAGGAAGTTCTATGAATAAATCCAAATCTTCACGGAAGCAGGGAGCGGCCTTGAAGCCGTTTCTGAAGCTGCTGCATGAGACGAAACCCTCCTACGGGCTGCTTGCTCTGGCGGTAGGGCTTAGTATGATATCGACGCTGGTGGGCCTGGTCATTCCTATGTTCACCAAGAATCTGGTGGACGGCTTCTCGCTGGCCTCCATCAGCAAGCTGCAGATTGCGGGAATTGCCGGAGCTTTTGTAGCCCAGACGATTGCCGGAGGCGTCTCCATTTATTTGCTGAACTACGTAGGGCAGAAGATTGTTGCGGGACTGCGCGACCGGCTGTGGCGCAAATTTCTTGTGCTGCCGGTGGCCTACTACAATGATAACCGCACAGGTGAAAGCGTCAGCCGGATGACGAACGATACCGGAATTCTCAAGACGCTGATCTCCGAGCATTTAGCCAGCTTGTTTACCGGGGTAATCTCCATCGTCGGTTCGATATCGGTGCTGCTGTATCTGAACTGGAAAATGACGCTGGTGCTGTTCACGGTGCTTCCGCTGTCCGCACTCATTCTGGTGCCGCTGGGCCGGCAGATGTACAAAATCTCCAAGGGCACTCAGGATGAAACAGCGTCCTTTACCGCTACACTGAGCGGTGTGCTGTCCGAAATCCGGCTGGTGAAATCATCGGGCGCGGAGCAAAGGGAATATGAAGCCGGACGGACCGGAATTATGAATCTGCTGTCCTTCGGCATCCGGGAGGGCAAAATCAGTGCGATGATCAGTCCGCTAGTCTCGTTTGTGTTCATGATGCTGCTGGTCGTCATTATCGGCTATGGCGGCATGCAGGTGTCCTCGGGTGCCTTGACTGCAGGTGAATTGGTAGCCTTTATTCTGTATTTGATCCAGATCGTGATGCCGCTCACCCAGCTGACCCAATTCTTCACCCAGGTGCAGAAGGCCAAAGGTGCCTCGGAACGGATCATTGAAACACTGGCTGCGCAAGAGGAGATTTACGAAGGGGCAGAGGAAGCGGATGGATTGCAGGGACCGATTGCAATAGAGGATTTAAGCTTTGGCTATAAAACAGGTGAGCAGGTGCTGGACAAGGTCAGCTTCTCCATGCTGCCGGGTCAGGTTACGGCGATTGTCGGACCAAGCGGAGGCGGCAAAACGACGTTATTCTCAATGCTGGAACGGTTCTATGAACCGCAGCATGGCGTCATCAAGCTGGGCGGGAAGCCAGTGTCGGTGTTTTCCCTGCGTTCCTGGCGCAAGCTGATCGGGTATGTCTCGCAGGAAAGCCCGCTGCTCTCCGGCACGATTGCCGATAATCTCGGCTATGGGCTTGACCGGAAGATCAGCGAGGAGGAGATGCGCCGTGCTGCAGCCATGGCCTATGCCGACGGCTTTATCCGTGAGCTTCCTGACGGCTATCAGACGGATGTGGGGGAACGGGGCGTGAAGCTGTCCGGCGGACAGCGCCAGCGGATTGCCATCGCGAGGGCGCTGCTGCGTGATCCGAAGATTCTGATGCTGGACGAAGCTACCTCCAGTCTCGACAGTCAATCCGAAGCAGTGGTGCAGAGTGCGTTATCGAACCTTATGCAAGGCCGGACCACGATTGTGATTGCCCACAGACTGGCAACCGTGGTGAATGCGGATCAGATTATCTTTATAGAGAAAGGCCGGATCACCGGCAAAGGAACGCACGAAGAGCTGCTGCGCAGTCACGAGTTGTACCGGGAATTCGCGGAACAGCAGCTGCAAATGAACACACCGCAGCTTTTGGAGGGCGGCAAAGAGGAGGCTACAGCAGAATATGGCCAAAATACTGGTAGTGGACGACGATCCGCACATCCGCGAATTGGTGGAGCTGTTTCTGAGAGCTGAGGGGATGGATGAGGTCTACGGCGCTTCCGATGGGGTGGAGGCGCTGCGGCTGCTTGAGGACAACAGCGTGGATCTGGCGATCATCGATGTGATGATGCCCAAGATGGATGGCTGGGAGCTGTGCCGCGCGCTGCGGGAAAGCTATGATTTTCCCATTCTGATGTTGACAGCCAAAGGGGAAACCTCACAAATTGTTAAAGGATTCGAGCTGGGTACGGACGATTATCTGGTGAAGCCGTTTGAACCGCTGGTGCTGATCGCCAGAGTTAAAGCGTTGCTGAAGCGGTACCAGATTTCCTCCGCACAGAGTGTAAACGTCGGAAATTTGCGGATGAACCGCAAGACTTATGAAGCCTTCTCGGAGTTTGGGGAAATCACGCTGCCGCTGAAGGAATTCGAGCTGCTGTTCAAGCTGGCAAGCTATCCCGGGCAGACATTGACGCGCGACAGGCTGATTGAAGAAATCTGGGGTTATGATTTTGGGGGCAATGAACGGACGCTGGATGTGCATGTGGGCCGTCTGCGCGAACGTTTCCCCCGGGAAAAATATGGCTTCAATATCCGTACCGTCCGTGGGCTGGGCTACCGTCTGGAGGTGGTTAATGGATGAGAAGACTTGGCAGGATTGTGAGAGAGATCCTTGGAATGGGGATATTGATCGCTGCCCTCTATGTTTCCTGGAATGGAGGATATTACGGAGTAAAGCTGCTGTCGGGACATTTTGAATGGTCTCTGTCCCCTTATGGATCGGGGCTGCTTGTTATGGCGCTGCAGTTTCTCATTCTTTTCGTT
The DNA here is from genome assembly GCF_000758525.1 of Paenibacillus sp. FSL H7-0357. Lineage (NCBI taxonomy): Bacteria > Bacillati > Bacillota > Bacilli > Caryophanales > Paenibacillaceae > Paenibacillus > Paenibacillus sp. FSL H7-0357. Next base: position 7,185,146 of record NZ_CP009241.1, on the reverse strand, counting down.
GTGGGCGGTAGCGTAGCTCTTATCGGACATGCCAGGGGGGATGAGAGAGCTTTCTATATTCCCATCCTGACAGCAATGCGGCAAATTTCCAAAGGCAATTTCAAGGTGGAGCTGGAAAACAGCAAGCGTTACGGGCAGTTTGGCGGAATCGTGGAGGGGATTAATGAAATGGCCAGCGAGCTGGGCCGGATGGAGATTATGCGCCAGGATTTCATCTCCAATGTCTCACATGAGATCCAGTCGCCGCTGACCTCGATTCGCGGATTCGCCCGTGCGCTGCGGGAAGAGGGCCTTAGTGCAGACAACCGGAGACATTATCTGGACATCATCGAAGCAGAGGGCAGCCGGCTCTCCGGGCTCAGCGACAATCTGCTGAAGCTGTCGGCATTGGAGGCGGGCAGCTTTCCGTTTGAAGTGAAGTCATACCGGCTGGACAAACAGCTGCAAGATATGATTCTGGCCTCGGAGCCGCAGTGGCTGGATAAAGAGATCGAGTTGGAAGCCGAGCTGGAGGAGGTTTCGGTGGACGCTGTGCAGGATCTGATGAGCCAGGTATGGACCAATCTGCTGCATAACAGTATCAAATTTACCCCTGAGGGCGGGCATATCACTATACGCGTGCATCACGCAGAGGGTCAAGCCATTGTGGAAATCAGGGACAGCGGCATAGGCATCGCCGAGGAGGAGCTGCCCCGCATCTTTGAACGATTCTACAAGGCCGATAAAGCGAGAAGCGCCAGCGGAGGCGGGAGCGGACTGGGATTGTCACTGGTGAAGAAAATCGTAGATTTGCATAACGGGACGATAAACGTAACAAGCCGTCCCGGTGAGGGGACGGCTTGTACGGTGAGCCTGCCATTGCGGCTTAAATAAATCCGCCGTTTACGCGCAGCGTTTGTCCGGTAATCCACTTGGACTCTTCCCCAGCGAGGAAGCTGACGGCTCCGGCAATATCCTCAGGCTGGCCCAGGCGGCCAAAAGCATTGGCTTTCTTCAGCCCTTCAAGCTGTGCCTCGGATTTGCCTTCGAGGAATAAATCCGTGGCAACCGGCCCCGGCGCAACTGCGTTGATCGTAATGCCTTTGGCCCCGAATTCCTTGGCGAGCTGGCGGGTGAATTGTTCTACTGCACCTTTCGTTCCGGCATAGATGCTGTAAGCCGGGAACATTTGGCCATTGACCGAGGTGGAGAAATTAATGACCCGGCCGCCCTCTTCCAGATGGAAGAAAGCCTGCTGGCAGGAGAAGTAGGTCCCTTTGACATTGATGGCAAACTGCTTGTCGAATTCCTCCTCAGTAGCTGCGCCGATGAGGCTGTTTATCATGATTCCGGCGTTGTTGACCACGATATCAATCTTGCCGAACAGCTCCTTGGTATCCTTGAACAACTGCTCAATCTGCGCGGGTTTGCTGATGTCGGCCTGAAGGGCGGCTGCCTTTCCGCCTTTTTCCTGGATACCCTGCACCACAGCCTCAGCTTGTTTAGGACTGCTGGAATAGTTAATGATTACAGCGGCCCCTTGCTCCGCCAATCTCTCCGCAACGCTCCGTCCGATCCCTCTAGAGGACCCCGTAATGATAGCTACCTTACCCTGCAGGTTTTGATTCATGAATTGTTCCTCCTCAAAGTTTTGTTAGCATCACATCATAAGAATTTGCTTCGGACAAAACTGACATCGGAAGCATTCACTTAGTTTTGTTAGCATCACATCATAAGAATTTGCTCCGGACAAAACTGGCTTCGGAAGCATTTACTTAGTTTTGTATAAGATACCGGGTTTAACTGGTGACAGCCGCGAGGCCTCTGGCAAGTATTGTCCAGAGCTGTTCGAATTCCTGTCCGATGCTCCCGCTATGCCATTCATAGGCATGGGAAGGATGGTGGAACCGTGCCGTCGCGTAAAAAAGTGAACGGGCAATCATCTCCGTACCGGCGATTGGCGAAATCGTGCCTTCCTGAATGCCTTTGTCGATTACACTGCCCATCTGGCTGATAATCCGCTGAATATGAGTGTCAATGAGCTCGGAGGCTTCTTCCGTAACAGATGCATACATCTTGAACATTTCGCTGTCCTGCTCGGCGTAGTGATGTTTAAGCTCGATCAGCTTCGCGATATATTTCCTTAGCTGCTCCAGAGCATTTCCGGCTGCTGCAGCTGCCGCGATCTCTGTCAGAGGGGCAAGAATCAACTCGTCCAGCCATCTTTCCGTTACAGCCTCCCGCAATGCCGCTTTGCTGGGAAAATGCCGGTACAAGGTACCATGGCTGACGCCCAGCAGCTTGGCTACATCGGTCACTGAGGTTTTGTCAGGGCCGAACCTGCGCAAGGTCTGTTCAGCGGCGTCCAATATTTCCGTCTTGCTTAAAAAAGCGCTTGGTTTGTTCACGGGTGGATTCTCCCTTCGGTAGGTACAGCTTAACACGGTAGATGACAAATGACAAATATTAATTTATGTCATTTGATTAATTATGATATTTGCCAAGGCTGCTATTCCGTGCTCCATCTCATCCTCAGAGGCATAGGCGAAGGACAGGCGGAGATGTCTGCTGTCGCTGCGGTCATACAGATCCCCTGTATTCAGGAGTACTCCAGCCTGTAGTGCAGCCTTGAAGAGCCGGCGCAGCGAAAGAGTTCCATTCAGGGAGAGCCAGATGTAGAAACCTCCGGCCGGAATGCTCCAGGAAGCCAGCCCCGCAAAATGGATATCAAGCAGCTGCAGCATGAAATCGCGCCGCCGCCGCAGTTTTCCGCGTAACAGGATGAGATGCTGCTCATGATAACCGCCTTCCAGCCAGCGCGCGGCGGCGAGCTGCGACAGGGAGCTTGCGCCGTAATCGGTCTGCATCTTGATATCGGCCAGCCGGCGGACTACCGGCTCCGGGCCGACAATCCAGCCGATGCGCAGGCCGGGGCTTGCCGCCTTCGACAGCGTGCCCAGGTGGAGCACTCTTCCCTCGCGGTCCCGGGCTTTCAGGGGGTTGGGCGGGCGATCATCCAGCCATAGATCCTGATAAGCCCCATCCTCGAGAATGGGCAGTCCAAGTCCGCCTGCAATGTCCATTAAGGCGTTCCGCCGTCCCGCATCCATTACAATTCCGGTGGGATTATGGAAGCTAGGGATGGTGTAGAGCATGGCCGCCTTGCTACGGATGGCTGCGGCTGCCAGCTGATCCGGTAAGAGGCCATCTTTGTCCATCGGCAGGCCGCTGAATTTCACCCCCGCCGACTGGAAGGCGTGGATGGAATACAGGTAGGAGGGCTTCTCCAGCAGCACCGTCGAGCCCCGCGGAAGCAGGCCCAGCGCAATGAGCTGCAGACCCTGCAGCGCGCCCGAGGTAATGAGGATGGAAGACGGATCGGCCGCTATTCCGTTCTTCGACAGCTCCTGGCTGACCGCTCTGCGAAGACTAAGGCTGCCAAGCGGCTCTTCGTAAGAGAGCGGCGGAAGCGGGTTCTGTGCCAGCTCGAGCAGCACCTGGCGCATCGACTCGCCGGGCAGCAGCCCGGGCGCAGGCTCACCGGTGCCGAGACGGATCAGCCCCGCTTCATATTCAAGCCTGTTGATGGCTTGTACCGCAGGCAGGTTAGGGTAGTGGATGCCTTCCTCCACGTAGTCATTCCAGTTGCCGCCAAACTGGCCCGCAGCTCCAGTGGAGCGGGCCGCTGCATCCGGCCCGGAGGCTCCAGCCCTGCTTGAAGCGGTAACCCGGGTTCCTCCGCCCCGACTGCCTTCGATCAAGCCGAGTGCAGCGAGCTGCCCGAGCGCGGTGACAACCGTGCTGCGGTTGACGCCAAGCTGACGGCATAGCTCGCGCTGCGGGATAAGCCGCATGCCGGGAGGCCAGGCGCCGCTGGAGATTTTGCCGATGAAATAGGCTGAGATTTGTCTGTGCAGGGGCAGCGGTGAAGAGGGATCCGGCTTCCAATGGCCGCTTAAACTTGCAGAATCATCAAGGGAAGCGGATTGGACAGGGGGAACTGCCGAGGGTGAGGCTGTAAGTGGATGGTCTGATCGGCGTTGGCGCGTCAAAGGACTAGCTCCTTTTTATAGGGTGTAAATGCTGATGGAATAAGAGATTTGTTACTTGGAGTATACCACGCTTCGTCCGGGCTTCTTAATTTGGTTGGGTAGTATCCTCTGGACTTGGAGGGTTACCTGAACCGTTAGGGGGAGTAGGATCAATAGTGCAGCGAAGGACGTGTATGCTGCTGCCATACGTTGATTTGAAATAGACAGCAGGCTGGAAGGAGCCGGATGATGACGGAAGCAATAGTGCATGGAATAATATTGGCATTTGGGCTTATTTTACCGCTGGGGGTACAAAATATATTCGTCTTTAACCAAGGGGCGCTGCATCCGCAGTTTCGCGGTGCCCTGCCCGTTATTCTGACGGCTGCCCTGTGCGATAGTCTGCTTATTGCTGCTGCTGTCGGCGGGGTGTCGCTGGTTCTGCTCTCACTGGATTGGCTGACGCCGGTCGTCTTGGGGGCGGGCACCTTATTTCTTTGTTTTATGGGCTGGAAAATATGGGCCGCCGCTCCGGCAAAAGGAGAAGCAAAACGGCTATCGCTGAAAGGGCAGGTGGGTTATGCTTTGTCGGTATCCCTGCTGAATCCGCATGCTCTGATGGACACGGTTGGTGTTATCGGCACCAATGCACTGCAATATGCCGGGAGTGAACGCTGGGTGTTCGCGGCAGCTGCCGCAGGGGTATCCTGGGTATGGTTCATCGGACTAGCGGCAGCAGGGAGAATGCTCGGGAAAGCCGACTCCTCCGGCAAGGCGGTCAGGCTGATGAACAAGGCTTCGGCGGTGCTGATCTGGGGAATTGCCCTCTATATGGGCTTTCAATTGTGGGTAAGCTTTTAGCTCCAAATCTGCTGCTGTAAGTTGTTTTCCTGAAAAAACGGATACCCTGCTGCCTGCAGGGTATCCGTTTTGACTTGCAATCATAAAGGCTAGCCGCCGATTTGCGACATGCGGCGAACCGTCGGAGTATGGCTCTGCGCCTTTTTCTCCAGCGCCAGCGCCATCTCATGGTTATGCGGCTTGTTGCCGAGCGCCTGGCGGAACAGGGCTTGCACCGCCGCCGGATCAGCGGTCAGGGGCCGTACGTTATACTCATCCGCCCAATACAGGCAGGCTTTGATATGACCGTCCGCAGTGAGCCGCAGCCGGTTGCAGTTATCGCAGAAATGCTCGCTGACCGGGTGGATCAGCCCGAAGGTTCCCTGCGCTCCGACCACCCGCCGGTTCTGCGAAGGGCCGTTGCCCGAGGGCAACTCCGCTTCCTCGGTTGCCCAGCCTGCTTCGGTACAGGCTTCTACGACCGTCTCCAGCGGCAAATAAGTCTGGCGCCAGGAATCGCTTGCGCTGCCGATCGGCATATATTCGATGAACCGCACATTCAGCGGGCTGTGCAGGGTCAGCGAGATGAAATCCTTAATTTCATCATCATTGATGCCTTTCATCAGCACAACATTCAGCTTGATCGGGGAGAGCCCCGCTGCTTCAGCGGCTTCTATTCCCTTCAGCACCTTGGCGACATCTCCGCCGCGGGTAATCATCGCGAAGCGCTCCTGTTTGAGCGAATCGAGGCTGATATTCACCCGCGACAAGCCTGCCTGTTTTAGCAGGGCAGCTTTAGCCGGAAGCATGAGACCATTCGTGGTTAATGATATATCTTTAATACCCGGTATGGCGGAAATCATGGAGACAAGCTTCTCCAGATCCTTGCGGACCAGCGGTTCTCCCCCGGTCAGCCGGACTTTACTCAGACCCAGGGGCGCCAGCGCCTCCACCACAGCGGTAATTTCTTCATAGCTCATAATCTCGTCCTGCGGTTGGAATTGCATTCCTTCCGCCGGCATACAATAAATGCAGCGCAGGTTGCAGCGGTCTGTAACCGAAATGCGGATATAGTCATGTAAACGTCCAAAAGGGTCCGTCAGCGGTTCCATAGCGTTGCTCCCTTCATTGGTGTATCTTATTTAAATTTTAAAGATTGCTTTCGCTGCCGTCAATGGTGCTATACGTTGTTAGCTCTCTCTCCGTACGCTCTGCGGGGGAGTAACTGCTGTACGGCAGGCAAAAAGGACAACCTAAATAATAGGGGACAAAAGAGGAACGGCAAAGTCTAAATTTGACAATAGTACGACAATTACGGGGAATGGTCATAAAATGCTCACTGAAAGCGCTTTACAATTTCGATATAATTTAGGTGTGAAAGATTCATCTCTATTCTATGTTCACTTTTGCGCAGCTCACAGCTATGATACCGGGGCATGCACGTGGTAATAACAACGGGTGCAGCATCCGGTCAAACCAAGTAGGGAGGATTTGCAAAATGACGATAACAACAGTTCCATCACTTGTCGTGCCGGAGGCATTTAGCCGCTGGCTGGAGAGCCGGGGATTAATATATCAGATTTTAGTTGATTTTTACGGGAGAAAACCAACGCTTTCGCTGGTTGCCCAGTGGAGCCGCAACCGCCAAATGAGCGTAGCGGCGGAAATGACGGAGGGCGGAAGAGAGCTGAAGCGTTATCTGTGTAGCCAGGAGCCTGCCCAGCTTCCGCTGATCTGCGAGAAGGAGAACCGCGAATACAAGCGGCTGATGAACGAACTGCCGCGTGAAGCTGCCCAGTTGGGCCGTGAGCAGGAATTCTGCAACGTGCTCTCCGATGTGTACGCTTCGGCGGGGATAGTGTTCAAGAAATGCGGCGGCGAAGCCGATGACCATATCGCTATTGAGCTGGAATTTATGGCCGTGCTGCATGAACGGATGCTGTATAACAGCTTCTCGGTGAGAAGTGCCATGGAATTGCTGGAAATCCAGGAGAACTTCCTGGAAGAGCACTTACTGAGATGGACACCACAATTCTGCGAAAGACTGAATGCAGCTACAGACAGTCCTTTATATCTGGGACTCAGCCATATGCTGGAGGAATTTCTGCCGCAGGATCTGCAGATGCTGCGCGCCTGGAAGTCTTCGCTGGAGAGCAGCGCGGCAGCCATGGTTTAGCCTGGACCAAGTAACGGTAACCGGCCGCTATCTATAGACTATGTTTACTTTCATATTAAGCACAAACAAAAGGCGCCTTTCCAATTGTGGAAAGGCGCCTTATTTATGAACTTTTGGTTAGTGTTCTTAAGTTCTATTCAATAACCTTTTTGCTGCGGAATTTCATCAGGAATTCATAGACTACAGGTACAACGACCAGTGTCAGCAGGGTGGAGCTGATCAGACCGCCAATAACGGTCACACCAAGTCCTTTAGAGATAATGCCGGCACTGTTCTCAAGTCCTGTAACCAGCGGCAGCAGAGCGCCGATCGTGGCGAGTGCCGTCATTAGAATTGGACGCAAGCGGGTGCCTCCGGCTTCAAGCAGTGCCTGACGGGTAGACATTCCTTCTTTTTCCTTGTGAATAACCCGGTCAATCAGTACGATCGCATTCGTTACGACGATACCGATCAGCATCAGTGCCCCCATCAGTGAAGAGACGTTCAGGGTTTCTCCTGCCAGCAACAGAGCGACGAGTGCTCCGATCACAGTGAATGGCAGTGAGAACAGGATCGCGAACGGTGCCAGACCGCCGCCGAAAGTAACAACAAGCACAAAATATACAATGGCAATAGCGGCCGCCATCGCAAGTCCGAGCTGGCCGAAGGTTTCATTGATTTGTTCGGTAACGCCGCCGAAGGAGATGGTAACTCCGTCAGGCAGCTCCAGGGCTTCGATCTTTTCCTTCACGTCATTTGAAGCGCTGTTTACATCGGTAGCAATGATTTCAGCGGTCACATTAACGCTCATTTTACCGTCAATGCGGGTAATCGAGTCCGGCGATGTACCGTTCTCAATCTTCGCTACTTCGCCGATCGGCACTGTAAAGCCCAGCGGTGAGGTTAGCGTAGCCTCTTCCATTTCCTGAATACTGCTGTACGTATGAGTGTCGGCTTCAATATAGACATTATAGTTTTTGCCATCCACTTCCACCTCTGTCATTACAGGGCGGGCATTAACCGGACTCAGCTTCATGGCAATCTGTCCGGCAGTGAGGCCAAGCGAACTTAGCTTCGCTTGATCGGCAACCACGGTGTATTGTTCGTAACCTTCAGCAAGGCTGGTTTCCCCATCCTTGAAATTAGCGGTATCTGCATTCACGATGCCTGCTATCTCATCGGCTACCGGTTTCAACTGATCCAGGGTGTCGCCAAAAATATTCACGGTCAGCGTATTGCCGCCAAGGCCTCCGCCCATCATGCCGGACATATCGCCCCACACGCCTTCCGGCACCTCTTTGGTCAGCCCTTCAATCAGATTTTCCTTAACTGTGTCGAAATCTGGAGTATCACTGTCATAGGTAATATAGAAGAGACCTGAATTGCTGGAGCCCATTCCCATAAATCCACCGCCACCGATGGAATATTGCATGTTGTCGATATGCTCTTGGGCCAGAATGTACTTCTCAGCCTTCAGTCCTTGTTCCTGGACATCTTCAGCGGTTTGTCCGGCTTTAGGTGCATAGGTCATGATGACACTCTTATCTTCCTGTGAAGGCATGAAGCTTACCCCGATTGGTTTGATCAGGAACAAGCTGCCAACCAGCAACAGAACCGCAACCCCGAAAGTAACCAGCTTATGGGAAAGGCACCAGTTCAGAATCTTCTGATAACCCAGAGCCATTTTGCCCGGTTTCTCTTCATGGTTTTTCTTGCCTTTCTTCAGTCCGTTACGGAACAGCGTATGCGCCAGTGCCGGCACAAGTGTAATCGCCACAACCAGAGAAGCGAGCAGGGAGAATACCATGGTCAGTGCAAACGGCAGGAACAGTTCGCCCACCATGCCGCTGACAAAAGCAAGCGGAAGGAATACGGCGATCGTTACAATTGTAGAAGACATAATCGGCACGAACATTTCGCTTGTAGCCGCGCTTATCAGCTCCCGGCCGCGCAGCTTCTCACCCGACAACGTCATACGCCGGTATATATTCTCAATGACGACAATCGAGTCATCGACAACCCGCCCGATGGCGACGGTCATCGCGCCTAGCGTCATCATGTTGAGCGTGATATCCATTTGACGCAGGCATAGAACAGCGATAAGCAGCGACAAGGGAATAGAAATGATCGAGATGATAGTTGAACGGATATTCCGCAGGAACAGCAGAATGATCAGTACGGCGAACAAAGCGCCAAAGACTGCCTTGGACAGCATAGTGTTTACGGAATCCTCAATCGGCTTGCCTTGGTCGAGCAGAACCGTAAGATCCATAGATTTATACTGTTGCTTCAATTCTTTCGTTGTATCTTTAACGCTGTTTACAACTTCAACGGTGTTGGCGTCATTGGACTTAACAATTTGAATCCCGATAGATTCTTTGCCGTTGGTACGGGAGATGGATTCGGACTTGCCGATAACCTCAATGGAGGCAAGCTCACCCAGCTTCACCGTCGGCAGGCCTGTTGGTACTGCAGCACCTGCGCCCGCGCCTGTTCCAGCGGCACCAGTACCAGCAGTACCAGTACTGGCTGCACCAGCACCACCGGCAACAGCACCACCGCCGGCACTAGCAGCACCACCAGCACCTGCTTGTGCGCCCGCAGCTGAAGGCACAAGCGGAATTGTCAAATTCTTAAGATCGTCTACTGTGGTAATATTGCCGTCTACAACAACGGCCTTTTGTGATTTCTCCATTTCGAATAGTCCCAGCGGAACACGCAGAGAGGAGGCTTGAACGAGGCCTTTAATGGTATCCTCTGTCAGCCCGTATTGCTTCAGTTTGTCCTGGTTGAATTTCAGGGAGACTTCCTTGACGTATTGTCCGGAAATCTGCACGGAAGCAACACCTTCGATATCCTCCAGGGCAGGACGGATATCATTCTCCGCGATGCGGGTCAGCTCTTCCAGATCCCCGGATTTGTCATCGGACAGACTGAGCGAGATAACCGGCAGTGAGCTAAGGCTGAAGCGGGAAATGGTCGGCTTCTGGGCATCATCCGGCAGAGCGACATCGTTCAGGGCTTCACGAACGGCAGCTGTGGCATTATCCAGATTCGCACCGTAATCAAACTCGATTTGGATGTTGGAAGCATTCTCGAGCGAGGTGGAAGTGATCATCTTGACGCCATCCACATTGCGGAGTTTCTGCTCCAGCGGCTTGCTGACATCATTCACAACACCCTCCGGTGCCGCACCTGGATAAATCGTTGTTACACTGAGATAAGGAATACTGATATTAGGCAGGGTTTCCTGCTTCATGGTCAGGCCGCTGTACAAACCGGCGAATACGATAATAATGGTTAGCAGCCATATCGCGAATTTGTTCTTAAGCGAGAAATTAATTAAGCTTTTCATAAGTAGTGTTTCTGCTCCTCTCGGACTTTCCTATGGAAAGCCTCTATTTATAATTTACTGGTACTGCCTATCCGGACTTCCTCTCTCTGTTTCCACTTCCTTTGGTCTTATGGGCTAATATAAACCGCATGTGTTCTGCATGTAAGGAGAAATCAGCTTATTCAAATCCTGCAGTTCCTTGTCCAGTGCAGGGTAGCTCTGCAGGTTGGCCAGCATTCCCCGGACAATTGCCTTACGTGGATGTGGCATGAGAATCTCACTTTCCAGAATCCCCAGAGATTCAAGCCCTTCTTCCAGACTTTGCGTATCTACGGCGGGAGTAGCGCTTAGCAAGACCTTCATTTCTTTAATCAGCTGCAGCGGACTTTTGCGCGGGGTGTCCCCATGTTCCTCGAGCCACTGTGTGAGGTAGGCAGAGGAGATCAGTGGATCAGGCTTATCAGCGAGCAGGCCCGAGACGACGATGTCCAGCAGATCCACTAGATGGTCGGCCATACGTGCGATTGATACAGGTGACCCTTGATTGAAAATAACCCGGATATAGGAGTGGATCATCCCGCTCCCAAGCAGGCTTAGGTCTCCTGTGTAAGCCAGAATATCGGGCCCGTACAGGGTTTCCAGTTTATTCTGGAACCAGGTCAGCAGGGGAGCGTTGCTCTTTCGCAGCCATTCCGGCACTTCCATTACGTCTTTTCCGGCAAATTCCTGAATTTGACGCTGCAAAAACTCGCGAAGCTCGTATACATGATTAAGCAGGATCTCGACCTGGTTGCGCAGCTTCTCCCGTGGGCTTCTCCGGCTCTCCAATTCCTCGCGCTGCAGGGGATCACGAATCATGCGGAAGCAATATATGTAAATGCTGCGTTCCAGCTCTTCCTTGGACTTGAACACCAGGTACAGGCTGCCCTTGGAGATTCCGCATAGTTCAGCAATTTCCTGCATGGAGGTGGAGGATGAGCCTTTTACAGCGAATAGCTGCATGGCTGTTTTGATAATCTGTTCTTTTTTGTTTGCGTTTTTGTCATTCACAAAGAGGTATAACTCCTTTCCTGACTATTGGGTTCTGTAAATGACTCTAAGGTCAAGCCGATTATATTATATATTTTGCGGCAATACAAATTTCTGTATGGAGAGTCTAGCTTATTATTGTAATTTGTGTTTTGCAGACGATTCCAGTAGGAAGAAAGAGATTATTCATGTAATATATAAATGTGTCATTTTAGTGATGTACGGAAGAAAGAGAAGGTAGGTTGCATATGAGAAGAGGATTGCAGGCGATAATCATTATCGGGGCTTTGCTGGCATTTTATTATTTTGGTTTTGGTTTACTTGGAAGTACCGCCGGTACGATCATCAGTATTTTCTCCACGTTGACCGTCATCTCGATCGGGCTAGGGATTTTTATGGAGAATCGCAACCCCTCCACAACGATGGCCTGGATTCTGCTGCTTGCGCTGATTCCGGTAGTGGGACTCGTCTTTTATTTCCTGTTCGGACAAAATGTGTTCAAACGGCGTAAATATGATAAGAAGGCCCAGCGGGACCTCATGGCTTATGAACGGATTGAAAATGATGCCCTGCGCATGCACCAGGACTGGTCGGTCTTTGATCCTGCCCACCAGAAGCTGCTGGGATTATCACAAAGGCTCGCTCGGACGCCGGTTTCTTTTAATTCAGAAACGCGGATTCTTACCAATGGGGAAGAAACCTTCGGCACCCTGCTGCTGGAGCTGCGGCAGGCTCAGCATCATATTCATATGGAATATTATATTTTTCGGGCCGACCATATCGGCACCCGTATTCAGCAGATTCTGATTGAGAAGGCCCGTGCGGGGGTTACGGTCAGATTTATGTACGACGCCGTAGGAAGTATTCAGCTTTCCAAAGCGTTTCTTAAGGAATTAAGCGATGCAGGAGTACAGGTTGCCTCATACGGCAATTCCACCTCTTTTTTCTCCAGCAGGGTTAATTACCGGAATCACCGCAAAATTGTTGTCATAGACGGCGATGTCGGATTTATGGGCGGGCTTAATGTTGGTGATGAATACTTAAGCCGCAGCAAGACGTACGGCTTCTGGCGCGATACCCACATGCTGCTTAGAGGTGAGGCAGTACGTACGATGCAGATTATCTTCCTGCAGGACTGGATGCATACAACGGGTGAGAAAATACTGGAGCAGGACTATCTCTCGCCACAGCTGCGGTTCACAGCCGGGGATGGAGCTGTGCAGATTATTGCCAGCGGACCGGATAACGAACGGCGTGCGCTGAAGAATATCTTTTTCTCCATGATTACCTCCGCCGAGAAATCGGTCTGGATTGCCAGCCCGTACTTTATTCCGGATGAGGATATCTTGACCGCACTGCGTGTAGCGGCAATGTCCGGACTTGATGTGCGGCTGCTGTTCCCCGCCAAACCGGATAAATGGCTGCCGTTTCTGGCGTCGCATTCCTACTTCCCGGCCTTGCTGGAATCGGGTGTGAAGATCTACGAATACGAGAAGGGCTTCATTCACTCCAAGCTGCTGATTACCGATGGCGAGATAGCCACAATTGGTACTGCAAACATGGACATGCGCAGCTTTCACTTGAACTTCGAGGTCAATGCGCTGCTGCTGCAGACAGAGAGCGTCTCCCGGATCGTTGCTGATTTTGAACGGGATCTGCTGTCTACCCGCCAGATTGTGCATGAGACCTTCATGAATAAACGTCTCCTTGAGCGGATGCTGGAATCTGCAGCCCGGCTGATGTCGCCGCTGCTCTGAGTACGGAATGATCACGGACAAGTAAAAAAACGCCGGAAGAAGCTGAGTGCAGCTTTCCGGCGTTTTTTTGAAAATATAAGAAACAGGAACTGCTTGATGTTTCTGTAGATCAGAATGTTGTCAGACCCAAGCGGGTCTGCATACGGTAAATAATATATTTGAGCCAGGTCACCTCGCTTTGGTAATCCTCCAAGGGCAGGCTGTATTCCGCCCCCTCGTTGTTCCAAAGTGTGTTGAAGTAGCTCTCCATCTCCGCATAGAGCGGCTGATCCTGCGGCACGGATACCCAGAGATTATTCTCCAGATTGTAGTCGTCCAGGTTGCGGGCCGTGAAGTTGGTGGAGCCGCCCAGGACGATTGAGTTGCCGGTCGCTTTGGCAATGAACAAGAGTTTGGTATGATACTGCTCCTTGCCCGTATTGTACCAGCGGATGGCAATGTTGCCATCCGAACGCCGGTTCAGTTCCCAGGCCACCGGACGGTTCGGGATGCCGATTTTATCACGGCCGAAGGCGTTTTGGTTCGGGTCCAGCAGGAGGCGCACCTCTGCGCCGCGTGCGGATGCTTCCTGCAGTGCATCAATAATGGTGTCGTCGGCAAGATAGAACATGCCCATCCAGAGGATGTCGCCCTTCTGGGCCGCACGGATTCCTTCAAGGGCGTATTTGTTTACCTTGCCCTCGGTTAAATATCGTACCTCCAGCGGACCGTCTGCTGCAGTTTCGCTCCCCGTGAGTATTGGGTCTTTGCCAAGCAGCGGACCTGCTCCGGACAGGTCTGCTGCGGCCTGCTCAGTCTTCAGGATATCAGCGATAACGGGACCGCTTACCTCCAGCGCGATATTGGAATGATAAGCACTGGCATCATGGACATTGCCGGAGGATACCAAAGCTGTATTCTCGCTGACTACAACTTTGCGGTGATTGGCCTTTACATTCAGCAGCTTCATATATGAGCGGGCTGTGATATCAGGCCCTCCGCTGGCCATAAGATTAGGAATCCAGCCTGTACCGGTCTGCCCAAACCACTGGATAAAGGTCCGCCATACGGCTGAGTAGGCAGGAGTAGAGTCGCGCAGCGCGTCTACATCAGTCAGAATGACTTTGATTCCCGCGGCTCTCATCTCTTCCAGCAGAGGATTGGGGGCAGAGCCGTAATTAGTGTTGACCTCATCGGTGATAAAGACAACATCCATAGCGGGGTACGCTATTTTCTGCGCGATAAGCTTATCGGAAAGCTCCCGGCTGACCGCAGGAAACTGCTGATCCTTATGGGTATACCCATTGAACAGAAATAAGTCAACGACCAGAAACTCCCGCGACTCTTCGATAATTTGCAGCATCCTCGGCAGGATCTGCTCTTCCCGGTGCTGCGACCCGTTGTCGCCCTGGTAGGTCAAATCATGCCAAAAGTGCACATTTTGAACCTTGTACACCGGGCTTTCAGAAGAAAGGCCCGGAGGCAACGGTTTATGGGTCTGGTAAATCATTACACCGGCTAACCATAACACTAGCACAGCAGCAAGCAGCCATAAGCGGCGGCGTGGGAAGAGGCGTTTTTTTGCAGCAAAGGATGAGTCCAGTTCCATATTACAAGTAGATTGAAGGGTTCCGGGCATAATGGGATGTTTGCGTCGATTCATGGGTTAATCCTCCTGAGTGTGCCGCAGTGTCAAGCCAGTTCTTGTAGCCTGCGTTGGCATTGTAACAACCTATTAACGCCCGTGGGGGAGAAGTGAAGCAGCAGCTGCGAAATCGACCAATCTATAGTTTGGCTGAACCTCTGATACCTTATGCCATTGTCCTGACGTGATACAAGGGGGCCCCCTTTCTGTAAATTGCTCTGCGGCGATGCTATAATGAAGCATGCTATGGAAATGGAGGGAGTCAGGATGAATCATATGCCGCAGGATGAAGGGCACCGGCAAGTAAAGGAATGTTTCAGCCCGGAGCCTGGCGGAGATCCGCAGACTGCAGACAGTGCAGGGCATACATCTCTGCTGCCTTCATCCACAACGGGTGAGCGCAAAATTGAGCATGTACGCCTCTGCCTGAACGAGGAGGTCGGCGGCACCGGGATAACGAGCGGGTTCGAGCATTACCGGTTCCGGCATAATGCGCTTCCGGAGCTGAACTTTGACGATATCGCGCTGCGTACGACCTTCTTGGGGAGGGAGCTGCGCACACCGCTGCTGATCAGCTCCATGACCGGCGGGAGCAAGGCTACCGGGGCAATCAATGCCCGGCTGGCGGAAGCAGCCGAGCGCCGGGGCTGGGCGCTTGGTGTAGGTTCGGTGCGTGCGGCTGTGGAACGCTCCGAGCTGGCCGAGACCTTTCATGTGCGCAGCATGGCCCCGGGAATTCCGGTCATTGCCAATATTGGCGCTGTGCAGCTAAGCTATGGCTTTGGCGTGGAAGAATGCCGCCGGGCGGTGGAGATTGCCGGCGCCGACTGGCTGGTGCTGCACCTGAACGGGCTGCAGGAGGTGTTTCAGCCGGAAGGCAACACGGGTTTTGCTGCACTGCTTCAAGAGATCGAGAAGGTATGCCGGACGCTTGAGGTGCCGGTAGGCGTGAAAGAAGTCGGCTGGGGCATCGACGGCGAGACAGCGGTCAGGCTGTACAATGCCGGAGCGGCTTTTATCGATGTGGCCGGTGCAGGCGGCACCTCCTGGAGCCAGGTCGAGAAGTTCCGCAGCAGCGATCCGGTGCGGCGCGCGGCGGCGGAGGCCTTTGCCGACTGGGGAATTCCTACCGCCGAATGCATTGCCGAGGTGCGGGCGGCTTCACCGCAGGGCGCGCTTATCGGCAGCGGCGGGCTGAGGCATGGAGTAGATGCGGCGAAGGCGCTGGCGCTTGGCGCTGATCTGGCCGGCTTCGGCCGGAATCTGCTGGGCCCGGCAGTACAGTCTGAGGAAGCGCTGGACCATGCGCTGGCACAGGTGGAGCTGGAGCTAAGGACGGCGATGTTCGGTATTGGCGCGCCGGATCTTGCAGCTCTGCGCAGCAACCCGCGCCTGATACGCAAGTAGGGGCGAGCGAAGATTATGGAGTAAGGAAGGATTACAAATCATGATTAAATTAGTCCAAATGGACGAAATTGCTTTTCAATTTTTCTGGAGTCAATCGACCCGTGATTATGCGGAGGATAAGATCAAAGCGGGGGCATGGGATGCCGAGACTGCGCTCAGGCAGTCTCAGGAAGAGATGGTGCGTTTCCTGCCCAAAGGACTTCACACCGACGGGGCCTACCTGTATTCTGTTATGGAAACAGAAAGTAATACTCAGGCCGGTTATATCTGGTTTAATGTAACGGAAGCACGCACGGGACGGGAAGCTTTCATCTATGATATTTATATTTTTGAGCCGTATCAGGGCAAAGGTTATGGCAAACAGGCCCTGCTTGCGCTTGATGAGTCCGCCCGGGAGTTGGGTGTTTCCAAAATCGGCCTGCATGTCTTCGGACAGAACAACCGCGCTTTCGAGTTGTACAAAAAGATGGGCTACCTCGTTACGGACATCACCATGTCCAAAACGCTTTAAGAAGCCCGGCTCATCGCAGCACACAGAGACCTCGTAAAGGGGTCTTTTTGGCGTTCTCCAGAACGCTTTGGATTAGAAAAATGTGACTTATCTGATTTAATTCGGATGAAAAGGAAAATATGATTGTCTTTATTAAGGAGAGATAAATTATGCAAAAGACAATTCATTCTAACAGAGCAACGGTATGTTCAAGCCTTATTCTCTTATTGGCCTTGACCGGCTGTAATGGCGGGAATTCGGGCAATCCGGATGGTGCTGCCGCGTATCCTGATTCAGGATCCGGTTCCGGGACCGCTGCGGCAGAGGTTGCGGCTACACCTTCTGCAGTTCCGGCAACCGCACTTTCGGCCGAATCCACCTTGACCAGGGAGCAGAAGCATGAGGATTTTGAATACATGTACAAGATTCTGCAGGAAAACTATCCGTTTTTTGAAGTGAACAAGCGGGCAAATGGTGTAGATTGGCTGGCGGACAAAGATAAGTATTTGGAGAAAGTTGAAGAAACTCCGACGGACCTTCAGTTCTATGGGGCATTAAATGAAATCCTCGCGGATTTGCACAATGGACATACCTATATGCTGGAAAGAGAAATGTACCAGTATTACCGGCAGATCTTTGATGGCAATCCTGTCTATAAACCATGGAGCGATATCTTGGAGCAGAAACAGGTAAAGGATCGTTACGGAGCTGTCGAAGCTGCGGCCACACCTGGGGAGAGCAGCCGTGGAAGTCAGGCTGAACTCACACAATCCTTAAACCTTTTCCACCGAATCCTTGAACCCGGGAAATCGGCTTATTTGCAGGTGGAAAGTTTCGGGACGGAATACACAGAACAGGATGGGCCGGCCATTGCGGATTTTTTAAGCGAGATCAAGGACTATCCAACGCTTATCCTCGACATACGGGGCAACGGTGGTGGAGATCAGTGGTACTGGATGAGCAATATTGTAGCAAAGCTTACGGATAAAAAACTCCCGTATAAAGAATATTTGCTCTTCAGAGGCGGGGATTACGAGCAGCCGTTTCTGGCAAGCAGAGGGTTTGGGGAGGTGCCCGTTAAGGGACTGGAGCAGGAAAAGCTGCCGAAGCTTCCACCTGAAGCTATGACGGATTTCAAATCTTATTTTGTGAATACCTATGATATTACTCCCGACCCGGTAGGGTTTAAAGGCGAGATCTATTTGCTCGTTGACAGGAATGTTTACTCCTCATCGGAGAGCTTTGCGACCTTTGCCAAAAGCACGGGGTTTGCTACCCTGGTGGGCGAGAAAACGGGCGGGGACGGGATCGGGGCCACACCGCTTATCGCCGCTCTGCCCAATAGCGGATTTGTGCTCAACTTTCCGGTGGTGCTCGGTCTGACTGCAGATGGATCACCAAATGATGAATTCAAGACCTTGCCTGATGCTGTTGTGAATGCCGGAAAAAACAGAGAATGGCACAAAGACGAAGCGATCCAGAAGGCACTGGAGCTGGCTGCTTCCAAGTAAAAAGCCTGCCGCCTCCGCCCTTTATCTGACACATCCCCCGGACATCCGCTGTTGCTGGAGATTTTGTTCTAATATATAATGGTTTAGATCAAGTCAGTAATTATGCGGGCGATCAATACAACCGAAAATAGGAGTTGTCATATAAATGGCTTTGAAAGCTGGAATTGTTGGACTTCCAAACGTTGGTAAATCCACTTTATTTAATGCAATTACGCAAGCGGGAGCAGAATCCGCTAACTATCCTTTCTGTACAATTGACCCTAACGTCGGTGTTGTAGAAGTGCCGGATGAACGTCTGGATAAGCTGACCGAGCTGGTGCAGCCGAACAAGACAGTTCCGACTGCTTTTGAATTTGTGGATATTGCCGGACTTGTGCGCGGTGCGAGTAAAGGCGAAGGTCTTGGCAACAAGTTTCTGGCCCACATCCGTGAAGTGGATGCCATTGTTCATGTCGTACGCTGCTTTGTGGATGAGAATGTAACGCATGTAGACGGCAAAGTGAACCCGATCAGCGATATCCAGACGATTAACCTGGAACTGATTCTGGCAGATCTGGAAAGCCTTGAGAAACGGATTGAGCGGTCCCGCAAAAATATCAAGGGCGGCGACAAGAAGTATGCCCAGGAAGTTGAACTGCTGGAACGAATCAAGGAAGCCTTGTACGAAGATAAACCAGCACGCAGTGTAGAATTATCCGATGATGAGCTCCTGATCGTGCGCGATCTGCATCTGTTGACCTTGAAGCCGGTGCTGTATGCGGCGAATGTGGGCGAAGATGAAGTGTCCAGTGCCGACAATAACCCGTATGTCCAACAGGTCCGTGAGTTTGCCGCTGCCGAGAATGCAGAGGTTGTGCCTATCAGCGCCAAAGTGGAAGCGGAAATTGCCGAGCTGGAAGGTGAAGACAAGGCGATGTTCCTTGAAGAGCTGGGCCTGCAGGAATCCGGCCTGAACCGCCTGATCAAAGCAGCCTACAAGCTGCTGGGATTGTATACGTATTTCACAGCCGGCGTGCAAGAGGTTCGTGCCTGGACCATCCGCCGCGGAACAAAAGCACCTGGCGCAGCCGGTGTCATTCATACCGACTTCGAGCGCGGTTTCATCCGGGCGGAAGTTGTAGCGTATGCTGATCTGGTAGCCGCAGGTTCGATGAACGGTGCCAAGGAACGCGGACAGCTGCGTCTGGAAGGTAAGGAATATCTGGTACAGGACGGCGATGTCATGCATTTCCGTTTCAACGTATAAAACGTATAAACAGTCTTTGCTTTGCGTTTAAACGTCAAGAAGGGGAGCCATTTCGGGGTGAATGTTCACCTTCGGATGGCTCCTTTTTATAAAAAATAGAAGTGTTTATATGCTTCAAGCTATAAATTATCCTTCTATTTCTCGCTGGAACGGGAGAATAACCTCACCGCAGGTTCTGCATAATAAGGTGCGGAAGCTCCGTGTTAAAAAATCCCTCAAATCTATACGGGGGCACTGTAGCCAATTGGCATAATCGGTGGTATAATATAAAGTCGTATATCTATTTTTATTGTATCTAATAATGCAAACATTATTTATTGAATATGAAATTGAATCAGGAGAGGTGAATTCCCTTGTTGGACCGATTGCAATCCCTGGCGGACCGCTATGAGAAACTCAGTGAACTGCTTTGTGACCCGGATGTTGCAAACGACAGTAAGAAACTGAGGGACTATTCCAAAGAACAATCTGATTTGCAGCCTGCTTTTGAGGCTTATACCGAATATAAGAATGTAATGGAAGAGCTGGAAGCGGCAAAGATGATGCAGGCTGAGAAGCTCGATGATGAAATGAAGGAAATGGTCAAGATGGAAATCGACGACCTGTCCTCACGCCAGACCGTGCTGGAGGAGAAGATCCGCCTTCTGCTGCTGCCTAAAGATCCTAATGATGAGAAGAACGTAATTGTGGAAATCCGCGGCGCTGCCGGCGGAGACGAAGCGGCTCTGTTTGCCTCCGATCTCTACCGCATGTATACCCGTTATGCAGACGCACAAGGCTGGCGCGTAGAGCTGATGGATGTGAATACAAATGACCTGGGCGGCTTCAAGGAGGTCATCTTCCTTATTAACGGCCGTGGTGCCTACAGCAAAATGAAATTCGAAAGCGGAGCACACCGTGTGCAGCGTATTCCTGCGACGGAATCAGGGGGACGTATCCATACGTCTACTTCTACCGTTGCAGTTATGCCTGAAGCTGAAGAATTTGAGATCGAGATTCATGATAAAGACATCCGTGTCGACACCTTCTGCTCCAGTGGTGCAGGCGGACAGTCCGTTAATACTACCAAGTCTGCCGTACGCGTAACCCATGTGCCTACAGGCATCGTGGCTACCTGTCAGGATGGTAAATCGCAGAACTCCAATAAGGAAAAAGCGCTGCAAGTGTTGCGTGCCCGGATCTCAGATCTGAAACGCCAGGAAGAGGAAGCTAAATATTCCGGCGAGCGGAAGAGCAAGGTCGGCACAGGTGACCGCAGTGAGCGTATCCGTACGTACAACTTCCCGCAGAGCCGGGTTACCGATCACCGGATCGGACTTACGCTGCACCGTCTGGAACAAGTAATGAACGGAGATATTACCGAGATTATCTCAGCACTGTCTATTGCGGAACAAGCGGAATTGATGGAAAAAGGAGAATAATGCTTTGAAACACGACTCTTATGTCATGCCTTACGTGCAAAGCATCCGGGAAGCCTTTGCGGAGGCTTCTTCTTTTTTGGCCGGACATGGATGTGTTGAGCCGCAGCGCAGTGCGCAGCTTCTGCTGGAGCATGTGCTGGGCCTGACCGGGGCGGCGTATTATATGGCGCTGGCTGATCCTTTTCCGGCAGCGGTGAAGGATGCCTGGGAAGCCGGAATTACCCGCCGCGCGGCGGGGGAACCGGTGCAGTATATTATTGGCGAGCAGGAATTTTACGGACGGGCCTTTGAGGTGACGCCCGATGTGCTGATCCCCCGGCCGGAGACAGAACTGCTCGTCGAAGCCATCCTGCGTTACGCTGCGGAGCTGTGGCCGGACGGGATGGTGAATGCAGGAGCGGGAGAAACGCAGGGAGCTGCGGACAGCTCCGTGCATACAGGCGGTGCAGCAGGAGCTGAAGCGGCTGCACCCAGCGCAGAGGCAGGCGGCAAAGAAGCCAGCCCCGGCAGCGGCGCAGGGGACGCTCGCGCCGCCCGTCCGCTGACCGCCGTCGATATCGGCGCCGGAAGCGGAGCGATCTCCGTCACGCTGGCGGCGGAAGCGCCGGCGTGGGTGGTCTGCGCCGGCGATATCTCGCCGGGCGCACTGGCGGTGGCCGCGCGCAACGCGGTGCGGCACGGCGCGGCGGTGGACCTGCGGCTCGGCGATCTGCTCGAGCCGTTTGCGGGGATGGAGACGGATATTCTCGTCTCCAACCCGCCGTATATTCCCGGCGGCGACATCGCCGGGCTGCAGCGCGAAGTGCGCGACCATGAGCCGCGCACCGCGCTGGATGGCGGCGATGACGGGCTTGACCCTTACCGCCGCATGATGGAGCAGCTGCCGCTGCTCCCGGCCCCGCCGCGGCTGGTCGGTTTTGAGCTCGGCCAAGGCCAGGCCGGGCAGGTGGCCGCGCTGCTTGAGGCGGCGGGCCACTGGAACGAGATCGTGACCGTTGACGATCTCGCCGGAATTCCGCGCCATGTGCTGGGCATCGCACGATAGGAAGCAGGAAAGTTAAGTGTTAGAAGATGGAATTTTATTTTTGCTGCCCCTTCCTTTACAATAGATTTTGACGGAACTTCCCTGCAGGCATGAATCTGGAAGAACCAGTACAGAGTAAGGAGACAGAATATGCTTCAGAAGATTAAAAAGATTGACGGCGTCATCGTAATGATTCTAGTGCTGTTGATGGTCGTCAGCATTTTTTCCATATACAGCGTCACGCATGGAAGGGAAAAACTGGACGGTGCACATCTCCGGATGATCAAATTTTATGTGCTCGGCATTATTGCTTTTGTCGGACTGACGTTTGTGGATTACCGGATACTCGTTAAATACGCTTTGTATATTTATATTACAGGGATCGGAATTCTGGTTCTGGTCAGCTTTGTGGGCGCAGAGCAGAATGGCGCCCAGGGCTGGATTAAGTTCGGAGGATTCAGTCTACAGCCCGCGGAGCTGTTCAAACTGATCCTGATTCTTTTTCTAGCAGCCGTGCTTGTCCGCAAGAACAGAAACAAACTCCGCTTCTGGAGTGATGTCGTACCATTGGGCCTGCTTACTTTGCTGCCGTTTATGATCGTCATCAGCCAGAATGACCTGGGTAACGCGCTCTCTTATCTTGTGATTCTGGTGGGGCTGCTATGGATCGGCAATATCAAATTCTCACATGCGCTTATTGGACTGCTCGTAATAGCCAGCGCTGCTACCGCAGGGATTATGAGCTATATTCACTATCACGATGAGATTAAAGGGTTCCTTGACGATATTGGGCGTTCACACTGGATTGAACGGTTTGATCCTTGGCTTGTGCCCGATAAAGCAACGGCCAAAGCGAGTTATCATACCAAAAACGCCAAATTGGCAATTGCCTCGGGCGGTATGAGCGGCGAAGGGTATATGAAGGGGACTTCCGTACAGACGGACCGTGTGCCGTACACCTATTCCGACTCTATCTTTGTCGCGATTGCCGAGGAATTCGGCTTTGTCGGCTCGGCGCTGCTGCTGCTGCTTTATTTTATTCTGATTCACCGGATGATCCTGATTGCGCTGGAGTGCAAAGACCGGGGCGGGCCTTTCCTGATTGTAGGGATTGTCGCAATGATGCTGTATCAAATCTTCGAGAATATCGGGGCTTTTATTGGTTTAATGCCGCTTACCGGTATCACATTGCCGTTCGTCAGCTACGGAGGGACCTCGCTTATGATTAATATGGCCAGTATTGGCCTCGTTATGAGCGTGCGGCTGCATGGACAGGATGTTGAGGAGGATTTGCCGACATCTACTTTATACCCTCCCCCTGCCAAGCAGGGATAGTTTCACTGCTAAATAACAAACCGCTGGAGAACATCTATGCAGATGAACTCCGGCGGTTTTTTTCTATGATTAGCTTTGAAATGGGAGTGTGAGTGATCAGGAAGATTATGGGCCTAAACTATAAAATTGTATCCGGGCTGTAAAATGTTTTACAATGGGAATAAGTGGCTGCTTTACTGTGTGGTTATGTTGTACATAAGTCCAAAATCCGGATAACTTAAGGAGTTCGCCCTATGCTGCAAAGGCTCAAAAAAATTGACGGCGTTATCATTGTTATTCTGCTCTTGTTGATGTGTATCAGTATCTTTTCTATATATAGTGTCACCCAGGGAAGAGAAGGCATGGGCGGAATGCATATTCGAATGATCAAATATTATGGGGTGGGTTTTGTTGGCTTTGCCGTGCTGATGATATTTGATTACCGCCTGCTCGTTAAATATGCGCTGTTTATTTATATTATAGGCATTGGAATCCTGCTGATGGTCAGCTTCTTTGGCAAGGTGAAGAACGGGGGCCAGGGGTGGATCGGAGTCGGTGAATTAAGCTTTCAGCCGGCCGAGCTGTTCAAGCTGATTTTAATTATTTTTCTGGCTGCTGTGCTGGTACGCAAAAATAAAAATCAGCTGCTGTTCTGGCGGGATGTCGTGCCGCTCAGTCTGATCGCACTGGTCCCCTTTCTTCTCGTCATCAGCCAGAACGACCTTGGCAATGCGCTGAGCTATCTCATAATTCTGTTAGGCGTCCTGTGGATTGGCCATATTAAATTTTCACATGCCCTGATTGGGCTGCTTATTATCGGAGGCTCGGCGACCGGTTTTATTTTGACCTATATTAACTATCATGATCAAGCAGTAGTTTTTATTAAAGAAACCCTGGGGCGCGATCATTTTATCAGACGCTTCGATCCTTGGCTCGTTCCCGATGTGGCTAGCAAGGATGCGAGTTATCAGACCCGGAATGCCAAGATTGCCATTGCTTCCGGAGGGATGAACGGAGAGGGGTACCTTGAGGGAAGCTCCGTGCAGAACAATATGGTGCCTTATTTGTATTCGGAATCGATTTTTGTGCAGATCGCGGAGGAATTTGGATTTGTTGGATCGGCTGTACTGCTGCTGCTCTATTTTATCCTGATTCACCGGTTGATTCTGATAGCCCTTGTCAGCAGGGACCGGGCAGGGCCGTTTCTCATCGTAGGGATTGTAGCCATGCTGCTGTATCAGATTCTGGAGAATATCGGGGCTTATATCGGTTTAATGCCGCTGACGGGAATTACCCTGCCCTTCATCAGCTATGGAGGAACCTCGATTCTGATTAATATGGCCAGCATGGGCATTGCCATGAGTGTGCTTTTATACGGACAGGATATGGAAGAGGATCTGCCGATGCTTGCCGCTCCCTCAGCCCCTGCCGGCAAATTAAGCAGCATGATTCCATTCGCGAAATAGCGGATATCGAACTGCTATATAGATTGAATTAAAGATTTCCCTATTGAGGCGAGGACGTATCTACGGTGAATATTTGGACTTCCGGCCGCTGTTGTCCCCGGATTTCTTAATTTAACCTATGCGGTTGAAATCCGGAGACAAAGGCGGTCGCTGACGCTCCTACAGTTCCAAATTTCCCCTCCGCTACTTTTGCCCTTTTGGGTAGTTATAAAGTTCACTCTATATAATTATAAATTAATAGATTGCTAGGTTTGCAGCCTCTCTTCCCCGGGCATACTAGGGACATAAGAGTTTCATAGGGAGAGGGGCTGCTGGAGATGGATGTCAATAAACCGGGAATACAGGATTCCTTGCGCGTAACCGTTAAGTATACTGCCATTTTAGTTTGTTTTTTTATGATCCTGATGATGGCCTGGGAAGGGCAAAAAAGTGATGCGGCGATAGCGGAGGTTACCATTCCTCAGGATTCGATCCGTTTGCGCATTCTGGCGAACTCGGATATGACGGGCGATCAGCTGGTCAAACGCCAGATCCGGGACTCCATTGTTGAACAAATGAACCAGTGGGTAGCGGAACTGGAAGATCCCCAGAGCCTGGAGCAGGCGCGGACATTGATCCGGGGCCATCTGCCGGAACTGAATGCGCTTGTCGCGGACGAACTGGAAAAGCGGGGGATTGAGTACACCTATAAGGTGGAGCTGGGTGTGGTTCCTTTCCCGACCAAAATGTACGGTGGTACGGTGTATCCGGCCGGGGAATATGAAGCGGTACGGGTTACGCTCGGTGCAGGCAAAGGGCAGAACTGGTGGTGCGTACTGTTTCCGCCGTTATGCTTCATTGATGCAGGCTCAGGAGATGCGGCTGCCTCCGCCAAAGGAGCAAAGACTGTTTCCGCTGCTGGAGCTGAGGATGGAGCCAAGGTGAAGGCCGCGGAAGCGGGCAAGGTGACAACCGTTTCGGCTGAGAATGGCAATGGGGATGAACAAGCTTCGGCCCCGAAAGTGCGGTTTTTTATCTGGGAGCTGCTGCACAATCTCTGGAGCTGGATCAGCGGATTATGGTCTTGAGCGGATATTAGTCTTTCTGGCTCGTGGTTGCGAGATATGTTACGATATAGGATGAACTTGAGCGGATTTGCTGCGGCCCCACCTGGTGGGGCCGTTTTTGAGATTTAAAGAGATGATAAGGTGATGAAAAATGACAGAGCAGAAAGATTACCCGTTCGCGGCCCAGCGCCGGAGCGGAAACATAAAGAATACGGTTTACTGGGAACTGGATTCCGTAAAGGAAACTGAAGATCACCCGGCTGCGGCTCTAGTACTGCGGAGTGAGGCGGATGAGCGGGCGATCACGGCGGCTGCAGCCATGCTGCGCGAAGGCGGCACGGTCGCATTTCCGACCGAAACGGTGTACGGGCTTGGCGCGGATGCCCGGAATACCTCTGCAGTAGAGGCGGTTTTTGCGGCCAAAGGACGCCCTTCCGACAATCCTCTTATCGTGCATATTGCGCAGCGGGCGGATCTGGATGGCCTTGTGACGGAAGTGCATCCGGTGGGCGCGGCATTGATCGACGCATTTTGGCCCGGTCCGCTGACGCTCGTACTCCCGGTTCGGCCCGGCGTGTTGTCTCCGCTGGTGACGGCCGGGCTTGATACGGTCGGCGTGCGTATGCCTGACCACCCGCTTGCGCTCGCGCTGCTGAGCGCAGCCGGCTGCCCGGTTGCTGCGCCCAGCGCCAACCGTTCCGGGCGGCCAAGTCCGACACTGGCCGCCCATGTGATGGAAGACCTCGCCGGATACATCGGCGGGGTTCTGGACGGCGGCGCCGCCGGGGTCGGCCTGGAGTCGACCGTCGTGCAGGTGCAGCCGGACGGGACGGTCGCTGTGCTCCGTCCCGGCGGCATTACCGCCGAGCAGCTGGCGGCGGTTGCGGGTGCCGGGGCTGTGGACACCGCCCCGGCTGCTGCCGTGGACTTTGCCGGCGCTGCAGCCGGCCCGTCCACGGCCCGGGCTGAAGCGGACGCCGGTACCGGCTCCGCCTCCGGCCAGCCTGCCGGCGCGGCGCAGGCCGCCGGTAACAGCAGCCCGGCGCCGCGCGCGCCGGGCATGAAGTACACGCACTACGCCCCGCGCGGCTGGCTGGGCGTAGTGCGCGGCGATTCCCCGCAGCGCGTGGCGGGGACCGCCGCAGATCTGCTGCAGGCGGCGCAGCGGAACGGCGAAGTGACGGGCCTGCTCCTCTTCGAGGAACACCGGGCCCTGTATCCCGCCGTTCCGGCCGCCTGCGTCGTCTCCCTCGGCTCGCTGGACTCGCCGGAGGAAGGGGCGCGCTCCCTGTATGCCGCGTTGCGGCGCTTCGATGAAGCGGGAGCGACCTATATCCTGGCCGAGGCTTGCCCGGAGGCCGGTCTCGGCGCAGCCATCATGAACCGGCTGATGAAAGCAGCCGGTGGATCTGTGATCGACGCCGGATAATTTCCGGCTCCGCTCACAGAGTGCCCTGCGTTGAAGTCCCGCATGGGCACCACGGTCCGGTGCAATGCCGGTCGAGTCCCTCCCGGCCGCCTGATTTTTAACCAGAATCCTTTCACCCAGCGGTTTCCCCGCCTTCGGCCTCTCCCGCTCAGTCATGATTGCCGTCTTGTCCGCATATCGTTGTTGTACAAGACTATCGGACTTTGGGGGTATAGGCATGGGCATAGCAGGGGAATATGCTGGCTGGGGCCAGCTTGTAACGATTGCCATTATGGCAATCGCACTCGGGATGGACGCATTTTCGCTCGGTGTAGGAATCGGGATGAAAGGCATCCGTCTTTTGCATGTGCTGCATCTCAGCCTGCTTATTGCTTTTTTTCATGTGCTGATGCCGCTGCTTGGCTTGTTTACCGGCAGCTATGTGGGACATCTGCTTGGCCAGGTAACAACTTTCGCAGCCGGGGGGCTGTTAATTCTGCTCGGCGGACATATGGTGTTCAACTCTTTCCGGGCCGGTCATGTTGGAACGCGGTCTATGGATCACCAGACCTTCTGGGGCATGCTGCTTATCTCACTGAGTGTAAGCGTGGACTCTTTTTCTGTCGGGGTATCGCTTGGCATGTTTGTGAATAGCATAGTTTTAACTGTTCTGGCTTTTGGCGCCTGCGGGGGACTCATGGCGATTACCGGTCTGCTGCTGGGCAGGCGGGTCAGCCGTGGACTGGGCGATTACGGGGAGGCGCTGGGCGGAGCGATCCTGCTGGCGTTTGGATTGCTGTTCATCTTCTGATACAATAACGGCAAAAGAAATTTATTTTATATTTTATTTGGAGGTGGAAAGCATGCTGCATATTTTATTCGTCTGCACCGGGAATACATGCCGCAGTCCTATGGCTGAAGGGCTTCTGCGGAAACTTGCGAAGGAACGCGGAATCGAGCTGGAAGTGCGGTCTGCAGGCGTATCCGCCATTTCCGGCACTTCCATATCCAGACACGCTGGAGCAATCTTGCGGGAAGAGGGCATTAATGATCAGATTATCTCCTCACAGCTGAACGCAGAGATGGTGTCCTGGGCGGATCTGGTGCTGACCCTGACAGGCGGGCATAAACGGCATTTGCTGCAATATTTTCCTAGCGCGGTTACGAAGACGTATACCTTGAAAGAATATGTCCATGATGAAGAGGCGGTTAATAGTGATATTCAGGAGCTGGACAGCTTGTATGCAGATGCGGAACTAAGCATAGCATTGGGCGGTGAGCCGAAGGCGACCGATTTGCAGCGGATAATCGAGATCCGCCAGCGTATTCCAAGCTTTGATATTACCGACCCTTATGGCGGTTCCCGTGAGGATTATGAGCTGGCAGCGGCGGAAATCCGTACCGCTCTTTACAATCTGCTCGATAAATTGGAATCCTTACGCCATTTGTAAAGAAGGTTGATTTTTCGCAGCCTTTCCTTTAAGATGAAATAAATATTATCCGGTTCCGGTGTAACTGGCGACAAATGTGGATCAAACCACGATGGAGCACTGGAATAAACGGCCGGTCGCCTGGGCAAAAGAGCACATCCGCAGCTTCCTGCGGACTGCTCTTTTTTGTTTAAAATATATGTAAGATTAAGCTGCGCACCATCTTTCAGCGTTCATTCCCTGCTGTGGCGCAGCGGTACCTCTGCAGTAAAAACACGGTTTTGGCTTGAAATGAGTTGCAGTCAACGTTGAGGAGGCAGAAGTGATGGATGAAGTCATGAAGCAGGACTCTTGGGAAGAACGCGCTCCCGGCAGGCCAGCCGGGGAAGGGGTGGAACCGGCGGGGACTGAGCTTTCCTTGGCTGCTGCCACCGCAGCAGTCGTAGGCGAACTGGCGGAAGCCGGCAAGCTGGGGCCGGGAAAAATCCTGGTCGTCGGAGTCAGTACAAGCGAAGTAGCCGGCGTCCGGATTGGAACCGGCGGGGCGCTTGAAGTGGCAGAGCAACTGCTGCAGGGTGTTCGCCAGGTTGCTGATAAACGGGGGTTTCATCCCGTATACCAATGCTGTGAGCATTTGAACCGTTCGCTTGTCATGGAGCGTTCTTTGCTGGAGTCGCTCGGACTGAGGGAGGTTTCGGCGGTGCCGATACCGGGAGCCGGCGGTTCAATGGCTGCCGCGGCGTACCGCTCGATGTCCGACCCTGTTTTGGCTGAAACGGTGGAAGCCCATGCCGGGATTGACATCGGTGAGACGCTGATCGGCATGCATCTGCGCCGGGTAGCGGTTCCGTTTCGCCCGAGTTTGCGCTATATCGGTTCGGCCAGAGTCAATGCGGCCTGGAGCAGACCGCCTCTTATCGGCGGCGAACGTGCGGTATACCGTACACCGGAAACCAGTGGTGCACAGCTCTGCGATTAAGCAGGGCAGCAGCTTTTAGGCAATACATTAACAATCAGGGATTAAATAAGTACAACATAAACTAAAGCACTAGGGAGGAAATTAAAAATTATGGAACAATTGCGTAAGAGTGACCCTGCAGTACTGGAAGCCATGGGACTGGAACTAAGCCGTCAGCGTGCCAACATTGAGCTTATCGCTTCGGAAAATATCGTCAGTGAAGCAGTAATGGAGGCCATGGGCTCCGTACTCACGAATAAATACGCCGAAGGTTATCCTGGCAAACGTTACTATGGCGGTTGTGAAGATGTAGATATCGTGGAGAATCTGGCCCGCGACCGTGCCAAACAGCTGTTTGGCGCCGAACATGTCAATGTGCAGCCGCATTCCGGCGCTCAAGCTAATATGGCGGTTTATCTTGCCGCGCTGAATCCTGGCGATACTGTACTGGGGATGAACCTGGCGCATGGCGGCCATTTGACACACGGCAGTCCTGTGAATGCCTCCGGCTTGCTTTATAACTTTGTTGCTTATGGTGTGCAGGAAGACACGTTCCTGATCGATTATGATGAAGTGCGCAAAGCCGCCTTCAAACACCGTCCTAAATTGATTGTAGCCGGTGCAAGTGCGTATCCGCGGACGATTGATTTTGCAGCACTCGGTTCCATTGCGAATGACGTAGGTGCACTGTTCATGGTCGATATGGCTCATATCGCCGGGCTGGTTGCTGCGGGTGTTCATCCGAGTCCGGTTCCGCATGCCCACTTCGTTACTACAACAACGCACAAAACCTTGCGTGGTCCGCGCGGAGGCATGATTCTCTGCAGACAGCCATGGGCCGCAGCCATTGATAAAGCTGTATTCCCTGGTTCCCAAGGCGGACCGCTGATGCATGTGATTGCCTCCAAAGCGGTTTCCTTCGGCGAAGCATTGCAGCCATCCTTCAAGACCTATGCCGAGAATGTGGTGAAGAACGCTAAAGTACTTGCGGAGACGCTGATCGGAGAAGGAGTTAACATCGTTTCCGGCGGTACGGACAACCATCTGATGCTGCTGGATACCCGCAATCTGAGCATTACCGGAAAAGATGCGGAGAAAGTACTGGATTCCATCGGTATTACCGTGAACAAAAATGCAATCCCGTTTGATCCTACCAGCCCATTTGTAACCAGCGGCATCCGGATCGGAACACCTGCGGTTACTTCGCGCGGCATGGACGAGCAGGCTATGGTAACAATCGGCCGCATTATCGCAAACGTGCTGAAGAATCCGAAGGATGAAGCTAAATTGACTGAAGCGGCCCGTGAGGTCGCCCAGCTTACGGATCAATACCCGATTTATCCGGGTCTCCAGTACTAAATATCCACTTTGCGGCCAGACTATTCCGAGCTTAAAATCTTTCGCCTCCGTTGCGCCGGTATCCCGGCTGCTTCGGGGGTTTTTTTGGAAGATAATATAAAGAAGCGAAATCTTCATGTGACATAATGTTCACATATTAGAATTGAAAACAGACTGATGTTGTCATGAAATATTCATGAAAGTTCATGGAGTTTTCATTAAAATAAGTGAAAAAAATGTGAATAGTATTAAATGCAGCAAATAGAACAAACTAAAGCGCACTCTATTTCCAAAGTACTCCGTATTTTCCTGACTGTACTGGAAAGAATAGCTTGCCTTTGTTTATGCTTCCATGAAAAGGGCTCAGTCATCGTAGGTGAAAAGAGCCTCCGGTGATGATATAATAGACAGGATTTAGCCATGGAAGAAGCAAAAGCGCTTTCTATGGCGAACAAGACTCACAATTACCGGAGGGACAGAAATGGGAAAATTGGTGATTTGCGATCATCCTTTGATTCAGCACAAACTAACATTTATTCGCGATGTGCGGACCAACACGAAAGAATTCAGAGAGCATGTCGATGAAGTTGCTACACTGATGGCTTACGAAATCACGCGGGATATTCCGCTGGAGACAATTACTGTGCAGACGCCGGTGGCCGAAACACAGGGCAAGGTTATCTCAGGAAGAATGCTGGGCTTGGTACCGATCCTGCGGGCCGGGCTGGGAATGCTTGAAGGCGTTCTGAAGCTGCTTCCGGCAGCTAAAGTAGGACATGTCGGCTTGTTCCGTGATCCGGAAACCCTTCAGCCTGTCGAATATTACATTAAGCTTCCTACGGATGTGCAGGAACGGGAATTGATCGTTATCGACCCGATGCTGGCAACAGGCGGCTCTGCAATTGCAGCAATCACTTCTTTGAAGAACCGCGGCTGTACCCAAATTAAGATGATGAATCTGATTGCCGCCCCTGAAGGTGTCGCCGCTGTACAAGCAGCCCATCCTGATGTGGATATCTATGTGGCAGCACTGGATGACCATCTGAATGAACACGGGTATATCATTCCGGGGCTTGGCGATGCCGGAGACCGGTTATATGGAACCAAATAATCTCTAGATAAGTAATATAGAATAAACGTAGAACAAGCATCTATTTTAGAAGAGAGGCTGGGGGTTATGTCCAAAATTAAAGTAATGACGATTTTCGGAGTGCGCCCCGAGGCGATCAAGATGGCGCCTCTGGTCCTGGAACTGAACAGGCATCCCGAGCACATCGAATCTGTTGTATGTGTGACCGCGCAGCACCGTGAGCTGCTGGATCAGGTGCTCGAGGTCTTTAAAATCACTCCTGACTACGATCTGGATGTGATGAAGGACCGCCAGACGTTGAATGAAATCACCATTCGGGTACTGGAAGGGCTTGAACCTGTACTGCGTGAGGCCAAACCTGATCTCGTGCTGGTGCATGGAGATACATTGACGACTTTCTTGGCCAGTTATGCCTCTTTCCTGCAGCAAATTCAAGTAGGACATGTTGAGGCGGGACTTCGGACCTGGAATAAATTGTCCCCGTATCCTGAGGAAATGAACCGCCAGCTTACGGGAGTCCTCGCGGATCTGCACTTTGCTCCGACAGATTTGTCGGCAGGAAATTTGAGACACGAGAACAAAAAAGAGTCAAGCATTTATATCACAGGCAATACAGTTACCGATGTGTTTCAATATACCGTACAGCCGGACTACCGGCATCCTGTACTGGATTTTGCTTCAGGAAAAAGACTAATTTTAATGACGGCGCACCGCAGAGAATCTCAAGGCGAACCGCACCGTCATATTTTCCGTGCTGTCAAAAGAATCGCTGATGAATTTGAAGATGTAGCCATTGTTTATCCTGTGCATCCGAGTCCGGCAGTCAAGGAACCGGCACATGAGATACTGGGCGGACACCCGAGAATTAAGCTGATTGATCCGCTGGATGTCGTTGATCTGCATAATTTTTATCCGCATACCCACCTGATTTTGACCGACTCCGGCGGCCTGCAGGAGGAAGCTCCCTCCTTTGGAGTTCCTGTGCTTGTGCTGCGTGATACAACCGAGCGCCCGGAAGGGATCGAAGCCGGAACATTGGAGCTTGTGGGAACGGACGAGGAGAAGGTGTATCAACGGACACATGCTCTTTTGACCGATCAGAATCTGTATCAGTCGATGAGCCGGGCCGCCAACCCGTATGGAGACGGCAAAGCCTCCGAGAGAATTGTCAATGCGATTTTGCACCATTTTGGAGCCGTTGAAGAGCGTCCTGAGGAATTTCACAGAATGTTCACAACTAATAATTGAAGGCACAACGACTAATATACTAAAGTGAATAAAAACAGCATACAGTGAAACTGTACGGTTTATATGGTTTTGGTAGGCTTTGCTGTGATTATTTTCATGTTTTCAAGCACTTTTGAGCAATTTTCAATGAATTGACAAAGAGTCTGGATATTCAGTAAAATTAGTTGGGATTGTAGCCTATGAAGGAACAAAAGGACGAAGCCGGACTGGGACGGACCGCTTTAGTCATCGGAAGTGCAGGCACTTTGCTTGCCGCTTACATTATTATAGGTTTTTTTGCGGCAAGATGGCTGCAGAACCAGATGGACGGCCCCAAATCCTGGCTGGCCATCGGTACAATCACCGGGATGCTTCTCGGGATCGTTAACGTCGTCCTGCTAATCAAAAAATTTCTGGGGGAGCAAAATGGATAATATGACTCCCATGATCAATTCCGTTACCAGGATTACTCTCGTTGTGATGTCCGGATTGTTAATGGGATGGGCACTTCATCATGAGACCCGTACCGTGACACTGGGAATGGCGCTTGGTTTGTTAGCGGGATTGGTCAACTTTCGTTATCTTGCCGCCAAAGTAAGGCGGGTAACAAAGTCGGCTGCAAACCACGAGGGGAAGGCATTCAGCCTTGGTTTTCTTACACGGATCTGTTTTGCGATTCTGGTCACCATGTTCTCGGTCAAGATCGAGCATTTCTCGCTGGAGGCAACCATTGCCGGCCTGTTCATTCCCCAGCTTCTCTCTATTCCTGTGGGGATATATTTAGGTATTAGGAATAAGTTGTAGCCAGATTAAAGAGAAAGGGGGATGATACTATGCATGAAATGCCATTAATCTATTTCGGCGGAATACCGATTGATTTATCCGCTGTTCTGATGCTTTTAATCAGTTCGCTGGTAGTGTTCATATTGGTAATGATGTCTGTCCGCAACCTGTCCGTTGAGAATCCGTCCAAACTTCAGAACTTTATGGAGTGGGTGGTGGAATTTGTACAGGGAGTCATCAGCAGTGCCATGGACCTGAAGAAAGGGAAACCTTACATTTCACTGGGATTGACGCTGATATTGTTTATCTTTGTCTCCAATCTCCTGGGTCTGCCGTTTTCCTTCATCACTGAAGCTGATAAACCGGTGTACATCTTCGGACATGTAATCGAAGCGACCAAAAACTTGGCGCATGGCGAGCATGCGGAGATCTTGTGGTATAAATCGCCGACTGCCGATATCAATGTCACCGCAGGGCTGGCGATCATCGTGTTTGTATTGATGAACTACCTCGGCGTTAAGCTGAATGGTAAACATTATTTCAAACACTACATTGAGCCGTTTCCAATTTTCTTGCCGCTGAACATTATTGAGAATCTGGCGAAGCCGGTGGCGCTTGCCATCCGTCTATTTGCCAACATTTTTGCCGGTGAGGTTTTGATCACGGTTATTCTGAAGCTGGGATTCCTCAGTATTCCATTCTTGGCAATCTGGCAAGGCTTCAGTATCTTTGTAGGAGCGCTTCAGGCATTTATCTTTACGATTCTGACGATGGTGTACATCGCGCAGATGACGATCCACGAGGAAGAAGCACATTAATGAACTGCCGTGAGGAAAGCGGCAGCCGCCGGAATACTCTTCGCGGGAGATTTTTATATCATTAAACAAATACTAAATGATTCAAAATTAAAGGAGGATATTTACAAATGGAATTTTTGGCAGCAGCAATCGCGGTTGGTTTGGGCGCACTCGGTGCAGGTCTTGGTAACGGTATGATCGTCAGCAAAACGGTAGAATCCATCGCTCGTCAACCGGAAGCACGTAACGCACTGCAGACAACAATGTTTATCGGTGTAGGTATCGTCGAAGTAATTCCGTTGGCCGCAACAGTTATTGCATTCCTGATCATGTTTACTTAATAAACCGTTCTTACGGTTTGGCGGGGAGGGCAAGTGCCATCCGCGCCTTACTTTTGTATATGTCCGCACACCGCGGTAACGGAAAGGAGTGACCACAGTGACTATAGTTTGGACGAATATAGTTTTTTCAATTGCCGCATTTGTAATTCTCTACTTCCTGCTCAGCAAATTTGCATTCAGCAAATTATTCGCAGTTATGGAGAAACGCCGTGAACTGGTGATGCAGCAGATGGATGAAGCAGCTAAGACCAGAGAGCAGGCGGTCGCTTATGTAGAAGAACAGAAGCAGGCTCTGCAGCAGGCGCGTCAAGAGGCACAACAGATCATTCAACAATCCCAGGCCACAAGCAGCAATCAGGCAGACCGGCTTATGGATCAAGCTAAAGCTGAGGCTGCACGTCTTAAGGACGAGGCTGTCCGCGATATTTCCAACGAAAAGAACAAGGCTGTGGAAGCCCTGCGCAGCGAGCTTGGAACGGCTTCGGTCCGCATTGCTTCCAAGCTGCTTGAAAAAGAAGTCAAGGCTGACGGCGAGCAGGAACAGCTTGTCGATCAATACCTCAAAGAGGTAGGAGGCCGCTCATGAGCCGCGATACGGTAGTTGCTGGGCGCTACGCCAGAGCATTGTACGGTGCAGCGGTGGAGAAAGGAATTACGCTTGAAGTGGAAGAACAGCTGAAGACAGTGGTCGAGGTACTGCATCTCGATCAAGAGGTGAAACGGTTCATTCATGCACCGCGCATCTCCAAGTCCGACAAGCTGAAGGTGCTTCGCACAGCATTTCAGGATAAGCTCTCTCCAACGGTGATGAACATGGTGGAATTGCTGGTTGAGCGGGGCAGAACCGATATTTTTGCTGAGCTGCTGGAAACATACATCAAAATTGAAGGAGACGCCCTCGGTATCGGCGATGCTACTGTGTACTCTGCTTATGCGCTTAGTCAAGAAGAGCAGGATACTGTGGCCGCAGAATTCAGCGAGCTTACTAAACGCAAGATTCGTGTTACGAATCTCGTGGATAAGAGCCTGCTGGGCGGACTTAAGGTCGTAATCGGCGATACGCTGTATGACGGCAGTTTGTCCGGCAAACTGGAGCGTCTCGAGAAATCTTTTAACGATAAGCATAGAAGATAGGGGTGAGGATATTGGGCATCAGACCTGAAGAGATCAGCACTTTGATCAAAAGTCAAATTGAGCAATATAAAGCCGATATCGAAGTGGCCGAAATTGGCACCGTCATTCAAGTCGGAGACGGTATCGCCCGTGTCTACGGTCTGGAAAACGCAATGGCAGGCGAGTTGCTGGAGTTCTCCAACGGAGTAGTGGGCATGGCGCTCAATCTGGAAGAAAGCAACGTCGGTGTTGTTATTCTGGGTGAGTATACGGCGATTCGTGAAGGCGATCAAGTTAAACGTACGGGACAAATTATGCAGGTACCGGTGGGCGAAGCCCTGCTGGGACGTGTAGTGAATGCCCTCGGCCAGCCGCTGGACGGCAAAGGTCCGATTGATACGACAGAATTCCGTCCGGTAGAGAACAATGCACCGGGTGTTATCGACCGTAAATCGGTTCATGAGCCGATGCAGACCGGTCTTAAAGCGATTGACGCGATGGTGCCGATTGGCCGCGGACAACGCGAGCTCATCATTGGTGACCGTCAAACCGGTAAAACAGCTATCGCAATTGATGCGATCATCAACCAAAAGGGCAACGGCATGAAATGTATCTATGTTGCCATTGGTCAAAAACAATCCACAGTGGCGCAGGTTGTAGAAACACTCCGCCGCCATGGTGCTTTGGAGTATACAATTATTGTAACCGCGTCGGCCTCCGAGCCGTCCCCACTGCTTTATATCGCTCCATACTCAGGTTGTGCAATGGGCGAGTACTTCATGTACAAAGGCGAGCATGTCCTTGTCATTTATGATGACCTTTCGAAGCAAGCCTCCGCTTACCGCGAATTGTCCCTGCTGCTCCGTCGTCCACCAGGCCGCGAAGCATTCCCGGGTGACGTCTTCTATCTGCACTCCCGTCTTTTGGAACGTGCGGCTAAGCTCAGCGATGAGCTGGGTGGTGGTTCATTAACCGCACTGCCTTTCATTGAAACCCAAGCCTCTGACGTTTCGGCCTACATTCCTACGAATGTAATTTCGATTACAGACGGCCAAATCTTCCTTGAATCCGACCTGTTCAACTCCGGTCAGCGTCCGGCGATCAACGTCGGTATCTCTGTATCCCGTGTAGGGGGATCAGCGCAGATCAAAGCTATGAAGAAGGTTGCCGGCTCACTCCGTCTGGATCTGGCCCAATACCGCGAACTCCAGGCATTTTCCCAGTTTGGTTCCGATCTCGATAAGTCTACGCAAGCCCGTCTGAACCGCGGTGCCCGTATGATGGAGGTTCTGAAACAGGGCGTAAACCAGCCGTTGTCTGTTGAGCATCAGGTGCTCAGCTTGTATACCGCTGTTAAAGGCCACCTGGATGATATTCCTGTCAAAGACGTAAAACGCTTCGAGAAGGAATTCCTGGCGTTCATCGACAGCAGCGCTGCCGGCATTATCAAATCCATCACTGATACAAAGGATTTGACGGCAGACAACGAGACAGCACTGAAAGAAGCGATCGAGAAGTTCAAAAGAGGCTTCGCGACCAGCTAATCGCAAATAACTGTCTACCCATGCTTTGAAACGGGCTTTGGCTCTGCCGAAGCTCTGATATATGCTTACGAAGTTAGCTTTGACTTCTTCAAAGCTCAGTTTATGCTTACGAGGTCAGCTTTGACTTCGTCAAAGCTTTAAGGTGGTGAAATCATGGCAAGAAGTATGCGTGATATTAAACGTCAAATCAAGAGCGTTCAAAACACCAGACAGATCACTAAAGCAATGGAGATGGTAGCCGCCTCCAAGCTGCGCAAAGCGCAGGAGAAAGCGGAAGCTGCCCGTCCGTACTCACAGAAGCTGAAAGAGGTCGTATCGAGTATTGCTGCCGGTACACAGGACTTGCAGCATCCGATGCTGGTCAGCCGTCCCGTGAAGAAGACCGCCTATATTATTGTTACTTCCGATAGAGGTCTAGCGGGTGGATACAATGCCAATATCCTGCGTAAAGTAACGATGCTTCTGGCAGAGCGGCATAGTTCCAAGGACGAATATGCGCTCTTCGTCATCGGCCGTAAGGGCCGTGATTTCTTGCGGCGCCGTGAATACCCGATTGTAGAGGAAGTTACCGAGCTGTCCGATACACCGAAATTCTCTGATATTAAGTCGATCGCTTACTCGGCGGTTCAGCAGTTTGAGACAGGTGTATATGATGAGCTTTATATCTGCTATAACCGGTTTGTGAATGCCATCAGCCAAGTGCCAACCGTTGACCGTCTGCTCCCAATGGATGCAGTGGGTGAGGAGCACACAGGCGCAAGTGCAGCCTATGAATACGAACCATCACCGGAAGGCGTACTGCAAGTGCTGCTTCCGAAATATGCCGAAACTTTGATTTATAGCGCAATTCTGGACGGCAAAGCCAGTGAGCTGGGTGCGAAGATGACAGCGATGGGCAGTGCCACTAAGAACGCGTCGAAAATGATCGGAGACCTTAGACTTACGTA
Organism: Paenibacillus sp. FSL H7-0357; assembly: GCF_000758525.1. NCBI lineage: Bacteria > Bacillati > Bacillota > Bacilli > Caryophanales > Paenibacillaceae > Paenibacillus > Paenibacillus sp. FSL H7-0357. The sequence continues at coordinate 7,146,496 of NZ_CP009241.1, read as the reverse complement.
CAACCGTGCCCGTCAGGCGGCGATTACGCAGGAAATTACTGAGATCGTTGCCGGAGCAAATGCGCAGTCTTGATCTACAAGAAACGGGTGCCGTAGAGCGATACAACGTACCGCTCGCTTCAGGGGCATAGACTCCTGAAGACAGCACTGCCGTTTCTTCTCAATGTAACAGCTTTCGAGGAGGGAAATGAAGATGAACAAAGGACGCGTTGTAAGCATTATGGGTCCGGTTGTTGATATTGAATTCGAACGCGGCCAGTTGCCCGAGATTTTCAACGCTATCAAGATTGAAACCAGCTTGGAGAACGGCCGCATTATTGATCTGACGCTTGAAGTTTCCAATCACCTGGGTGACAATCTGGTCCGTTGTATCGCCATGTCGTCCACGGATGGTCTGGTTCGCGGATTGGACGCGATTGACCAGGGTGGACCGATTTCGGTTCCCGTTGGCGCAGCTACACTCGGCCGGGTATTTAATGTACTTGGCAACCCTATTGATAACGGTGCTGAGGTTGTCGCAGAGAAGAATCCGATTCACCGTCTTGCCCCGACTTATGATGAACTGTCAACCCAAGCGGAAATTCTGGAAACCGGGATCAAGGTTATCGACCTGCTGGCCCCATACGCCAAAGGCGGTAAAATCGGCCTCTTCGGCGGTGCCGGTGTAGGTAAAACGGTAACTATCCAGGAACTGATCAACAACATCGCTCAAGAGCACGGCGGTATTTCCGTATTCGCCGGTGTTGGTGAACGGACCCGTGAAGGTAATGACCTTTATCATGAAATGACCGACTCTGGCGTTATCAAGAAGACGGCCATGGTGTTTGGACAAATGAATGAGCCGCCGGGTGCACGTCTTCGTGTAGCCTTGACCGGTCTGACCATGGCGGAGTATTTCCGTGATGTGGAAGGCCGCGATACGCTTCTCTTTATCGATAATATATTCCGCTTTACCCAAGCAGGTTCCGAAGTATCGGCCCTGCTCGGCCGTATGCCTTCAGCGGTAGGTTACCAGCCAACGCTGGCAACAGAAATGGGCCAATTGCAGGAGCGCATCACTTCCACCAAAAAAGGCTCCGTTACCTCCATTCAAGCGATCTACGTACCGGCGGACGATTACACTGACCCGGCTCCGGCAACGGCATTTGCCCACTTGGATGCAACGACCAACCTGGAGCGTAAAATCTCCGAGAAGGGGATTTTCCCTGCGGTGGATCCACTAGCTTCCAGTTCGCGTATGCTGGCTCCCGAAATTGTCGGCGAAGAGCATTACAACGTCGCACAAGGCGTTAAGCAATTGCTGCAGCGTTACACCGAGCTTCAGGACATCATTGCCATTCTGGGGATGGATGAGCTGAGTGAAGAAGACAAGGTTATTGTAGCCCGTGCCCGTAAAGTTGAACGTTTCCTGTCCCAGCCTTTCCATGTGGCAGAGCAGTTTACCGGCTTTAAAGGCAAATATGTGCCGATCAAAGAAACTGTTCGCAGTTTCAAAGAGATTCTGGAAGGCAAGCACGATGATCTTCCGGAAGCAGCTTTCCTGTTTGTAGGTACGATTGAAGAAGCGGTCGAAAAAGCGAAATCCATGTAATTCTGAGCTTTAGATCATGCTTTCGATGCGAGCTTTACTGGGTAAAGCTTTGAGGAGGAATGGAAGTGAATACCTTTTTGTTGGAAATTGTCACGCCGGAGCGTCTTGTCTACTCCAAGCAGGTTAATAGCCTGACAGTACGGGGAGTCAATGGCGAGCTGGGCATTTTGCCGGGACACATTCCGCTTGTGACTCCACTTCAGGTTGCTCCGCTCACTGTAAAATCGGACGGTGTTTCCGTCACTATCGCCGTTCATGGCGGGTTCGTAGAAGTGCATAAAGACAAGGTGACAGTTCTGGCTGAAAGTGCCGAGCTGCCTAAGGATATCGATGTTGAACGCGCCGAAGCGGCTAAAGAACGGGCACAACGCCGTCTTCAGACCCGCAGCAAACAGGATGAGATTGATCACCGCCGTGCGGAGCTGGCGCTGCAACGCGCCGTTACACGGATTAAAGTGTCCACCGGAAAAGGACAACAGTAGCACGAAATGCAGTCAAGCCTATAGCTTGGCTGCATTTTTTTTGGAATAAAAAACCTGTAAAAAATGAACATATTGTCATGAACCTGGGGCTTAATGGGCGAAATGTTTAAAAATTCGTAAAAGTACTGGATTCTTTTCATCTGCGCAAGTATGATATAAGAGTCGATTTCCAAGTAACATTCACACAGGAGGTAACATGGAACAAATGATCTACGATGATTTATCCAGCGCGATCGGTACCAGCGGTTTGGTTTCAATGATCGTTTCTTTGCTCTGTGTCGTATTATCTTGGTGGGCACTTCAGAACCTTAAGCTCGATTTGGTCATAAGATATCCCAAGAGCCCTCAAGGAAGACTGCTCCATCTGTTGCTGGCTATCGTCCTCGGTCATTTCGTGGCGGGGTTTCTGCTGGATTACCTGGGCTGGAGCGGGCTGCTCCGCAATGTGTTTTAATGCAAGTGAGTTTGGTTATATCTGTATAGGTCTATGGATGCGAAAAAGGTGTCGAATAATAAGGTTTTATTATGTCAACACTGAAGTTTAAGGAACGTGCCCGCACATCGGGCGCACAGACGGAATATCCGATATTTAACAAATGAATCTTAAATTCAAAATTATTTCAGAAATATGGACGCGGAGGGAAACCGAAATGAGCAAATTTATCGTCCGCGGTGGCAACAGATTGACCGGGAGCGTGAAAGTAAGCGGCGCAAAAAATTCCGTACTACCGATCATAGCCGCCTCTCTATTGGCAGAAGAAGGAGTTAGCGTCATTGTGGACGCACCTCCGCTAGACGATGTAATGACCATCAGCAAAGTGCTGGAATCTCTGGGTGCAGGTGTTACATACCAGAACGATATCATCGAGGTTGATGCTAGAAACATCACTTCCTGTGAAGCACCTTATGAATGGGTGCGGAAAATGCGGGCTTCTTTTTTGGTGATGGGCCCTTTATTGTCCCGTATGGGTCATACACGCATTTCTCTGCCCGGCGGCTGTGCCATCGGTACAAGGCCGATTGACCAGCATTTGAAGGGATTTGAAGCGCTTGGTGCCGAGATTAGCTTGGGCCAAGGCTACATTGAAGCGAAATCAAACGGTCGACTGCGTGGAGCCAAGGTGTATCTGGATGTGGCCAGCGTGGGTGCGACTGAAAATATAATGATGGCCGCAGCACTCGCTGAAGGCGTAACTGTGATTGAGAATGCCGCGAAAGAGCCGGAAATTGTCGATTTGGCCAACTATCTGAACGGAATGGGCGGCATTGTACGTGGAGCTGGGACCGGCGTCATTCGTATTGAGGGCGTAGAACGGCTTCACGGCGTAAAACATCATGTGATTCCTGACCGGATTGAAGCAGGTACCTACATGGCAGCTGCAGCGATCACAGGCGGGGATGTATACGTTGAAGGCGCGATTGCCGATCATCTCGGACCTGTTATTGCCAAGATGGAGGAAATGGGCGTTACGATCATTCCTGATGAGAATGGCGTGCGCGTCATCAGCGACAAGCCACTGAAGGCTGTTGATCTGAAGACATTGCCGTATCCGGGTTTCCCTACCGATATGCAGTCGCAAATGATGGCGCTGCTGCTTCGCTCCGTAGGTACAAGTGTCGTAACGGAGACCGTTTTCGAGAACCGGTTTATGCATGTGGATGAGTTCCACAACATGAACGCCGAGATCAAGATTGAGGGCCGTTCGGCGATTGTGACCGGCAATGCTCAGCTTGTCGGCGCTAAAGTGTGCGCTACGGACCTGCGTGCAGGCGCTGCGCTTATTTTGGCGGGACTTGTTGCCGAAGGGACTACGGAAGTGAGTGGTACGCATCACATTGACCGCGGGTATGTGAATCTGGCCGAGAAGCTGTCGGGACTTGGTGCAGACATTTGGCGGATTTCCATGGAAGAGCCGGCTGTAGCGGCATCTAAAGAAGAAATTGCCAAACCGGAAGCTACCAAAAGCGAATCATACAAAAGCGATGAGCTGAAGCCGCGCTTTCAGATTCAGCCAACCTGGGTATAATCGTAAATAATATAAATGAAATAGGCTGCTCCGCATTTGCGGTGCGGTCTTTTTTAAAAGATAAGAATTTATATGCTTCACGCTATAAATTATCCTTCTATTTCTCGCTGAAACGGATACCGTCCTTTTGAGGACGGCGAAGCCGTTTCCACTTGTGCCGATTGAGAATTTTGCTAACTTCACGGCAATTTGATTCTCTCACTCTCAGAATAGCGTTCTAGCAGTTGTGGAAAACTCATATCTATAAGAATCACCGGTGACTTACGGAAGGAGCCATAGAGATGAAAGATTTCCACTACCTGCGGCGCAAATTCAAACGCCGTTACGCACGCACCCGGCGCGGAGCGCCCCGTATCCAGCGGCTGGCCCCGGCCGCCTGGCTCGCAGCGCCGCTGCTGGCAGCGCTGCTGCTGCCGCTGGCGATTGTCCCGCTGCGCGGAGGCGGGCATCCGCATCCGGTGCCCAAGGCCATGCCACAGGCCACGGACCGGCCTGTGGCGCCTGAGGCGGCTGCGGGGGAGGCCCCGCAGCCGGAAGTGCATGTCTATTTGTCGCAGAGCGGACAAATAGAGACCCTGCCGCTGGAGGAGTACGTCAGCGGCGTGCTGGCGGCCGAAATGCCGGCGGACTTTGAGCTCGAAGCGCTCAAAGCGCAGGCCGTGGCCGCCCGCACGTTCATTATGCGCCGCCTAGTGGCCGGCGACAGCAGTGGCGTGCCCGTTCCGGGCGCGGATGTGACCGATACGGTAAGCCATCAGGCTTACGTCTCGCAGGCGGCGCTGGAACGGGATTGGGTGCGCGGCGGCAAAAGCGCCGGGCTGGCCAAACTCCGCCGCGCGGTCCGCGAAACGCGCGGCGTCATTATGACCTATAAGGGGCAGCCGATCACCGCCTCCTTTTTCGCCTCCAGTGGAGGCTATACGGAAAATTCGGAAGACTACTGGAATGCCGCCGTGCCTTATTTGCGCAGTGTAGCCAGCCCCTGGGAGCAGGAGATTACACCGAATCTCGCGGTAACCTATACCTTTAGTATTTCAGAGCTGATAGGCAAGCTGGGGTTAAGCGGCAAGGCTTTACCTGCTTCCAAGGATCTTACAGCTTCCGGAGGGGCGAAGCCGGTCTCCTCTTCTTCTGCACAGATGCCTGTGAAAGTACTGTCTCTGACTGCGGGACACCGGGTCAAGGAGATATCGATTGGAGGAACCGTATTTACCGGACGGGAGGTGCGCGAGAAGCTGGGGCTGCGCTCCAGCCAGTTTACCTGGAAGCGAAAGGGCAGCGAGTATATAATCACAACTTACGGGAATGGACACGGAGTCGGCATGAGCCAGTGGGGGGCAAACGGCATGGCCAAGGAAGGCAGCACAGCGACACAAATTCTCAAACACTATTACAGCGGTATCTCTTTTGTTCAAGTCTCAACTCTTCTGAAAAAATAACTTGAAAGATACGTATAAAAGCGAAGCGCCCGGTAACACTGGTTACTGAGGTGATAAACATATGAATGAACAAGAAAAAAACAAATCAACCCATGATGAATCTCTCAAAAACAAGCAGGGAGATTCAGGCGCTAAGCCTTCTTCATGGAACAGGCTGTTCTCCAAACGGTGGGTATTCCCGGCAGTCTACACGGCGGCAGCGGCTATTATACTAACCTTGGTGTGGGTCTATCAGGATGCCGGCCAGAAGCCGCTGAACTCCGACACCAACGCAGTCGTTTCACAGGATGCCGCTAAACCCAGCAAAGAAGCCGGTGCAGCAAACGACCCTGAGGCTTTGGAAGTTGTCGCTTCGGCAGAAACTCTGACCTGGCCTGTAGCCAGTCCCGGAGAAGTGGAAGTGGTAAAACCGTTCTATGATGAGAATGGGACGGAAGAGAACCATGTAGCGGCTATGGTGCAGTACAATGACACCTTCGTGCCGAATGTCGGAATCGACATCGCACGTGAGGACAACAAGACGTTTGATGTCAAGGCAGCGCTTAGCGGTGAAGTAACACGGGTTGAAGATGTTGCAGTGTTCGGCAAGGTTGTAGAGATTACCCATCCGAACAATCTGAAGACGGTATATCAGAGCCTCGGCGACACCAAAGTGAAGCAAGGCGATGAAGTAAAGCAAGGCGACACGCTGGCAACGGCCGGACGCAGTGAAATTGAGAAAAATCTTGGCAATCATGTGCACTTTGAAGTGTACGAGGATGGCAAGGTAGTCAATCCTTCGGATCTGCTGCCGCAGCGTTAAGCATAACTTTTAGACAGGAGGCGAATGCCTCCTGTTTTTTTGTTGCTGTGTTCTGCGGAGCATAGCAGGACAGAAGTAAGCTGTTTTCCGCCGAAATGGGCCCTTCTTACGGTTGTCCAGGAAATAAAATGAGCCTTCCAGGGCTTGTCATCCCCTGAAAGCGCGAATATATAGGCCCGCCCCTCATATAATGTACCAAACTATCCACAGTTGGGAGGCGGGAGCGTGCACGATTACATCAAAGAACGTACGATCAAAATCGGACGCTGCATCGTGGAAACCAGGCATACAGTCCGGACCATTGCCAAGGAATTTGGCGTTTCAAAGAGCACGGTGCATAAAGACTTAACCGAGCGTTTGCCGGAGATCAACCCTGATTTGGCCGATCAGGTGAAGCACATTCTCGAATATCACAAATCAATCCGTCATTTGCGGGGGGGAGAAGCCACAAAAATTAAATATAAGAAAACGACCGGTAAAAAACGTGAGGTTGCCGTAGCCGCAAAGCCATGATATTTTCGGAATTTTAAGCAATAATTCAGGTTTATTACATTGTGTATATCCCCTAAAGTATGGTATTTTTAAATTTGGTACTCACTAACTAATCTCATTTAAAATAACACTTTGGGGGCTCTTTCATTATGCTTAGCAAGGATATCGGAATCGATCTCGGTACGGCCAATGTGCTCATTCATGTTAAAGGGAGGGGAGTCGTTCTGGATGAACCCTCCGTGGTCACACTTGAAAGTGATACGAAGAAAGTCCTTGCGGTAGGTGAACAGGCGCGTCGCATGGTAGGACGGACACCTGGAAACATTACAACCATTCGTCCTCTTAGGGATGGCGTTATTGCTGATTTTGCCGTTACGGAAATGATGCTGAAATATTTCATCGACCGCGTTGGCGGCCGTACCTGGTACGCTAAGCCCCGCATTTTGATCTGTGCCCCCACGAATATTACATCAGTTGAACAGAAATCGATCCGTGAAGCGGCGGAACGCAGCGGGGCCAAGGATGTTTATATGGAAGAAGAACCCAAGGCCGCGGCAATTGGAGCGGGTATGGATATTTATCAACCAAGCGGAAATATGGTCGTCGATATCGGCGGCGGAACGACGGATGTAGCTGTCCTGTCCATGGGCGACGTCGTTACCGCCTCCTCCATTAAAATTGCAGGGGACAAGTTCGACGATGCCATTTTAAAATATATTAAACAGAAATATAAACTGCTCATCGGTGAGCGCACGGCTGAGGATATTAAAGTGACCATCGGAACAGTCCGGCCGGGCGGCATGCAGGCGGAAATGGATATTCGCGGCCGGGATATGGTCAGCGGACTTCCACAAACACTGACCATTAACTCCGGTGAGGTTAAAGAAGCATTATGGGATCCGGTTTCCTCTATTGTCGCTGCGGCAAAATCAGTGCTCGAGCGTACACCGCCGGAGCTGTCGGCCGACATTATTGACCGCGGGGTTGTACTGACCGGCGGCGGCGCATTGCTTAACGGGCTGGACGAGCTGCTCTCGGAGCAGCTGCATGTTCCTGTCTGGGTAGCTGAAGATCCGATGCACTGTGTGGTCAAGGGAACGGGGATTATGTTGGATCATTTGGACAAGGTCGTTAAGAAAAAGTTCTAAGCTGCCGATAATAAAGGATAATAGCAGATTCAGGAAGGGGAATTGCCCTCATGATTAGAGGATTATATACGGCCGCTGCCGGGATGGTCACGCAGCAGCGCAGACATGATACGGCGACGCAAAACATTGCCAATCTGAATACAACGGGGTACAAGCAGGTCGATAGTGTCAGCCATGCCTTTCCCGATGTATTGATTTCAGCCATGAGTGGCGGCACCACGAAGCCGGTAGGCCGCCTCAACACAGGGGTTTTTGCAGAACAATCTGTTTCCCAATATTTGCAGGGCGATCTGATTGAAAGCGGAAAGTCGATTGACTTTGCCTTGTCTACTGACTTACAGGTCGCGGACCCTGCTACCGGAGACAACATAGCTTTTGACGGGTCGGGCAAATATGTAACTCCTGAAGGCGAGGTTATCTACCGGCCGCAGGCATTTTTTACCGTTCAAGATAACGAAGGCAATAATTTATATACACGCAACGGAAGCTTCAGCGTTAGCGCGACCGGACAGGTGCTCAGCGCCGGAGGATTTAATGTTCTGGATGCTAACGGCAACCCGCTGGTCTTGACAGGCCCGCAGGATAATCTTAAAGTGGACGGGCAGGGCAATCTGATCAATACGGCTACAGGGCTTCCTTCCGGAACCAAAATTGGTGTCAGTGTAATCACGAGACCGCAGGAACTAGTGCGCGACGGTAACGGTGTCTTCCATGCCGATGATATTGAGGCTGCGGAAATCCGCTATGCTAACGCAGGAGATAACCTGCAGGTGCGCCAGGGATATTTGGAGAATTCCAATGTGGACCCTACCCAGGTAACCGTGGATATGAATGCTGCATACCGGGCGTATGAGGCGAACCAGAAAGTCATTCAATTCTACGACACCAGTCTGCAGAAGACCGTCAATGAAGTCGGTAGAGTATAGAGGGGGATTAATCCATGAACAATTCGGCAATCAGCGCTTCTGTCTCAATGTCCAGCCTTCAGCAGCGTCTGGATATTATCGCGGATAACTTTGCTAATATGAGTACCAATGGCTATAAGAGCAAAGAAGGTTCGTTTGAGGACGTTCTGACCCGTGTTCAGCAGCAGTCCAAAGACTACGATCAGCCCGGCCGCAGCATGCCGCTTGGCTTCAATATCGGCTTTGGGGTCCGTGTGCCTGGGGTTAAGACCAACTGGGAAGAGGGTCCGCTTCAAGAAACAGGGAATCCGACGGATCTGGCGCTGCAAGGTAACGGGTTATTTGGGGTTCAGGTGAATGGAGCTACCGCTTATACACGGCAAGGGGATTTTCATTTTACGCCGGATGTGTCCAACCCCGATAATATGATGTTGGTAGATAATACAGGCAATCCTGTATTGAATACAGACGGCAACCCTTTAACAGTACCTGCGAATGTAAGTGCCGCTATTGATGAGAGCGGCCGGGTGCTCACGAAGACCAGCGAGAATGCGCCGGCCCGGGTAGCGGGTACAATTATGATTGTAGAACCGCTAAGCAAGAGTGCGATGCAGGCAGTCGACGGTAATTTTTACGTGCTTGCTGACGGAGTCACAGCGCAGCAAGCCTTCCTCCAAAGAGCACCGGGTGAAGCCTCAGCAGTAGGAGTGCGTTCCGGATATCTGGAACAGTCCAACGTTGACCTCAGCAAGGAAATAACGGAAATGATGCAGATTCAGCGCACCTATCAGCTTGTCTCACGGGCACTTTCCTCCAGTGACCAGATGCTTGGCCTGGCCAATTCTATGCGTGGGTAGGTGAAGGAATGAGTCGTCAGGACAATAAGAAACCGGAAGAAGATCAACGGCAGCCGGTGAAGAAGCGTGGAGTATCCATATGGGCCATTATCCAGTGGATTATGATTCCCTTGCTGCTTGTAGCTGCGCTTGCGAGTGGTCTTGTGGTCGGTTACGTCGTTCTAGGCAAAAAGGAATTCAGTGATGTGCTTCTGTGGAGTACCTGGAAGCATGTATATGATTTGGTGTTCGCACCTTAAATATGAGGTGTTTTAAAGCTCCCTGGTTGTCTAAGGGAGTTTTCTTTTTTATACTGGAAAATGTATAATGATTGGGGACCAAGGAACGCCAAAAAGGGCCCTCTCCGCCATGCTGCCGCGTGCGGTGGAGAAAGCCCCTTATCTTAACCTCCACTGCTGCAGGTGGTGAAGGATAATTATAGTTTTTACCGAAGCCGCCAATATTTATGCAGACTTTGTAAAAGAATAAAATCAAAGTACTGCCCAGCGGATTGTTTAAACACGCGGTTACATCCGAAAGGAGCTTTGCGACAATGCTGGATATCAATCAAATTCAAGAAATAATACCCCATCGGCCTCCATTTCTGCTGGTGGACAAAATTACAGAAATAGAAATGGGCAAACGGGCTGTCGGCATCAAAAATGTGACGGTAAATGAACCGTTCTTCACCGGTCACTTTCCGGGTTATCCGGTAATGCCCGGCGTTCTGATTACAGAAGCTCTTGCACAGGTAGGCGCCGTAGCTATTCTGGGACTTGAAGCCAACCGGGGCAAAATCGGTTTTCTGGCCGGACTGGACGGTTTCCGTTTCCGTGGCCAGGTAGTACCGGGAGATACGCTAACGCTTGAGGTGGAGATTACCCGGCTTAAAGGCAGCATCGGAAAAGGCCAAGCCACCGCGAAGGTGGAGGGCAAGATTGTAGCCTCTGGCGAAATTATGTTCGCGCTCAGCTAGCACCTGTTATACAATCATATATCATAATATGGATAAGGAGAGATTCATATGACTGAATTAAGCCCGAAAGCGCTAGAAACATTGACACGTTGGCTGCAGGACCCTTCTGTGGATGAGAACACGAAGGCAGAACTTAACCTTCTTGCGAATGAAAAACAGGAACTGGAAGAACGCTTTTATAGAGATTTGGAGTTCGGCACAGGCGGATTGCGCGGGGTTATCGGCGCAGGCAGCAACCGGATCAACCGATATACAGTAGGCCGGGCCACTCAAGGTTTCGCTAATTATATACTGGAGCAGCATACTGGAGAAGGCAGACCTTCCGTAGTCATCGCGCATGACTCCCGCCGCTTCTCACCCGAATTTACGCTGGAGGCAGCCCTTGTGCTGGCCGGCAACGGTATTGAGGCGCATCTGTTTCCATCCCTGCGTTCGACGCCGCAGCTTTCCTTTACTGTCCGTCATTTGAAGGCGTCAGGTGGCGTTGTTATCACAGCAAGCCATAACCCGCCGGAATACAACGGCTATAAAGTTTATAATGCTGAAGGTGGACAGCTGGTGCCGGACGAGGCGGAGAAAGTCATTTCCTACATATTGGAGGTTGATTCCTTCAATGGTGTAAAGCGGATTTCCCGTGAAGATGCAGAAAGTCAAGGCTTGCTGCATTGGCTGGGAGAGAAAGAAGACGAAGCTTTTACAGATACAGTAGCTGCTGTGAGTGTTGCCCGTGAAGAGATCGCTTCTACTCTTGGCAAAGATTTCAAGATTGTGTACACTCCGCTGCATGGAACGGGCAATTTGCCGGTCCGCAGTGTACTGAAGAAGATCGGCTTTACGCAGGTCCATGTGGTGCCAGAGCAGGAGCAGCCGGATTCTGAGTTCTCGACGGTGAAATCACCGAATCCCGAGGAGCGGGAAGCCTTTACCCTGGCTATAAAACTTGGCGAAGAATTGAATGCCGACCTGCTGATCGGTACCGACCCTGATGCAGACCGGATGGGGGCCGTCGTACGGGACAATGAAGGGAACTTCGTTGTTTTATCTGGTAACCAGTCCGGGGCCCTGATGATCCATTACTACCTGAGCCGTTTGCAGGAACAAGGCAAGCTGCCGAAGAACGGTGCTGTTGTCAAGACCATCGTGACGAGTGAAATGGGCGCAGCGGTTGCCGAGCATTATGGCGCTACTGTATTCAATACGCTGACCGGCTTCAAATATATCGGGGAGAAAATGACCCAGTTCGAACAGTCCGGGGAATACACGTACCTCTTCGGTTACGAAGAGAGTTATGGTTATCTTGCCGGCAATTATGCCCGGGACAAGGATGCCGTTCTGGCTTCCATGCTGATTGCAGAAGCTGGGGCGTATTACAAAGCTCAAGGCAAGACGCTTTATGATGTGCTTCAGGAGCTGTACAGCAAGTTTGGGTTCTTCCTGGAAAGTCTGGAATCACGGACGTTGAAGGGTAAAGACGGTGTAGCCCAGATTCAGGCAATCATGGATGACTGGCGCAGCAATCCCCCGCAGGAAATCGCAGGTGCTTCTGTAAGCGAGGTTCTGGATTACTCTCTGGGGCTGAATGGCCTGCCTAAGGAAAATGTGCTGAAGTATCTGTTATCCGACGGCTCATGGTTCTGCCTGCGGCCTTCCGGTACAGAGCCGAAGATCAAGGTGTACTTTGCGGTTCGCGGTGAATCGCTCCAGAATGCCAAGGATAAGGTTGCTGCACTTACGCAGCAGGTTATGGCCCGCGTTGACGGGAAATAATACGAGATAGCTAACTTCCCGCAGAAACGGATACTGCTCCTAACCGGATGCACATCCGTTTCTGCTTGAGTTTAGAGCGATTTTAATTAATATGTAGCTTGGCAGTGAAGACTGTTTTATAAACGGTACTAGGCTTCAAAGTGAAAGAGGAGGTACTTTTGGTGCAGCAGAAATGGCAACGATGGAATATAGCTTCGCGAAAGTGGTTGTGGATTATCGTAATAATTGGTGTCTTGGCTGCGCTCCCGGTTGTTTATGACCGGCTGCAGACGGAGAAATCATCCAAAACGGTTGAATTTGTATTTGATTACCGCGATCTGGTTGAAGTGGCCAGCTACCGCTCTAATCCGAAGGATTATATTTCCGACCAGCTTGACCGTTTAAAGGATGCCGGCGTTCAGAGCATGGCAATTTATGAAAGTACGCTTGAGGATTACCGTAAGGCCCGCCGTTTGATGTTATGGGGAGCGGCTGATATCGCTAATCTTACCGACACTGTGATTCCGGAGAATGAGAACTATACATATGTCCTCTTTACGAGCGCAGATAATAGTGATGCACTCTCGGCAATGATACGTGAAGCGTTCAGCGGTCTTGACATTGGAACGGAGGACTGGAGTTTCCGCGGACAGCAGGGTCTGATCATCAAGACTCCGATTGAAGATGCTACAATGAAACCGCTACAGCCGGATCCGATGACGCTGGACATGCTGCATGGCAAAGGGTTCAACATTGTCCCCCGTCTAGTGGACTCCTTAAAGTATAACCAGGAAGCAGTACAGAAACTGCTGGACCGCTATGAGGAACTCGGGGTCAAGCGGATTCTTTTCGAAGGCGAGTCGGTCAAGGGATATAATGATGACGCTGACTTAAAGAGTTTAGACGCCTTTGGAAAACTTATGAAGGAACGCGGAATGGGGATTGCTGCAATTGAGAATATTAAGGCCCAGCAAAAAGGTTTTAATAAACTCGCCTATGAGCTCGATTATAACGTCGCACGGTTGTATTCTCTCAGTGAAAAAGATTCTGGCTTGTCACCGGAAATCATTGCTGACCGTTTCGCGCTTGCAACCAAAGACCGTAATATCCGGATGATTTATCTCAATACGATTCCGGCAAGAAACACCGCTAAAGCTCAGGTGACCGACACGTTGGATAACCTCATAACGAGTCTAAGCGATCCCGGGGGTGCTGTAGATAAAATTGAGGATAACGGTTTTACCCTGGGACAAGCTACGGCTTTTGAAGTTGTAGACTCCTCCTATCAGCGTTATTTCAAGCTTGGGGCTGTAATTGGTGCGGTATCCATGGTTGCTTTGCTTGTCTCTTTTTTCATTCCATGGCTCACACTTCCTGCCTGGGTACTGGGATTGCTGGGAAGTGCCGGACTGCTTGTAGTAAAGCCTCAGCTTTTTGAACAGGCGTTGGCACTTGCGGTAGCTATCAGCGCCCCGACTGTGGCGACAGTAATGGCGATCCGCAAAATTAATGAACAGGGGCCGCCGCTTCGAACCAATAAACTAACCTATACGGTCATGAGTCCCAAGCGGCGTTTGGTGCACAGTCTTGTACTTTATGTGAAGACAGCACTGATCTCGCTTAGTGCCGTACCGTTTGTAATTGCACTTCTGAACAACATTACGTACAGCCTTGTGCTCAATCAGTTCCGTGGTGTCAGCCTGCTGCACTTGGCGCCGATTGCCTTGACTGCGCTGTATGTGCTTCTGTACCGTGGTGAATTCACTTTTAGCAAGACAGGCCAGCTGCTGCGTACTCCCATTACACTCATAATGGTTATCGCTGCCGGCGTTCTGGCGATCATGGGCTGGTATTACTTAACCCGGACCGGCAACAGCGGCAGTGTAAGTCCATTGGAGATGACTCTCCGGACCTTCCTGGAGAATACAGTTAATATCCGGCCGCGCAATAAAGAATTCCTGCTGGCACATCCGCTGTTCATTTTAGGTGCTTTCATGGCCTATAAATACCGGAATGCTGCGTTTATTATGATTATTGCGGTTATCGGCCAGCTTTCGATGGTGGATACCTTTGCCCATATCCATTCTCCTGTGTTGATCTCCCTGATCCGCGGATTGCTTGGGCTGGGAATTGGTCTGATTATCGGGCTTATCGCCGTTGGCGTATGGCAGATTGCAGAAGGGTGTTGGAAACGATGGTCGCCGCTGCTCAAAAAATAATCCTCTCCGGCTATTATGGTTTCCGCAACAGCGGGGATGAGGCAGTGCTGCAGTCTATTCTAGATGCGCTGCAGAAGCATTCACAAGCTGCCGGCATACCGGTTGAACCTGTTGTATTATCCATTGATCCGGAGTGGACAACGGCTACTTATGGTGTGAAAGCTGTCCACCGGATGAAGCTGGGTGAGGTACGCCAGGCCATTTTCGAGAGTGCAGGTCTCATCAGCGGCGGCGGAAGCCTGCTGCAGGATGTGACGGGCAGCAAGAGTATTCCTTATTACCTGGGGATTATAAAGCTGGCTCAATGGATGAGAAAGCCGACATATATTTATGCCCAGGGCATTGGTCCGGTAAACCGGAAGCTGTTCCATCCGTTGATCAAATCCGTTTTCCGCAAATGCAGCTATGTGTCTGTGCGGGATGAGCAATCTCGCCAGTTGCTGCAGACTATGGGTCTTGACCGGGAACTTGTTGAGGTTGTTCCTGATCCTGTGATGGGACTCTCTCTTCCCGAGGGTTTCCAACCCTTAGAGGAGATTACCCGCGATACTGCATTGAAGACCGTCGGGATATCGGTGCGTTACTGGGAGCAGTCCCGTAAGGAATTGGATGCCATTGCGCAAGGCCTGCTAAAAGCCTGTGGGCAAGTTCCGCTGCATCTGCGCTTCCTGCCTTTCCATCATTCCTCAGATAATGAGGCTTCCCGTTATGTGATGCAGAAACTGGAGGAAGGTATTGCGCGTCAGGGCGGCAGGATCAGCATCTGTGAAGATGCGCTCCATCCCCGGCAGATGTTGCGCGAGGTAGGAGAATGCGATATGCTGATCGGGATGCGGCTGCACAGTCTCATCTATGCTGCCGGAAGGCGTGTGCCGCTGATGGGGATCTCCTATGATCCTAAGATCGATCACTTTCTTGAGCGGATCGACTGTCGGCCCATCGGTTCTACGACTTCGCTGGACGGCGGAGAAGTTGCCGCTGAAGTCCTTCATCTTCTGGAAGCAGGAGATGATTGGAAACGTAAGCGCGAGCCGCTAATTGCTGCTTTAGTAGAAGAAGCCGAGGCTCCTGCCCGGCAAATTGTTGAATATTTCCACCGCAAAGGATGATTGATAGTGAAAGCAGAAAGTCCGGTACCTACAGTTCCAATTTTTGGCATCAGGGTGTCTAAAATCGATATGAAAGCCACAGTCGCTTATTTGACAGAAGCTGTCCGCAACCGTGAACCGCATCAGGTAATTACTGCTAATCCGATCATGGTTATGACCGCGCTGGAGAATCCCGCTTACATGGAGATCATGAAATCGGCGGAACTGGTGGTGCCTGATGGGACAGGCGTCGTGTGGGCTGCGGAATATTGTCGTGAACCCGTAGCGGAGCGTGTGGCCGGATTTGATCTTTTACATGAATTGCTGCGCCAAGGCGAAAGATATACCTGGAAGGTCTATCTGCTGGGCTCTACCCCGGAAGTGATTCACGAGACGTCTTCCCGGTTACAAACTCAGTATCCCGGGATCGTAATCTCGGGATATCATGATGGTTTTTTTGGACCCGACGACGACGAAAAGATTATTTCTGGAATTCTGGAGGCTCAGCCGGATCTGCTCTTTGTTGCCAGAGGCGCTGACAGCCAGGAACCTTGGATCGCCAAGTATAAATCCAGACTGAACATTCCGGTGATGATGGGGGTCGGAGGGAGCTTTGATGTGATCTCGGGCAAGACCAAACGGGCTCCCATTGCCTTCCAGAAACTTAGAGCGGAATGGTTATATCGTCTTCTTAAAGAACCGACACGCTATAAAAGAATGCTTGCGCTGCCGAAATTCGCAGTAAAAGTGATGCGTGAGAAAGATAAAGTGACAAAAGCTCAGTAAAATGCGGATATTCACCGTGAAAATAAGAATAGCAGCCCAAAAACGGAATTGGAATTTGTATTTAGTTCAGCGTATAATTCAATGCGGTAGAGAAATGGGGGTCGACTGATCAAATGTTAATCATATACATCGCCGGATTTATTGTGTGCATGGGACTCGCCTTACTCTTGACGCCGCTGGTGAAGAAATTCGCTATTAAGATTGGCGCTACAGATGTGCCGAATGCCCGTAAAGTGCATACGAAGATTATGCCCCGCCTTGGCGGACTTGGTATTTTTCTGGCGTTTGTGTTGGGCCTGCTTGCCGTATTGCCAATTATTCCTTATGACTTCACTCCGCGGGAGGTAAGCTTCATCAAAGCGCTGCTGTGTGGCGGCGGAATGATTGTTCTGATCGGCGGTTTGGATGACCGGTTTGAACTTTCGGCAAAGGTGAAGCTGCTGGGCCAGATTGCGGCTGCCTGCATAGTAGTCTTCGGTTTTGGTATTACTGTTGATTTCGTAAATATTCCTTTTCATAATACGTATTCTTCGCTGGAAAGCTGGATTGCTATTCCACTGACTATTTTCTGGATTGTGGGTGTCACGAATGCCGTTAACTTGATTGACGGGTTGGACGGGCTTGCTGCCGGGGTATCTGGTATCGCAATTGCCACCATTGCAGTGATGGCCTTCTTGATGGGAAATACAATGGTTGCACTTCTGTGCCTGCTGCTGCTGGGCAGCATCATAGGATTTCTGTTCTTTAATTTTCACCCCGCCAAAATTTTTATGGGTGATACAGGTTCACTGTTTTTAGGTTTTTGCTTGGCTCTGCTTGCACTTCTTGGGTTTAAGCAAATTGCCGTCGTTTCTTTTATTACACCGCTCCTCATTATAGGGGTGCCTTTGTCTGATACATTCTTTGCTATCGTACGCCGCAAGCTGCAGAAGAAACCAATATTCGCACCGGATAAAGGCCACCTGCATCATTGCCTGCGCGAACTGGGGTTCAGCCACCGTCAAACGGTACTGATCATTTATGGAATTGCTACATTTTTCGGTGTATTGGCTGTTATCCAGACCTCTGCCTCACTTTACGAAGCAAACTGGGTTACTTTTGTAGTCATTTGCGTAATGCTGTTCTTCCTGCAAATTGGTGCGGAGATTACCGGTGTCATCAGTAAGACCAAACGTCCTGTGATTGACTTCTTCCTGAGAATGCGAATGAAAGTTAGTCAGGAACGAGGCTCGAAGCTGTAGGATTTGTTTAAGATTTGTATTGCTATTAATATATATTTTTTTGAAAAGCTCATCCTGATGTAGGGTGGGCTTTTTGCATTCCAGAGGGGATTATTGAAGGAATTTGTTGAAGCGCAAATTATAAGCGTGTAGAAAATTCAAGGAATTCCTTCAAATTATCTTCTGTAGGACCGATAAAATAATTAATATCATCAAAAGGGAGAGATTAATGACATGCAGCGCATGAGAAAGCCATTTGTATGGACGCTTCTGTTCGCCTTAATTGTATCTTTAATTCCAACTGGACTTATGAATACTGCAGTGGCTGCAGATACGCTTAAGCCTACCAGTTATTTTACGCCAGATAATACGAAATTGAGAAACACTGTTGATCTGACATTACTGCCTCCAATAGAAAAACAAATCTCAAGAACCAATGTATTGCAAGTAACGGATGCTAATTTACCAGTTACAGGAACGTTTACAAAAGTTACGAGTTCTACTCTGGGGGCCAATGTACAACGTTTGAACTGGGATGATGGGAAATGGGTAGAGGATGCTACACATGTAACGCCAGGTGTTGTCCAGCTGGATATTGACAGTCCTGACAACCGCTTTAGCGCAAATCTGACATTGTTTCCAGGCATGAACAAGATTACTCTTACAGGGTCACAGGGAAGCAATGACCGTTCTGAGGCTTTTTATGTACTATTTGATCAGGTTCCTTATGTCGAGAGACTTCAAGTTCTGGGTGGCTCAGAGAAGCTTAATTTGAACGAAGGAGCACAATTGGTCGTAGCCAATAAAGAAATTACACTTGAAGGTAAAGCGTTAAATGCAACAAAGGTTACTGCTGCCATTAATAATGAAAGTGCATCAAACACCTCCTTACTGCAGGATGGAACGTTTTTCTCACAGCGTATGGCGCTTAATCCGGGTGTCAATAATCTTAAATTAGTTGTGCAGAATGGCTCAGATACATTGAGCTTTGAATATACGCTCTTTTATTATGATGAGAAGAATCCTATAGTTAAAATGTATTTGGTTGATTCGCAAAGTCAGGGTCAGGATCTGCTGTATGGCGATCAGCCGGTGATGACGGAAAATTCAGATACTGCAAAATTAATGGTTCAAATGATGGTTTCGGATAATGCGGGAGTCCCTTTTGCGGGTTCGGCAGTAGTGAAAATGAATGGAGCAGTGTCAACACCTACCTATGGGAGCGGTATAACACTGGACAGTGCTGGTCTTATCGGTTTGAACGCGGGAGATGAGGTCTTGGTACCCTCTCCTATCAAGAATGCACCTTCATATCGGCTGGTTTCTTTTGAAATGCCGCTGACCCTAAACAAAGACAATGCAACGCCAGCGAACAGATTAGAGACGCAAACACATAATCTTTCGGTAGCTTATGGAACCAAAACCGTAAATCGTTCTTTTGATTTTCAGTATATGAAAGATAGAATCGTAATCACGGATATGAAATATCTTGCAGGATACGATGGAACGGGCGATATTCCACCCGGGGTAGCTCTTAATGGGGCTAAGGTGGATGCCAGTGAGTTCTACATCTTGGTTAAAACAAATACAGCAGTGACTAGCCCGGCGAAACTGATTGCGAAATATTTACCGATTTCCACTGCAGGTCTGACACCGGAGTTGGTAACTTCTGTTTCAGGTACACAGCATATCTTTAAAATAAAGGATTTCCAAAACGGGAACCAGACCGTTAGATTCAACATTGAGGGTTCCTCTGCATATAAAGATGTTAATATTTCCTTTGCCTCTAAAAGCTATATTTATGTATCCAACCTTACAGATGGACAGACTATTGTTATTGATTCCGAGGCTGGCAAGACCCTTGCTATTAAGGGGCAATATATTGATTTCAATTCAAACTCCGATTACTTCGTGGCTGAAATGTATGTGAATGGAACAAAAGAAAGATCAACCGGCTTAGATAAAACTTGGTTTAAAAGCGCCGCAGGTGGATTTGAAGTTAATTTAGCGATTAATGCGACCGCGGGGCCATTAGTGTTTGGAGAAAATAAAATTGTCTTTACAGGCACAGGTACGGATGAAAAGGGGCAAACCCGGGAAGTCCGCAAGGAATTACGCATTTACATTCTCGATGAGAACGTATCAACCATAAGTAAGTTTCAACCCGCTGTGGGTACTGTTAGAAGTACATTTCCTGATTCAAGCTATGGGCCAACGGATGAACTGTTGACCAAACTATTTAACTTAACTCCTGATTTTATATATAAAGATAATCAGTATACTACCAGCTTGAAAACTTATGATCTGGTACTTAGAGGAAGCGGTGCGGTAAAACTCAATTTGAATATGGGAACAAAAAATATCCTGTCACTTGATATTCCTGCCATTGCGAATCCATCGGTTACTCCCAGCCCGACTTTTGCAGATAAACGCTATACAACTAATTTTGCCGGAAGTCAAAAAGACTTTGTAATGCGGATTCAGGATCTTGTGAATGATACGCCAGGAACGTATATCTACACTCTTGAGCTGATAAACAGTACAGGAGCCAAAACCAGTCAGAAGCTGGAGATTGTTAGAGAAGTAAGTGCGTATCGTATTCTCTCTCCTCAGCCTTCTGTAGGTACTCAATATGTTGTTAATAAAAACTTTGTTCATTTTGATATTGAAGCTGAAGGGGCTACAGATGTCATCATAGACAAAGAGAAAGCAGTCAAACGTACGGATTTGGGGCCAGGGAGATTTGTACTGGACTATGTAGGGTTGAAGGCAGATAAAGCTAACAGCATCAAAATTCAAATTGTTCGTGGTGCTACGACAAGTACAGACACTATTTCAATATTCTATACCGGTACAGTAGCAGTCGATGCACAATACATGTCACCTAAAACAGCAGACAAATACAGTGTGTTTAACAAAGCAGTGGAATTAACCTTCCCTAAAGGAACGGTAATGCAAAGTACGGATACGCGTAATTTGACGAAGTACTATCCTAATAACAAGCTGCGGTTTGGGATTGCAGACCCAGCCACGGGTGTTGTAGAACGGCGTAACGATTATGGGAACGTCATCGGCTTCCCTGAAACTTTTAAAGAGAGTGGCATACCAACTTGGACGATTCCAGATGAATTTACGCTCCGGTTCAATTCTCCTTATGAGAGCAGCAATTTTGGACGCATATCGGAAGTGTATTGGATCAGCGGAGGATTGGGTGAGCTTGGAACCACATCAACGCCAGGGCATATTCCAGCTACGAATGGTTTGGCTCCTTATTCTGTAGATGGATTGTTTGGGGATCCACAGACTCCTGCGGAACGTATCATTACACCGTCTAAGCGGGGGAAATTGACATTAGCCTTTGACCCGAATGTTGTACAAGACGCGGGAACTATTGTTACAGTCTTCAAATACAACAATAAAAGGGAATGGGAGAATATTGGCGGTACTGTAGATACCAATAAGCACACGATCTCCGTTCCTTTTGATGAATTTGGGTATTATAAGGTAATGAAAATGAGCCGAGGCTATAATGACGTCACGAATCATCAATGGGCCAGAAATATTTTGAACGCTCTTTACTCAAAGGGGATTATGAAAAATCTTCGGTTTGAGCAATTTGGAACAGACGATCAAGCGACACGAGGTGAATTCGCGACACTTCTGGTTAAAGGGTTGAATCTTCCACTTAATTATGATGACAACAAGACGTATTCCGATCTGGTGCCTGGAGCGAGTTCAATCACATGGGACTATGCCCATATTGAAACTGCGTCGAGAGCAGGTATAGTGACTGGACTTACCGATGGAGTATTTGCTCCGGATCAGCCAATTACTCGTGAGCAGGCAGCTGTAATGATTGCCAGAGCCCTGAAATTGAAATTGGCAGCTAACGATCAGAAATTAAAGGATTCAGTCGCCAAGTCATTTTTGGATTCCGGTAAAATAGAGTCTTACGCCTTGTCGGCAGTCCAAGCGGTGTCGAAGGCAAAAATTATGAATGGCGCTGAAGTAAGCATAGCTGGTCAAAAGAAGGCTTCTTACAACTTTAATCCTAAGTCTAATATGACCAGAGCTGAGGCTGGAAAGATCGCAGTAGAACTGTTAAAGAAGAGCACCACCATCTTCCCTAAAACCCTGAGCTAGATACATTTTAATTTGTTATGATATTACGGAGGGCTGGTTACTTGCCCTCCGTTTTGTATGCAAATGGAGTTGTTAAGGGTATGCCTTTATAAATCAATTTTCATTGGGTATAATAAGAAACGATCTATATATAGCTCTTCGGAGAAGCTGTGACTTCATGCAGGTTGCATTTCCATTTAGATATCTTTGTAATCTGCTCCCATTTACGTTACAATAATATTGAAAATAATATTTTCTGAAAGGTGAAAGCCATCCATGAAACCGATTTTAGCAAAAGCACAATTGGATTATATGAAAGCAAAGAATATGTTTGAGAATAGAGCGAAAATCCTGGAAAAGGAAATCACAGCAAAAAGAGCGTTACAGGAAATTTCACAGGATCTAATGGAGGAACTTGTACAAGCTACAGGATTCCATGATGCATACAATGATCTTGTTATTGCGGAGAATGCATTAATTGAATGGTCTCATACTACAATTAAGCATGAGAAGAGCTATCGGGAGAACCGCGTAGCGATTGACACAATGTACGAGAATGTCAATTCAAGCCCTGAGAAGCGGCAGGAATTGATTCAGCTATCGATGAAGATCCGTTAGTTATATGCTATAAAGTGAAAGCGCCGGTTACGGCGCTTTTTTGTTTTGGCTGATAAAGAAATTTCTGGGTTTGAAAAAAGGTGATTATGTTTATTAACTTAACAAATATTGTTTAATGACGTTTCGAAAGTTCGTGTGCTATACTGTTTCCCGTAGTCACCCATGATTAGCAATAGTTAGTAGAACTACATATGCTCTTCTATTGGAGCGGCATCGGGATGCCAAAAAAACTTTTTTTGAGTAAGGCGCAACTTTTCCGGAACTTCTGCGTTTAAAGTGTAGAGTCATTTGCACCAGACATTTGGGATGATCCAAATTAATGAAGGCGCAGTGATTGGAAAAATTAGCTTTACGTGACTTGAGGCACATTGTATAATACTTAGGTAGAATTAGGAATCTAGTATTGTCATGCCTTAAAGCGGTTTACAAGTTTCTGTGATACCCGTCACAGACATTATTTATACTTAATATGCTCAACTCGGGAAAGGGGGTGCATCGGCTAATGAGTGACATGAGCTACCCAACTAAAGAAAAATCTCAGTTCATGAACGTCCAAGGAGGAGAAAAAAAGGTTATGAAGAAAATTTTATCCGTAGCATTATCTACAGCAATGGCATTCTCGATGTTTGCCTCTGTAGCATTTGGTGAAACTGCAACAACTCCACAAGCGAAATTTGATGCTTTGGCAGCGAAAGGTATTCTTGAAGGGTACCCAGACGGTCAATCTCATCTTGAAAAAGATCTGAACCGCGCTGAATTCGCGAAGATCATCACTAAATTGTTTGATCTTCCAGAAGTAACTCCTACAACATTGTCTTACAAAGACAAAGGTTACACTAAAACTATGTGGGCAACTCCTTACATTGAAGCTGTAACTGCAGCTGGATACATGAAAGGAACTGACACTGTAAAAGGTATCTTTAACTACGGCGGTAAAGTTACAGTTCAAGAAATCGCAGCTGTACTGCACCGTGCTTTGAAACTTGAAACCCCTACTACAACTGACAACAACGCCGCTGTATGGGCTAAAGGTTACGCACAAGCAGTTGTTGACGCTGGTCTAGTTGCAAAGGGTGTTGATTTCAAATCCAACGCTACCCGCTCTTTGGTAGTAGAAGCGGCTTATGCTGCTGCTAACTACTCGAAAGCTCCTACAGTAGTTTCGGGTGAAGCTTTGAACCCAACTAGCGTATTGGTGACTTTCTCTGATAAATCTACAACAACTGTAACCCTGACTACCGCTTTGGTAGAAGGCGTTGAAACTACAGTTCCTTTCAAACACAACAACGTTGACTACAGCGTGAAGGTTACTCTTGCAGCTCCTAAGGTTGTTTCTGTAACGGCTCCTAACGCTAAGCAATTGCAAGTGACATTCAACCGTGCAATTGATACTTCTACAGTAGCTTCTAGCGATAAGCTTAAATCCGGTGTTATCAGAGTAATTCCTTTGAATAACCAACCTGCTATTACTGTAGATGGTTCTGAAGTGAGCGTTAACGCTGCTGGAACTGAAGCAATTGTTACTTTCCCAGGTCTTGAATTCCTTAAAGGCCAATATACTGTTGTTGTAACAGATGCAGTTAAGACGACTACTGGAACAGCTCTTGCTCAGTACAGCCAGATGTTGACTGCTGCTGATACAGTAGCTCCAACAGTTGCAAGCGTAACTGCTGTAGCTAAGGATACTACTAATAAAGTGCTTGTGAAGTTCAGTGAGCCAGTTAAACCGGCTGGAATTATTGCTAGCGTAAACGGTGTTTCCGCTTCAGTAACTCGTGAAACTTATGACACCTTCGTCTTGACTGCAGGTACATTGAAGACAGGTACAACTTATGATGTATCCCTGTTGAATGTTAGTGACTTTGCTGGCAACCTGATAAGTCCTAACCCGATCAAAACAAGCGTAGCTGTAACTTCTGATACTGCTGCTCCTGCAATTACTTCTGTTACTGCAACAGGTGATAGCATTATCACTGTCAAGTTCAACAAGAAAGTTAACTATCAATCCTTGATTGGTAACGTTAAATTCTTGAATACTTATGGAGAGTCCCAAGGAACCCTTAGTGTAGAAGCAACTGCTGACAGCGACACTATTAAGTTTAAAGTTCCTGCTGGATTCAAACTGCCAGATTCCGGTTCTTACACTGGATCACTTGTTTTTGGAGCAACTGTTAAAGACACATTGGGCAACACGCTTGGTACACCAGTGACTCAACCGATCACACTTGTGAAAGATACTACGGCTCCTGTAGCTTCTAATGCATCATTCAGCACTGATAAAGGTCTGGTTGTACCATTCTCTGAAGATGTTACGCTGGTAGGTGGAACACCAACATTGATTAGCGACTCTACTGGTCTAGTAGTAACTGGTGTTGATTTCAGTGGTGCTAAGATTGTTGACGGTACTAAGCTCACATATCCAAATGTGAAGGGTCTTAGCGGAACTTATACTCTGCGTCTTCCTGCTGGTCTAGTAACAGATTTGGCACTTGCTAAGAACAAATCAGTTGGCACTACTGTTAATGTTAGTGCAGCAGCTGCGACTACAACTGACACTGAAAGACCTGTAGTTACAAGCATCACTTACTCTGAGGGAGCTGATACTGAAGTTGTCTTCACCGTAACAGTTAAAGACAACGTTGGTCTGAATGTGGTATCCCTGCGTGATGTTAACAGTTATACTTTGGGCAGCAAAGCACTTCCTACAAATTCTTACGCTCAGCTATTGAGATCTTCTGGAACTTCAACAGCTCCTACAGAAGCAGTAGTTGAAGTACGCGTTCCTAAATCAGCAATCAGCAAAACTGAAGCAATTGAATTCATTGCATCCGGTATTACTGATACTGCAGGAAATGGTACTTACGGCGCTACCATTAAACCAGAATTGAAAGACGGTGTTAAACCAACTTTGGATTCAGCAGCTGTTTCTACAGGAGATACTTCACTTCTGCAATTGACATTCTCCGAGCCGATCGATCCTGCTACTCTTAAGGCTAGCGACTTCGTAGTTATTGTGAACAACAGCTCGACTGCAACACCAATTACTGGTGGTTTCACTGCTGGTGTTGGTAACGATGCAGGTAAATACTATGTTAGACTTGCAGGATATTCTGACCTCAATGCTAACAACGTAAACAGTATTACTGTTAAAATTATCGATGGTGCAACTGCTAAAGATAAAGCAGGTAACACTATCGTTGGTGATAAGACAGTAACCGCTAAGTAATCTCCGATTACCGAAGCACAGAATAGCCTCTTCGGAGGCTATTCTTTTTTTTTAGATTTTTTATGTTATAGCACTTACAATCCCAGTACATTGGAGGTTAGTATGAAACCAACTTACAAAATAATCACAGCAGCTGTGCTTATTACAGGCAGTCTGTGGGGTGGATCCCTCTTTTTTGGTCAAGCTGACGGTGCGAGTGTGGGCAACCAGCCAGGAACGTCCGAAGATCCAGTAGTTACCAAAAGCTATGTAGATCAACAGATCCAAAAAGCGATTCAGGGCGGAACTATCGCTACACAGGCTCCAGCAGCGACACCAACTCCTGCAGCAACACCTACGCCTACAGCAACACCTAGCCAAAATAAAGGCGAGGAAGTTGAGATCGTTGATGTGAAAGCAGGTCAGACTCTGATTGCCGGAGCGGGTGCCGAATTTATCGTTCGCGCCGGAAAGGCGGCTATTTATTCTCAGGACAGCAATGGTGTTGCTGATTTAACGGATGGAGCAGATCTGGTTAACGGTACTGCAGTACCATCCAATCATCTGTTATCTTTCCCTCGTGCCGGACGGGGCATAGTGGTGCAAGAGGGTCAGACCGGTGGCCTGGTTGTTATGGTGCGCGGAGCCTATACATTGAAGTAGGCTCGAGTATAAATAGGATGTCCTAATCTCGGTTTCATCATACTTCGGCACAGTTTACCACTGTTGACAAACATTGAGGCGATTGAGGCCCTGGTAAAGAGCACACAATACTTCCTGTAATCTTAAAAAAATTCAGGAGGTGCTGTAACATGGCACGTACTAATCGCACAGTTGTACCGGAGAGCCGGGCAATGCTTAAACAGATGCAATACGAGATCGCTGCTGAATTCGGACTATACGGAGCTTCTTACGGTGGCGGGGCTGATACAGAGTTTGCTTCTGAACTGGGGGCTTTGGGTCGAACAGGTGGAATCGGGCGAAGTCAGTACCTCGGACATCTTACATCCAGAGACAACGGATCTGTAGGTGGAGAAATTACAAAGAGACTGGTCAAACAAGCTGAGCAATCTTTGTTTACTTAATACCCGAACCACTCTAGGGTTTGCTTGCGGGGAATTACTGTTTTATTAAATAAGCTAGTGCCTTGCGCTATGACGGGTAACACTGGCTATAATTGACACCATCCGGCAAATAAGATAATATGACTTTTGAGGAAAGCCATAAACCTTTTCCATGCGGAAAAGGTTCATTTTTTTAAGTTATGCGGTATTCCGATATTTATACTATACTTATTTAATGTGGCCTGTTATTTGTTAAGGAGCCCCCTTATACAGTGTCAGACTATCCATATGGGAGGTTATTGTACATGTCGATTAAAGGACGTCATTTATTCACTTCCGAGTCCGTAACGGAGGGACATCCGGATAAGATCTGTGATCAGATCTCTGATGCGGTACTGGATGCTTTTCTGGCTAATGATCCAAATGCACGTGTCGCCTGTGAGGTAGCGGTAGCAACGGGTCTTGTGCTCGTCATTGGCGAAATTAGTACAAAGTCGGAGTATGTAGATATACCGGCCATTGTACGTAATACGATTAAGGAAATTGGCTATACACGGGCGAAATATGGCTTTGATTATAATACTTGTGCCGTTCTCAGCTCGTTGAATGAGCAGTCTGCAGATATTGCCCAAGGTGTAAATGCAGCGCTGGAGAACCGCGACCCTGCACAGGTTGCTGAAGAAACCGCCAACATTGGTGCCGGTGATCAGGGGTTAATGTTCGGGTTTGCTACGAATGAAACGCCTGAACTGATGCCGTTGCCCATTGCTTTATCCCACCGTATTGCCCGGCGCCTGTCTGAAGTCCGTAAGAATGGCACTTTGGAATATTTGCGTCCTGATGGCAAGACTCAGGTGACCATTGAATATGATGGCGAAAAACCGGTACGTGTAGATACTGTAGTGGTATCCACACAGCATGCCGAAGAAATTTCGCTTGAGCAAATTCAGGCTGATATTAAAGAGCATGTTATATTGCCGGTTGTTCCTACCGAATTGCTAGATGAGAATACTAAATATTTCATTAATCCGACAGGCCGTTTCGTTATTGGCGGTCCGCAAGGTGATGCAGGCTTGACTGGGCGCAAGATTATTGTCGATACTTATGGCGGATATGCCCGTCATGGTGGAGGGGCATTCTCAGGGAAGGATCCGACTAAGGTCGACCGTTCCGCAGCTTACGCCGCCCGTTATGTCGCCAAGAATTTGGTGGCCGCTGGTCTTGCCGACAAATGCGAGATTCAACTGGCCTATGCCATTGGCGTTGCTAATCCTGTCTCGATTAATGTAGATACATACGGAACAGGTAAAATCAGTGAGGAAAAAATGGCTCAGTTAATCAGCAGCAACTTCGATTTGCGGCCAGCCGGAATCATTTCCATGCTGGATTTGCGCAAGCCGATTTATAGACAAACTGCAGCTTACGGTCATTTTGGACGTACGGATATTGATCTTCCTTGGGAACGTGTGGACAAGGCAGAAATGCTTAAAGATCAGGCTGGGATATAAATTATAGCTTTAGAATCAGGCCCGTAAAGGCAATTCTTCGGTTCAAGGAAGAGCTGCTTTTACGGGCTTTTTTGTATGCGTATGCTGAAACTATATATAAGTGAACTTATCTTATAGAGGAACTCTTCTAAACTTTGGAAGCCGTTTAGCCGAAATATAAGAATATATGTAAAGACGAAAGTATGGCTTGAGAGGAGTCTATCACCGCATGAAAAGGAAAATTTCAATATTAGCAGCACTCATTCTGGCAGGGGATCTGCTGCTCAGTGCAGGGTATTCGTCAATTGGTCCCGGGAATTCAGCAGTTTATGCTGCAAGCGAATTCAGCGTGGCAACTTCGCCAACAGCAGGTGAGGTCAATGTAAATGTATCGTCCTCCATTAAGCTGAAATTCGATCGTCAGGTGTATCCGCAGAGTGGAGATATCACCCTTACTACGCGAGACTCAGGCACGCCATATGTGACGGTGCCTATCGGCAGTTCTGGGCTAATCAGCAATTCTACGGAATACGAAGTTAAATTAGGCAAGCAGTTGGAGAAGAACAAAACCTATACCGTCACTGTTCCCAGAGGACTGTTTAAGGACGGGGCGGGTGCTGACTCAGCGGCTGCTTCATGGACATTTACCACATCACCTGAAATGAACCTGAATATTGGGGCAAGCGAATTCAATCCGGCGAACTATTCACGGGTAGATTCCACAATACTGACTCAGCTTAGCTTTAAGCTGAACAAGAAGCTGCAAAAGAGCGGTGGATCCATTAAACTCATTTCCTCGGCAGACAATTCAGTTGTTCAGGAATTCAAGGTCAATGATGGAGATTATTCAGTCAATTTGCAAAGCGATGACTCTTCCACGATAGTGAGATTGAATCTTGCTAGTAGACTTACGGCAGGAAAAAGTTATTATGTTCTAATCGATCCTTATGCCTTTAAGGATGATGAGAATAAAACCTTCGCTGGAATATCCAGTGGGAACATCTGGAGTTTTTCCACAAAGGGAACAGGCGCTGCGGTAAATGTATCCCCAGCCAGTGGTGCTACTGCCGTATCCCCAGCCGGCAACATTCAGCTGAACTTTGACCAGCCGATGACGCCGGTTAATGGAGTGATCAAATTATCTTCCACTAATGCAGCGGATACAAGATACTTTGATGTGAACTCCTCGGCTGTTACCGGTGGTGGGACCAGAACCATAACGGTAGCATCGACATCGGTGACGAGTCCGCTGATGAATAATACTATTTACACAGTCACTATTCCTGCAGGCGCGTTTAATGACCAAGATGGCAATGCTTTTCCTGCCTCAGGAACACCGTTTGTATGGAGTTTTACAACCACCTCACAAACAGGTTACGCTATAGACTCGCTCAGCCCGGCAGACCGCAGTGAATCTGCGGCGCTTGATCAGCCCATTAAGATTACCTTCAACCGTCCAAGTAAGTATATTGAGACGAATCCTGTGAGCCTCTATAAGAGCAATGGAACTAAGATGGGATCAAAAGTAATTAACGGAAATAACGACAGTGAATTCGTAATCGTGCCTTCAAATGCCCTCGAAAACGATACGATTTATTACGTTGATATTCCTCCAGGTGCTTTTGTTGAAAAAAATAATCCGAATTCATATGAGGGACTCAGCGGAAAAAACTCCTGGAGTTTCCGAACGGTGGCATTAGATAAGAGGGCACCGGTTCTGGTGTCTACACAGCTTGAAAGTAACCGCACAATCCGCCTAAAGTATGATGAAGCAATTCGTTCGGCAGGTGCTCTGCTGTCTTCCAGCTTTAATGTAACGGTCAACGATGAGAGAAGGGCAGTAGAGAGTGTATATATCCAAGGGGACAGCGTGTATGTGACCCTTAGTACGGGTGTGGCAGTAGGCCAATTTGTCAAGATAGCCTATACGGGTGGTCTTAGAACGATTCAGGATGCCGCCGGCAACGCAGCATCTACGTTCTCACTACGACAGGTAACGAATACAGTCCAAACGGCGCTTCCTGCACCTAAGGATGGAATTTTGTCAGGCAAGACACTGACGCTGAATTTCAATGATACGCTTAAAGCGATTTCCACTAATGCCTTCAGCCAGTTTTCTGTTTATGCAGATAATGTTTCACTTGGAGTGGTTTCCTCCACTTCCAGTGGCTCCACGGTGATTCTGGGGCTAAGTAATGATGCAGCGAATGGACAGACGATTCGCATAGCCTACTATGCCGGATCCTATCCTATCCAAGATCAATATAGCCAGAATATAGCGAATTTCAGCGATTTTTATATCCGTAATACCAGTGATTCAACTGCACCTGTCTATCAAAGCGCTGCAGGCTCGGGAAACAAGATTGTACTAACTTATAATGAAGGATTGTCAACGGCTAATTTGCCGATGAACAGCCAATTCTCCGTACTTGTGGGGAATACACCTAATTATGTGACAAACGTAGACGTAAGCGGAAATCTGGTAACCTTGACGCTAGCGAGCGCTTTGAACACGAATAACTCCACTACGATCTCTTATGTACCAGGGACAGCTGGTATCAGTGACTTGAACGGCAACCGGGCCGCTTACATTAACCTGCAGCCAGTGTCGGTTTCAGGCACCAGCAGTAACAGTAACGGTACAACAACAGTGCCGTTTATTAATTCAGCGACCATCTCCGGTGATGAGCTTATTGTAAACTTCAGCAAAAATATGCAGGCGTCCTCAAGCTTGTACACCAACCAATTTGGCGTGAGAGCAGATGGAAGCAGTGTGGGTGTACAATCGTATACTGTATCGGGAAGTACATTGAAGCTGCTGTTGTCCACGGTAGTCAAACCCGGACAAGCCGTCAATTTATCCTATATGTCCGGTTCCGGTAATATTCTGGATCTGAACGGCAGTGCGCTTGCCTCATTCAGCTCACTTTATGTTCAGAATCTCACCGGTGTAGGCACATCCACAACCGGGCGTCCTTCGTATCTGGGAACTCTGGCAGCAAGTGAATTTGGCAAAGAGTATCCGCTATTGAAAGGGGACTCCGCAGCATCTGCGGAAGACCGTTCCTTATATAACCAGTCGGTAAAAAGATATACCCTTACGTCTGACCGATTAACTGCCAGCTATGATTATCTCAATAAAACGGGCAGTCCGTCTCTGGCATTCGAAGTACCCTCCACGGAATTGGGGGCCTATGTAGTTGTACCGCTTAAGCCCCTGCTGGAAGCAGTAAAACGCGACAGTAAGGCAGCCTTTGCTATACGTTATGGTGACAGCCTGTACAATCTTGCACTAAATGACATAGATATGACCGGCCTTGCATCCAAGTTAACTACAGACAGCAGCAATATCTCGCTGATGCTAAGACTTGAAAAGGTACCTTTCGGCACATTTGGGCCAGTTGAGGCAACGCTTAAAGCTCAGGGACTGCAGAGTGTAACCAGCCTTGTGGATATCCGTTTGACCGCTGCGGTCAGCGGCAATTATTCCAATAGTACGGTTCTAAGTGTTCCGGGGGAATATACGGCCCGTACAACTTCTTCTTTAGTCAGTGACCAGACTTTAGCAGCCAGACTGGACCTTGTCTATTCTGAAGCAGCATATCTGCCTAGCAAAATCAGCGGGGCAGGAAGCTATACCTTCATTCAGTCGAAGGTGGTTGGCAATCAGGTGGTAGGAACGTTCCTGTCTACCCGGGGCTTTTCAGACATGAGTAAGCACTGGAGCAAATCAAGTGTAGCGTTGCTGGCAGCCAAAAATATTATAGACAACAGTTACGGCAGCACCTTTAAGCCGGAGCAGAAGATTACCCGTGCCGAATTCGCGGTGATGCTAAGCAGAGGACTTGGACTGCTTGGTGACCGTGAGACGGCACAGCGTTTCAGTGATGTTCAAGCTTCTACCCAAATAGGAGATGCTATTGGAGCAGCGGCCAAGGCCGGAATTATTACCGGTAATACGGATGGCACGTTCCGTCCAAATGCCAATATTACCCGTGAGCATATGGCGACAATGATGATTCGGGCTATGGAATACACCAAAAATCCGATTACGCTTAACGGCACAAGCACATCCGTACTTTCGGCCTTTAAAGATAAGAGCAAGGTTTCGGGGCAAAGCGCCGAATTTGTGGCCAAAGCTGTGCAGGAAGGAATTATTCTGGGTATGCCCGGCGCCCAGTTTCAGCCTCAAGGCAATGCCACCCGCTCTCAAGCGGCAGTAATGCTGCAACGGATGCTCACAAAGGCTGGTTTTTTGTAAAATATAAGAATTTATAGGCTTCACGCTAAAAATTATCCTTCTATTTCTCGCTGAAGCGGATACCAGTCCTTTTGAGGACGGCGAAGCCGTTTCCACTTGCAAGCCCATGAGTACCCGAGTGTGCCATTTCTACCGACAATAGTTGTAGGTCCGCTCTCAAGCGTCCGGTTTTGCGCCGGGCGCTTTTTGTCAGTTTAAATTCATGAATCTAGCAATATTCGCAACTTTTCCCCATAAATTCAGTCTATTAAAGGTATAACGGGAACATAGAAAACGGTTTATAGATTTTTGAAAATAGATGTGAACCTATGGGGAAGTTTAAATTTTTAACAATGAGATGGGAGAGTTACACTGAAATGAATGAAGTATTCAAGGACAAGAATAGCAGAGCAGATTTAAGGGGAATGAAAATGTCGCCAGCTAAAAGATGGATCGCCGCTTCATTGGCAGGAGTGCTGTGGATCATGCCGGTAATCGGCAGTGAAGGGTTGCCTCATTTCGGGCCAGGAACCGCATCGGTGGCTCAGGCAGCAGCCTCCTTCAAAGTAACCAAACTGGGTGAGGAAGTAATCACTTCAGGTGCAGTGATGATGAAATATAAATTTGTCACCACCCGCTCTGGCAAAAATGCGACAGGACTCGCAGATGTAGTACGTGTAGATCTGACTAACCCCTACGTATCTCTAGATGTGATGACCGGCAAAGGCGGCAACCTGACTACGCGCCAAAGCACAGGGGGGATGGCTGCAGAAACCGGCGCAGTGGCTGCAGTTAATGGAGACTATTTCAATACAAGTGGTGAAGGCGCTCCTATTGGTGGACAGGTAACGGGCGGAGTTGTTGTTTCAACGCCGTCGCTGATTAATGGAATGTACGCCTTTGCTGTTACCAAGGACCGCAAGCCTGTGATTGACGAATTTACGTTTGAAGGGCTGGTGACGGCGGAGGATGGTTCGCAATTCCCGTTATCCGGCATCAACAAAGGGGCCTATACACCTGAAGGCGGCAGTTCTACATACAGCCATGCTAATGCTGCCTATATTTATACGGATGTCTGGACTGCGCGGGAGCGGCCGAAGAACAGCTCAGCCAGCCCCACAGAGGTTCTGGTTGAAAATGGTACTATTACCCAAATTTCAGAAGCCGGTAAAGCTCTGGCAATAGCGGTTCCTAAAGGTGCCTATATTCTGCGGACACATGGACTTGCTTCCCAGTTTGTTACGGGTCACCTGGCTGTAGGACAAAAACTGGTCACAGACTATACGCTACGCTCCAAAACAACGCAGCAGGAGCTTGATCCCGCCAATCTGCAGATGATGATAGGTGGACATACGATACTGGTCAATGGCGGTAAAGCCGCGACCTTCTCGCGCTCAACCAGTAGTCTTGGCGGTTACCGTGCCCGCACAGCGCTGGGGTATTCACAGGATGGACGATATGCCTATGTAATCGCAGCCGAGAAAAATGACAACAGTGCCGGAATGTCGCTGACAGAGCTGCAATCCTTCATGACGAATATCGGTGTCTGGAAGGGGCTCAATCTGGACGGAGGCGGCTCCACAACGATGGTAGACCGGCCTTTGGCTGAAACCTCCACCACGCTAACGTTTAATACAGAGTATGGCAAAGAGCAGCGTAGCATTGTCAACGGGCTTGGCGTATTTACCTCTGCTCCAAAAGGCGAAGTAAAAGGGATTAAAATCAGCGGCAGCCCGGTGCTTCTGATCGGACAAAAGGAAAGCTATTCTTTAAAAGGCTATGATACGTACTATAATCCAATCGATGTAGCTGCAGCAAACCCGGCTTGGGTAGCAAGCAATGGCAGTGCAAGTGTAAGTACGGGGGAAGTGACCGGAGTGAAACCGGGGACAGTCACCTTGACAGCGACCAGCGGTACGGCCAGCGCGTCTACTAAGGTCACTGTTCTGGGTGGTGAGGATCTGAACGGTCTGTCTGTCGGGACGGCTACAGCCCCTCTGACGGCCGGCGCATCGGTATCCGTGCCTGTGACGGCGGCTGCCAAGAGCGGAGCAACAATTTCAGTGCCGAATTCAGCACTCAAATGGGAGTTCGTTGGTTTTAAGGGCAGTGTGCAGGATGGCAAGCTCACAGTTGATTCTGTCAATCCTGGTGTGACTACCGGATATGCGATAGCCCGTTATGACGGCTTCAGCACTGCAGTTGTATTGTCGGCAGCGGCTGCTTCTACCTGGGAAGACTTTGAGAATGTAACTTATCCGATTGCCTTTACTTCCAATGTCAACACTGTAACAGGAACTGCGGGGGTTACGGCCGGCAGTGCTGAACGGGCAGGCTCCAAGGTGCTGTCGCTCAGCTATGACATGACGGCCGGCAGTGGCAAAATGTATGCCTACGCCCAATTCAATGGTACGAGCGGTAAAAGCATCCCGGCAGCAGCGACCTCAATGTCGATTGATGTCATGGGCGATATGAGTTTGAATTGGCTGCGGGCGGAAGTAGTGGACAGCAGCGGAACTACAGCTTATATTGATTTGGCCAAAGTTATCGACTGGAACGGCTGGAAAAGCTTGAATATTGATTTGTCAGGCTCCGGAATTAAATACCCTGCTTCCTTAAAGAGATTGTATGTGGTGAATGTAGAGGAAGGACAAGACGAGCGGGCCAAAACCGGCACCGTTGCTTTTGACAATCTTTCCTTTGTGATGCCGTCGCTTTCTAGTGAAGCCGGACTTCCGAAGGGAACTGCTGTAATGAAGATTGGTTCCAAATCCATGGCACTGAACGGAGCGGATAAACCCATTGACGTAGCTCCGGTTGTTAAAGGTGAGAGTACTTATGTGCCGATTAAATATGTGATGGACGCGTTTGGCGGCAGTGCAGGTTGGAATTCAAGCACCAAGAAGATCTTGATTTTGCGCGGTGCAAAAGTTATGGAACTTACTGTGAATAGCAAGGAATATGTGTTGAACGGGAAACGGCAGAGTGCTGAAGTAGCCCCTTTGATCCTACAGGGCAGGACTTTAGTACCTCTAAGATTGGTCTCAGAACAGCTAGGTTTGACCGTAAAATGGGAACAGAACACGAAGACCGTAACTATCGAATCGTGATATGTTAGTATAAAGGAAAGCCTTTAATACGATTCGATAGAAATGGGGCAAGCATCCGTGGAATTTCAGGCCGATGCGATAGATCGCGTCATTAAGAATACCATCGACGTGATGGAGAGCAGCAAGTATCAGATATTTGAAATATTGCAGGTTGCACGGGATGAGCTTGTTGCACTCACCAAAGAACTGCAGCGCGTTATGGAAGAAACGGATGAAACATTGCAAAAGGTAGACAAACTGGAGCTGCAGTACCACCGCTCCCGCATCCGGCTGACTGAGGTTAGCCGGGATTTTGTCCGCTACTCGGAGAAGGATATCCGGATTGCGTATGAGAAGGCGACAGAGCTTCAGCTTGAGCTCATGATGACAAGGGAAAGGGAAACCTATCTCCGGAGCAGACGGGATGAACTGCAACAGCGGGTTCGAAGTGTGGAGAACTCAGTGGAACGTGCCGAATCGATTGGTTCGCAAATGAGCGTTGTCCTGGAATATTTGTCCGGAGAACTAGGACAAGTGACTAGAATTGTCGAAACTGCGAAGAACAGGCAGATGATCGGACTAAAAATAATCCTGGCTCAAGAAGAGGAACGGAAGAGAATTGCCCGGGAAATTCATGACGGTCCCGCTCAAATGCTGGCGAATTTAGTCCTTAGGACGGAAATTGTAGAAAGAATGCTGGTAAAGCAGGAATTTGCCCTGGTGCAGGACGAAGTAATAGACTTAAAGGGACAGGTTCGATACAGCCTCGAAGAAATGCGCAAGGTGATTTTTAATTTACGTCCGATGGCTCTCGATGATTTGGGGCTGATCCCGACACTCCGTAAATACGTTCATGATTATGAGGAGAAGACGAAGATCAGAACCTCCTTTGAAACGAGGGGTAAGGAGCACAGGCTGTCTTCTGCCATGGAGGCGGCGGTGTACCGCCTGGTTCAGGAAGGTTTGTCCAATGCGGCCAAGCATGCCTTTCCCAGCTATGTGCTAGTAGAGATCACTTATCAGGCGCAGCTGATTAAGATCGTCGTAAAGGATAATGGATTAGGCTTTAATGTTAAGAAGGTAAGCGAGCAGAGCAACCGTGAAAGCTTTGGACTGGTAGGCATGCGGGAGCGGGTGGAACTGCTTGAAGGAAGAATGGAAATTTTGTCAGCAGAGAATCAGGGCACAACAATTGTAATCCACATTCCGACGAATGTGGATAAGGGAAAGGAGTAATGTGATGGAGAACCAAAGTTCTGGCAAATCGCCCATTAAGGTTCTTTTGGCCGATGATCATCAATTGTTTCGTGAAGGGCTGAAACGTATTTTAAATATGGAGGATGACATTGAAGTCATTGGCGAATGCGGTGACGGCATCCAGGTGTTGGAGTTTTGCAATGTCAATAAACCGGATATCGTGCTTATGGATATCAATATGCCTATCGAGAACGGTGTGGAGGCTACTCAAAAGCTGCGTGAAATGTTCCCCGAAGTCAAGGTTATTATTTTGTCGATTCATGATGATGAAAGCTATGTATTTGAAACACTGCGCAAGGGCGCCAATGGCTATTTGCTGAAGGATATGGAGGCAGAGTCGCTTATTAACGCCATTCGTTCCGTCTGTGAAGGCCATGCATTTATCCATCCCAAGGTTACGGGCAAGCTGATTAATCAGCTGCGGCGCATGACCTATCTCAATGAGACGGGAGCAATGACCGAAACAGCCGTTAAGGAAGCAGGCGTCAAATTCGTTGCAGGCGACAACAATCCATTGACCCGGCGCGAGGCAGAGGTACTGCGGCTGATGGCCGAAGGCAAGAGCAATAAGATGATCGGAGAATACCTCTTTATCAGCGAGAAAACTGTTAAGAACCATGTTAGCAGTATTTTGCAAAAAATGGAAGTTGACGACCGTACTCAAGCAGTCATTAATTCCATCAAATACGGCTGGGTAACCCTATAACAGGCTTAACCTTAACTGAACGTTTTGGAGAATCCCAATGATCCGGAACAACATTACATAACAGACTGCAGCGATTCAGCTGTAATCAAACGTATTGTTTCAGTGCACAGTTATATTCGATTTGGCAAAACGCTGATGTAAATATGTACCCGGCTATACCCAGTCTTGTTGGAACCATGGGCAGGCACCGACCTTTTAACTCCGGCATATAGTGTCGGTATACAGAGGAGGTGCATCTCCATGGTAGCCCAGTTAATCTGGATTGCGGTTATATACGGATCCGCAGTTGTCCTTGTTCATATTTTGCGCAACCGGGAACTGACCCGGCAGACGGCACGTTCTGGGAAGCGGCTGCATTATATTCTCATTACCCGTAATCATGAAGCTGTTGTCGAGTGGTATATCCGGGTAATCGGTATTCATGCTTTTCTGACCGGAAAGTTATTTCGGGTGACAGTAATGGACGATGATTCAAGTGATGCTACGATAGCTGTGGCCTCCAGATTGGCTTGCAGCGGTTCCTCCATTGATGTTTCCCGGTTCATGCACAATCGTAGCTTACAGGCAGAAAGCCCGTTACAGCAGGGTATATTGGTCGATTTGCGGTTTCCCGGCACAACTGCTCCGCTGCCATTTATGCGGATGCCGGAAAGCGGGGGATATCAATCAGAGCGCGGCGAATGAGAACTAAATACGCAAGAATCGGGTGAAGCACACTCTCCATGAATGGAGTGGTGTGCTTTTTTGTGTCTCAGGATAAATTAAGGAGAGATTGCGGATGAGGGTTGCCCTATATGCTGTGAAGAATAAGGAACGCTGGCACCTGTGGGTTTCGCTAAATATCCAGGTAGACAATGTCTGGTGGAGCGGGGTGGGAGGTGAAGGCTGGAATGGACAGTCTGCGGACAAACGGGTATTGCTTTCTGCGGATCTACCGCTCGGTTGGGCAGTCAAACTTCGTGACAATGTCAAACCTGTGAAGGGCATGCAGGAATGGACGGAAGAACATTGGGCTGGTTACCTGGCTAATCTATTGCAGGCTGAGATTAATGAGGAGCGGGAAGCGGGGGGCGAATGGAAGAACAGTACCCAGGTTCATCCAACCGCCAGTTTTAAGGAGCGGACTGAGCATTTTGCACTCAGCGCGCAGGCGGATCGCTTAGTGGAGGCACTGTCCGGCCGGTCTTTGCTGCAGTCTGAAGTTGAAGCACTGCTGGAGGAGAAAGATCCGCTACTGGCAAACAATTGGCAAGCTGCAGCGCAGCTCGCACATTTGCAGGGGCGGCTGAAGCTTGAGGCCGCTTGCAGCAGGGCTGAAGAGAGCCAGGGGAAACTGCGGCGATGGAGCTCGGGGGTAGGAAAGAGAGCTAAGCAGACTGAGAGCTTACAGAAGGCTGCAGGTGAGGCAAGGAGAGAGCGGGGAAGCAGGGAAGTGGCGGGCGATAAATGGAGTGAGTGTAGAGCTAGGGATACGGTAGATGATGCGTGGAGTGGGAGGGAGAGCAGGAGAGTAGGCGTTGATGCATGGAATGAGAGGACGAGCAGGGAAGTTGGGGCGGAAGAATTGAGTGAGAGCAAAGGCAGGGATGTCCGTGCGCGGCTGCCCAGCGCAGGCAGCCTCCTGCGTACTGCGGCGCTTCGCCTGCCGCGGCTCCGCTTGCCCCTGCGCGGCGCTGTCGCCCGCCGCGCGGACATGCGCTGCCTGCGCTGCGGCAGCGTCGCCACCGGCCGCACGGCATGCGCCGCGTGCGGCCTCGCCGGCTGCGCCTACTGCGAGGCCTGCCTCGCGCTCGGGCGCAGCCGGGCCTGCGCGCTGCTGCTGCGCAGCGCGGCCCTTCCGGCCGTACGGTGTACGGCCGGTGTCAGTCCCACCGTAGCAGCGCGCCGGTGGGGGTTGAGCAGCGCGCAGGCGGGAGCCGCCGGCGCTGCACTGGGGTTCCTGGCAGAGCCGCGCCAGCGCTCCGCCGTCCAGGGCCCAGAGCGGTTCCTGCTCTGGGCGGTTACAGGAGCGGGAAAGACGGAGATCACTTTCCCGCTTCTGGAGGCGGTGCTGCTTGCCGGGGGACGCATGCTGATAGCGACGCCACGCCGCGACGTCGTACTGGAGCTGGCTCCCCGGCTGGGCCGGGCGTTCCCGGACAGGACGCTCTTCGTGCTATACGGCGGCAGTCCGGACCGCTGGGGCCAGAGCCAGATGGTGCTGGCGACCACCCATCAGCTGCTGCGTTTTCATCAGAGCTTTGATCTGGTCATAATTGACGAGCTGGATGCATTCCCCTACGTCAATGATCCAATGCTGGCCTTTGCTGCCGAGCATGCGTGCAAGCCGGACGGCCGTTTTATCTATTTGTCGGCGACGCCGCCACCGGAGCTGCAGCGCCAAGCACGTAACGGCAGACTTCCGCATGCCAGAGTGCCTGTGCGTTTTCATGGCCATCCCTTGCCCGTACCGCAGCATCTGACCATGGCGCCGGTACAGCAATGCTTGAAGCGCAGAACTCTGCCTGGGAAGCTTAAGAAGGCACTGGGCAGCTCTTTTGTCCGGGAAGCGCAGATATTTGTGTTTGTGTCGCGGATTTCCCATATTGCCGGACTGCTGTCGCTTCTGCGCCGGAGTTTTCCGGGCAAAACCATTGAAGGTACCTCATCCCAGGATCCGGAAAGAGCAGAGAAGGTGGCGGGATTCCGCAGCCGGGCAATCTCCCTGCTGGTGACAACTACGATTCTTGAACGGGGAGTAACAGTCCCGCGAAGCGATGTATTTATTCTGGATGCTGACAGTGGTCTGTTCGATGAGGCCTCACTTGTCCAGATGGCAGGCCGGGCCGGGAGATCAAAGGACGATCCAGATGGATCGGTGATCTTCTTATCTCCGCAGTGGACAAGGTCACAGCGCGGAGCCATTTCGCAGATTCGGACAATGAATGCCATTGCCCGCAGGCAAGGGTTGATAAGCAAGGAGAAATGGATATGAAATTCTCACTCTTGAGGCTGGCAAATATTCGATCCTTATTTGCCCCTTCCCTGCAGCAGTGCCTGATCTGCGGGAAACACAGCCAGCCCGCAACAGAACTGCCTGGAATCTGTGCGGGCTGTGAAGCGGCTATTCCCTGGATTCGCTGTCCGCGCTGCAGTAAATGCGGACGCCATGTCGGCTGTCCCGATTGTACCCGGAGCAGCGAGCCAGGTCCAATTGTGTGTAACCGCAGTGCGGTTGCTTATACGAGTGTGATGCGTGAGATTCTGGGACGGTACAAATATCGCGGCGATGAGAAGCTGGTTTCAATGCTTGGCCTGATGCTGGACAGGGCATATTCCATTCTGAAGGAAGAACGGGAGCAGCTAATGCACAGCAGCCGTCCGGTGCAGAGCAGATTCTCAAACACCACACTTCCTGCCAGAAAAAACGAGCGGAATCGTTTTTGGCAGGCCGACTTGCTGATTCCTGTTCCTGTCAGTGACTCCCGGCTCGTGGAGAGAGGGTTCAACCAGGCCGAACGGCTGGCGGAGATTCTATCCCGGCGCAGAGGGATACCACAGCTCCCGATGCTGATCCGTACCCATCATACCGGCAAACAGAGCTTTAAGACCCGGGCCGAGCGGCTGGCAGATATGAAGCACGCTTTTGCCGCTAGCCGAGATTCTAAAGTTCTATCAAGTTTTGAAGATCTGTTGGAATCATTGAATCCGCAGGACCGGCCTTTGCAGATTATCATTGTTGATGATATCTATACCACAGGAAGCACTATCCGTGCGTGCGCGGAAACGATAATCCGGCTAAGCGCGAGTTTGGGCTGCACTGCGGAAATATACAGCTTGACCTGGGCCAGATCTTAGAACGGTCATTTTACTTCCATTTTGAAGGTATGCATGAGCAGCGCAGCCAGCGAGACCGGGAACACAATTACAATCAGCATTACGATCTTTCCGGTCTCGATGTTTCCAATACCGGATACATAGGGAGCAGCCACCACGGAAAAAGGCGAATACCAAAAATATTTGCTGCCGCTGAGTCCAAGACTCAGATTAGTAATCGTAGCGGCCACTGCCACCAGCACGGGTACAAGCAGTGAACGGCTGATCTGGCTAAATAGAGCAAAGAGCGGCAGAACCGCAAGCTGACCCAGCAGGAACAGCCCTGCGCGTGCTAATTGATCGGTCAGCAGTTCTGTAGGCAACGGCTCTCCTTTAAAAATCCAAATGGTAATATACATCCCTATAAATTCAATAAACGTGCTGGCCAATAAAATCAGGAAAGCTATGATTAGTTTGGTGAATATAATCGACATTCTGGAGCGTGGATAGGTGTATAACACAGAAGCCGTAAAATCTGTATATTCCTTGGAGATGATTTGACTGGCTAGTAGAGCAATCCAAAGGGTTACCGTCATGAATGCATACATCAGCTTTTCATTCGAGAGATAACCTTCCCAGGACATTGGTTCTCCGAGGCGCATTACCATAAACAACAATGGGCCAAACAGGCTTACTGCGGGGAGAGCCCAGAAAAGCGGTGATTTTCGGAACTTGAGCCATTCACAGTACAGCATCTTAGTTCAGCTCCTTTTGGCTGGTGACATGGATGAAGAAATCCTCGAGTGAGTCGGCGCGGATGGCCAGTTCTTTCACTTCAATCCCGTGCACCACCAGCTGGCGGTTGATTTCACCGCTGTTGTCGAAGCCCTCGTACAAGCGGAGCACTCCCTTTTCCCACACCTGGAACTTGTGAATTCCAAGCTGCTGCTCCAATAACACGGCCGTCTGCTGATCATCGTCTACCTTAAGCTCAAGATAGTGGCGGTTTTTGCCCTGGATTTCTTCGTAATCCAACTGCTCAATGAGTCTGCCTTTATGCATAATACCGATCCGGTTGGCCATAAGCTCGATTTCACCCAAAATATGACTAGAGATCAGCACGGTCAATTCCCGCTTCTTCTGCAGGTCTACAATAAGCTCGCGGGTATCCTTAATGCCAAGGGGGTCAAGCCCATTAATCGGCTCATCCAGGATGAGCATGTCCGGACGATGCATGAGTGAACGGGCAATGCCGAGGCGTTGGCGCATGCCGAGTGAGAGCTGTTTTGCCTTTTTATGTGCGGCCTGCTGCAGACCGACCAGCTTCAGATGCTCCATCACGGATTCCCTCTCGGGAATGCCGCTCATCCGGCGGTGAATTTCAAGATTCTCGGCGGCTGTCAGATGTGGATAGAATCCCGGAGTTTCGATAATAGAGCCAATCCGGCTGTAAAGCGTTCTGTGCAGCGGATTACCAAGCCATTCGATGCTGCCGGAGGTAGGCTGGATTAATCCCAAAATCATGCGCAGGGTCGTAGTTTTGCCGGCTCCGTTCTGGCCGAGAAGACCATAAATATCACCTTGGCGCACGGTCAGGTTCAAATTTTCAACTACGGCCGAGTTTCGGTAGCGCTTGTTTAAGTCACGGGTTTGCAGAATAGGAATCATTGATTGTCTCTCCTCAGTAAAGGTATGGACTCAGCTTAGAGGAATACCCTTACTTAACTATGACTTAATTCTTACTTTTTCTTTAATATTCCACAATTCAGCAGGAGGAAGCCTTAGGCAGCTGCAAAATAAAAGAGGTGCGTTCC
Source organism: Paenibacillus sp. FSL H7-0357 (assembly GCF_000758525.1). NCBI lineage: Bacteria > Bacillati > Bacillota > Bacilli > Caryophanales > Paenibacillaceae > Paenibacillus > Paenibacillus sp. FSL H7-0357. Next base: position 7,103,342 of record NZ_CP009241.1, on the reverse strand, counting down.
CCCGGTATCGAAGCGGCATGGAGACTTCCCCCCAGCTTGAGCGCCAGCTGTCTGGCTATCGTGAGTCCCAAGCCGCTGCCGCTGCTGCCGGATGTGCGGGCAGGTTCAAGCGTGTACATTCTTTCGAAAATAAGCTTCAAATTCCCTGGCGAAATTCCTGGTCCGTTATCCCAGATTTCAAGCGAAATGTGATCCTCCGTTTCGGTGAGCCGCGCCCCGATTATTCCGGAGGAAGCCCCGTGCCGCAAGCTGTTGGACAGCAAATTGCCTACGATGCGTTCCACAGCCATGCTATCACCAAGCGCATACAAGCGTTTTTGCGGAATCTCCACAACAGGCTCCAGTGACAGGCTGAGAAAAGAAGGATAGAGGCCGACCAGCATTTCCTTGACCAATCTGTTCATGTCTATGGGGACGTTTTGCAGGGGGAGATCCCCGGCTTCAATCTTCGCCAATTGAAAAAACTGATCCAGCAGCTCATACATCGAGCGGGATTTCTTATAAGCGATGTTCATGAATTGTTTCTGCTCCGCACCGCTCAGATTCTCATCCGTTTGCAGTACCTCCAAATAGCCCATCACAGAGGTCAAAGGGGTGCGTAAATCATGCGAGATATTCGATACCAGCCGTTTGTGCGCGTCCTCTGCTTGCCTTGTACGGGATTCAGCATTTTGCAGACGGTCCAGAAGACTGTTAATGCCGGAAGCTAACTTGCGAAGTATAGGATTTTCGCTAAAGATCCGAACCCGCTCATTGGGCAGGGCCTGTCCGGGTTCTGTGAAGGCAGTCTTGTTCAAAAGAAACTCACGGACATGTTTCAGTTCACGATGAAGCCGCAGTAAGCGGAAGGCAAGGACAATGGCCAACAGGACAGCAAGAATCAGGCTGATAAGAAGGAAAAGAACCGTCATACTTCACCCCATTTGTAGCCCATTCCCCAGACTGTGATGATATGCCGGGGGAGGGAAGGGTCCTCTTCAATTTTGGAGCGCAATCTGCGGATGTGTACAGAAATGGTGTTTTCCGCACCAGCACCTGCATAATCTTCACCCCAGATTCGGGTATATAGATTTTCCCGGGTGAACACTTTTTTGGGATGAGAGGCCAGCAAATAGACGATTTGAAATTCCGTGGCCGTCAGACCGAGGGAGACACCGTTTTGCAGGACTGAGCATTGCTCGGGATCAATTAAAAGATCGCCGCAGGAGATGTATGGATTGCTTTGTTCAAGTAGGGGATCGGCTGAAAAATCAATATACCGCCGGATAAGCGCCTTTGCACGGGCTATTAATTCAAAGATACTGAAAGGCTTAATGATATAGTCATCAGCTCCACTGCCGAGACCGATGATTTTATCCGTTTCCCCGTCTTTGGCGGTCATAATTAGCACGGGCACGTAGCTGACCGCACGGATTCTTCTCAACACCTCCAGTCCATCCATACCTGGAAGCATCAGATCGAGCAATACAAGCTGAAAAGGGCCGTTGCTCTCAAAGGCTGCCTTTGCCTCAAAACCGTTCCCGATCCGCATGCATTCCATGCCTTCCTTATGAAAATATCGTTCGAGCAGCCCGGAAATTTCCTGATCATCTTCAATGACAAGAATACGAATCATGTGATTTCTCCTTTGATATGACCGTTTAGCATATTTTTTGCTATTATAATATAATTAAAGCGATTTTTTAGCCGATACTAATCATAGACGGAATTTCAGCTATCATGTAATCTAGAGCATAAGACGTGAATTCACTGTAAAGAATGTAAGAAGGGAGCCGCTGCCGAAATGAATTTAGACAATTGTCCAAAGTGCGGCCGGTTATATGTCAAAAATATCATGGACCTGTGCCAGCCCTGTCTCAAAGAGCTTGAACATCAATATGAAATCTGCGTAGAATATCTGCGCAAAAACAGAGGCACCAATATTCAGGAGCTGTCCGATGCTACGGAGATTCCGATCAAGGAAATCACCCGTTTTATTCGCGAAGGCCGAATTTCCATAGCAAATGCGCCTAATATGATGCTGCCGTGCGAGGTGTGTGGAACCTTGATCCGTGAAGGGCATATGTGCGACAGCTGCCGCTCCCGTCTGACGAAAGATCTTGCAAATGCTGCTAAAGAAAGTGCTGCTGCGGAACCTCTTAAGAAGTCATCTGAGGGTGCATACCGGGCAGTCGATAAGCTCCGCGGTATATAAATTCTGTAAAAAAACGTTTGCAGCTATAAAGAATGTTTCAACGTAGGCCGATAAACTTAGTAAAGATTATCGGCTTTTTTATATCAAAAGGAAGGTGGAAGTTATGAAAATTAACGAGACCGGACGAATTAATGCGATTAATCCGTATCAACGCAGTGCGGAATCGCAAAGGCAGGAACAAATGAAGAAGAGTACGCGTAAAGATGAGGTTTCTATTTCCGACGAAGCTATTAAGCTCTTGCAAGCCCAGAACAGCGGCAAGGTTGATGCAGAACGCGCACTTAAGATTGACAGCTTGAAGCAACAGGTCTCCGCAGGTACCTATGAAGTAGACGCAGCCAAACTCGCAGAGAAACTCGCCCCTTATTTTAAGCAATCCTCCGAGAATTAGGTGAACCCATCCATGGCATTGACGAAATTGCTTGAATTGCTTGAGCGGCTGGACGAAGCGCATCTTCAGATGCTGGATCTGGCCGCTGTCAAGAAACAGACGATTATGGACAACAAGGTGGATGGTCTTATTGACATCATGAACCGTGAGTCCAAATTAATGAAGCTGATTGGACAGCTTGAAGAGCAGCGCACGGAGGCTGCGTATGCCTTTTTGCAGCATGTGGGCATACGCTCCAACCTGAATCTGAATCTGACAGAGCTGTCCCGGCTTGTATTTGACCCTGAAGACAAATTACGGCTGCTGCAAATTCAGCAGAAGCTTTCAGACACAGTGCGTCGCTTGAAGAAAGCCAATGAGCTAAACCAGAAGCTGATTGAGCAGTCGCTTACCTTTATAGATTATTCCCTGGATTTGCTTGTCGGAAGACCGAACCAGGACTTTACCTATCATCATCCATCCGACAAGGGCAACAGCGCAGCACGGCCGGGCCTTTTTGACACCCGCGGATAGAAATGTATTTATTACTGGCTGTTTTGCCGGAGCAATCACAAGGGAGGACCAAGTAGCATGACATCGACATTTCACTCAATTGAGACCGCAAGACGAAGCCTTTTCACGCAGACTGCTGCGCTCAATACAACCGGACACAACATTGCCAATGCAAATACGGAGGGCTATACCCGCCAGCGCGTGAATATGAAAGCAGCTTCACCTATTGAGGCGTATGGACTCACTAATTCTACCGTTCCTGGCCAGCTGGGTACCGGTGTAGAATTCACCTCCATCGAACGGATCCGGGAAATGTTCCTGGATGACCAATACCGTGGAGAAAGTGCCGCCAGCGGCAACTGGACCATCCAATCGGATACTCTTGATAAGCTGGAGGCTATTGTGAATGAACCTTCAGATACAGGCATCCGGACCGTACTCGATAACTTCTGGAAATCTTGGTCAGATTTGAGCAAGAATCCAGAGGACCCAACGGCCCGTAAAATTGTAGTGCAGACCACACAATCGCTTACTGATGCAATCAATTATATGAGCACACAACTAAATAATCTTGATCGTGATCTTACCTCCAATATTGATGTAAAGGGGAAGGAAATCCAAACCTACCTCAGTTCTATCGTCGACCTGAACCAATCCATTGCCAAAATTGAAGGCATGGGGGATCAAGCCAATGATCTGCGGGATCAACGTGACCTGTTGACGGACAAGCTGTCCAAGATTGCTAATATTACGGTGGTAGATACGGACGCCGGATATAACATCTCATTGGGGGGGCGGAATCTTGTGCAGGGAGCAGCGCTCAGCGCAACGGTAGACAGCGCGTTCCTTAATGCTGCTTATGATTCTGGAGATCTGAAGGCTGGAGAAGCTTACGGGATGATATTTTCCAACAGGACTTATGTCACAGATTACAAGAAACAGCTTGATACTTTGGCTAATACGATTGCCAACGGAGAGGTGCAGGTTACTATTCCGGCAGGCTCTACTGTACCCGCAGGAACTACAGTACTCAAAGACTCAGAAATCATAAATGTAGACGGGACTAAGACCACACTGCTTGCAGGTACTGCAATTCCTATTCCTCTGACAGGTGATCTGAAAACTACTGTTAAGGGCCTGAACGGCATGCATCAGTTGGGATTTGGTATGGATGGCAGCTCAGGCCGCGCATTTTTTACCCCTGCTGTCGCAGGTGAAGCTATCACTGCCGGCAATATTCGTTTAAATCCGGAGATTGCAGCCGACCCAAGTCTATTTGCAACTTCGATGCGTGCAACTACTGATGCTGCTGGCCAGGTTTCAGTGATCAAAGGCAATAATACCTTGGCCCTGATGTTCAGCAATCTCAAAGATAATAATACATTTACTACAGCAAGCGGCTCTACAACAGGCACTGTCGGATCCTATCTCAGCTCTATGGTTGGCCAGCTTGGTATTCAATCACAAGAGGCTGCCCGCCAGGCAAGCAATTCGGACTTTCTGGTCGAGCAAGTGAATTCCCGCCGCCAGTCTGTAAGCGGCGTATCACTGGATGAAGAAATGTCGAATATGCTGGTATTCCAGCATGCTTACAGTGCTGCTGCGCGTTTTATGACGACTTTTGATGAAATGCTCGATAAATTGATTAATTCTACCGGCACCGTCGGCAGATAGAGGAGGAAGAGCATATGTTGAGGGTGACCTCCAATATGATGAATTCACAGCTGCTGCTTAACTTGAACCGCAATGCGCGTACCATGAACGATACACAGCTGCAGCTTGCCAGCGGGCGGAAGATCAACAAGCCCTCCGACGACCCTGTAGGAATTACATATTCCTTGCGTTACCGTGCGGAGCTTTCGTCAAATGAACAATATACCAGGAACGTAGACGGTGCTCTCTCTTGGCTTGACTATAATGATACTGTGCTGGGCCAGGCAGGAGATGTTGTGCAGCGTCTGCGGGAGCTTACCGTGAAAGCATCGACAGGAAGCAATCCCCAATCGGCTTTGGACAGCATCAACGAAGAGGTTTTGCAGCTCAAACAGCAACTTGTGGATATCTCCAACAGCAAGCTCAATGGTAAATACATCTTTAATGGTGAGAAATATGATGCCAAGCCGTATGATTTTGCCAAAGGGGCAGATGGGACCTATGACACTTCCATGCCGGTCACTACAGATTCTGGACAAATTCAGTATATTGTAGGTGAAGGTGTGCAGATGCCTATTAATATGACTGGTAATGATGTGTTTGGTCATACTGGGGATTCTGATAATCTATTCTCAATTATTAATAACATTTCTGATGCCTTGAAAAAAGGTGATTTAACAGCCATATCAGGTCAACTGGACAAAATCGATACACGGGTTGAAACCATTTTATCTGCCCGCGCAGAGATAGGTGCTAAGACTAATCGCGTGGAATTAATGCAGGACCGCCTTAGCGATCTCAATATCAACCTGACGGATCTGCAAGCGAAGACGGAAGATGCCGATTACGAGGAGCTTATTATGAAGTCCAAAATTCAAGAGAATATCTACAATGCCTCTTTGTCGGTAGGTGCTAAGATTATATCTACCACACTCGTGGACTTTATCAGATAACGGAGGTGAAGTTCGCTTATGCAGTCCATTCTGCAAATTCGGCAGACACCGGCGATAATTGGTATTGATGCTGATCCCGGCACGTTCTCCATGTCTCAGCCCAAGGCAGAGGTAAATGTAACGACTACCCCAGGGGAACTCAACGTGCAGTCATTCCGGCCGGAGCTTACTATTGACCAAACGAGGGCACACGCCGCCTATAACGGAGGCAGTGTATTGGATATGAACAAACGTATCTATTCAGGAATTCAGCAGTTGTATCTACAAGCGATTGCCCGCAGAGTGGAGCAAGGAACAAGAATGGCTGAGTTTTTTAAGCCTGGTAATACGATAGCTGAAATATATGGCATGGATACTGAGCCGAATTCCTTCCCTGAGCCTTGTGGGCCGGCCTCCTATGATAACGTGGATATCCATATTGAGACGAGAGCTCCCCAAATTAGCTTTCGGGCAGCAGAGGTTGATATACAAGTCGAGAGACATCGTCCGGAGACTGAATATACTCGCGGCAAGCTGAATATTTACATGCAGCAATATGCATCGATTCAGTTTATTCCACCCGAAGTGAATGTTCAATTGTAGCTTGTTAAGCTATAGATGTGCCTAGAGCGCCTCTATAGCTTTTGTACTTTTCTAATAATATTATATTATGCCTAAGGAATAGTTTTGCATTGCAGAACTTTTAAGGAGTGAACAACTTGATTATTGAAACGCTGTCTTGGGGTAAACTAGAAATAGACGAAGAACAGATCTATCATTTCTCTAAAGGATTGCCCGGCTTCGATGAGGAGACTGAATTTGCTCTGATACCGATGGCGGAAACTCCGTTTTGGGTATTACAGTCTGTAAAAACCATAGGTCTATCTTTCTTATTAGGTGATCCCTTTGTCTTTTACCCCACCTTTGAGTTTGAGTTGCCGGATGATGAAGCTGAAGAGTTAGGGATTGGCAAAGATGTCGTTGTCCGCTGCATTATTACATTAAAAGAGCAATTAGATCAATCAACGATTAATCTTCTCGCTCCCGTTGTACTCAATCCTACAGGCCTATCCGGCAAACAGATTGTTTTGCACAAGGCCCCTTATCATACGAAGCATAGCTTGCTGCAGGAACAGTCGACTATAGACGGAAAGGATGGTGGATAACATGCTCGTACTGTCCCGCAGAAAAGGGGAGTCCATCGTGATACAGGACCAGATTGAGCTGACGATCCTAAGTGTGGATGGGGATACAGTTAAAGTGGGGATTTCTGCACCGAAACATGTTGATATTTTCCGCAAAGAAGTCTATCTCTCCATCCAAGAGTCGAACCGTGAATCTGTTGCTCCTCAACAGTCTGATTTGAATGCGCTAATTAATCGGCTGCGCGGCTCAAATGCCAATAATTAAATATTCGGAACTGTTTAACCAACCTGAGCAGCAATATACTGCTCGGTTTTTTTTGTCGATTGGAGAAGAAAAATAAAAGAAAAATAAAAAAACTTTAAAAAGCTCTAAACAGTTGGGGACATACAGTCGATATATGTATTAGACGCTGATCCGGCAGGGCGGCCGACCTTAATGGTTCGGCGTTTACCACATGGATGTGGAACTAACTTAATTTCAGGGAGGAAATATCAAATGATTATCAACCACAATATCCCGGCGTTGAACACTCATCGCCAACTGTCCATCAACACAGCCAACACTAGTAAAAATATTGAGAAATTGTCTTCCGGTCTTCGCATCAACCGTGCCGGTGACGATGCTGCCGGTCTGGCAATCTCCGAAAAAATGCGCGGTCAAATCCGCGGTTTGGATCAAGCTTCCCGTAATGCTCAAGATGGTATCTCGTTGATTCAAACCGCTGAAGGTGCATTGAACGAAACTCACTCCATCCTTCAACGTCAACGCGAAATCGCTAACCAATCCGCTAACGGAACAAACACTGATTCCGATCGTCAAGCTCTGCAAGACGAAATGAACCAACTGACTTCCGAAATCAACCGTATCGGTAACACTACTGAGTTCAATACTCAGAAATTGTTGCAAGGTGATGGAAAAGCGAGTCTTGCTGGAACTGGTGTTGCTCAAGACGGTTTTGTTAGTGGTGGTACAACCGTTCACGGTCAAGCAACGCAAACGCTGAAAGTTATCGCTGGTGCGACAAACGATAAGCTCTCACTAACAATTAACGGCCAAGAAATTAGTTATACTCTTGATGCTACAGACGGTGCAGCTATAACTGCTGCTACTGGTGCAGCACCCAAAGCCGCAGCAACTGCAGCTGCTTTTCGAGCAGGACTTCAAAAAGCAATTGATGCTAATGATGTATTAAAAGGAAGTTTCACAGTTGGAGGTACCGCGGATGACGTTGAGCTTAAGGCCGTTGCTACCGCAGCTGGAGGAAAGTTCGATGGAACTAGTGGTTATATGTCTGCTGCTGTAGCGACTGGTACAGCAAGTTTGATTACTAGTGGAGCTACTGCTGCTGTAGGCAGCACAACGCATACTGCAGCAAAAGGAACTCTTGACTTCACAAGTGTTACTACAGCCGCTGCTGCTGGAAAATTGATTGGAACAGGATTCACGATTGGTGACCAACAAATTGAGTTCTATGATGCTACAAAAGGTGCTTACACTGGTAAAGGCCTTGGAGTTAACATCAGTGCTTCCGCTAACGCTACTGGTGCCGTAGGTGCAGGAGATATTGCTAAAGCAATCGTAGATACTCTTGCAACTAAAATTGAAGGCGTAACTCTTTCTGTGGGTACTACTACCGATACTAACAAATTGGTCATCACATCAAACGCTAAAGGTGCTGATGGTAACGGTCTTACTTTGAAAGATGGCGGAATTCAAAAAGACTTCGAAACTTCTTTCCAAATCGGTGCAAACAAAGGCCAATCCATGAGCCTGTCCATCAAAGACGTTCGCTCGAATGCTCTGGGTATCACTGGTAAAGCTGGCGATGCTGGTTTCACTAAGACAAATACTGTAACTAACGGAACTAATGATGTTAAAGGCGAAGCAGCTCTGAACATTGCCACTAAAGAAGGCGCATCTGCAGCTATCGAAGTTCTGGACAAAGCAACTGCATTCGTATCCAGCGAGCGTTCTAAACTGGGTGCTGTTCAAAACCGTCTGGAACACACTATCAACAACTTGGGTACAGCTTCAGAGAACCTGACTGCTGCTGAATCCCGTGTTCGTGACGTTGATATGGCTAAAGAAATGATGCAACAAACTAAGAACAACATCCTTGCTCAGGCTGCACAAGCTATGTTGGCGCAAGCTAACCAACAGCCACAAGGCGTTCTGCAATTGCTTCGTTAAGATTTACGCGCTTCACACTAGGCTTCGGGGAAACCCGGGGCCTTTTTTCTTTTTTTGCTTGACTTGAACAAAATCCTAAATTATCCCTGAAACTAACCGATATATAAAGTATTAAAGTGTATAGTGGAGGTCGGGGTTAATGAATGTACAGTTTTCACTTACTGCTAGTTCTACAACAAGCGGACAGGGTAGAACTGAATCAACAACAGCATCGGGTAGTGGACCGGTATCACCTGTAAATCAAGTCTCTGCGATCCGTAATGCCAAGGAGATGAGTCTGAAAGAAAAGCAGGGCGTGAATGTATCCGTTGCTGAGGAACAGTTGATCCGCACCATTGAACGGGCTGTTCAATCTCTGCAAGGACCCCAGACCACGCTGGAGATCAGCATCCATGAGAAGACACATGATATTATGGTGAAGGTGCTTAACAAAGATACCGGTGAATTAATACGCGAAGTTCCGCCAGAGAAGACGCTTGATCTTGTAGCTAGTATGATGGAAATCGCAGGAATACTTGTAGACGAAAAAATATAACCTTTGGAGGTGTCAACTTGGTAACACGTGTAAATGGTTTCTCAGGCATGGACATTGATAGCATGGTCAAGAGTATGATGGCCGCCAAACGGGTGCCCCTAGATAAGCTTACCCAAGATAAGCAGCTCCTGCAGTGGACGCGGGAAAGCTACCGGGAGCTGAACAGTAAACTCTACGATTTTCGGCAAAACAAATTGATTGTGAAATATGGCGGGAATGCGGCTCTAAATGCGAATAAGGCAATTACTACTGGAAACACGGATGCCGTAAAAGCAGAGGCTCTGGCTTCCGCCAATGGAATTAACATGGAGGTAAGTGTTAGTCAGTTGGCTGCCCGGACAACGCTGCAGATGAATACAGGATTAGGACAAGGAGTACCAAGCGTTACTTCTTTGGCTCAGCTCGATGGTGTTGATTTATTTAGTCTTTCAGAGGATGCCCGAACCGAGTACCTGAAGAAGGGTTTTGATGTTGCCATTAATGGGGTGGAATTTAAGGACAAGGATGGCAAATCCCTGTTCAATGGTCTTACTTCTATATCAACGATGGTGGCAACCATTAATTCCCACCCGACTGCCAATGCTATTGCAAGCTATGATGAGATTACAGGGAAATTGAGTATTGCCTCCAAGACCAGTGGAGATCCTAATCCAGCTTCTGGATACAAAGCAACAAGGGATGTAAAGGTAGGGGACGGAAGTACCTTATTGGCTTTATTCACCAAGAGAACTGTTACGGAAGTAGAGACCATTGGGGCCGGAACCAGCGATGGTACCAAAACATTGGCTCACCTCCAAAATCTGCTGGATACGACAATCGAGGCAGATGCCGAGAAGTTGAAATACAAATTCAGCGTCAATGGTGAATCCTTCTCCTTTGACGGAACAAAATCTATTAATGATGTTGTAGCTGAGATTAACGCGAAGTCGGGTACAACTAAAGTACAGGCAGAATTTACTGGCGGCAAATTGAAGCTGACTGCGGACTCTGGCAGCGAAGTAAAGCTTGGGGGGGATTCCTTCGAGCTGCTGCAGTTGTTCAAAGGTGTAAAGCCTGCTGTAGGGAGTCCCAGTGATTACAATGTTAAGACTGGACAGAACGCCATCGTCTCTATTAATGGTGAACTCATTAAAGATACGAACGACAATGTTTTCACAATTAATGGCGTCCAACTGACGCTGCTGAAGGAAACGGTTATAAGAGGTCCTGTTGATCCTGCAAATCCAACCGCTCCACCTCCAATAACAGGTGACAATACGATCAAAATTACAACCCAATCTGACCCGGATAAAGCTATAGAGTCCATTAAAGGCTTTATAGAAGACTACAACAGCTTGATCAAAACGCTGAATTCCAAAATTGATGAAGTTAAATATCGTGATTTCAGGCCACTGACGGATGAGCAGAAGAAGGAATTAAAAGAAGCAGATATTAAGACCTGGACAGAGAAGGCACAAAGTGGTCTTCTAAAGAATAATGACATTATAAAAAATGTCCTATCCCAAATGCGCGGAGTTATAACGGAGAAGTTGGGTCCGCTTAGTACGCTTGGGATTACCACAGGGAATTATGCCTCAGACGGCATGTTGGTGATTGAGAACGAAACGAAGCTGAAGGCTGCCATCAGTGCAAATCCTCAGCTTGCTCTTGACCTGTTCCAGGGTCCGGGAAATGCTGTAAATGACGGTATTTTTGATAAGATGGCAGATAAGATAAGTGCTGCACTTAGCAATATTGCTGAACGCGCAGGAACAAACAAAAACTCAATGGATCTATCCAGCACCTTTAAAGAACAAAGTGTAATGGGTAAGACGATGAAGGGGTACAATAGTCGAATTCTTCTCATGCAGAGAAACCTGGCAAATACGGAGAATCGCTACTACAAGCAGTTCACTGCGATGGAAACGGCAATGAGTAAGATGCAATCTCAGTCCTCCAGTTTACTATCCAGCATGGGTCAATCATCATAACAGTTAAAGGGTGAGATCATTGATTAATTCTCCATACGATAAATACCGCCAGTCTTCCGTTCAGACGTCTACACCTGCCCAACTGGTGATCATGCTCTATGACGGAGCCATCCGCTTCATCCGGGCAGGGCTGGACGGTCTGAAACGGAACGATCTTGAAAAAACCAATATTAATCTCGGTAAGGCGCAAACCATCGTCAGTGAGCTGATGAGTACGCTTGATCGTAGCTACGAGGTGTCTGAAGGACTATATTCACTCTACGAGTATACGAGTTTCCTGCTCGTAGAAGCGAATATCCGCAAGGATGCAGTGAAAGCTGAGGAAGCGGTAGGCTACTTAACCGAACTGCGGGAGACCTGGCTGCAGGCCTCCAAAATTGCGGCTGGCCAGGGCGGCCAGGCGCCGTTACCGACGGAAAGCTCGCATGGATGAGCTGATTACGCAGCTGCAGCTGTTGACGAAAGACATCCTGGAGCGGCTGAACGATGCTGATTATGAGGAACTTGAAGTTTTTGTGGAGGAGCGTCAGCAACTGATAGACGACATGACTCGCCAGCTTTCGTCTAATCCTGCACGAGAGTCGCAAAAGGTCGAAATCGCACGGATTGTGGAGCGTGATACAGAAATCACTGCCCGCATGAATGTCCTCCGCCTGGAAGCTCAAGATTGGCTCCAGAAACGGAATCAGGCTAAAGCACAGCGCAATGCCTACGAAGCCGGATACACCCCGGACAGCTTCCTGATGGACCGGAAAAAATAATAATTTCCTGATGATTCATCTCAGGAGCAGGCGGGTATTAAATAGCGTCTGCTCCTTTTTTGATGAAAAATATCACAAGTATGACGACTTTATATTAAATTTAGGGATGGTAATTTATTGAAAGAAAACATTTACTATTCCAATTGACAATAAAGAAGCAGCGGTGGTATAGTCGACTTGTGAGCAAGACTCACGTTCATCTGATGACGAAGGGAATGTTTAATCAATGGAAGGTAAAGTTAAATGGTTTAACGCAGAAAAAGGTTATGGCTTCATCGAAACTGCCGATGGTGGCGACGTATTTGTACACTTCTCCGCGATTCAAACTGACGGTTTCAAGACTTTGGATGAAGGACAATCCGTAGAGTTTGATATCGTAGAAGGCGCACGCGGACCACAAGCAGCTAACGTCATCAAATTATAATCATCCGGCGAAGCCGACCTACATATATGGTAGATGGTTAGCAATTGAGACTACGCTAGCGCGGACCTTGGGATTACTCCCGAGGTCCTTTTTTGTTGTTCAGGTAATTAACAGAGTAGCAAAATAAGAAAGAATGAGCGTAGGTTAAATCAACAGTTCCCAACATTTTGCCAATTTTTTGTTAGATTCACCCTTGTAGAGGGTAATGTAAGACGTTGGGCTCTCAATGTGCCTCGACATACACAACTATGGCGTATGCTTCCGGGAGGATGTGGAAGAAGCGATGAGTGAAGCCTATGCCCATCAAACACTCAGGAGGATGAACAGCTGAATGAAGAAAACATGGCGTGGATTTATGACCGTACTACTTGGAGTTAGCATGTTGTTCGGGGCTCTGGGCAGTGTTTCTGCCGCTTCTGTGCCAAAGGATATTAAGGGACACTGGGCACAAAGCCAACTGCAGAACTGGCTGGACAAAGGATATTTGGGTGGATACCCTGATGGTACGGTTAAGCCCAATAAGGTGATTACCCGGGGCGAATACGTTGCTTTTGTAAACCGCCTCTTTGGATTCACGGATACGGCGGCTATCAGCTTCAAGGATCTTCAAAAATCCAACTGGGCTTACAATGAAGTAGCGAAAGCTGTAAAAGCCGGATATATCGCCGGTTTTAGCGACAAAACCTTTCGCCCTTTAAGCCCGCTGACAAGACAGGAAGCAGCGGCAATTACTGCCAGATTACTTAGTCTGAACACAGGCAGCACTACACTTGCATTCAAGGATAGTGCCCAGATTTCTGTGTGGGCACGGGGATCCGTTGCTGCGGTAGCCAATAAGAAAATTATCAACGGGTATACAGACGGAACCTTCGGCCCTAAGAAATCGCTGACAAGAGCCGAAGCGGTTACCATCATCGGAAATTCGGTAGCTAACCGGCCGGATGGCTCTGGTGGTACTGTAACACCTACACCTACGCCAACAACCGCGCCAACCGCGACACCTGCACCTTCGGCAACACCTGCACCAACGCCAATTCCAACTAGCGGTACAGGCGGAGGCAGCGGTGGTGGAGGAGGCAATGGCGGTGGCATCACTGTTCCATCTGTAAGTGGTGTAACCTACGGCCATGTTGGTGTTGTTACAGCAGATGTGTATCTTACACCTTCAGTGACTGGCGATGTCTATTATGTTGTGGCACCTTACAGCAGTACTGTATCGGCACCGAGCGCTTTGCAGATTAGAGACGGCCTGACCAGTGCCGGAACAGCTGGTGTCTATAGCGGGAAGACTGCAGCAACAGGCAATACAACTGTATCCTTCTCTGTCTATGGCTTGCAGGCGGGTACTGAGTATGCAGCCTATGTAACGCTTGCTGATTCTTACGGAAACTGGTCTGAAGTATCGACACTGCGTTTAACCACTGCTGCAAGCAGTGCAACGTCTATTACTGCTGTTAAACCAGGGGAGATAGGTACGGTTACAGCAGATGTGTATGTCACCTACGGGCAAGCAGGTGGGACTGCTGCACCGGTAAGATATGTGGTGTTGCCGGCTAATGCAGCTGATCCGAATGCAGCTCAAATTGCCCAGGGAAAAGATAGTGCAGGAACAGCGCTGTCAGCTCCTTGGACGGGTTTAATCAGCCCTGCCCCTGCTCCTGGAGTAAGACAGACGCTGGGCTTAACCGGCCTGACTGCGAATACCAGCTACAAGGTATATCTCATTACCGGCAGTGAAAACACATGGTCACCGGTGGAGATCCTGCGTATTCATACTAAGTAGAAGTAATTGACTTTGGTCCGGAAGAGGGTAATTAAAAACTGCCCCTTCCGGGCCAATTGTGTATTTTCGGGGAAATAATCGCATCTTATGTTAGCTAAATGTAAAGGCTGTCATGATTTGTTTTTTACTTAGCGCTGACAATTTGGTATAATGAAAATGTAAACAAAGGAGGAGTGCCCATGCAATTCAGCATTCGAGGTCAACAAATTGAAGTGACCGACGCTTTGAGAGAATATGTTGATAAGAAGCTCAGCAGACTTGAGAAGTATTTCGATGCACCCCCTACCTCAGAAGGATATGTGACGCTTGGCGTTGTCCGCGGCCTTCATACGGTGGAGGTAACCATTCCACTGGCAGGTGTGACGCTTCGTGCCGAGGACCGCAGTGATGACATGTACGCTTCCATTGATGCAGTTGTGGACAAGCTGGAACGCCAAATCCGTAAGCACAAGACCAAACTTAATCGTAAGTTCCGCCAGGAAGGAAGCCTGAAGACGCTGTTTGTAGAAGGATCCCCTAGTGCTGTTGCTGTAGAGGAACAGGATTATGATGATTTGGAAGTTGTGCGTAACAAGCGGTTTACCTTGAAGCCTATGGATGTCGAGGAAGCGATCCTGCAAATGAACATGGTTGGACATAATTTCTTTGTGTTCTCCAACATCGACACTTCTGAAGTGAGTGTTGTTTACAAACGGAATGATGGAAAGTATGGCTTGATTGAACAGAACTAGATTCTGAAAATCAACAAGGCAATAGCTGAGGCAGCGTTATTCGTTTCAGTCTGACGTAGAAAATTAACCGAGCCCCTATTCGTGTGAATCGAATAGGGCTCTTGTGCGTATATAAACGGAGACAGAAAAAAGGGCGACATTGCCCTCCAAAGGTACAGCGGCATTTCAGCGAAAATATGAAGTTAAAACGCGACTGAGCTTTTTTTGTAAAATAAGGTTGCGGCCTGCTCGTATTGCGGCATCTCTTACAAACTGTTACAATTTATGAAGCAGCGGAATCGAAATAATATATGGCCCTTTCAATTTTGTGGGATGGGCTCGATTCCACCATCTGTGTTGCATGAAAGGGGTTAACCATGCTAGGACTTGTAAAGAAAATATTCGGCGACACCAATGAACGGGATGTCAAACGTCTAATGAAGACGGTCGAAGTAATTAATGGACTGGAGCCGGATTTTGTGGCGCTTTCGGATGAAGCGCTCAAAGCTAAGACTGAAGAATTCCGTGCCCGTATTGAGAAGGGCGAAACCTTGGAAGAGATTCTTCCCGAGGCCTTTGCAACCGTACGCGAAGCTTCCAAACGGACGCTGGGCATGCGGCATTTTGACGTACAGCTGGTTGGGGGAATGGCGCTGCATGAAGGCCGGATCTCCGAGATGAAGACAGGTGAAGGTAAGACACTGGTAGGAACGCTGCCGGTATATTTGAATGCATTGCTGGGTAAAGGCGTGCATGTTGTAACCGTAAATGACTATCTCGCTCAGCGCGACAGTGCGCAAATGGCACAAATTTATAACTTCCTGGGCTTGACCGTCGGGGTGAACCTGAACGGTATGGACCATGCTGATAAACAAAGCGCTTATGCCTGCGATATTACGTATGGCACGAACAATGAATTCGGCTTCGACTACCTGCGTGACAACATGGTGCTCTACAAGGAGCAAATGGTACAACGCCCGCTATACTTCTGTATTATTGATGAGGTTGACTCCATCTTGATTGATGAAGCCCGTACCCCGCTTATTATTTCCGGACAGGCTGAGAAATCGACAGAGTTGTATTACGCCGCAGACCGTTTCGTGAAGAAGCTGACTGCTGAAGAGGACTATACGATTGATATTAAAGTGAAGTCCGTGGCTTTGACCGAGAAGGGTGTCGCTACGGCTGAACGTGCTTTTGGCATTGAGAATCTATACGACCATGCCCATGTAACCTTGAACCATCATATCGTACAAGCCCTCAAGGCTAATGCTATTATGCGCCGTGATGTGGATTATGTAGTAAATGATGAAGAGGTTGTTATTGTCGATGAATTCACGGGCCGTCTGATGGCCGGACGCCGTTATAGTGACGGACTGCATCAAGCGATTGAAGCCAAGGAAGAGATTCAGGTACAGAATGAAAGCATGACGCTCGCTACAATTACGTTCCAGAACTACTTCCGGATGTACCGTAAGCTGGGTGGTATGACAGGTACTGCGAAGACGGAAGAAGAGGAATTCAAGAAGATCTACGGGCTGGAAGTTCTCCAGGTGCCGACCAATAAACCTAACAAACGTGATGATATGCCAGACGTCGTGTACAAGAGCGAAAATGGCAAATTCAACGCTGTAGTAGCGGAGATTGTAGAGCGCCACAAAAAGAACCAGCCAGTACTGGTAGGTACAGTATCCATCGAGAATTCCGAACGCGTATCTGAAATGCTGAAACGCAAGGGTGTTAGACACCAGGTGCTGAACGCCAAACATCACGAGGCTGAAGCAGAAATTATCTCTCATGCCGGACAACCGGGAACAGTAACTATCGCTACGAATATGGCTGGCCGTGGTACGGATATTGTACTGGGTGAAGGTGTGACCGATCTTGGTGGCCTGCATATTATTGGTACGGAGCGGCATGAATCCCGGCGGATTGATAACCAGCTGCGTGGACGCGCGGGACGTCAAGGCGACCCGGGCTCAACTCAATTTTATCTGTCGCTTGGCGACGAACTGATGAAACGCTTCGGAGCGGACAATGTCCTGAATATGATGGACCGTCTCGGATTCGAAGAAGATCAGCCGATTGAGAGCCGTATGATTACCCGTGCAGTGGAATCTGCCCAGAAGCGGGTAGAAGGTAACAACTTTGATATCCGTAAGGTCGTATTGCAATATGATGACGTAATGAATCAGCAGCGTGAGATTATCTACAAACAACGCCGTGAAATTCTGGAGTCTGACAACATTAAAGATATCGTAGTGGAAATGATCAAGCCGGTCATTGACCGTGTGGTTAACGCCCACTGTAGTGATGATATTCCGGAAAACTGGGAGCTTCAAGAGGTTGCTGATTATGTAAACAGCAAGCTGTTGGAAGAAGGCGTTTTGACACGTGACGATCTTTGGGGCAAGGAAGTTGAAGAGATCATCGAGTACATCTTCACCCGTGTGCTGGAGAAATATGCAGCCCGTGAAGAACGTCTGGGTGCTGAGCTGGTACGCGAATTCGAGAAGGTTATCGTACTTCGTTCCGTAGACAGCAAATGGATGGATCATATTGATGCGATGGATCAGCTTCGTCAAGGGATTCACCTGCGCGCTTACGGCGGTACTGATCCGCTTCGCGAATATCAATTCGAAGGCTTTGAAATGTTCAATGCCATGACCGCCAGCATTCAGGAAGAAGTAGCGACCTACATTATGAAGGCGCACATTGAGACGAATCAGGAACGCCAGTCAGTAGTGGAAGAGGACAAAATCTCCACAAATGCCGAGCCTGCCGAGAAACGTCCGGTGCATGTAGAGTCTGCGATTGGCCGCAACGACCCTTGCCCTTGCGGAAGCGGCAAGAAGTACAAGAACTGCCACGGACAGAACGCGTAAGACATTTGGATGATTTTCAGATGTCCGGTCTTCCGGTAAAATAGTGAGAAGATCTGAAGCTGCGAATGTTTTTTTACCAAGTGCGCTTTAGGTCTTGTCCATTGCTTCAAAGGTTATAATGACAATAAAATGCGGCTGGGCCCGGGGGACTCCCCCGTTTTGCGGCCCGGCCGCTTTTTTGGACTTTGGGATCTTTTGGTGACCAAGAAGCGGACCACGCGGAATCGTTCTTGAGAACCTAGCCATGAAGGTGAGAGTAACGGAGGGGAAGTTTGGAACTGTAGGAGCGCTAGCGTCCGCCTTTGTCTTCGGATTTCTACCGCTAATAGCGGATAAAATCAAGAAATCTGAAGACAACAGCGGCCGGAAGTCCAAACATTCCACGCAGTTACGGGCATCACCGAATAATACGCTTTGTTCTAAAGACCAATTCCGCCAGCGAAGCGCGTTGGACTCCCATGTCGCCTAAGTCCAATCAGCCGCCCGGCGCAACCACTTATTTTTGAAAGGTGAAGTGAACCATATGATCGATGCTAACGTGAAGCAAGACCTGCGTGAAATAGGCAAGAAACTAACCAACCTTAGGGGGTCTCTTTGACTTAGATCTGAAGCAGGAGATGATCGCAAACTTTGAGGAGAAAATGGCTGCTCCCGGATTTTGGGATGATCCTGAGAAGGCACAAGGTGTAATCGCCGAGATGAACGCGGTAAAATCCAGCGTGGATCAGTATGAGAAGCTGCAGCAGGATTATGAAGATGCCGCAATGATGACTGAGCTTGCCGATGAAGAAGGCGACGACGCCCTGGCAGCAGAGATTGCCGGAACCATCCGCAGTGTGGGCAGTAAAGTCGATGAGTTCGAGCTTCAGCTGTTGCTGAACCAGCCGTATGACAAGCTGAATGCAATTTTGGAGCTGCACCCGGGTGCTGGTGGAACGGAATCCCAGGATTGGGGACAGATGCTGCTGCGAATGTATACGCGGTGGGCGGAAAAGCACGGATTTAAAGTAGAGGTGCTCGATTATCTGCCGGGTGATGAAGCGGGGATTAAGAGTGTTACACTGCTGATCAAGGGTTTTAATGCCTATGGCTATTTAAAGACTGAAAAAGGGGTCCACCGGCTGGTGCGCATTTCACCGTTCGACTCTTCCGGAAGACGCCATACTTCTTTTGTCTCCTGTGATGTCGTTCCGGAAATATCCGATGACGTAGAGGTGGAGATCCGTACAGAGGATCTGAAGATCGATACGTACCGGGCGAGCGGCGCAGGCGGTCAGCATATCAATACAACCGACTCTGCCGTGCGGATTACCCACTTACCGACAGGTGTAGTGGTAACCTGCCAGAACGAGCGCTCGCAGATCAAAAACCGGGAACAGGCAATGAAAATGCTCCGTTCCAAGCTGTATGAGCGCAAACTGCAGGAACAACAGCAGCATTTGGATGAGATCCGCGGCGAGCAATCTGATATTGCCTGGGGAAGCCAGATTCGCTCTTATGTATTCCATCCCTATAGCATGGTAAAGGATCACCGCACTTCCGTGGAAACAGGGAATGTCGGAGCGGTCATGGACGGCGATTTGGATCTGTTCATTGACGGGTACTTGCGGAGTCAAATTAAAACAGAGGTTGAATAAGCAGAACTGTATTCCTACGCGTCTTCGGAGGTGTAGGAATTTTTGTGATGTAAGAATGAAATGCCTGTAATTCCCGCAAAGTAGTTGAAACGCTCTGGAACAACAACTTGACTTGACGGCGATATATAAGCAAGATCACATCTTAAGGAGAAAAGGCATACATGCAAAAAATCAATTCACGCAACAAACCCCCGTTGATCCCGCTGAACGGTCCGCTGCGCCATACCGTAGATATTGTGCTCATCCTGGTCGGGTCGCTGATTACCGCGCTTGCTTTTAATCTGTTTTTCTTGCCGAACCAGATTGCATCCGGCGGGGTATCGGGATTGTCCGTACTTGCCGAAGCCTGGTTTCATGCAGAGCCGGCATTTACGCAGTGGGCGCTGAATATCCCGCTGTTTGTACTGGGGATCATTTTTCTCGGCAAGCAATATGGAATCCGCTCCTTGCTGGGGAGCTTTGTGCTGCCGCTGTTTATTTACCTGACCAAAGATGGGCCTGTTCCTACAACAAACCCGCTGCTGGCTTCTATCTATGGTGGTATCGGCGTGGGGCTGGGTCTGGGTCTGGTTTTCCGCGGGCGCGGTTCGACAGGTGGTTTGACCATTCTGGCGCAGATTATCCAGAAGATCACCGGGTTCAGCTTCTCACTCTCCGTTGTGCTGCTGGACGGCACGGTCATCACGCTGGCTGCTTTTGTACTGGGGATGGAGCAGGCGATGTACGCATTGATCGGGCTGTTCGTTACAGGCAAGGTAATCAACGCGCTGGAGGTAGGCTTTAGTACGACCAAAGTTGCGTATATTATTTCGGATCAGACGGAAGAGATATCGCAGGCGATCTTAAACGACCTGGACCGTGGTCTGACTAAGCTGAAGGCTGAGGGCGGATATACTGGTGACAATCGTACGGTGCTCATGGCAGTTGTCGGGCAGAATGAGATTACGAGGCTGAAAGCCATTGTCCGCTCAGTCGATCCGGGCGCGTTTGTCATTATAACGGAGGCTCATGAAGTATTGGGCGAAGGCTTTAAAAGAGAAGCATAGATTTTTCCTTAGGGGAAGCTCAACGCTTCTCTTTTTTCTTAGATATCGGGTCACGGGCTGCGGTGGAAATCTAAAAATGCTTGGAATAAAGTTGACGCAACATGTTGTATTTATATTAATTCGGACGTATAATAATACATATTTGCAGGACGGTATTCATTCAATTCATGAAGCAGGAAGTGGGGATGACAGTGGAAGGCAAGCTGAGAGCGGCAATTGTCGGATCAACGGGTTATGGAGGCGTGGAGCTGATTAGGCTGCTGCAGAACCACCCTGATATAGAGGTTACATCAGTGATCTCCTCATCGAGTGCGGGCGAGCCCATTGAGAATGGTTTCCCCCACTTAACGGGAATTATCCAGCGCAATCTGGATGGTGTAGACCCGGCAGAGATCGCCGGAAGGGCGGATGTCGTGTTCACGGCTACGCCGTCGGGAGTCAGTGCGAAGCTGGTGCCGCAATTGCTGGAGGCAGGACTGAAGGTCGTCGATTTATCGGGTGATTTCCGGCTGAAAGACGGTGCGGAGTATGAACAGTGGTATAAGCATCCGGCTCCCCCTCAAGCTTACCTGGAGCAGGCGGTCTACGGCTTATGTGAGGTATTCGGGGAACGTGCCGCCGGCGTGGATTTTATCTCTAATCCGGGCTGTTATCCTACGGCAACACTGCTGGGGCTGATTCCGGCTCTGAAGGCAGGCTGGATTAAGCATGACAGTATCATTATTGATGCAAAATCGGGAGTTTCCGGGGCAGGGCGCGGAACGAGTCTGATGGTCCATTTTGCCGAGATCAATGAGAATCTCAAAGCCTATAAAATCAACAAACACCAGCATATCCCCGAAATTGAGCAGGTCCTCACGGAGATTGCCGGAGAGAAGGTAACCGTAACGTTCACTACGCATCTGGTTCCGATGAACCGGGGGATTATGAGTACGATGTATGCCGGGATGAACGGAAATTATAGCGAGCAGGATTTTGTGGAATTATACCGTGAGTATTATGAAGGCAGACCGTTTGTCCGCGTCCGCGGGGCTGGCGTAGTTCCGGCGACGAAAGAAGTCAGCGGCTCCAACTACTGCGATATCGGGTTTGCCACAGATGGTCGTACAGGTCGGGTTACCATAGTGTCCGTGATTGACAACATCGTTAAGGGCGCAGCAGGGCAAGCGATTCAGAACCTGAATTTGATGATGGGATGGGAGGAAACCCGTGGCCTTGGCTACACGCCTGTGTATCCGTAAGGTTCAGCGGTCAAACATACAATGAATGAGATTAAAGCATATACCGTCGTGGAAGGCGGAAGTATAACTGCACCGAAGGGATTTACCTCTGGAGGGCTGCACTGCGGCCTCAAAAAAACAGACCGCAATGACCTTGCGGCCATCCTTTGCGAGGTGCCTGCCACAGCTGCTGCTGTCTATACGACCAATGTATTTCAGGCTGCTCCGCTGAAGGTGACACGGGAAAGTCTGGCGAACGGGGTATTGCAGGCGGTAATCGTAAACAGCGGAAACGCCAATGCCTGCACTGGTGAACAGGGGGAAGCCGATGCCTATGAAATGCGCGCCGCCGCTGCACGTCATCTTGGTGTGAATGAGCTGGATGTGGCGGTCGCTTCTACCGGGGTAATCGGTGAGCTGCTGAAGATGGATTGTGTACGCAGCGGAATAGCCGGACTTCCGGAGAAGCTGGATGAGGGAGCGGCTGGTGCGGAGGAATTCTGCCAGGCTATTTTGACTACCGATCTGGTGAAAAAAGAATGCTGCGTGAAGGTACTTGTCGGCGGCGAGGAAGTTACAATTGCCGGAGCGGCTAAAGGTTCGGGAATGATTCATCCCAATATGGCCACGATGCTGGGCTTCATGACCACGGATGCGGTCATTGATGGGGAAGCTCTGCTGACCCTGCTGCGCACGGCTACCAATTCAACATTTAATATGATCACGGTGGATGGAGATACGAGCACCAATGATATGCTGGTAGCGATGGCCAGCGGTCTGGCCGGGAACGAGAAGCTGACGCGGCTTCATCCGGATTGGGATGCTTTTGCTGCTGCGTTTATACATGTCTGCAAGACGTTGGCCAAGGCAATTGCCCGTGACGGCGAGGGTGCAACGAAGCTTATTGAAGTGCAGATCAGCGGGGCGGTCCATGACGAGGCTGCAGGTGCGATTGCCAAAACGGTGGTCGGCTCCAGTCTGGTCAAATCGGCGATATTCGGTGCGGATGCCAACTGGGGAAGAATTATTGCTGCGGTGGGACGCGCGGGAGTTCCTGTATCACCAGAGCGTGTAGACATTTCGCTGGGAGAGATCGAGGTGCTGAAGCAGTCGCGTCCGGTTGCTTTTGATGAAGAGAAGGCACTTCACTATTTGCAAAAGAGCGATACGATATTGATTACCGTAGCTTTATCTGATGGGGACGGTACGGCTACAGCCTGGGGCTGTGATCTCACTTATGATTATGTGCGGATCAATGCGGCCTACCGTACCTGACCAACCTGTTGCATAAGTCCATGGGAAGGATACCGATACTATGACCGATGAACGTATAGAGAAGAATAAGGCTGGCGGGCTGTTCGTGATGAAATGCGGCGGCAGTACGCTGGCGGCATTGCCTGACTCTTTTTTTGAGGATTTAAGAGAGTTGCAGAGCAGCGGTGTGAAGCCTGTGATCGTTCACGGCGGTGGCCCGGCCATCTCCGGAAATTTGGCGAAGCTGGGTATTGAGAGCCGTTTCGTGAACGGCCTGCGGGTGACGACCGAGGAAGTGCTGGATGTGGTGGAGATGACCTTAGCCGGGAGTATCAACAAGGCGATTGTCCGAAGAATTCAGGGCAGCGGCGGGCAGGCCCTTGGCCTATCTGGTGTCGACGGGAATCTCATCATGGCCAAACCGGTAGCGAACAGCGATGAAGTGGGCCAGGTCGGTGAAGTAACCGCGGTCAAAGCAGAGATCATCGAGGGTATTCTTGATTTGGGCTATATTCCTGTAATTGCTCCTATCGGTGTGGATGCTGCGGGCCAGCGCTACAATATTAATGCGGATACTGCAGCCGGAGCAGTGGCTTCTTTTGTGGAGTCGCCCAAAATGATTGTAGTGACGGATGTTCCCGGCATTATGCGTACAGTGGAAGGACAGAAGATCGTGCTTCCGTCGGTGACGGTGGCGGAGATTGAAGAATTGATCGAAAGCGGCGAAATCTACGGCGGGATGATTCCTAAAGTTCGGGCCGCGATGGACTGCATTCAGGGCAGTGTGTCGGAGGTCGTTATTGTGGACGGCAAGGAGCCGAAAGTACTCAGCCGGGTGCTGCAGGGCGAAGAGCTGGGAACGAGAATTATCTCTTCCTAATATAAGTTGAACAAAAGAACTACCTAGGGCATAAGCAACGGCCGGAAGTCCAAACATTCACCGCAGTTGCGTTCTATGCCGGATCGGTAAATCTAAATTTCAACTTATGTAGCTGAATTTGATAGAATGCAAGAGAAGATATAGTGCACAGCCGCATTCTGATTGGAATTACAAAATACAGCGCTGCCGGAATACCGGAAGCAGCATGGTGGGAGAGTGACTAAGAATGAGTAAGCTAACGCAAGCGGAAAAGGATTCTTTGACAGGGGCAACGGAAAACCGTTCAGCGGAACTGGAGGATCAGGGGGCTGCTCCTGCCAAGCTGGGTGCGGTATTCCCGTCCTATGCCAGATATGACATTAGTCTGGTCAAGGGCAAAGGCAGCTGGGTATGGGATGATCAGGGCAACAAATATCTCGATTTCATGTGTGGTCTGGCTGTGACCAGTCTGGGGCACGCTCCGGAGAAGGTTGGCGCGAAGCTGAAGGCGCAGATTGATACGCTATGGCATGTGTCGAACCTGTTCCACATTCCGGGCCAGGACCGGGTAGCTGCGCTGCTTACGGGCAACAGCTGTGCGGATCAGGTATTCTTTTGCAATAGTGGAGCAGAAGCGAATGAGGCTGCGATCAAGCTGGCCCGCCGCTATCACCAGAAGGTAAAGGGCACGGGGCGTTATGAGGTTATCACGTTCGAACAATCCTTCCATGGCCGCACATTGGCGACACTTACGGCTACCGGCCAGCAGAAGGTTAAAGAAGGCTTCCTGCCGCTTCCGGCAGGCTTTAAGACGGTGCCTTTGCATGATCTTCCGGCGCTTAAGGAAGCGATCTCCGAGAATACCGCAGCCATTATGCTGGAGATGGTGCTGGCGGAAGGCGGTGTGCTTGAGGTGCAGCAGGAGTTCCTGGACGCAGTGGTGGAGCTGTGCAAGGAGCATGGTCTGCTGCTGATCGTCGATGAAGTGCAGACCGGCATGGGCCGTACAGGCAAGCTGTTTGCACATCAGCATTACGGCATTGAGCCGGATATTTTCACTTTGGCCAAAGGTGTGGCCAGCGGTTTTCCGGCGGGGGTTATGCTGGGCAAAGGCTATTTGCGTGAAGCCTTCAGCCCGGGCAGCCATGCGAGCACCTTCGGGGGCACGCCGCTTGCCGCAGCGGTGATGGAAGCGACCATCGAGACGATGCTCGAAGATGAGCTGCCGCAGCGCGCAGCCGAAATGGGCCGGTACCTCACCGGATTGCTGGGAGAGAAGCTGGCAGATACGCCGTTTGTGAAGGAGATCCGCGGCAAAGGCTTGTTGATCGGCATCGAATGCCAGTCACCGGTAAGCGATATTGTGCTGGCCGGACAGAAGCAGGGATTGCTGTTCGTACAGGCCGGACCGAATGTGATTCGGCTGCTGCCTAATTTATATGTAAGCAAAGAGGAGATCCACCAGGCGGTGGACATCCTTTCCGAACTAATTCATACTTATGCTAACAAAGAAAACGGGGAGGCAGGTTCATGAGCCAGGGTGTACAAAACGCTGCGAATACAATCGCACAGCAGCTCAAAGGCCGGGATTTACTGGAGCTGAACGATTACAGTCCGGAAGAAATCACGTATTTGATCGATTTGGCCATCGAGCTGAAACAGAAGCAAAAGAACGGCGAGGTCTATCAGCCGCTAAAGGGCAAGACGATCGGACTGATCTTCGAGAAATCCTCAACCCGCACACGCGTTTCATTTGAAGTGGGGATGTATCAGCTGGGCGGACATGCGCTTTTCTTAAGCAAAAATGACATTCAGCTCGGACGCGGAGAAACGGTCGGCGATACGGCGCAGGTAATGTCCCGTTATCTTGACGGCATCATGATCCGTACCTTTGGCCATGATAAAGTGGAGGATCTGGCGCGTTATGCCTCAGTTCCTGTAATCAACGGGCTGAGCGACCTGGCGCATCCTTGCCAGGTGCTGGCCGATTACCAGACGGTCTATGAGCACAAGGGTAAGCTTAAAGGGTTGAAGCTGGCTTATATCGGCGACGGCAACAACATGGCACATTCCCTGCTGATCGGCGGAGCCAAGCTGGGTGTGCATGTCTCCATCGCCGGACCGGAAGGCTATGAGCCGGATGCCGCTGTGGTCGCGGAAGCGCGGGAGATCGCCAAGGAGACGGGGTCTGTCATCGTTATTACCCGCAGCCCGCAGGAAGCGGTGCAGGATGCCGATGTCATCTACACGGACGTGTGGGCGAGCATGGGCTTTGAGGCCGAGCAGCTGGCTCGCGAAGCGGCGTTCAAGGACTATCAGGTCAATGAGGAACTGGTCAAAGGCGCGAAGAGCGACTACCTGTTCCTGCATTGCCTGCCGGCCCACCGCGAGGAAGAGGTCAGCACCGGTGTAATCGACGGGCCGAATTCGGTCATCTTTGACCAGGCCGAGAACCGCCTGCATGCGCAGAAGGCCTTGATGGCCGCGCTTATGGGCTAATTAATTTAGCATTAGGCTTAGAGTGAATAAAGATTGATCTTGCAAGGGTCTTGCTTGGTCTTATACTATATAAAACACTATATAGGTTGAACTTAATAAACAGCGTTAGAATTCCGGTGCGGAGCAACGGAGTGAAAGTTTGGAACTGTAGGAGCGATAGCGTCCGCCTTTATAATCAGATTTCATCTGCGAACGCAGACTGAAATTATAGAAATCTGATTATAACAGCGGCCGAAAGTCTAAACATTTCACGCAGTTGCGCCTGATCACCGGAGTTCTATAAGCGAATTTTTGAAGTTCATCTTATACCCCCCCACACGAAAGGAAGTTGCTTCTTCATGGCTAAAGAAAAAATTGTACTCGCCTATTCCGGCGGACTGGATACCTCGGTTATTCTGAAATGGCTGAAAGAAACCTATGACGCGGAGATCATTGCTTTTACAGCCGATATCGGCCAGAAGGAAGAGCTGGACGGTCTGGAGGAAAAAGCACTGGCGACCGGCGCCTCCAAAGTCTACATTGATGATCTGCGCGACGAGTTCGCGAATGACTTCATCTACCCGATGTTCCAATCGGGCGCACTTTATGAAGGACAGTACCTGCTGGGCACCAGCATTGCCCGTCCGCTGATCGCCAAGCGGATGGTGGACATTGCCATCGCTGAAGGCGCTACGGCAATTGCCCATGGCGCAACAGGCAAAGGCAACGACCAGGTACGCTTTGAGCTGGGTGTAGCTGCACTGGCTCCGAACATCAACGTTATTGCACCTTGGCGGCTCGAAGAGTTCCGCAACCAGTTCCCGGGCCGTGCAGAAATGATCGCTTATGCGGAAGCCAACGGAATTCCGGTACAGGCCTCAGCGGCTAAGCCGTATTCCATGGACCGCAATCTGCTGCATATCAGCTATGAGAGCGGCGTGCTGGAGGATCCTTGGTTTGATCCAAGCGCACCGGAGAATAAGGGAATGTTCCTGCTCAGCAACGCGCCGGAGGATGCTCCGGACGAGGCGGAATATTTGGAGCTGGATTTCCTCAAAGGCGATTGTGTTGCACTGAACGGCGAAGCTTTGACCCCGCTGCAAGTCATGGAGAAACTCAATGAACTGGGCGGCAAGCACGGTATTGGTCGCGTAGATATGGTGGAGAACCGTTTTGTCGGCATGAAGAGCCGCGGCGTGTATGAAACTCCGGGCGGAACGATCCTGTTCACGGCACACCGCAAGATGGAGTCCATCACCATGGACCGTGAAGTGATGAACCTGCGCGACAGCCTCATTACCCGTTACAGCACTTTGGTGTATAACGGCTTCTGGTTTGCGCCTGAACGTCTTGCTCTACAGGCTCTGGTCAAAGAAAGCCAGCAGAACGTGACCGGTACGGTGCGTCTCAAACTCTACAAAGGCAATATCATCGGTGCCGGCGTCAAGAGTCCGGTCAGCCTGTACAACCCGGATATCGCGACGATGGAAGCTGATCCTACACAAGCTTATGACCAAGGCGATGCCACAGGATTTATCCGTCTGAATGCCCTGCGTCTGAAAGTTTCAGCAGGTGTAGCGGAATCCAAGAAGTAGAGTATTTTAACCGCGCGGCAGTATTAGTCAAGAAATAAGTTCAGCTTAATTAAGCAGACATCCGAAGGCCGTTCCTCCCGTCAGGACAGGAGCGGCCCTTCTGGCGTCAACAGAGGAGGAAACAACAGGTGAGCAAGCTTTGGGGCGGACGTTTTACCAAAGGAACAAACAAGCTGGTGGAGGAATATACGGCTTCCATCGGGTTCGATAAGGCTTTGGCCGAAGAGGATGTGCAGGGCAGTCTGGCCCATGTCACAATGCTGGGCAAATGCGGGATTTTGCCGCAGGACGATGTAGAAACGATCAAGGCAGGATTGAATAAGGTGTTGGATAAGGTTCGTGCGGGAGAAATTGTTTTTTCCGTAGCGGATGAAGATATCCATATGAATATCGAAAAGAACCTGATTGAGGAGATCGGTCCGGTCGGCGGGAAGCTGCACACCGGACGCAGCCGCAACGATCAGGTGGCGACCGACATGCATCTATACCTGCGCAATCGGGTAGTAGAGCTGGTTGGGCTGCTGCATGAGCTGCAGGAAGCGCTGATCGGCCAGGCGAAGGATAATCTGGAGACGATTGTTCCCGGTTATACGCATTTGCAGCGGGCACAGCCAATCCTGTTCGCCCATCACCTGCTGGCTTATGTATCGATGTTCCGCCGGGATGCGGAGCGCCTGACGGACAGCTATAAGCGGATCAATGTGCTGCCGCTAGGAGCGGGCGCGCTGGCGGGAACTACATTCCCGATTGACCGCCATTTTGTAGCGGAACAGCTTGGCTTCGACAGTGTGTACGAGAACAGCCTGGATGCAGTCAGCGACCGTGACTTTATCGTTGAGTTTCTGGCAAACGCCTCGTTGATCATGACCCACCTGTCCCGGCTCAGCGAGGAGCTGGTGCTGTGGAGCAGCACGGAATTCAGCTTCGTGGAGCTGGATGATGCCTTCTGTACCGGCAGCAGCATTATGCCGCAGAAGAAGAATCCGGATGTGCCGGAACTGGTGCGGGGCAAAACCGGCCGCGTCTACGGCAACCTGATTGGCCTCCTGACCGTACTGAAGTCCCTGCCGCTGGCTTACAACAAGGATATGCAGGAAGACAAGGAAGGCATGTTCGATACAGTAGCCACTCTTACAGGGGCGCTGCAGCTGTTTGCACCGATGATCTCCACCATGAAGGTGAACAAGGGGCGGATGCGTGAAGCGGTGAATACCGATTTCTCCAACGCGACCGATATTGCAGACTTCCTGGTCGGCAAAGGCTTGCCTTTCCGCCAGGCCCATGAAGTCATTGGCAAAACCGTACTGTTCTGCATTAACGAAGGGAAATTCCTGCTCGATCTGACGCTGGAGGAATTCAAGCAATTCTCGCCGCTGTTCGACGAGCAGATCTATGCAGTCTTGCAGCCGGAAGCGGTGGTGGATGCGCGCAACGTGTACGGCGGCACAGCCACTGTGCAGGTGAAAGCAGCGATTGGACGGGCAGAGGATTCCTTGCTTGAGGCCGATAAATGGGTAGCACAGCATGGAAACGCCGCTGAATAGTTAACTTTTGGCCAACGCATCATCGAAAGAGCTTAAATCAAGAAAGACTGTCTTCAGCCGTATCTTTGATCACGGGAGGACAGTCTTTTTTTCTATGCCAGGGGAATGTCTCTGCATTGGCAGAGAAAAGCCTATTTCGATAATGGCAGCCAGGCCAGCACATCGCGGATCTTGGTGTCCCAGTAGCCCCATTCATGTTCACCCGGGCCTTCCTCATAAGTGAGGGGCAATGACGTCTTGCTGCAGGCTTCACGGAAGGCCTGATTATCCTCGTAGAGGAAATCCTCGGTGCCGCAGCACTGGTAGAGCAGCGGTTTGGGTCCCTTCGAGCCGTCAACTTCTTGAAGCAGCCATAATAAGTCATCCGGAGTGCCTGCGATGTCTTTCTTGCCAAAGATCAGCTCGTACTCTTTACTTTTCTTCGAGGCATCTTCCGAGTTCAAGAAATGATGGGCCATATCGAGTGCCCCCGACAGACTTGCAGCAGCGGCAAAAACCTCCGGCTTGCGCAGACCCAGCTTGATCGCCCCATAACCGCCCATCGATAGGCCGGCTACGAAGTTATCCTCACGTTTCGCTGACAACGGGAAAAAGGAGCGCGCCAGCGCAGGCAATTCCTCACTGATAAACGTCCAGTAATTGCCCCCTGAGGCCATATCCGTATAAAAGCTGCGATGTACCTGCGGCATAACCACAGCAATCCCCAGTTTCGCTACATACCGTTCGATTGAAGTCCGGCGCAGCCAGATGGAGTCATCATCAGACAAGCCATGCAGCAAAAACAGCGTCGGGTGAAGATCACCCCGTTTTACATTGCTGAGCCCGATCTGTGTAGTGGTTTGCTGCGGCAAAATGACAGTCATCGAAGTGTTCAGTCCCAATACTTCTGAATAAAATTTGCATTCTATTAAAGCCATTTATTCACTCCTCCTCTCAGCCAAATAATACCACAGTGCAAATCCGATATACATCCTCGGCGGAGCTTTTTTTGTGCTTGCCGGACATTAATCCGTTTTCATAAGAAGCGGGATTGGGTATTTTAGCTTACGGGGCACCGTAAGCTATAAAGTGGCTATCGCTGCAATGGAAGCATTTGAGCTCTGCTAATTTTTAAAGACAATGAAGGAGGCGTTTAAAGGATGAACAAGAAGTGGATGATCGGTTCGTTAGCTCTCTCCCTGGGGCTGATGTCTGCGGGAAGCGGGGCACTGGCGGCTTCACTGCCGATCTCGAATACAGGAGTAAAAAGCGTGGCCGTAGTGGCACCGGGAAAAGAGGGGCCGGTACTGATCAATAATTTGACAGTCAATAGCGTGGTTCCGCTGGTGGCCCATGCCAAAGCTTTGTATACGTATACGCATCGCGGAGGAAGTGCATATATGCCGGAGCTTTTTCAGTATAATGCTATGGAATACCGGTTTCTTTCCAGTGATCTCGGAACGAAACAGAAGCTGCTCAGTTACATAAAACGTGCGTACACCCACAAGGCGGCGGCTTATTATGTACAGAATCAATTTCTGGAGTATAAGGGGAGAATGGCGCAGGTGAATGCCGACATGGGCAATTCACTGCAATATGAGAAGGCCAAGGCCAGAATGGTTTCCAAAACCACAACCTCAGCAGTGTTCGAGCTTACTGTGCCTTATCCAGAGGGCCAGGGCCCGGCAGAAACTGTAGTAGTCGAACTGAAAAAAGTGAACGGGTACTGGAGGATTGACACGTCACCGGACATTCTTTTCTAAGAGGCAGTGGAGTAGGGTTGCTATTCGGGCTGAGGTAGATCTGAAGGGTAGACAACACCGGCGAACTTGCCGTTGCTCGTAATAATAATGCAATCATTTCTCATAGGCTCGGGGCGGTTCATTGCTTCAGCCCGCACGTTGTCTGGGGAGGCGGAGATGTCTGCAATCAGCGGCTTGCGGTTCATCAGCTTGGTTATAGATTCTCTGTAGAAATGATCCATGCCCAAACGTCCGGTAGCTTTCAAAAAGAAGCGCTCGCACATCAGCAGGCCAACAGGTTCATTCACGGAGTTGCAGACGACAATGCATTTGGATTCCGGATGCTGAAACATGACACGCAGCGTTTCACGGCAGGTGCGGGAGGCGTAGACGGCAGGAGCGCTGCGGACGACGGAGGGCAGCCCGGATGCAAGTATGGTGCTCATAGTAATTCATCCTTTCTGAGACTAGTTTACTGTCAGTGTAACGTCATATCATTAACTGCGGTGGCGCTGTAGATTATCAGAGTGTAAAATGGATATATACACTTGTGAAACTTATACTTATATTGCCCAAAAAGACGGTCAGAGCATCCGCTGCTGACCGTCTTTTTCGAATTTCCGGAATGCCCGCCAGTAAGGGGAAGGCTCACTGCTGTTGACTGCTGCGTACGCCATCCTCAACCAGTTGTTTTTTTGGAGATTCCGGCAGGGTGGATCTGCTCATGCCGCCGCGGTTGATGGCGATGACCCGTTTTTGCGCCGGATAGACATCGCGTGAGAGCTTTGTCTTCTCTACGGCTTTGCCGTCCTCATAGCGGGTAATATAGGTCTCAACCACATAGCCGGTTTTGCCGTTCTGCAGTACCCGTGTTCCGCCGCGAGGCAGCGAGGAGTCGCCCACATACTTATCGGTCGGCGGCAGCACCTCCACGGTCTGGGAGTGGACAGCATAGGAAACGTTCTTCGGGAACGTTCCGAACAGCTTTACAGTTAAGGTGCGCCCCTGTACTGCAGCTTTAATAATCAAATATTTACCGGTGTTGTTGCGGAAGCGGAAATTGATGTAGCCCTGGGCGAAGGTTGCATCCTGTCCCTTGGGCAGATAGCTGACCGGCAGCGAATGATTGCGCCGCTCTACAATTTCCAGCCCCGAGCGGAGTGCGGCGTTGTAGAGGGTACTGGAGACCTGGCAGATTCCACCGCCAGTGCCGGGCTGCAGCTTTCCGTTTACAATAACCGGTGCTTCACGGAAGCCGTATTCAACCTGAGCTTTTTCAATCGCTTTACCATAATCGAACACAGCGCCCGGCGGGAGCATTGTACCGTTGACGGCTTTGGCGGCGGCTTCTACGTTAAAGGACCGCCCGGGTCCGCTTGTACCGAGTGAAGTGCTGAATTGGGTGATTTTCCGTTCAATCCCCTGGTCTTTCAAAGCCCTAAGTGTGACTGCAGGCTCCTGGACGGCCAACGGCACTTCAAGAGTGATCCCCTTGCCCTGCAAAGAATCTACGGTACTGAGTCTGGTTGGCAGGGCCGCCCGGAGGGCAAGCTCCAGTCCGTGCCAATCTACCTCGTAGGAGGTCTTCTCTGGTGTATAGACTACGCGGTCATCCTCAGTAATCCGCCGCGTTGCATCAACTGGAATGCCAAAAGACTCTCTTTCCCAGGCCGGGCTTAAGCTGTTCTGGAGCTGGCTGATCTCCAGATGGGCCCCGAAGCTCCAGCTGCGGGGGAAACTCCGGCGGGCACGCACCCGGTCCAAGAGTCTTCCGTCTGTCAGCTCCTTCAGTCCCCGGAGGAAATGTTCCGCTTCGTAGGTCATTCCCGCTTGCTTCAGCGTGAGGGTCAATTCCGTATTACCCTCCGCCTTCAGGATAAGAGGGACCGCCTCCAGCGCCTCCAGCCGCGCATTTAATCCGTTGCGGACCTCGCTGATGTCCATTCCGCCGATGTTCCAGCCTGCCAAATGGGTGTCTTTCGGAATGGTTTTCTGGCTCCCATATAAATGAAGCGCTCCGGCGAAAAGAGAACCGGCAAGGATGAGCCCGATCAGAGCGATAAGCGCAGCGTGGATTTTTTTCATGAAAATTCTCCTTCTGGGGGCGTATTGGCGCTTGAAGCGGCGCGGGCCATAGTAACAATGCTAGTAGTAACAATGCTTAAAGAACGGTTTCTGCAACCGATATATATGTACAGGGGACAACAATCACGCTTTTATATATGTATATGTGCAGCTCCGGCAAAACTTTCGGGTACTCAATCGGTTACGGATTTGTTACAATAGATACGCCTGCGATAATAATGCAGTTTATGGAAGCTCCCGCTGTTTACTGTCGAAAGGCAGGGGCCGGAGCAATATGTCAGAATCGGGAAGTGATAAGATGATCGAAATGCAGGATGTATGGAAGACCTACCCGAACGGAACCCATGCCCTCCAAGGTGTATCCGTTAAGATCGATCGCAATGAATTCGTTTATATCGTCGGACCGTCCGGCGCAGGGAAATCAACGTTCATGAAATTAATTTATAGAGAAGAAACTCCGACCAAAGGACAGATATCTGTAGGCGGGTTTAATATAGGTAAGCTTAAGCCGCGCAAGATCCCTTATGTCCGCCGTAATATCGGCGTTGTATTTCAGGATTTTCGCCTGCTGCCCAGGCTGACAGCTTACGAGAATGTCGCTTTTGCTATGGAGGTTATTGAAGCACCGAAGAAGATCATTAAGAAACGCGTCAATGAAGTGCTCGACCTGGTAGGTCTCCGCAGCAAAGCGGGCCGTGAGCCCTCGCAGCTGTCAGGCGGGGAGCAGCAGCGGATCGCGATTGCCCGGGCCATCGTCAACAATCCTTCTGTTATTATTGCGGACGAGCCTACCGGCAATCTGGATCCCGAGACCTCATGGGGAATTATGCAGCTTCTTGACGAGATTAATTTTCGCGGCACGACCATTGTAATGGCTACCCACAACAGAGATATAGTCAACAAAATGCGCAAGCGGGTGCTGGCTATAGAGAACGGTAACATTGTTCGAGACCAGGTGAGAGGGGAATACGGTTATGAGTTTTAAGACCTTCTTGCGGCATGTGCGGGAAGGCTTCAAAAACGTATTCCGCAACGGTTGGATGTCGGTGGCTTCCATCACGTCCATTGTCGTCTCTCTCTTCGTCCTAGGCGTATTTATATTGCTAGTGCTTAATGTTAATTCCGTCGCAGACAAGGCGGACAGCCAGGTGCAGATCAATGTGCATTTAGCGCTGAATACGGATCAGAAGATGCGTGAAACGGTGGAGAACGAAATCGGCAGCATGCCGGAAGTCAGCAAGGTTGAGTTCGTCTCCAAGGAGCAGGGGCTAAAGGAATTCCGCGAAGATATGGGTCCGGATGCCGCCGAGCTTTTGGAAGGTTTTGATGTAGATAATAATCCGCTGCCGGACAAGCTGCTGGTGGAAGTTATCGAACCCAAAACCGTTCCTTTTGTCTCCGGAAAGATTGAAGCACTCAACAAGACCCACAAAGAGCAGCCAATCTTTAAAGTTAACTATGGCAAAGGATCGGTAGAGACGCTGTTCAAAGTAACGCGTGCTGTGCGTAACATCGGCTTTATTTTTGTAGCAGGGCTTGCGCTGATGTCGATGTTCCTGATCTCCAATACGATCCGGGTGACCATTCTTGCCCGCCGCAAGGAGATTGGCATCATGAAGCTGGTGGGTGCGACGAATTATTTTATCCGCTGGCCGTTCTTTATTGAAGGTGCGCTCATTGGTCTGATCGGATCGCTGGTTACCTCAGGTGCCCTCTACGTCGGTTACACCGGTCTCGTGGCTTCCGTACAGGGAGATCCGATGCTTGGGCTGCAACTTGTTCCCTTTGAGGATATTTGGTTGATGCTCTGCGGGCTGCTGGTTGGCCTGGGAGTGCTGATCGGTGTGTGGGGAAGTACTGTGTCGATACGCAAGTTTTTGAAAGTATAAGTCTTCATTCAATACTACTAAAATTACGAAATGATAAATATTTGAGAATAAAGGATGGGGAGTGCGAGTTGAAGAAGATTGCCGCCGGATTAGCCGCTGCACTGCTGGTTGTCACTTTAGTAGGACCCTCTGACGGATATGCCAAGAAGACAAGTGTCGCTGAAATTGACAAGCAATTGAAGAAGCTGCAGCAAGAGGTGCAGACGGCCAAGGCTGCACAGGAAAAAGCGGAATCACGCAATCAGGAAGCCCAGCACTATAGGAACAAGACAACGCTTAATCTCCAGAATGTGCTGGAGCAAATAGAACAAGTGAAAGGTGAAATGAAGACCACCTCCGGCAAAATTGCCAGCACCGAAGAGTCGCTTAATGTTACCGCGGCCGAGCTGGATGAAGCAGAAGCGCGTGTAGCTTCCCGGGAGAAATTGCTGGAATCGCGCGTTCGGCTGATGTATACAGATGGGGCGGTATCGTACCTTGATGTACTGCTGTCTTCAAAGAGCTTTGCGGATTTTCTCGACCGGGCCGATTCGCTGAAGATGATTGTGGATCAGGATCAGGATTTGCTGGTGCAGCACAAAGTGGACAAGCAGACCGTTATTGTGAAGAAGCAGGAGCTTGAAGGGCAATATGTCCAGGCCAAGCAGTTGTACACGAATCTGGAATCCCAGCGCAGCGTGCTTAAGGAAAGAGAAGCGCAGAGACAGGAACTTATTGCTTATTATGACAAGGAAATACAAGACACGGATGATATCAGTGAAGAGCAGAACGCCAAGCTAGTGCAGCTTGCCAGTGAACGTTCCGCTTTACAAGTGCAGAAGGATAAGATTAAGGCTGAAGAAGCGGCACGCAAGGCAGCAGCAGCGAAAGCGGAGGCGGCCCGCAGAGCGGCGGCAGCGGCGGCTAGAGCGAAGGCTGCGAGCGCTAGCAGCTCCAGTTCCGATTCGAATTCCAGTTCGAGTTCTTCGGAATATGTTGGAGGCAGTGGTCCTTTCCTGATGCCGGTAGGCCAGGCGCGTATTTCTTCTCCTTTTGGTCCGCGTACCCATCCGGTGACAGGAGAGGTTGGTAAAGTGCATACCGGTGTGGATTTTGCAGTTCCGCAGGGGACGAGCATCCATGCAGCGGACTCCGGCACCGTTATTATTGCAGAATGGTGGAGCGGTTACGGAAACTGCGTAATTATTGACCACGGCGGCGGTGTCTGGACATTGTATGGACATATCCGCGAAGGCGGCATTAAGGTGAGAGAAGGCGAACAGGTAGAACGAGGCCAAGTAATTGCTGAATCGGGATCGACAGGCCGTTCAACGGGGCCCCATCTGCATTTTGAAGTCCGGATTGATCAAAAAGCGGTTAATCCAATGCCTTATCTCTAATTTTTAGCACTAATAAATATAAATTCGTTATACGGCATATACTGGGAGAGATACCGTTCTTTCCTGGACGGACTAATGTGGGTTTTACGAGATGGACAAGAAGGGACGGTGGGAACGTTATGTTAAAGAAAAGCACAGCGGCCTTTATGATCGTCGCCGCCTTGCTGTGTGGCAGCCTGCTGACCTTAGGCGTAACCGGATATGTGCAAGTATTTGGACAAGCCGCAGGCGAAGGCCTGGCGGCGTCGGTGCGGCCGACCGGTGGCCTGGAGGACAAGGAGTCACAGAAGCTTGGAACCGCTCTGAGTTTGATTGAGGGCAATTATTACGAGACTGTGGACCGGGAAAAGCTGATAGATGGTGCGGTCAACGGTATGATGGAAGCCCTGGGCGACCCTTATTCCAACTATATGGGCAAGGAAACGGCAGAGAAGTTTGAGGAGAGTATCGAAGGCTCCTTCTCGGGAATCGGTGCGGAGGTTTCCTCGGACAACGGCAAGGTAGTGGTGGTGTCCCCGATTAAGGGCTCACCTGCCGAAAAAGCCGGAATTCAGGCCAAGGATGTTATCCTGTCGGTGAACGGGGAATCGCTGGAGGGGTTGGAGCTGAATGCGGCTGTAGCCAAGATACGCGGCCCGAAAGGCAGCGAAGCCACGCTTCAAATCCAGCGGGCAGGTTCTGCAGTGCCGCTGAAATTTGTAATTACCCGTGCTGACGTGAAGCTGGAGACTGTGTATGCGACCATGGAAAAGAACGGGGTGGGTGTTATCGAAGTGACCCAGTTCTCCATGAATACCGCCGAACGCTTCAAGACAGAGCTGGCTAATCTGGAGAAGCAGGGCATGAAGGGACTTGTCCTTGATGTCCGCAACGATCCCGGGGGTGTACTGCAAAGAGTCATTGAGATGGCAGAGCAGTTCGTACCATCCGGCAAAACGATTGTCCAGGTTGAAAATAAGGACAAAACGCGCGAGGTCAGTACCTCAAAGGGCTCAAGCAAGAAATACCCGGTAGTCGTACTGATGAACAAAGGCAGCGCAAGCGCATCGGAGATTCTTGCCGGGGCATTGCAGCAATCGGCCGGGGCCAAGCTGATCGGTGAGAATTCATTCGGCAAGGGCACGGTGCAGACCAGTTTTGAAAAGGAACTTGGGGATGGCAGTCTGCTCAAGATTACCATTGCCAAGTGGCTGACGCCGGATGGCACCTGGATTCACGGCAAGGGAATTAAGCCGGATATCGCGGTCGCCCAGCCTGATTACTTCTCGGTGGCACCTATTAACAAAAGTGTGACACTGCAATACAACATGAACAGTTCCGATGTGAAAAGCGCACAGACGATGCTGGAGGGTCTGGGCTACAAGCCGGGCCGCAAGGATGGATATTTTGATGCAGGCACGAAGGAAGCAGTCAAGAAATTCCAAAGCACGGCGAAGCTGAAAGCGACGGGTGTCATTGACGCCAAGACAGCAGAAGCCATGGAGCTGGCGCTGATCAAGGTTATTCAGGACCCGGTCAATGATAACCAGCGGAACAAGGCAATCGAAGAAATTCAGAAGGAAATTAAGGCAACAGCGTCGAAAAAGTAAGAAGGCTGAATTCAGCCTTCTTTTTTTCTATGATGGGTAGACGATAGTGGATTACACTGCAATAGGAGTCAAGCCAGGGAGATAAGGAGTGTGACGAACGCATTGAATGTGATGACGGAACTGCTTACAAGCTGGGGGAATGCGGTCATACATCTGCTTCTTCAGCCTTATTACTATATCGCACTTATATTTATAGCACTGTATTACCGCAGGCAGGTTGCACTGGAGCGGAAGCTGATTCATGTGAAGCAGCATAGCTGGGGGAAGGAAACATGGCGGACGATCTGGAGCGGGCTGGTCATGGGGCTGCTTGTCTCGCTAGCCGCGATCGCGCTGGGCATTTCACTGCCCGGGGCTGCGGTAGCTCTCATCTGGGTGGTCAGTCTGGTATTGATGTTGTTTCGTGTGCGGTTTTTATGTTTCGCTTATTCCATAGGCTTGCTGGGAGTTGCGCAATTTGTGCTCTCCTTCTTCCCGGATAGCCTGCAGAGCGGAGGCGTAAGCACCTTCGCCACGGCGCTGCGGGATATGGATATCCCGGCGCTGCTGGTGTTGGCCGCGTTGCTTCATCTCGCGGAGGCGCTGTTGGCGCGCTGGCAGGGCGCGCGCCTGGCAACCCCGCTCTTCCTGGCAGGGAAGCGCGGCAAGGTCGTCGGCGGCTATCAGCTGCAAGCCTTCTGGCCGCTGCCGTTGTTCCTGCTGATTCCCTCAGGTACGGGAATCGGCGACCTGCCCTGGCAGCCGCTGCTGGGCGGCGGCCTTGGGCTGGTCTCGCTGCCGGTGATCATCGGATTCAGCGAGATGACCCAGAGCATGCTGCCCGGGCGCAAGGCGGCCCGCACGGCAGGACGGCTGCTGTTATACAGCATCGTCCTGCTGGGCATCAGCCTGCTTGCGGCCTGGTGGAGCCCGCTGACCGTGCTCGCGGCGCTCGCCGCTGTTCTGCTGCACGAAGGCTTAAGCTGGTACAGCGCTCTGGAGGAGCGCAGTACCAGTCCCATCTTCGTGCATCCCCCGGCCGGCCGCAAGGTGCTTGCCGTGCTGCCGGACAGCCCCGCGCAGGAGATGGGCATCCTGCCGGGCGAGATTCTGCTGAAGGTCAACGGGGTCCTGTTGACCGAAGCGGCGCAGCTGCATGAAGCGCTGCGCATGAACCCGGCGTTCTGCAAGCTGGAGGTAAAGAACCGGGAAGGCGAGAGCAAATATCTGCAGAGGGCGATATATGACGGCGACCATCACCAGCTCGGGATGATTTTGGTGCCGGAGCCGGATGAATTGCGTACTGCGGAGGCCAAACCTTCCAGCATCTTCGGCATCATCGGGATGAAGACCGGAACCCGTCGCCGCAGCCTTCCGGCAGATGGACTCGAGCGGACCAAACCTGCCGGAACTGAACCCAAACAGGAAAACGCCGGAGGCTGATCCTGCAGCAGTATTCGCAAGTGGTTGCATCCACACCATCAACTAAACCAATAAAAGGCCTGCATTCCCGCGTAACTGCGGGAGGCAGGCCTTTTTCTAACTGAGTGAATCTATGTATTCCAATCCATAGAGAAACCGGGAGCGCCTCTTTGTCCGCGAACTACTTCTCCGTTCCACAACCGTTCTCTGTAACGTACTCCCGGCTGGACATCACTTCTCCTGCTGGTTTTTCAAATAGAATATCGCAATCTGTGTCCGGTCGCGCAGTCCGAGCTTACTGAGAATATCGGTAATGTAGTTTTTCACGGTACCTTCACTTAAGAACAGCTTGGCGGCAATTTCTTTATTGGTAAGACCTTCGGCAATGGAAGCGACGACGGCCAGCTCTGCTTTGGTTAGGCCGAAGGATTCCAGCGGCCGGCCCTGTGCGGACACTGAACGTGAGGCGGGCTGCAGAAATCCGGCCATTTTGCGGGCGATGTCGGGATGGATCAGCATGTTGCCTTCATGCACCGTCTTAATGCCCTGGATGATGCGGTCCGGCGGGATGTTCTTGAGCAGATAGCCGCTGGCGCCGTTACGGAGTGCCTCAATGATATATTCATCATCATCAAAGGTGGTCAGCATGAGCACGGAGATATTGGGATATGTCTCTTTGACGAGACGGGTGCCCTCCACGCCAGAGCAATTCGGCATTCGGATATCCATTAGTACCACATCTGTTTGCGGCAGCGACTGCAGCAAGGCTAATGCTTCATTGCCATCACCTGCTGCGCCAACAACCGCAATGTCGGGGTCCAGTCCTACCAGCACTTTGAGGCTTTCGCGGATGAAAGAGTCATCGTCAACAATTACTACATTAATCATAGCGGGCAAACTCCTTATCTCTAATTTATGATCACTTGCTGCACCTACGGTTCTTCATGCAACGTTACCTAATCTCCGCCTGCCTATAAACCGGCAGACGGGTAATTGTGGTGAATTGCGGCTCCGTACGCAGCTCCAGTGTTCCGCCGATCAGGTTTGTCCGCTCGGTCATGCCTTTCAGGCCCATGCCGCCGCTGCCCTGCATTCTTCGCAGCTGGTCGCCTTCGGGCCGTTTGCCGTTGTTGCCAACCTCCATCACAACCTCTTGCTCACTATAGGACAGTGTGATCCATACTGCCGCTGCTTTTCCGTGCCTTAGGGCGTTCGTGATGGCCTCCTGGGCATTTCTATAAAGTACGACCTGGGTACTTGGGTACAGCGGATAAGGGTACCCATGAATGGAATACGTGGTTTCAATACCCGTATCCCGCCCGATTTCTTCCAGCAGGCGGTCCAGGGCATAAGCCCCTTCAAGCTGTGGCGCATAATTAATCCGTCTTACGGCAGCGCGCATATCGTCCATGCTGGCCGCGAGCTGATCGCGAATCTGGCCCATCATCTTCATTCCGGATTCAGGTGCGGCCGGCAAGGTATGAATGGCAGCTTCAACCATCATTTTGACCCGGATCAGCCTGTGGCCGATATCATCATGAAGCTGGCGGGAAATCCGTACCCGTTCCTCCGATTGTGCGGCATTCTCTACCTGAGAGGTGAACTGCAGCAGCCGGCCACGGGCTTCTTCCAGCTCAAAATGCTTGCGGCGCAGCTCATCATAGAGAAACTGCGTTTCCTCGCGGCCGCGGCCGGTCCGCAGCAGCAGCACATTGAGAAAAACGGCCAGCAGGAAGGTAAGATTCATCACTCCCCATTCGACAGGTGTTGATTGACTGAAGGCGATATTCAGGACAGCCAAATGAACGTAGGTGAACACGACGGATACCGCCTTTGACTGTTGCCGTGAATAATGCAGCAGCGCCGAGATGGCCGGGAAAATCATCAGCGTACCGTACTGGCGGCATAGCCAGGCCGTGAAGAGCAGTTCTATGCAGGCCAGCAGCGGCAGTGATTTCGGCAGCCGGTACTCAAGCGTCACCACAAGCAGCAGCAGCAGGAAATGCAGGGTGAATAATTCATAGTCGGCATAGTCGTAGACGTATATAGTGATCGCCGCAGGGAGCAGAATGAGGCCGTAACGCAAAGAGTTCAGTTCTCTAATCAATAGAAGCCATCCTTTTTTTCAATGGAATGCCCGAATCTATCATGCTATTTGTTCTTATGTTTATCTTAGCATATTCCCCGGCCATTTCAGGAGATGACTTTAGTCACCCCAGAAGATGACCTTTCGTACCTTCGGTGATGTTGTTGGCGCGTTACAATAAGAGCATAGAGATTGAGGAACAGGGAGATGAAGAGATGACACTTGCGGTACTCAGTAATGTAGTGAAACGGTACGACCAGAAATTAACAGTAGATCATGTGAATTTGAGCATCGAGGAAGGCGAAATTTTCGGTTTGCTCGGCCCAAACGGCGCCGGGAAAAGCACAACTATCAGTATGATTTGCGGCTTGCTGAAGCCTGACGGCGGCGAGATTATCATCGACGGGCTGTCAGTGGCAGCAGCTCCGCTAGAGGTGAAAAAAAGAATCGGTCTGGTTCCGCAGGAACTGGCTTTGTATGAAACGATGACGGCTGAGGAAAATGTGAGATTTTTTGGTAAGCTGTATGGCCTGCGCGGCAAGCTGCTGAAGGAACGGGTGGAAGAGGCGCTGGAATTCACCGGACTAAGCGACCGGACGAAGGATAAACCGGCCACCTTCTCCGGGGGAATGAAACGGCGGCTGAACATTGCCTGCGCGATCATGCACCGCCCGAAGCTGATCATTATGGATGAGCCTACGGTAGGCATTGATCCCCAATCGCGCAATCATATCCTCGAGTCGGTCAAGACGCTGAACAAGCTGGGGTCGACCATCATTTACACCAGCCATTACATGGAGGAAGTCGAAGCAATTTGCGACCGTGTAGCAATTATGGATAAAGGTCATGTTATTGCCTGCGGCACAGAGAAAGAACTGCGGGAGAAGGTTGCCCATGAAGAGAAAATAGTCATCAAGGCTGTCAATATCTCGGCTGCCCTGATTAAAGAGCTTAGTCTTCACCCGCGGATTAACCGCGTCAAGGAAGTGGAGCAGTCGGTGGAGCTGTATCTTCCATCCTCACAGAGCGAGCTGCAGGACATTTTGTTTATCTTTTCCAAGCATGAGGGGATTATTGTCTCCCTGCATATCGAAGAGCCGAATCTCGAGACGCTGTTTCTGAGCCTGACCGGACGGACCTTGCGCGATTAAAGGAGGGGGAACCTGAAATGAATATTTTGATAATTGCGGTGTACGAACTGCGCAGGCTGACCCGTTCACGGTGGGTGCTGATGATTTTGTTCCTGCTGCCGCTGGTGCTGATCTTTCTGCTTGGCGCGTCGCTCTCCGGGGTAGTGGGAGACAAAGAGGCTGAAACTATCGACCCGGTGAAGGTAGCTGTAGTGAATGCTGGTGGGACAGGAAGTTCCAAGATGATCAAGACTTTTCTGGATTCAGCCGAAATCAAGGATTATATTATTCCCCATGAGGCCACAACCAGGCAGGAAGCAGAGAGCGGGCTGCGGTCCGGCATCTACGGCTATGCGGTGATTGTGCCGAAAGAATTTGACAGTGGAGTACAGAGCGGGGGAAAGGCTGAACTGGAGTTCATTCTTGGTAAAGACCGGATGGATAACACCGTTGCTGGAACAGCCTTTGACAATTTTCTCAGCATCATGAATTACAAGCAGGCCGCAGCTATGACACTAGGACCGGAAGCTGTTGCCGCCGCAGCTGATTCTCATCAAGAAGGGACAGCCGTAAAACTTGGGGATTTGAGTAATGGAGGAAGAACTTACACAGCCTCGCAATTTTATGCCGCATCAATGCTGCTGATGTTTCTGCTGTATAGCGGCCTTACGGTGACTCATTCGCTGTTCAGCGAGAAGGACAATCACACGCTTTATAGAATCAACTCCATGCCGGTTAAAGGCTCGGATTTGTTTATAGGAAAAATGCTGGGCATTGCGATTATCACCATGCTTCAATGTGCGGCCATCATTCTGTTGTCTCAATGGCTGTTCGGTGTGTATTGGGGCAATCGTCCGGGTCTGCTGGCGCTGTTCTGCCTGCTGATGATCCTCGCTTCCCTGACCATTTCTGTAATTGCGTGCATGTTCAGCAAAAAAGAGACGGAAGCCACGAGTATCATCAATGTCATTACAGTAGGCATGACCTTTCTGAGCGGCGGCATGGTTCCGCTTCCTGATTCCTGGGTGAACAGTATTGGTGCGTTTACGCTTAATCATTGGACGCTGCAAGCCGTAATCCGAATGATGCTGCATTCAGATTTAGAGCAGATTCTGCCGAATTTATGGATGATGCTGCTGATCTGCCTGATTCTATTCAGTGCGGCAATTCTCTCATACCGGAAGGTGG
The DNA here is from genome assembly GCF_000758525.1 of Paenibacillus sp. FSL H7-0357. Classification (NCBI taxonomy): domain Bacteria; kingdom Bacillati; phylum Bacillota; class Bacilli; order Caryophanales; family Paenibacillaceae; genus Paenibacillus; species Paenibacillus sp. FSL H7-0357. The sequence continues at coordinate 7,059,175 of NZ_CP009241.1, read as the reverse complement.
GGTACCATGAATAACATATTTACGATTGGCCGGAATATGGTCAAGCGAACGATAGGTTCCCACAAAGGGCTGCTGCTGCATATCCTGTTGCCCTCTTTAGTGGTAGCCGGTATTGTCTCCGTTACCGGCGGCATGGAAGATAGCGCGGCGGTTCTGCTGTATACCAACAAGGATACCGGAGCAGCCGGGAATCATCTGATTGTTGAACTGGAGAATAGCGGGGATTACAAGCTTGTTGAGCGCAGCGATGAGGCTGATTTGAAGGAAGGTGTCACCTCGCAGGACGGTGCGGCCGGATTGTGGATTCCGGAGGGCTTTACCTCGGGAATTCTGCAGGGGAAAGCGCCGCAGCTCACCGTATATGAGCTGAAGACGACAGAGGATTCTATGCTAATCAAGATGAAAACCGATGCTATCGCTGTAGAAATGCTGTCAACCGCAGCTACGGTGAGAAAGGCTTCTGCAACCGGGAGTATGGATTCGGAGGAGAGATTCACCGCGATTCTGAAGCAGGCGGAAGAGCATAATGTAGGCAGTATCCGAACCGACTATAATCTGTACCCCCGGCAGACACTGGGTGTTATTACAGGTATGACACTGATGTTTCTGATGAGCCTCGTGACCAGCAGCGTGTCGCTGATTATGGCGGACCGCAGGGGGCGGACGATGATGCGGATGTTCAGCGCACCGGTACGATCCTATGAAATTGCGCTCGGCAATTTCCTCGGCAGCTTTATGGTAGGGCTGATCCAGATCGCTGCTGTGCTTGCACTGGGCAAGTGGGTGCTCCGTTACGACTATGAGGTGCCGATGTATTTGTATTTCCTGGTCCTCGCTGCATTCATGCTCGTATCCATGGGAATTGCCGGTACTGTGGCGGGGCTGATCCGCAACCCGAACAATACCGGGATGCTGAATACGCTGATCCTTACACCGTCCTGCATGCTGGGCGGCTGCTTCTGGCCGCTGTCCATCATGCCGGATTACATGCAGAAGGCGGCCAATTTCATGCCGCAGAAATGGGCAATTCAAGCGGTGGACATCGCCGCAGCCGGTGGAGGCTGGGATGAGCTATGGCTGCCCTTTGCCATTCTGGGCCTGATGGCCGTTATTCTGCTGGCCGTCGGCTCCGCGATTCTTCGCCCTAATGAAGCGGGGATCAACGCGTAGGAAGAATGAACTGTAACACAAAGCCTTTATTTCTCACAGCAGCAGAAGAGGGACTGCTGCTGGCGGGGGATAAAGGCTCTTCGTTCTGAATGATCCTTTAATTACCCAATATTCCCCATAAAAAGAGTTGCTAAAGTTATGATGGAAGCGGTATCATTAAATCTTGCGAAGCAAGTTTTATCCGAAGTGGGCTCAATGAAGTAATGCTAACAAAACTTTTAGGAGGTCGGGAAGATGAGCAGCAACAAGTTGGCTTGGACCTGGAAGGTGAAGGAAGAGTGCCTGGAGGAATATGTGCAGATGCACCTGAACCCTTGGCCGGAAATCCTTGAGGAGCACAGCAAAGCGGGAATCAGCAATTATTCGATCTTCCAGAACGGCAATCAGTTCTTCTACTGCTTTGAATGTGACGACAAAGAGGCGGTTTTTGCCTACATTGCCCAGAGCGATGCCTGCAACCGGTGGAACGCCATTACCTCTAAAATGGTTGAGGGCTCCTTTGATTTTAACGAAGAAACACCGATGGAACCGCTCCGCGAGGTATTTTATTTGAAATAGTACGGTTGCTCATATAAACAGTTTCTTGATCAACCGAATATATGTTTGAATTTGAAGAGGCCTGTCCATATAGGCTTCTTTTTGTTTTTTTAAAGATTGTACTGGCGGTTTGAGGCAGAGCGAGTGGAATATTTTAGGTTTATATTGTGTTGCTTCGGCCGGGCTTTGGCTTATCTGGAGGGGCTCAATCCCGGGAATGGGATCACCTCCGCCTCGGGACTGAGCGCGAAACCCTTCGTTGGGCGGTTTTGACTTCGGCCAAAAGCTACTACACTAAAGCAGGAAAGCAATGCTTGATACATAAGGGATCAGTCTTAAAGAGAGTAATCAATAATGGAGTGGAAGGGGAAAAAAGAATGACATGGTTAACGAAATGGTCGTTTGGCAATAAGGGGGCGGTAGGTCTTCTAGTTGTTATGGCACTGGTGGTGGGGATAATGAGCTACACCTCGCTGCCGATGGAATTCATGCCGGAGGCCGATAATCCACAGATCACGGTTACAGTGCTTGGACCCGGACAGGATGCGCATTCGATGGAAACCTCGGTTACCAAGCCGATTGAGGCGGCGACCTCTCAGGTGAAAGGCAAGACCGAACAAATGTCTACCTCCGGAGACGGATATGCCAAGGTAGACATATATTTTGACGGCAAGTCTGATATGAAGGAGGCGGCGCAGGAAGTCGAGAAAGCTGTGGGTACGCTGCAGTTTCCCGAAGGTGTGATGGACCCGTTTATCATTCAGCTGAACACCTCAATGATTCCTGTCTCCCAGCTTACGCTGTCGTTCGATGATGGGCTCACCAAGGATAACCTTGAGATTGCCGAGAATACCATCATCCCTGAGCTGCAGAAGATCGAAGGGGTAGCCAGCGTAGCTTTGTATGGCAAGACAGCCCCTCAAGTTAGAGTGAAGCTTGATCCGAAGGCGATGGCCGCAAAAGGGGTAACCACTGCGCAGGTATTGGGGCTGCTTCAGGGGCGCAATGTTTCCGCCTCCATCGGCGAGCAGACGATCGGCGGCCAGACGGGGAATGTGAATGTAATCTCTTCGATAGACAGTATAGATACCTTGAAGCAGCTGCCGGTCGGGGCTGGAGCAAAGCTGCAGGATATTGCCGCTGTTGAGGCCAAGATAGACCAGGAGAGCGTCAGCCGCTCCAATGGTAAAGATGTGCTGTTCGTCGTAATTACCAAGGAAGCGAATGCCAATGCAGTGGATGTCGGCGATAAGGTGCGCAGCGCTGCAGACGATATCAATGACAGAATTAAAAATGCCGAGGCCTCCGTCATTTTCAGCACCTCTGATATGGTGGTCACCTCCGTCAACAGCATGATGCGTGAAGTCCTGCTCGGTGCGTTGTTTGCCACAATCGTAATCCTGCTGTTCCTGCGCAACATCCGGGCTACGCTGATCACGGCGATATCCATTCCGCTGTCCCTGGCGGTTACCCTTTACCTGCTTAAGGTATCGGGAATTACCCTGAATATCGTTACCTTGGGCGGGGTTGCCGTTGCTGTCGGACGGCTGGTGGATGACAGCATCGTGGTCATTGAGAACATCTACCGGCGTATGCAGAAGGAACCCTTGTCCCGTGATATGGTGATCAGCGCAACCCGCGAGGTGGCCAGAGCCATAACCAGCTCAACGCTTGCTACGGTGGCGGTATTCCTGCCGATGGGGCTGCTGCGCGGCGGACTGCAAGCTTTCTTGCTTCCGTTCGCCTTGACGGTAACTTACTCCTTGCTGACTTCGCTTGTTGTGGCGCTGACCGTCGTTCCGCTGCTAAGCTCCTGGCTGCTGCGCGGTTCTTCCCTGAAGGAACATGAGCCCGCCGGATGGTTCACCCGTTTTCTCGATTGGAATCTGCAGCGCAAATGGCTCACGCTGAGCCTGGGTCTAGTGCTGTTGGTCGGCTCTATTGGCGCTTATATCGCCATGCCGAAGGCCGCTCTGGATGCTAGTGATGCCAGCAATGTATCCGTTCAACTGGTATATCCGAATGATGTTCCGGTCGCGGAGGTGTTGAAGAATGGCAAGTTGCTGGAGCAGGAGCTGATGAACCAGCCGCAGGCCCAGACGGTCATCATGCAATCCGGGAACAGTGCCGATTCGGCGAAATGGGGCAGTGTTAACTCGCTGACCCAGGTGGATTATACAGTAATGATCAAAGAAGGAACGGATGCTCAGGTATTTTTGGATCAAGTCCGCAGTCTTCAGGCTTCCTATACGGGGGCAACGCTGACCGCAAATGAAGCCAGCATGATGGGCTCAAGCTCCACCAGTGAATATGTCGATATTGTCGGCAATGATGTCGCAGCTATCAATACAATTGCTGAAGAGGTCGCCGCCAAGGTGAAGAATATAGAAGGTGTGCAAAAGGTCAGCAGCAACATGGAGGATACCAAGCCGGTATTTGCCTTCAAGGTGAATCCTGCTGAAGCTAACGCCCAGGAAATCTCCATGCAGCTGGGGGCGATGCTCAATCCGGTTCCGCTGGGACAGATCCAACTGGACGGTTCCCCGGCCGGTGTCATCCTTGAACCTGTCATTCAGGCGGAATCACAGGAAGACCTGAAGAATATGACCATCATGACCGCCGCTGGTCCGCAGCCATTGTCGCAAGTGGCAGCCCTTGAGGTCACGGATCAGCCAGCCATGCTGTACCATAAGGACGGCAAGCCTTATGTGCGGATTACCGCAGAAGTGGATCCGAAGAAGGTATCGGCCATCGGTGCCGATATTAAAAAGCAGACAGACGGCATAACGCTGCCGGACGGCGTAACTCTGTTCGCGGGCGGAGCATCGGCAGACCAGGCCGGGGACTTCGGTGACCTTGGAATGACGGCGCTGATCTCAATCGGCCTAGTGTACCTGATTATGGTGCTCACCTTTAAGACGCTGCGTGCACCACTGGCAATTATGTTCTCGTTGCCGCTTGCAGCCATCGGAGCGATTGTAGCCCTGATCATATCCGGGGTAACCCCTGACTTCACCGCGTTGTTCGGTGCATTGATGCTGATTGGCATCGTGGTCACCAATGCGGTGGTGCTGATCGACCGCATCAAGCAGAATGAAGCGCATATGTCGATCCGCGAGTCCATTCTCGAAGCAACCGGCACACGGATGCGCCCGATTCTAATGACGGCGATTGCCACTGTCTGCGCCATGTTACCGCTGCTCTTCGGACATTCCGAGCAGGGCAGCATTGTCTCGCAGAGTCTGGCCATCGTAGTAATCGGCGGATTAACCGCAGCCACTCTGCTGACGCTGCTGGTCGTGCCGGCCATCTACGAGCTGCTGTACTTCCGCAAATCTGCCAAGGAACGTAAAAAGGCGGCAAAATCTGCGGTTGCAGCATAGGCCGAAAAAGGCAGGGAAGGCTTGTATCAGTGACAATTAAAGTCTTAGCCTGTGTTCCACACTTCCATTACGGAATGTGGAGTTCATAGGCTAAGACTATTTCATTTATCCATATAAAATATTTACAATCAATAATATTCATATAAAAACAAAATTTCCTGCTGAATTATGTAAAATAATATGATTTTTTGTGTAAAAATATAGTTTTAACACATTTTCATATATAAAATACTTGTTTTTCCATGGGAATATATGTATGATTAATTTTGTAATAAATTAATAGGCGAGGGGGGAAGTTGTTCTTTTCGCTACACAATTTTTATCGCCCGGTTTAGTAGTGTTCTTGTAAGTAGCAAGGATATAGTGAAGGATTCATTCCAACTCAATTACTAAAAGGAGATGTTTAATTGTGAAAAAAATTCAAAAGTCAGCAATTGCCGCACTTTCTACTATGGCCATGCTCTTAGGATCTGTACCGGCTGCGTTCGCCGATGAAGCCGTTACTCCTGCTGCTGCTCCTGCGGCACAGGAAGTTCAGGCAGCGAGCGGAGTTGTTACACCGCTGGCATTAGCTTATGGAAATGTAGGGGATCCTACTACGTATTATTATTTCGGCGGTACTACTACTGTTAATGTTTATGGCGTACCTGGAGGTGTTTACACAGTGTATGCTATCGACCAAAATGGTTCTTATATCGACATAGGCCTTGGTCAAATCACTTATCAAGGTTCTGTAAGCAGACAATTATGGGGCTATCACAAAATTTACGTATCTAGCAGTTTCCCAGGAACATTTTCCTTTAACTATTAATAATTATGGATTGATTTTTCCGTAATCATAATTACTATTTTCATATAAACGCAAAACCCCACCTGCCCAATGGACAAGTGGGGTTTTTAGTATTTTCACTCTGTTCTTTTATAATCAGTCCGCTCTTTGCGGCTCAGTTCCCCGTGCTTTCATACCGCGACAGTCCGAAGCGGAATATGCCATAGGCTGCGGCTGCACTTCCTATCGCGACCACGGGCGCCAGCATCCACCAGCCGGACCATTCGCTTTTGCTGAAGATATAAGTCGCCGGATAAAAGCTGATAAACGCATATGGAAGCACAGTGGAGATGAATATGCGGACAGCCTGCGGGAACAGCGTGATTGGATATTTGGCCAGGTCGGCCAAATTATGGACCATCAAGGGAAAGGCATTGCCGGCATTACGGATCCAGAAGGCTGCCGAATTGCCGGCCAGATTGATCGACACGCGGATAACTACTGCTGTCACAAGGAGCAGGACAATAATTATGATTTTGCCAAAGGTCCAGTGGAGATGGGTGTGGACCAGTGATTGCCAGACAATAACGCCGCCGATCAGCAGATTTCCGAGGCCGTTAATGCCGATGCCGGTACAGAACACCTGAAGCACGACAGGCACCGGCCGCAGCAGATAACGGTCCATTTCTCCCATGTTGACCAATCTGCCCATACGCCAGGTCCCCTCGAAGAACAGGGAGGCAATGCCTTCGGTCAGAAAGATCATCGCGTACATAAAGGTGACTTCCCAGAACTGCCAGCCGTTGATGTCGGGAATCCGGTCATAGATGACCCAGAGGAAGACGAATCCCAGCACCTGTGTTAAGGCAGCTGAACACATTAGGATATAGAAATCCTTATTATATTCCATGATGGCTTTTAACTGCTGTATGTAGAGCCTTTTGTATAGATAGAACATGCGTGATAACTTCATGCTTCGCTCTCCTTCCGCCTAACCTCCATGAATCGTTACCTGACGTACTGCCCAGTTCCACATGCATTTTCCGGCAATCCAGAGTGCAATCCCCCAGAAGAATTGCAGGCCGATCAGCCTGACGCTCTCCCAAGTGTCCGCCTGTTCCAGAAAAATCATCGTCGGTGTGTGAATAATGCTTTGAAAAGGCAGGAACAATGCGAGCTTTTCCAGCCAATCCGGGAAAAAGGCCAAGGGTACCAGCGCTCCGGATAGCAGGTTGGTCAGTGCGATTCTTGTCCAGACAATACCCATGGAGCCGGTCGACCAGAAGCATAATAATGCCGCAAGATAGACAACGCCGAACTTTACCAGGATCGCTCCGAGCAGACTGACTGCGAACAGCAGATAGACCAGCGCCGACTGCGGGAAGGTTACACCGGTCAGGAAGGTGGCGAACAGAACGAGCAACACCGTGCTCATTCCTCCCTCAAGCAGGCTGGAGCCCAAGGTTTCCGCAAATCTTGCACTTTGAAAATCGATGGGCTTAAGCAAATCTACGGCAACGCTCCCGTCGAGGATTTTGCCGGAAATAGATGTTTCGGAATACCAGGACAACACAGAGTTGGCCAGAAAGGTAACGAGCAAATAGGTTTTCATCTGATCCCAGGAATACCCGCCTACGATATCTCGGCCGCTATAAATGCCCTTCCATAAAAAGTAGATCGCCAGCAGATTGATCGAATTGGCCAGAAAGGTGATCACGTAAGAAGTCCGGTAAGCGAGAACATTTTGCAAGGACCGGTTGGCAATACTTCTGTATTTCTTAAGATTGGGTACAGGCATGACTGCGTTCGCTCCTCCTTATGCACCGGTTTCGTTCAGGTTCAGATTTCCGTCGTATACGGCTTTGATGACTTGCTCAATATTGGCATCCTCCATCCGGAAGTCAATCACCTCGCCATGTTTCATCACCCGGCTGACCACTTCGCTGGCGGTATATTCATAACGGTCAAAAGATACAGAGAACTCCTGATCATTCTGCAAGTCCAGCTTCATTCCCGGAGTCTGTGAGAGCTGCTGGTACAGCTCGGGCAATGGCGAGCCTACCTGGAAGAAGATCACCCGGTTTCTGGCGAAACGGGATTTGACTTCACTTAAGCTGCCGTCATAGATAATGGAGCCGTGGTCGATGATAATCAGCCGTTTGCACAGGTCCTCAATATCACCCAGATCGTGGGTGGTCAGCATAACTGTAGTCTGTTGCTCCTGGTTGATCTTTTTGATGAATTCGCGGATCTTCTGCTTCACGGAGACGTCGAGGCCAATCGTCGGTTCATCCAGATACACAATCGGCGGGTTATGTAATAAAGCAGCAGCCAGATCCGCTCGCATACGCTGGCCGAGGGAGAGCTTCCGGGCGGATAAGTGAATGAATTCACGCATACCCAGCATCTCAATAAACATCTCCAAGTTGGTCTTGTACACAGCATCGGGGATCTGATAAATATCCTTCAGCAGGGAAAAGGACTCCACAATCGGAATATCCCACCACAGCTGCGTGCGCTGCCCGAACACCGCTCCGATCTGGGCGGCATTCTCCATTCTTTTCCGGTACGGGTTGATACCGTTTACAGAAATACTGCCCGCGGTAGGCATCAGTATGCCGGTCAGCATTTTGATCGTGGTGGACTTGCCTGCACCGTTCGGCCCGACATAGGCCACCGTCTCACCTGCCTCGATGCTAAGGTCCAGCGACTGCACCGCCATCTTCTCAATATGCCTGGGGATCAGCAGATGCTTGACCGCGCCTTTGAGGCCGGGCTCCTTCACCGCCTGCATAAACGACTTGCTCAGTCCTTTAGCTTCAATAATACTCAAGGGTCATCCTCCTTCAGTGTTGATATTCTATAAAAAGGCGTGTTCCGTTAATATAGCATTGCTGTAATGTCGAAAACTATCACAATAAATCGAAAGAATAATTTTTTTATTAGATTATGACGAATCCTGCAAAAAGACCTCTGTCTGATGAACATGCGGATTTTATAGTGGAGCTTTATCTGTCCATAATAGATAGACAATCTAATGATGCATGCTCTTAATTCTCTGATTTATGTTATAATACGTTTTTCTAAAATCGATTATAATAGATTATGGTAAAAATGGAGGTGGAGCCATTTGAGTATCTTTGACAAGACGAGAGTCTGGTGCCTGCCCGGGGACTTGAAAGAGGAGCAACTTAAATTATTCCAGCCAGTCGCCAAACAAGAAGGAGCAATACCTGCTGAATTGACAGCGGTTTCTTCGAATGAAAAATGCAAAGACCGTATTTATCATACAGCAATGATTGCTTCCATCCGCAACGAAATGAAAAAAATCAGCCATTTTATCTCCATTCCTTATGTTGTGTTCTTAACTGGCAAGGAGGGCGTCATCCTGGAGCTGGTATCTTCCTCTCCGGATCTTCAAGCGGATATGCTTCAGGCCGGTATGGGTGTCGGTGTCAGCCTAGAAGGGCAATATTCTGGTTTAAATGCGGTCTCGTTGGCTATGGAAATGAACTGTATAGGTGTAGTGAGAGGCGAGGAACATTCCAATATTGTATTTAAAGGATGGAATTGCGTATGTGCTCCGCTGCAGAGGGATGGCAAAGTGTATGGTTATGTGGATATTTCCTTCAATAAAAATGAACAGATTGAATTTGCCATCCCCTTCGTGCAGCAGGTGGCTGAGAACATTTCGGAGAAGTGGATGGAGCAGCACCCGGAGATACAGCAGTACCGGCTGGAGGCCAGTTTTCAGGAATTTAGACTGACTGCGCGCGAACAAGATGTGTCCCGGTTATGGCTCATGGAGAAAAGTGCGCTGCACATTGCCAATGAGCTGGGGATCAGCGAAGGCACAGTGCGTAACATGGTCAAGAACATCTACAGTAAAATGCGTGTAAATGACCGGTGGCAGTTCACCAAAAAGCTTGCGCATTAACAGATTTTTATACATATAAAAAGAGCCGGCCCGCGATAATTGGTATCCATGGCCGGCTCTTATTCAATTCTTATAGGGCCGGTTTAGGGATAATCAGCTTTAACCGCAAGAGCAGTTTAGTACTGGCTTGCGTGCGGCCTGCGTTTCATCCAGACGGCTGATCTCCGTAGTATGCGGAGCATTGATGACGATTTCCGGAGTCTCCTGGGCTTCCTTGACGATTTGAATCATCGTTTCGATGAAGCCATCAAGCGTTTCCTTGCTTTCGGTTTCGGTCGGCTCAATCATCATGCACTCTTCCACAGTCAGCGGGAAGTAGACCGTTGGCGGGTGGTAGCCGAAGTCGAGCAGGCGTTTGGCTACGTCCAGCGTGCGCACGCCGTATTGCTTCAGGTTCTTGCCGGACATCACGAACTCGTGCTTGCAGACACCCGGATACGGAATTTCAAAATACGGTGCCAGCCGGTGCATCATATAGTTGGCATTCAGCACGGCGTTCTCGGAAACCTCGCGCAGGCCGTCCGGCCCGTAGGTACGGATATAGGCATAGGCACGGACGAGAATTCCAAAGTTGCCGTAAAAGGCCTTGACCCGCCCGATGGATTCCGGGCCGCCATAGTTCAGCGAGAAGCTGTCATCTTCATTCTTGACCACCGTAGGCTGCGGAAGAAAAGGAATCAGCTTCGCTTTCACGCCGACAGGTCCGGCTCCCGGACCGCCGCCGCCATGCGGGGTGCTCATCGTCTTGTGCAAATTCAAATGCACCACATCGAAGCCCATATCGCCGGGACGGGTAATGCCCATAATGGCATTGGAGTTGGCTCCATCGTAATAGAGCAGTCCGCCCGCTTCATGTACAATTGCAGCAATCTCCACAATCTGCGTTTCGAACAGGCCGAGTGTGCTGGGGTTGGTCAGCATCAGCGCGGCGGTATCGCTGCCGACAGCTGCCTTCAGTGCTTCAAGATCAACCATTCCTTTATTATTGGAAGGAATCGTCACCGTATCAAGTCCGGCTGCTGCGGCGCTGGCCGGGTTGGTGCCATGCGAGGAGTCCGGCACAATCACCTTCGTGCGGGTCTCGCCGCGGCTCTCATGGTAGGCGCGGATCATCATCAGGCCAGTCCATTCACCATGTGCGCCTGCGGCAGGCTGCAGGGAGACGGCATCCATGCCGGTCAAAGCGGAAAGATCATTTTGCAGGGTGTACATCAGTTCCAGGGCCCCCTGAATGCTTTCTTCCGGCTGGTAAGGATGAATCTTGGCCAGTCCCGGGAAACGGGCAACATCTTCGTTAATCTTCGGATTGTATTTCATCGTGCAGGAGCCGAGCGGATAGAATCCGTTGTCAACGCCGAAGTTGCGCCGGGACAGCGCGGTGTAGTGGCGGATGACATCCACTTCGGATACTTCCGGCAGCACGACCGGTTCGCTGCGCAGAAGTCCTGCAGGGATCAGTGCATCAAGGTTCTCGTCCTGCGGAACATCACATTGCGGCAGGGAGTAAGCCGAGCGGCCGGGACGGCTAAGCTCAAAGATAAGACTTTGTTCCGGTTTCATAAACAGCCCTCCAGTGCGCTGGCGAATTGGTCAATTTCGGTTTTGCTTCTTTTCTCCGTGACGGCAACCAGCATATGTCCGGCAAGCTCCGGGTAATCACGGCCCAGATCGTAACCGCCGAGATAACCTTCTTTTATGAGCTTGGAATTAATCTCGCTCACTTCACTTCCTTCGGGAAGCTTCAGGACGAATTCGTTAAAGTAAGGAGCTGAGAACGCAGCCGCAGCACCGTTAATTTCGCCGAGTTTGCCGGCGGCATAGTGGCTCTTGCGGATGTTCAGCTCGCCAACCTCGCGCATGCCTTCTTTGCCCATCACGGACAAATAGACGGAGGCGCACAGCGCCAGCAGCGCCTGGTTGGAGCAAATGTTCGAAGTGGCTTTTTCACGGCGGATATGCTGCTCGCGGGCCTGCAGCGTCAGCACGAAGCCGCGTTTGCCGTTCCGGTCAACGGTCTGGCCGACAATCCGGCCCGGCATGCGGCGCATCAGATGCTCCGCTACGGCGAAGAATCCGCAGGTTGGTCCGCCCAGCGAAGCCGGAATGCCCAGCGGCTGCGCGTCACCGACGACGATGTCGGCGCCGAGCTTGCCCGGCGTTTCCAGCACGCCGAGCGCCAGCGGGTTGGCGCTGACAATGAACAGGCCTTTGACGCCGTAAATCAGCGGCTCGATGGCACCGAGATCTTCTATCGCGCCGAAGAAGTTCGGTGACTGCACCAGGACAGCCGCCGTGTCGCCGTCGATGGCTGCGGCAAGCTTCGCTTGGTCGGTTACACCGTCTTTATAGTCAATCTCTACGACATCGAGGCCCCAGGCCCCTGCCGAAGTGCGCAGCACCTGGCGGGCCTCCGGATGCACGGTGCGGGAGACAATCAGCTTTTTGCGTTTGGTGGCACCAGCTGCAAGTACTGCCGCTTCCGAGAAAGCCGTAGCGCCATCGTACATGCTGGCGTTGGCCACCTTCATGCCGGTCAGCTCACAAATGTAGGACTGGAATTCAAAGATCGCCTGCAGCTCGCCTTGGCTGATTTCCGGCTGGTAAGGGGTATAAGCAGTATAGAATTCCGAACGGGAGATGACATGATTGATGACAACCGGGATATGATGGTCATACAGGCCAGCGCCGAGGAAGCTGGCGTGGGTATCGAAATTGGCATTTTTGTCGGCCAGCTCTTTCATATGGCGCAGCAAGGCGTATTCATCCAGCGCCTCCGACATCGGCATAGTTCCCTGATAACGGACGGCCTCGGGGATATCGGAGAACAGCTCCTCCATGGACTGAATTCCGACTGCTTCCATCATTTCGTGGCGGTCTTGTTCAGTCATTGGCAGATAACGGTGCTTCATTGCGGCTTCACTCCCTGGCTCTTTTTGTAGAATGGCGCTTTGACCACGACAGCCTTGAGCTGCTTGCCGCGGATCTCTACGTTTACCTCTGTGCCTATTTCACTGTAAGCTGCATCCAGCAGCGCAAGTCCGAGATTGCGTTTGAGTGTCGGTGACTGGGTGCCGGTGGTCACTTCACCGATCTTTACTCCATCTCCGTATACAGGGTAGTGGGAACGCGGAATGCCGCGGTCGATCATTTCCAGACCGACGAGACGGCGGGGCAGACCGTCAGCCTTCTGCTTCACCAGCACATCACGGCCGATGAAATCTTCTTTGTCCAGCTTCACGAAGAACTGCACGCCTGCTTCCAGCGGCGTAATATCCGCTGACAGCTCCTGGCCGTACAGCGGCAGCTTGGCTTCAAAGCGCAGCGTGTCGCGTGCGCCAAGACCGGCCGGTGTCAGCCCGTGCGGAGCCCCCGCTTCCAGCAGGCCGGTCCACAGCGCAGCCGCCGTATCCGGCGGCGCGTAGAGCTCGAATCCGTCCTCGCCGGTATATCCGGTGCGGGAGAGCAGAACGTTCACGCCGCATACCTCGGCGTTCTCGATGAAGTGGAAAGGCTTCAGCTCAGCAATGGGAGCCGCTGTAACTTTGGAGAGGATGGCCTCAGCCAGCGGGCCCTGCAGGGCGAGCAGAAGAGTCTCATCCGAGATATTGCTCAGGCTGACGCCGCTGAATTCTGCGGTGAGATGCTCCTGCAGCCACTGAAAGTCCTTGTCGATGTTGGAGGCGTTCACGACAAGCATGTAACGCTCTTCGCCGAGGCGGTATACGAGCAAATCATCGACAACACCGCCGTTTGGATATAGAAGCAGCGTGTACTGCGCTCCACCGTCTGCCAGCTTGCTGACATCATTGGTCGTCATTTTTTGCAGGAAGGCTTCGGAGCCGCTGCCGTTAACCATGAATTCACCCATATGCGACACATCGAACAGTCCGGCTTGCCCGCGGACGGCCTCATGCTCCCTGACGATTCCTGTAAACTGCACCGGCAGCTCCCAGCCGCCGAAGTCAATGCATCTGGACTCCGCATAAGCAGAATAAAGGTCATAAAAAGGCGTTTTTTTCAAAGCGTTCATGTGCTCACTCCCTTGGTCTGATTACATGCAAGCCTAACGGGATTTCCTTTGCCGGCAGGGACGGAGTCCGTTTCTGCCCATTAAAAAAAAGGACAGGCGGAAGCCAAATATGCGCACACGCATATAGACTTCCGCTCTGTCCTTTGTACCTGAGAGTTACCCTGCTGTGAACCCGGCAGGTTTCCCCGTTGGTGACCAGTACGCTGCAATAGCAGGGCCTGATGCTCTCCAGAGATGCGTCCGGCAAAGGTCCTTTTGCCTGAGAGATTCACCCCGTAGAGGGCTTACTCCTTCGGCGCCGTCTTCAAGAGACGGTCTCTCCCTATGCCATCATTCGCAAACCGTATAATTTTCTGCTGTCTCCATTAAACCGGGTATAGAGGTGCACTGTCAACAAAAAAACGTCAAAAAGATGACAAATTTAAATTTCCTGTCAGTTATATTGACATTGAGCAGGACGATAACTTAGTCTATAACTAAATTTACAACTCCAATTCGGAAATGAGGCGGCTTGAAATGAGTGAAGTGCTAGATAACCTGCTGTACAGCGAGGAGCATGAATGGGCGCAGCAGGGCGAAGGACGTTTAATACGTGTTGGGATTACGGACCATGCCCAGCATTTACTAGGCGATATCGTATTTGTGGAATTTCCTGAAGTTGGATCGGCTATTTCTGCCGGGGACAGCGTAGGCAGCATTGAATCCGTGAAGACGGTTTCCGAATTATATTCACCGGTATCGGGAACGGTGACCAAGATTAACGATGCACTGGAGAACAGCCCGGAGCTGATTAACGATCAGCCGTACAGCGGGGGCTGGATTTTTGAACTGGAGATCGAAGGCGAGTATGCCGACGCCGTATCGGGATTGCTGGACGCAGCCGCTTACCGTGAACGGGTTGGGGAATAGCAATTGGTTTTATAAAAAAATTATTAAAGACGGATTTCGCGCATTAGCTGCACTAATGTGAGAAGTCTGTCTTTTTGCGCTTTCAGCGGCTTGGAAAATCTGCAAGTCCCGGATAAAAATGTGGAGCCATCCGCCACAAGAGGGGCAGCAGTGCAAGGCTAATCAGGACGAATAAACAGCATAAAAGGATAAATCTGTAGATTTTGCGAGGGGGTGCAGCCGGTCTGAGCACAAAGTAATAAACGCCGATAGAGTAAAAGGGATACAGCAGGACAGCTGCCATGGCCATGCAGACAAAAAAGGTCATCTCACCGGCTGAGCTGGGGATCATTGTGTCCGGGTAATACACGGGATCAAGCTGCAAAAAGATAACCACAAGCGGCACATAAGCGAAAAACAGGTGCAGAAAAAAGCAGCGGATGCGTCCGTTGTCGGCCAGACCGTAGAGCATCCACCAGACTCCCAGCCAGGGCAAGGCAAAAGCGCCGCCCGCAAGCAAAAAACGAACGGCGATTTGAATCAGCTTGCTTAGCGGATACACCTTGGCTTGTTCGCCCCAGAAAAGGGAGTACGACGAGAGTAAAAGGAAATAAGCCATGCCCCCAACGAAGAACGTAATGATTCCCTGGAGAAACGCGGTAACCAATAGCGAGACTAGCAGCTGCAGATTTTTTAAAAATCGGGTGGGATCAGGTGATGTTCCGTTTAGAGTTTCCATACCTATTCAGACTCCTTTAGAAGCAAATGTAACCTTTCATCATCTGCTGTTCTGGGCTGATAGGCGGAATTATTCTTCGTCTTGAAGCTGCCGCAGCACGATTAGCTCGACGCGGCGGTTTTTCTGTTTTCCAAGCAGCGTAGTATTGTCGGCAGCGGGCCGGGTATCGGCATAGCCGGCATACTGGAAGGTATCCGGATCCAGTCCTTCATTGTCGAGGAAGAAACGCAGGATGGAGAGTGCCCGCGCGCCTGACAGCTCCCAGTTGTCGTTATAGCGTGAGCCAACCGACACCGGGGTATTGTCGGTATGCCCCTCAATGCTGATGGATGCGCCTATGCCGCGGAACAGGCCTGAGAGCTGGCGGAGCGCAGGGAATGCAGGTGCTTTCAGCTCGGCTTTGCCGGCATCGAACAGGAACCGGTCGCTAAGCGTAATGGCAATGCCCTGAGGTTTATCTGCAACAAAGATCTGATCCCCGAGGTTGTTGTCTTCAACATATTTGGTGATGACGCCCATCAATGAGGCCAGCTTTGCTTCCTGTTCCTTGAAAGCCAGTTCACGTGACGAAGGCGGCTGAGCCGTCTCTCCGGCATTGGCTGTGCCTGCAGCTTCGCTTCCTGTTCCATTATCCTGACTGTTAGTTGAGCCGCTGTTTTCCGTTTCTTGTTGGCTCTCCAGAATGCCATCGCCACCTTCAAGCACGGGGTTGCCGCTCCTGAACGTTTCCGAAAGGGAACCGGTGACAATCTTGTATTTCTGCACGTCCAGACTGCTCATGGCGTACATGATGACGAAAAATATAAGTAAAAGTGTAATGAGATCGGCATAAGTGATCATCCAGCGGTCATTGCTCTCCCGGCCTTCGGCGTGCTGCTTACGCCGGTTTCTCTGCCTCATAGCAGCCCTCTTGCATACTCACGCTTACGGCTTCCTTCAGAATCCGCAGTGAAGGAGCTAAGCTTCTTGCGCACCAGCTGCGGATGATCCCCGTTCTGCAGGGCCAGAATGCCTACCAGCAGCATCTCCATGCCAGCCAGCTCGGTTTGGCTGCGGGATTTGATCTTGGAGGCAATGGGTAAAAATATTAGATTAGCGCTGGCTACACCATAAAGCGTCGCTGTAAAAGCGACTGCGATGGATGCTCCCAGATTGGAAGGGTCGGTCAGATTGCTGAGTACATGGATCAGTCCCATGACCGTCCCGATAATCCCCATCGTTGGTGCGTAGCCTCCGGCCGCCTCAAAAATTTTGGCGTAGCCGTTGTACTTCAACTCTTTGGCATCCATGTCCAGCTCCAGAATCTGGCGAACCTCGTCAGCATCTGTGCCGTCGACGATCAGCAGCAATCCTTCACGGGTAAAGGGATTGGGATGTTCTTCGGCTTTTTGCTCCAGCAGGAGCACACCGCCGCGCCGGGTAATAGCAGCCATGGAGATCAGCTCCTCCGCGTTCTGCTCATTCAGGTCCGGATGCCTGCCGAAGGCCATGCGCAGAGCAGCAGGAATGTGGCGCAGTTTAGATGCGGGAAAGCTGATGAGAACAGCGGCCAATGTGCCGCCAAAGACAATCAGTGCAGCATTAGGCTGCAGCAATCCGGAGAGATTGCCTCCTTCCCAAAAGAAGCCGCCGATCATAGCGGCCAGTCCAGCCAGGAGGCCGATAATTGCGGTGATATCCATAGGTTATGACTCCTTACTTTTCTATATATTATGGTTTGCATGAATGTAGGCAACACTGTATAATAAACGGGAACAAGTATTCTTATCTTCCATATTTTTCAGGATTGTATGGAGAGCCAGTACTTAGGGCCACAATTATACTATACTACTATATTTTAGACGATAGAGGGGAGACGGGCAAATGAGCGATATTGTCGTCAGTACGAAGACTTTTGAACTGGAGTCCGAATACACACCCCAGGGCGATCAGCCTCATGCCATTGAGGAATTATTGGACGGCATCCGGCAGGGCAAGAAGCACCAGACGCTGCTGGGAGCGACGGGTACAGGTAAGACATTCACCGTCGCGCAAGTGATTTCCAAGTTAAACCGCCCCACGCTGGTAATTGCGCACAACAAGACGCTTGCTGCGCAGCTGGCGAGTGAATTCAAAGAGTTTTTTCCGAACAATTCGGTAGATTACTTCGTCAGTTACTACGATTACTACCAGCCAGAGGCTTACATTCCCTCCTCCGACACCTACATCGAGAAAGATTCCAGCATCAATGAAGAGATAGATAAGCTGCGCCACTCCGCGACCAGTTCATTGTTTGAACGGCGCGATGTTATTATTGTAGCGAGCGTATCCTGCATTTACGGCCTCGGTTCGCCGAAGGAATACGGAAGCCTCCTGCTCTCGCTGCGGGTAGGGATGGAGAAGCCGCGCAACCAGATCTTAAGCAGACTAGTAGATATCCAGTATCAGCGCAATGACATAAATTTTGTCCGCGGTACATTCCGTGTGCGCGGCGATGTGGTTGAGATCTTCCCGGCTTCACAGGGAGAACATGCCATCCGGGTAGAATTGTTTGGCGACGAGATTGAACGGATTACCGAGATTGACGTGCTGACCGGAGAATTAATCGGTGAACGTGAGCATATCGCGATCTTTCCGGCATCTCACTTTGTAACCCAGGAAGAAACGATGAAGGTTGCGATCGTCAACATTGAACGTGAACTGGAGGAACGGCTGGCCGTTCTTCGCGACGCAGGCAAGCTGCTGGAAGCCCAGCGGCTGGAGCAGCGGACGCGTTATGACATCGAGATGATGAAGGAGGTCGGCTTCTGCTCCGGGATTGAGAACTATTCCGGACCGCTTACCTTCCGTGAGCCGGGAGCAACCCCTTATACCTTGATGGACTACTTCCCGGATGACATGCTGATTATTATTGATGAATCTCATGTTACCCTTCCGCAGATCAGGGCCATGTATAACGGTGACCGTGCGCGGAAGACCGTTCTGGTAGAGCATGGATTCCGCTTGCCGTCAGCGCTGGATAACCGGCCGCTTCAGTTTGAGGAGTTCGAAGACAAGGTAAGCCAGATTGTCTATGTATCCGCTACGCCAGGTCCATACGAAATGGAACACTGCGATACGATGGTGCAGCAGATTATCCGCCCTACCGGTCTGCTTGATCCGATTATTGAGGTGCGTCCGACAGAAGGCCAGATCGATGATCTGATCAGTGAAATCCGCGAGCGTGTGGAACGCGATGAACGGGTACTGGTAACGACACTTACGAAAAAAATGTCCGAGGATCTGACCGATTACTTCAAGGAGATCGGGATCAAGGTCCGATATATGCACTCTGACATCAAGACGCTGGAGCGGATGGCGATTCTGCGTGATCTGCGTCTCGGTACGTTCCATGTCCTCGTGGGTATCAACTTATTAAGAGAAGGACTGGACTTGCCAGAGGTATCCCTTGTCGCGATTCTCGACGCCGACAAGGAAGGTTTCCTCCGTTCTGAACGCTCACTGATTCAGACTATCGGCCGTGCCGCCCGTAACTCAGGCGGCCGCGTCATTATGTATGGTGACCGTATTACGGATTCCATGGAGAAAGCTATGAGCGAAACCGAACGCCGCCGGGCGATCCAGATTGCCTATAATGAGAAGCATGGAATCACCCCGACGACGATCAACAAGAAAATCCGCGAAATCATCGAGGCGACCAAAGTCGCCGAATCCAAAGCCGAATATCTCACCGGTGTGGGCGGCAAGATGAGCAAGAAGGACCGCCAAAGCCTGATGCAGCGTCTGGAGGCCGAGATGAAGGACGCTGCCAAGAACCTGCAATTCGAGCGCGCCGCCGAGCTGCGTGATGCTTTGCTGGAGCTACGTGCCGAGTAAATATTTAAGCGAGTACTGGAACGGCGCTTCCCAGGCCGTTCTTTTTAGATAAACTGCTCCGTTGTTTTGTTGCCTGTTGTCAGCGCATCCCGCAGGGACAGCCGTCCTGGTGATTAACGGTTTTAGCGCATCCCGCAGGGACAACCGTCCTGAAAGTTTTCAGTTTTAGCGCATCCCGTCAGGGACAGCGTCCCGGCACGCAGCAGCATGCAGCGTGCCGACCAGCGGAGCACGGACGTTGAAGCGGTCCCTTTAGGGACAAGCGCTCCGAGCACCCTAACAGCTAAGTACAGCCCCATCCATCTCCTTCGCCAACCTTGCGGGTGTCCAGAGGGCGCAGCCCTTGGGGTCCTCCCTTGGAAGGGAGGGTTTGGGAGGGATCGAAAATATTTTGAAATGTGGCTTTTAAATAAGGCTTTGAACTAGCTTTGAACTAGCTTTGAACTAAATGATGTATATAAAGGAGAGGTACCGTTGGCGAACGAAAATATAGTAATCAAAGGCGCGAGGGCGCATAATCTCAAGAACATTGACGTAACGATTCCGCGGGACCGCTTCGTCGTGCTTACGGGACTTAGCGGCTCCGGCAAATCGTCGCTGGCGTTCGATACGATCTACGCGGAGGGACAGCGCCGTTATGTCGAGTCCCTGTCGGCGTATGCCCGCCAGTTCCTGGGCCAGATGGAGAAGCCGGACGTTGATTCCATCGACGGATTATCTCCGGCAATATCGATCGACCAGAAGACTACAAGCCGCAATCCGCGCTCAACGGTAGGTACGGTTACGGAGATTTATGACTATTTGCGGCTGTTGTTTGCCCGGGTCGGCCATCCTCATTGTCCGGATCACGGGATCGAAATTACATCACAGACCGTCGAACAGATGGTGGACCGGATTATGCAGTATCCCGAGAAGACGCGGCTGCAGATTCTGGCACCGGTTATTTCCGGGCGCAAGGGTGAACACAAGGGGCTGTTCTCGGACATCTCTAAGCAGGGGTTTGTCCGTGTGCGCGTTGACGGCGAGCTGCGGGAAGTCACTGAAGATATTCAACTGGAGAAGAACAAGAAGCATACCATCGAGGTCGTGGTTGACCGTATTGTCATCAAGGATGATATGGAGACTCGTCTGACCGACTCGCTTGAAACAGCCTTGAAGCTCTCGGGTGGACAGATTCTGGTTGATGTTATCGGCCAGGAAGAACTTCTGTTCAGTTCGAATTTTGCTTGTCCGGTATGCGGATTTAGTATTGAAGAGCTGGCACCGCGGATGTTCTCCTTCAACAGCCCTTTCGGCGCTTGTCCAGAGTGTGATGGACTTGGTATGAATATGGTTGTCGATCCCGATCTATTAATTCCGGATTCCGAGAAATCGATTGAAGAAGGAGCATTTCTGGCCTGGACCGGCAGTACATCGAACTACTACCCGCAGTTTCTGAAATCGGTCTGTGAGCACTTTAAGATTCCACAAAATGTTCCTGTGAGCAGCCTGACTCCCGAACACATGAACAAGCTGCTCCACGGCACAGGCAGCGAGAAGATCCGGTTCCGGTATGAAAATGACTTTGGCCAGAAAAAAGATGCGCTGGTTGCCTTTGAAGGAATTATTCCGAATCTGGAACGACGTTACCGCGATACGGCATCGGATGGAATCCGTGAGTTTATCGAAGGTTTTATGAGCGCCAAGCCTTGTAATGTGTGCAAGGGCAAACGGCTGAAGAAAGAAATTCTTGCGGTCACAATTAATGAGCAGAATGTAGCGGATGTTACGGATCTCTCGATTGGCGACTGTTTGAACTTCTTTGATAATCTGGTGCTTAGCGAGAAGGAAACGGCCATTGCCCATCTTATCCTGAAAGAGATTAGCAGCAGACTTGGCTTCCTGGTGAATGTGGGTCTGAATTATTTGACACTCAGTCGTGCGGCAGGTTCACTCTCCGGCGGTGAGGCGCAGCGGATCCGATTGGCGACGCAGATTGGCTCCAGCTTGATGGGCGTTCTGTACATCCTGGACGAGCCAAGTATTGGTCTGCATCAACGAGACAATGACCGGCTGATCGCCACACTGGGGCATATGCGCGATCTCGGCAACACATTAATTGTGGTTGAGCATGATGAAGATACGATGATGGCGGCAGACTATATTATTGATATCGGACCGGGTGCCGGTATCCACGGCGGACAGGTTATTGCCCAAGGGACGCCGCAGGAAATCATGAAAGACCCGAATTCCTTGACCGGAGAGTACTTAAGCGGACGCAAGTTTATTCCGGTTACGTCCAAACGGCGGCCAACCGATGACCGCTGGCTGGAAATTCGCGGAGCCAAAGAGAATAACCTGAAGAATGTAAATGTCAAGATTCCGTTAGGTGTCTTTACTGCAGTGACTGGAGTTTCCGGTTCCGGCAAATCGTCGCTGGTTAATGAAATCCTCTATAAGAGCCTGGCTCGTCAGTTGAATAAGGCTGTTAAGGTCCGTCCCGGCCTGCATAAGGAAATTCGCGGTCTGGACAATTTGGACAAGGTCATAGAGATCGACCAATCGCCGATCGGCCGTACGCCGCGTTCCAATCCGGCTACCTATACCGGGGTGTTCGATGATATTCGTGATCTATTCTCCAAAACCAATGAAGCCAAGGTGCGCGGATTCCAGAAGGGCCGCTTCAGCTTCAACGTCAAAGGCGGCCGTTGCGAGGCCTGCCGTGGAGACGGAATTATCAAGATTGAAATGCACTTCCTGCCGGATGTCTATGTGCCTTGCGAAGTATGCAAAGGCAAACGTTATAACCGCGAAACGCTGGAAGTGAAATACAAAGGCAAAAACATCTCTGATGTGCTGGAGATGACGGTAGAGGATGCAACCGGGTTCTTCCAGAACATCCCGCGTATCCACCGCAAAATGCAGACCTTGCTGGATGTGGGTCTTGGGTACATCAAGATTGGCCAGCCGGGAACGACGTTGTCCGGGGGTGAAGCACAGCGCGTGAAGCTGGCTTCCGAGCTGTACCGCCGCAGTACCGGCAAGACATTGTACATTCTGGATGAACCGACAACAGGGCTGCATGTGGATGACATCGGCCGCCTGCTGGAGGTGCTGCACCGCCTGGTGGATTCCGGCGAATCCGTTCTGGTCATCGAACATAACCTCGATGTGATTAAGACGGCAGATTATGTTATTGATATGGGACCGGAAGGCGGCAGCGGCGGGGGAACGGTACTGGCTACAGGGACACCAGAGAAGTTAATCACCGTTGCAGAGTCCTATACCGGCAAATACCTGAAGCCGATTCTGATCCGCGATACGGAGCGGACTGAAGCTCTGCAGCTGCAGACGTCGGAGACAGTATAACTGCACTTCATGAAGAACAAAAGAGCCACAGCATTTTCGCCGTGGTTCTTTTAGTTTTTTAGGCCTTGTTTTTCAATAATCATTCGGATAATGTTCAGCCCGTCTTTCTGCACTTTGCCAAATTAAAACTTGGCCAGGTCAGCAAGCATTGTACCCTCAAACAGGCTTGAAAGCCATTATAGAAATAAGGACAGCTTAATAGTTGAATCAGGCATATCGGGAGCATGTCCGCAGTAAGATTCAAAGAGAAGGATTTGCGTTGAATGATTAGCAGAGATGGAAAACAGCCTTACATATAATTTGCTCTTTGAAAAATCAATAAAAAACAAGGTGTCAATGAAAAATATCATGATTATTATCCCGAATCCGGCGCTAAAAAATATTTATCGTGACTTTTACATAAAATTTATGCAATTCCTATTGCGTCACTGAAATGGTAGCGATAACATAGAGGGAGATATGGATTAGATGAACTTGCTTGACAACACTTTCGAGGAGGTAATGCCATGCTGCTTGCAGAAGCTGCTGCGCAAGAACCGTCTAAATTTCATACCTTCGATGTATTTATGATCGCCTTTACCATCCTGATACTCATTGGGGTCATCCGGCTGCTGCGGGCTCCGCAGAAGAACAAATTTGCGATTGGCTTCGGAGTGGTAAGCTTGCTGGTATTTGCGGTTTCGGACTACGCGATGCTTATGCACTGGTTAAGCTGACACAGGAACACTGCCCTGCTTCAAATTCAAGTCAAAACAATTGCAGATTTTAAGTTTACCCAAAGACACCTTTAACCGCCGTCTGGCGTGACTAAAGGCGTCTTTTTCAAATTATGCACGTCTTCATATGAGTCAACTGCATTATGTACAATCTGGAACAAGGTCAGAGAGAGCGCCCGGCGAAGGCTGGGGAAATGGGGGAAGAACATGGTTAAGAAAAGCCTCGGACTGTTGCTGTGCGGAGTATTGCTGACAGGAATAGGAGGCGGATCGCTTTCTGCGCAGGGGGCACCGTTTCCGGATGGCTTGCAGACTGCGGGGAATGTATCGTCTTCAGGAAAGATTAAAGAAATAGGAAGTACCCTGACCGGCAGCAAAAAGAGTGCAGCCTCGATAACCGATCCGGTACCGCAAATTATCAAAGAGGTTTCCCCGTCGGTAGTAGGAATCATCGGCAAATATTCAGAAGATCGCTCTAATGCACCCAATGACCGTTTTAATCTGTCCCATGGATCAGGTATCATCGTCAGGGCAAACGGCTGGATTATTACGAATGCGCATGTGATGAAGGGTCTGCAGAATGCTGTGGTCGTTACATCGGACGCGAAGTCCTACAGCATCACAAATACGTATCTGGATGAGGTTAGTGATCTGGCACTGATCAAGATCAATGCCAAGGCATTAAAGCCTGCGAAATTTGCCCAATCTGCTGCCAGCCTTCAGGTTGGCGACAAAGTGATTGCCATCGGTACACCCATTTCCTTCTCGCTGCGAAATTCTGCCACGGTAGGGGTGGTCAGCGGTCTTAACCGTTCAGTGGATGCTGCCTATCGGCTCATCCAGAGTGATACAGCGATTAATCCAGGCAACAGTGGCGGTCCGCTCGTCAGCATGAAAGGCGAGGTGCTGGGCGTGAATAGTCTGAAATTTGCCGCAGTAGGCGTAGAGAATATGGGATTTTCTATCCCGTCTGATACGGTACAGTACATTATGAACCAGCTGTTCAAGTATGGAGAGGTAAAACATCCAAGTCTTGGCCTGGAGCTGGAGGAAAGCTGGTCTGCCTTAGTGGGCCTGCCCTCACAAGATCCCTTAACAGTTACGAAGGTCATCTCTGCGGAAGCAGACAAGGCAGGGATTCTTGAAGGGGATGTTTTATACGCGATTAACGGCCACCGTGTCGGCTCCTT
This sequence comes from Paenibacillus sp. FSL H7-0357, assembly GCF_000758525.1. Taxonomy (NCBI): domain Bacteria; kingdom Bacillati; phylum Bacillota; class Bacilli; order Caryophanales; family Paenibacillaceae; genus Paenibacillus; species Paenibacillus sp. FSL H7-0357. The sequence continues at coordinate 7,034,613 of NZ_CP009241.1, read as the reverse complement.
AGTGGATGTTAATGAACTTTTCAAAAGCTACGCACCGGGTGCGGTGGTAAATCTGCTTATGCAGAGCGACGGCGATATTGTTACCCGGAAGCTCACGCTTGGCCAGGGCGATCCCCTGATAAACAATGAAGAAGCTGATGTGGAGGGTGATGCTGATGGACAAGCGGAAGAGTAAAAAGGCACTGGGAAGAGAGGGGCGGAAGAGGGACCGCAGATATACTTTTCGTGGTCTATGTACAATGATGCTTGCTTTGGTGCTGCTGCTGACTGTACTCCCGGCCACAGAGGTGCACGCGGCGGAGAAGGCGGAGCTGCAGCTCACCCTTAAGGTCGGCAGTCCGGCTGCAACGGTGAATGGCAAAAAAATTACGATTAAGCAGCCTTTTATGAAGAATGGTACCGTCATGGTGCCGCTCGGCGTGTTCAAGAAAACATTTGGCAGCACAGTTTCCCTCGAACCCGGCGATGTGGTCAAGGTGATGTACGGACGGCATACGGGAACGATGGTGATAGGCAGCAGCACTGCCTGGAAGGATGGCGTCAAAATCAAACTTGCTGCACCGCCGCATATGGTCTCCGGGGTTTTGATGGTCCCGCTGAGGTTCGTGGCGGGAGTGCTGGACGCACGTGTAACTTCCGGCAGCAACGGTGAGCTGGTAGTGTCGCTTGTGCCATCGGTCACTGAAGAAGAGGCGCCCGGGGATAGCGGCATTGACAGCGATGTCGGTAAGACCCGGATAGGGAACAGCCATTTTCAGTGGAGCATGAATTATCCTCCCGGACTGGTGGTTGGCGACAGCGGCGGCAATGAAGGCGTGGCTACCTTTATGAATTCAGAGAATCAGTATTATCTGGAGGTTCATGCCTCACCGCAGGAGAATCCGGCAGACCCGGAACAATTGCTGGATGGGTTGCTCCGCTCGGCTGAAGAAGGCGGGGAAACGATTTTGGACCGGGAAACTTATCCGAATGCCGTTGTTCCCTACGCGCGAATTGTCAGCAAGGATTCCAGCGGCGCATTGTGGGAGAACAGGCAATATAATGCCGGTGGGAGACTGTATGAGCTGTATCTGACTGATGACAATGCAGCGAACTATAAGGATTTTGATAAATATGCCGTGCTGTTGAACTCCTTCCGGCCAAGCTTTGACCCGAATGATAAAAGCCAACGTGATCTCTCCACAGTAAAAAACGGGCTGCAAGAAGGGTACAATGAGGATTACGGTATTGCACTGCAGGTCCCTGCAGACTGGAGTATGGATGACCAGCATCTGTATTATGAGAGCAAAGAGGGGAGCTATTTGCGTGTAAAAGTGACAGCTGCTCCGTCCGGTTCTACGCTGGAAACCTGGAGCAAGGAGTTGGAGGCGCAGATTCGAGCCAACTATGTGGACGGGGCTTATACGATTAAAGAAAGCACGTCTGCAAAAGTTTCCGGTCAACCGGCGCGGGTCATTGAAAGTCTGCTGAATCCGGGCAGCGGCTGGATTACGAAATATCAAACCCTGCTGTTGAAGAATGGGCACCGCTATTACGTAGAATATGTAGCAGTTGCCGGTCAGGATGAGGACAAGGCACGGTTCAAGGATATTTTAAGCTCAATCGATATTGATTTTGAATTAATAAAAGAGAACTTCGGGCGGCTGGAAACTGATGACTATCCGGTACTTTACGCTAAAACAGTCAACAAAAGCTCCAAAATCTATGGCTACAGCATTCATATTCCGTCATTATGGACAGCGGTCCAGGATGTCTTTGAAACCCAGAACGTAGATTACCGCTTCACCGGAGGGCGTTTCCAAATCACTGTGAGCCCCGAAGGTTCGGCCGAGTACACTGTGAGCCAGCTCCAAAGCTACTATCAGAACACGAAGAATGACCCCAAAGGCCCGCAGGTCGAACGTGTGGAGGACATCACCTTTGCCGAAGTTCCAGCCACAAGCCTTACTGTGCACCAGAGCAAAAATGGTATTCCTTACCGCACCCAGCTCATCGTTTTCAGCAAAAATGAACGGGTCTATACTCTCACTGTCACGCTAAACGACGCCAACGCAACGCCTGAACAGCAGGCTCTTATAGACAAGACGCTGAAGTCTTTTGTGTTGGCGGGGGAGAAAAAATAGGTAGGACATGTTGAGGAATAAGGAATAAATAGTATGATTATTGCAGACGAAGAACGTCCCAAGTTGCCAATTTTGGCTGGGGCGTTCTTTTTTTATGGAGAAATGAGTTTGGCTAGAGGACATCTATATACCGAAAAAGCTTCTGCTGCAAAATGTCTGGTGGCCACTCTTAGATAATTTTGATGACCTGCATCCTGAATATGAAGTTTACGATTGGAATCGCAAGTCGCAATTTCTTTGGCCTGGTTATTCTTTGAACCGGGATACTTTTTTATCAGGGCCGGGTTGGAGAATCATTCATTTCTCATTCGACGATGTACAAAGGCGGAAGGGATAGGTTAGGAATAAGTTCGGTTTAAATAATCAGGTTAAAGTCCTTTTCCTGTATAATTTCTGGCAAATCAATGGCGCAAGGCTGTGATATTTGATACAATTAATAAGTTAAAGAGATGGAAATGACCCGTCCATATGACGGTTTGGGAGGATATAAATGAACGAGCAAGGAATACGCAGGGAAGACGTGGAGCTGTTGGCTCCGGCAGGTGACTGGGAGTGCATGCGTGCAGCGGTGGCAAACGGGGCAGATGCTGTCTTTTTTGGCGTAGAGAAATTTAATGCACGGGCCAGAGCAAACAACTTCCGCTCGGAGGAGCTGCCGGAGATTATGGCATTCCTGCACAGCTATGGCGTGAAGGGGTTTCTGACCTTTAATATACTGGTGTTTGAGAACGAGCTGGCAGATGCAAAAGAATTGATTGATGCCTGTGTAGATGCAGGTGTGGATGCGGTAATTGTACAGGATTTGGGGCTCGTCAAAATGATCCGCGAGATTTCTCCGGACTTCCCGATTCACGGCTCGACGCAAATGACGATTACTTCACCGGAGGCGGTGGAGTTTACGAAACCCTTCGGGCTGGAGCGTGTAGTGCTCGGCCGTGAGAACAATCTGAAGCAGATCCGCACGATCGGGGAGCAGGCCCGCCTGCCGATGGAAGTTTTCGTGCATGGAGCACTTTGTGTGTCCTATTCAGGGCAATGCCTGACCTCGGAAATGTGGGGCGGACGTTCCGCGAACCGCGGGGAGTGTGCCCAGGCCTGCCGTTTGCCGTATGACCTGATGGTCGACGGTGAAGTGAAGCCGATGGGTGATGTAACCTATCTGCTGTCTCCTAAGGATCTGGCGGCCATTGATCTGATGCCGGAGCTGATCGAGGCGGGTGTGACCTCTTTCAAAATAGAAGGCCGACTCAAAACCCCGGAGTACGTGGCAAACGTGGTGAGCAAGTACCGTAAGGCTATTGACCGGTATTTTGACGGAAACTGGTCTCCGACTTCTAAAGAAGATATCCGTGAGCTGCAGCAGAGCTTTTCCCGCGGCTTTACGCATGGCTTCCTTGAGGGAACAAACAACAAGAAGCTGGTTGACGGGACTTTCCCGAAAAGCCGTGGTGTGTATATGGGCACGGTGGAGCAAATTCTCCGTGATGGCGTAGTCTGCCGCATTCATGCTCCGCTTAAACGCGGAGACGGCATCGTGTTCGACGCCGGTGATCCGACCAAGAAGGAAGAAGGCGGACGCGTGTATGACCTGCGCCGCAAAGGCGTGAAACTTGAGGGCGAAGCCGGGGAAGGCTGGATCATCGACATTGTGCCTGGGCGCAACGATGTGGATTTGCGCCGCCTGCATGTCGGCGACCGCATCTGGAAGACCAATGATCCTGCGCTCGACAAGGCGCTGCGCCAGAGCTACGAAACCGAGAAGCCGTACCGTGTCTTCCCGGTTCATGTCAAGGTGGAAGGCCGCGCCGGAGAGAAGCTGGCTACATGGTGGACGGACGTGCAGAAGGACGTGACTGTCCGTGTAGACTCGGAGCTGCTGCTGGAGACTGCGCAAAAGCGCCCGATGGACGCCGCCCTGCTGGAAGAACAATTCGGCCGCCTGGGCGGGACCGTGTTCCAGCTTGAGGCGCTTACGTCGCAATTAGAAGGCGACGTGATCGTGCCTATGCGCGAGCTGAACAGCATCCGCCGCCAAGCGGTGGAGCTGCTTGCCGGCGAGCGCCCGAAACCGCCCGTCTACGTGAAACGGGCGGTAGAGATCTATAGCGACGCCTCCCGCAGGGACGTCGCTGCAAGCGGTGATGCGGAGCTCACCGTGCTGTGCCGCAGCCTGCCGCAGGTGCAGGCTGCCCTCGAAGCCGGCGTAAGAAGCATTTACGCCGACTTCGAATTTATCAAGCAGTTCCCGGCAGCGGTAGACGCTGTCCGGGCTGCGGGGGCCAGCATCACGCTGGCCACGCCACGCATCCATATGCCGGGCGAGAACGGCTATCACGCCAATATACTGCGCCTGCAGCCGGATGCTGTGCTGGTGCGCAATACCGGCGCGCTGTATTATTATCTGCGCCGCCGCATGGAGCAGCCGGATGCTGTGCATCCACGGCTGATTGGCGACTTTTCGCTGAATATCGCCAATCATAAGGCGGTGGATCTGTTCCTGGAAGCGGGTTGCGATGTTGTCACGCCTTCTTATGACCTGAACATTCAGCAAATGGTCGATCTGCTGGGCCGCAGCGACACCTCGCGGATGGAGGTTGTGATCCATCAGCATCTGCCGATGTTCCACACCGAGCACTGCGTGTACTGCACCTTCATGAGTGAAGGCACAGACTATACGAACTGCGGACGCCCTTGCGAGGAGCAGCGTGCATCTCTGCAGGACCGGATCGGCATGTCCCATCCTGTCCGCGTGGATGAAGGCTGCCGCAATACCGTATACAATGCGGTTGAACAGTCAGGCGCGGAATACCTGAACAATTTCCGCGAACTAGGCGTTTCTTCTTTCCGCGTCGAATTTCTGGAAGAAACACCGGAGCAGGTTGCCGAGGTCATTAGTCTCTACTCCCGTGCGCTCCGTGGGGAAATCTCCGGCACGCAGGTATGGAAGAGTCTGAAAGCCACCAACCAGCTTGGGGTTACACGCGGACAGCTCGTCAACGCGAAATAAAGAAGAGTGGGACTGGCTTACCAATCCCATGGTAAGCCAGTCCCTAGCTCCGAATCTATGCAGAGCCAGTGTGGCAAAGGAGGTTTGATGAATCCTCCATGCCGCACTGGCTCTTTTACATGCAGGATTAATTTTCCTGAATGATTAACCATATAACTCCCAAAAATCGTCCATAACTGCTATAATTAAAATAATTATGCATTTTTATAGCGTTTATCCCCAAAGAAGAAAAGAATATGAAGGAGCCATATGATGAAGATTCGTAAAGCGATTATTCCCGCTGCCGGTCTCGGAACCCGCTTTTTACCCGCGACCAAAGCGATGCCCAAAGAAATGCTGCCGATTGTAGACAAACCAACGATTCAATATATTGTGGAGGAAGCTGTTGCTTCCGGCATTGAGGACATCATCATCGTGACGGGTAAAGGCAAGCGCGCGATTGAAGACCATTTCGACAACTCATTTGAGCTGGAGTTCAACCTGGCTGAGAAACAGAAGTGGGAGCTGCTGGAGTCTGTGCGCAAATCGTCCGAAATGGCTGACATTCACTATATCCGGCAAAAGGAACCGCGCGGACTAGGACATGCTATCTGGTGCGCCCGCAAATTCATCGGAAATGAACCGTTCGCTGTATTGCTCGGAGACGATATTGTTGAAGCGGACAAACCTTGCCTTAGACAGATGATTGAGGTTTACGATCAATATAAATCCTCCATAGTTGGAGTTCAGCCGGTGCCCTGGGAAGAGGTATCCCGATATGGTCTTGTAGATGGTACACCCTTGGCTGAACGTGTCTACAAAGCCAACCGGTTGGTAGAGAAACCGAAGCGTGAGGACGCACCGTCCAACCTGGCAATCTTGGGACGTTATATACTGACTCCGCGTATTTTCGATTTGCTGGGTGAACAGCAGGTAGGAGTAGGCGGTGAGATTCAGCTTACGGATGCCATTGCCCGTTTAAGCGAAGTGGAGCGGATCATCGCTTACGACTTTGAAGGCAGACGCCATGACGTCGGTGAGAAGATGGGTTTCATCCAGACAACGATCCACTATGCGCTTCAACATGAGGAGCTTAAGGACGGCTTGCTGCAGTACCTCGAGGAAGTGATCCAGAGCCAGTCTCAGAAAGTCGGTAAATGACTGAGCGTAGGTACCCTTATATTGACGTACGCATTCACATAAAACAAACAAGAGCGCTCCGCTGTCTACAACTGCGGGACGCTCTTGTTTGTTTTTCGAACTAAAGGATTATAAGATGATCATGTTCATAGTTCCCATTGCAGCGGGCGCTGGTTCCTTACTCTTGAAATGATGTGCTTGCAATTTCAGTAATCTTTTCAACTTCCGCAGGATCAGCAGCGATTAGCTTATTATACACATCCTGATCGAGAGCGGTGTTGGCCTTTTGTTGAGCAGCGAGATACCAACGGGCAATTTCGCGGTTAGTAGCATCAGTATAATCCTCACTCAATCCAAGCTTCAATGTTGCGGCAGCAACCTGAGTTTGACCTGCCATGAACTGAATTCGGCCTGCATTCAAAGTAATTGCTGAAGGAATGGCCTGGCCCTGCAAGTCTGTAGTTACATGACGATAGGCTTCGAGGCCGATCTTGAGATTAAGCTGTTTACCATCGTCATTCTTTTGAGTGAAAGCCTGCTGAGCCAGCTCGTAGGAACGGCTGATAAGCGCGCTATACCAGTTCGTGTCCCAGAGAGTTGTACTGTTTATGATATCAGTATAGTTGTCGTTAAAGCCTAGTTTTAACGTTGCTGCCGCTGCATCATTTTCTCCGGCCAGCAACTGCATTCTGCCGATATTTAAAGCAATGTTTGGTGTTATCGAGAATGGACGGCCTTGCAGCTGCTCAGGAGGCAAAGTTTTCAGGTGTTCCACTCCATCAACCACATGTTTGTAGGCATCAAAGCCACTAGTCAGGTATTCCTGCTTTTTAGCTTCATCCTTTTGCACACTTGCTGCATTTGCAAGCGCTTGGGACCGGCTGATTATTGTCTCATACCAATCAATGTCCCACACAAATTTATCGGCATTATCAAGGTAGACGCCCAGGGCAAGATCGCTCTGTCCCTTAAGGTCATAATATCCGACTAATTGCTTCAACAAATCCTTATTATAAGGCTCGTCCTTAAGCGCACGTGAAACTACGCTGTAAGCTTCCTCCAGATACTGCTCATCTTGGGTTTGGCTAAAGACTTGCTGATCCATGGACGATAAGTATATCGCCGATTCCGGGTGGAATGGACGGTCTTTCAGGGCAGCTACCAAAGGTGCTTTAATTTCCTCATAAGATTGGCTGACGCCGATCAGTTTTTTGGCTTTCATTGCGTCATTGCTGGATCCGATATAGCTTATCGATATAAAGATCAGATAGATGGTGCCGATGGTGAGTACAGCCAAGTAACTGATACGCAGTCCGGGTTTACTCCAGCCACGGCGAAGCGGTTTGCTGTCCATGACAGCGGCCATTCCAGCCAGTCCAAGGAAAACAAGGATTCCCATAAAGGCATAGCTTAGGTTGAAATCCAGCAAGCTGTGGACAAGAATGGACAAGGCGATAATAAGGAAGAAGAAACCATTATCAAATTCATCTTTCTCCCGTTTCACATAACTGCAGATATATTTATAGAAAATGTATCCGATAAAGCCCATAAATACGATGAATCCGACAATTCCAACCTCAATCAGATATTGGAGGAAGAAATTATGCGCCTGGCGGCTGGTATAAGGGTTATTCTGATAGTGCTCGTAGAGAGAAGCCCAGCCTCCGCCACCCGCACCCAGAATCGGATAATCTTTAACAACCTTAAGAGCATCTTTATAGAAAGTGAACCGCTCTAGTACACTGTGCTGCTTGAAGTTGATATTCTCCAGCCGCGTTTCAATATTATCCGGCAGAACACTACGGACGCTTGTACCAATGAGCAGGAAAGCCGCAATTCCAACAAGCACGATCGATACCAGTGGAAGCCACAGCCCGGAAAATTTACGGGAAGACATGCCGGATAGCTTTGCTTCCAGCCAAGGGGCAACATAACGCTGAACCGCCCACCCAAGAGCAGCAACGATAGCAGAGGCCCCAAGCAGGTACGCCCAAGCTTTAAAAGCAGCCCCTGAAGTGAAGCTGGTATTCAGTTCTAGTCCCAGCGTAGTCAGCGGATTTGTAACGAGCAGAGCTGCAAGGCCGGAAATAGCAATGTGGATAATCCAGAGAATTTGCTGAGCAGGTTTCAGGAACAGCAGCAGCAGGATGAATACCACAGGCAGCATGACGAGCCCGCCACGGGACAACGTCAACAGCAGCGATACAATAATGGGCACAAGCATAAATCCGTGAGTCAGCGTACCGTACCATTTTTTAGAGCGGACCAAAGCAAATACAGCTACAAACAGAAAAGCCATCAGGAAGGCAGCATAGGTATTGGCGTATTGGAATATGGAAGTCAGCCGCAGACCGTTGGAGTCGGTCATAACAGCATCTAAATATTTACCATCCCGCACAGTGTTGGAGAACCAGCCAACCAGAGTACCGGCAAATTTCGAGCTACCAAGCCAATTTAACAGTCCAAATCCTACAATAAAGTAAGCAACCGCAAGGACAGCGTTTTGGATGACAAGATTTACTTGCTTTTGCTTCAAGAGATATAACGCTATAATGAATATTGCAATGTACATGCTCTGAATTAACAGCAGGTTCATCGCCATATAATGCGAGGCTGCACCAAAGAGTGACAATGCGTACGTTATTGGAAGCAGCAGTGAGGCGACAGCAAGCAGATCGCGCTGCTCCTCAAGCTTGAATTTGTTGAAGTAGAGGCCCATCCACGCCAATAACATCAGGCCGCTAAGCAGAGCAGACACATAGACCGGTTTTTCAAAATCAATCTGTTGTCCGTTAAACACCCCCACCTGAAACGGGGTCCAAACCAAAAACACAATAAAAGCAACAACTAATGCCCATATGGGGCTGGATATCTTTTCAACATTTCTCGACTGAACAGCATTTTTTCCGTATACTGGTTTAGACACGTTTTAATCTCCTTTTTCTGTAGGTACGTGGATATTCTAGCATATTGAGCGTTTGGGGGGCCAGTAATTTAGAATAAATATTGTTATTTGATTTCAAAGTAGCTTTAATTTAGAAAGGGAGTAAAATGAAATGTTTTCTAGCAATTTAAACTTACTAAAGCAATTGGTTAAAAGAGATGTTTTAGCGAAATATAAAGGTTCATCACTAGGTATATTATGGTCAGTGGTAATCCCAATTATGTTACTGGCGATATATACGTTTGTTTTTAGTGTGGTATTTGAAGCTCGTTGGAATGTTCAGTCAAATAATCACCTTCAATTTGCATTGATTATTTTTAGCGGAATGACGATTTTTAACTTTTTTTCAGAAGTTATTAATCGTTCACCAACATTGATTATAGGTAATAGTAATTATGTGAAAAAAGTAATATTTCCATTACACTTACTTCCAGTTTCGATAGTGTTGTCTTCTATAGTGCATATGCTTATTAGTTTTATTATTTTATTTATTGGACTTGCTTTTTTTGGAGGAGGTATACATATAACGGCGCTCTATCTCCCCCTCGTTTGTCTGCCTATTATCCTTTTTGCTACAGGATTAAGTTGGTTCCTGGCATCATTGGGTACTTATGTAAGAGATGTAAGTTATGTTGTGAATGTTTTAACTAGTGCATTAATGTTTTTGAGTCCTATATTTTACCCGGTTTCTTCAGTTCCTAAGGAACTAAGGTTTTTATACAACTTAAATCCCATTAGCTTTACAGTTGAAGATATGCGTAACGTTCTGATTTGGGGTGTTCGACCAGATTTTGTATGGCTCGGCTATGGAACGTTGATTGGGATCGTTTTTTGTTTATTAGGATACTATTGGTTTAAAAAAACAAAAGGTGGATTTGCAGATGTCCTATAATAATAAATCAATAACTATCAATAATATATCGAAGATGTATAAGATGTACGACAAACCTCAAGACAGGTTGAAACAATTTTTCTATAAAAATAGAAAAAAGCTATATAGAGAATTTTGGGCGCTAAATGATGTTTCATTTAGCGTGTCATCTGGAACAACGTTGGGAATAATAGGGCGGAATGGATCTGGGAAAAGTACATTACTACAAATTATTGCGGGTACTCTCCAGGCATCATCAGGCACACTAAATATAAAAGGCAGAATTGCAGCATTACTTGAATTAGGAAGTGGCTTTAATCCAGAGTTTACAGGTAGAGAAAATGTTTATCTTAATGGAAGCATAATGGGTTTGTCAGAGAAAGAAATGAAAGAAAGAATGCCTGTTATAGAACAATTTGCTGAGATAGGGGAATTTATTGATCAGCCAGTAAAACTGTATTCTTCAGGTATGTATGTTAGACTTGCATTCGCTTGTGCCGTCAATGTGGATCCGGATATATTGATTATCGATGAGGCATTAGCAGTTGGAGATATGCAGTTTCAATTAAAATGCATGGATAAAATGAAGAAATTTAAAGAAGAAGGAAAAACAATTTTATTTGTTAGTCACGATACTTATTCCGTGAAAAATTTCTGCGATGAAGTTATTTGGATGAAAGACGGAAGGATATATAGATACGGTGATGTATTATCAGTAACAAATGAATACGAAATCTTCATGAGAACAAAGAGCGAACCGGTTGCAGAAGAAAAAGTACTAGATTCAAGTGAACAAGAGAAAAAAGTTTTATTAATCAACAATATATGTACCAAAGATGGTTCCGGCAAAGCCAAAGAAACATTTTCTTTTAAGGAAGATGTATACGTTGAAATTGAGTACACGCTTAAAACAAAATTAAAAGGAATTGTTGGTGGAGTTGCTGTTACTGACCAAAGAGATGCTTACATCTGTGGAGTTAATACCAAACTAGATGATTATTCACTACCTTCATTGCCCGGAAACTATACATTAGTCTGTAAATATGACCAGTTGAATTTATTACCTGGTACCTATTATATTGATGTGGGTTTTTTTGAAAGTGCTGGATTAGTGAGACTTGATTATAAAACAAAAATTAATTCTTTTAGTATTCAATCTGCAGATTATATTGCCGAAGGAATAATTCATTTGGATCACAGTTGGATTTCAGGAGGCGCGGGTAGTGAAATATAATGTTGATTTGGACATTTCTGTGGGTACCTCCCATTCTTTGATACTAAACAAAATTAAGCGTAATTCTAAAGTCTTAGAGTTCGGCTCTGCTTCAGGTTATATGACAAAATATATGAAAGAGGAACTCGGTTGTGAAATTGTCTGCATTGAAATTGATGCGGAAGCTGCCGAAAAGGCCAGGAAATATGCTGATTTAATGATAGTAGCAGATATTGAAAATGATCCCTGGTTTCAAAAAATTAGTGAATTTACGTTTGATTTTATTTTGTTTGCTGATGTTTTGGAACATTTGAGAAATCCTGAAGTTATTCTGAAGCAGGCAACTTCTCTTTTGAATAACGATGGAATTGTATTAACTTCAGTCCCGAATATTTCTCACAATGCCATTATAATGGAATTAATGCAAGGGAGATTTGATTATCGTTCTACGGGATTATTGGATGACACTCATGTACATTTTTTTACGAGGAAGAGTTTGTTGGAATTATTAGATGATTGCGGACTTGAACCATCCGAATGGCTCACAACTATGAGGAGACCTGAAACTACTGAATTTCAACAAAAATATAGTGATTTCCCTATATTGGTCCAACACTATTTGGAAAATAGGCTGGATGGAGATGTTTATCAGTTTGTGACTATGTCTAGGAAGAAGAAATCAGATGAAAATCCTCTAGACTTTACCTATAGACAGCATATTAATTATCTAGATCTAGATCATTGTCAATTATATTGGGGCGAAGATAGTTCATTTAATGAATTGTCGTCAATTCAAGTCCCAGTGGTCTTTAATAATGACTTTAAGACATACTCTTTTGACATCCCCTTAGGGGTTAAGGGGAACTTGCGGTTAGATCCTGCGAATACTCCGGTCTATGGAGCAATTAGAGGGGTTAAACTTTTTGAAATCACTTCATCGGGGACTAGAAGAGAAGTGAATCCGGATAACACAAAAATCACATCCCAATTAAAACCTTTAAATAATATATATAAATTAGCTGATGAGCGCGATTTTCGTTTCTTCGCAACTAATAATGATCCTTCAATATATATCGAAGGTATTAGTTTAAATGGAAACTTAAAATATATCCTCGAAGTAGAAATGCAAATTAATAATTCGATTGAAGAAATAATAACTAAACTATCGCATGAAATGAAAGATAATGAACTGGAAATAGTGAATTTATCTAAAGAAAATCAAACGTATAGTGAAGAAACTAATGTATTATTGGCTAGGGAGAAAGAACTTCTTGATAAGAATATGGCCTGGAATGAAACATACAGTGATTTAAATAACCAGTTCGCAGAGTTAAAAGAAACATATAAGTTGTTAGATGAAAATCATAAAACTATTATTAAACAAAATGAAGAAAAATCTCTTGAATATATTTCGAATCTTAGAGACAAAGAAATCTTAATAGAAGAGTTGAGAAAAGAAATTAGCTTGATGAAGTATTCCTTTTCATGGCGAAGCACTGCTTTTTTTAGAAAAATGGCGAATAAAATCAGAGGGAAGTAAGGGGTATTGGTTATAGATGAAAGATATAATTAACTGTGACATTATAATCCCGGTTTATAATGCACCTGAGGAACTGAAGAATTGTCTAGACTCTCTAATACAACACACTGATCTTTCAAATAACAGAATTATTATTATTAATGATTGTAGTCCTGATCCAGGAGTATCTGCGTTTTTGGACGAAATTGATAATCCAAGTATTGTGATTCTCCAAAATGAAAAGAACCTTGGATTTGTGGGAACTGTTAACAGAGGAATGAGCTACTCTCAACATGATGTGGTGCTGTTGAATAGTGACACGATTGTTACAGAAAAATGGCTGGAAAAGATGAAGAGAGTTGCATACCTTGATCACTCTATTGCTACAGTAACTCCTCTTACGAATAACGGAAGCATATGTTCTGTTCCGACATTTTTAGAAGATAACCATATACCTGCAGGATATGATATAGATTCATTTGCTCATTATATAGAAAATATTTCTTTGGAAAAATTCCGTGAAATCCCTACTGCAGTAGGATTTTGTATGTATATTAAGAGAAACATAATAAATGAGATAGGACTCTTTGACCAAGAAAACTTTGGAAAAGGCTACGGTGAGGAAAACGATTTTTGTTGTAGGGTCATTGAACATGGATATAAAAACATTCTAGATGACCATACCTTTATCTATCATAAAGGCTCTATGTCATTTCAAGGCGAGAAGCTTGAATTGCTAAAGAAAAACTTGAAGACGTTAAATACTTTGTACCCGTATTATGATAAAAGAATACATGATTTTATAGTTAAAAATCCGTTGAAAGAGATACAAGATAACATTAGATTTAGACTTTCGAGTTACGTTGACTCTTATAAATCGAAAGGGAATTTGTTATTTGTTTTGCATAATTTTTTTGATGAAAGCTACACTCAGCCTATAGGCGGGACCGAGTACCACGTAAAAGATATTGTTGATGGTATCAAAGATTACTTTATATATGTATTAGTTACAAATGGTCAAGAAGTCGTGTTGAAGCAATATTTTCAAGGTGAGGTGTTGGCTAAATACCATTTCCCTCTAGAAGAACCAATAGGACTTCAACATTTTCATCATCAAGAATATAGTGAAATTGTAGAAAAGATAATGAATACCTTTGAGATAAATTTAGTGCATATTCACCATCTAATTAGACATTCATTTGATATCCCGTATGTCGCCAAAAAAAATGGGATAAAGACAATCTTTACACTACATGATTTTTATTTGTTTTGTCCTAGAGTTAATTTACTGGATGTGAATAATGTTTATTGTAAAGACATGAGATCGGAACAAAAATGCAATGCTTGCCTGAGAGAGACATATGGATTTCATTCTACTTTTATTAACAAGTGGAAGGCTGAAGCTACAGCAATGATGTCAAATGTAGATTTGTTTATAACTCCATCTAACTCCACTAAGGCAATGTTTGAAGAAGAATTTGGTGAGGTTAACGGTAAAATTATTGCCATTGAACATGGAATAGCTCTTCCTGATTATGATGCTATTCTAAGAACCAAAGAGAATAGAAACTGGAATATTGCTTTTATAGGAGGGCTTTCTCCTAACAAAGGCAGTGATCTGATTTACAGTGTGATTACTAAATTTCCGAAAAGTAATGTTAATTGGCATCTTATTGGTGGATTAGGTGATCAAAAACTGAATTTGCTTAATCAGTCTAATGTACAAAAGTATGGACGGTATAAAAGAGAGGACTTGAAAGAGCTAATTGAAAAAAATGAAATAGACCTGGTTTGCTTGTTGTCTCCATGGCCAGAAACCTATTCATATACGCTTACTGAAGCTTGGGCACACAATATACCCGTATTAGTTACACCTTTTGGCGCACTGAAAGAAAGAGTTGAGCTAATTGGTGGAGGATGGGTGACTGAGACGAATGATGTAAATGATGTAATGGACAAATTGAAATATATCATTGAAGGAGAGATGAAAGAATATCATAAAAAGGTAGAAAATATAATAGGAAATAAAGTGAAAACTAAAGAGAAGATGGTTCTTGATTATATTGAAATATATAATAAATTTCTTGTCTCTAAACCCTTGTTATCAATGAATGCTCTGGATAATAGAACGGTTTTAGAAGGATTGAAATATTATCATCCAGTTAATGATAGTTCAGTATCATTAAATGAATACAATTCCCATGTTCAGAAATTGGAAAACGAACTAGAGGCCGTGAAATCTACAATTGGTTGGAAAGTGCTAAATGTATTAAGAAGTCGAGATCATTTTATTTTGAAATTGGGCAAAAAAGGAATACATCTCATATTGAGAGTCAAGAACCGTCTCAGGTAGAATGTAAAATGTCTACCGAGGATATTGTTAGTGGCAAAGGCGGTATATAGATGACTGTCCAAATTCTATTATCAACATACAATGGTGAGAAATATATTTCTCAACAAATTGATAGTTTATTGTCTCAGTCTTATAGTGATCTGGATATTCTTATTCGAGACGATGGCTCAAATGATGGAACACTCGATATTATTGAGATGTATATGTCTAGATATCCATCACAAATAAGATTAATAAGAGGCAAAAACATTGGAGTTATAAATAGTTTTTTTGAGCTTTTGAGAGAAGCCAGAACAGATGCGCAATATTATTCTTTTTGCGACCAAGATGATATATGGAAGAAAACTAAGGTTGAAGTTTCTATATTGAAATTAATGGAACAAAATAACAATAAACCCCTGTTATTTTGTTCTGCTACTCAATTGACTGATTCAAAATTAAAGGAAATTAAAGTGTGGCCGCAGCGGCCTGGAAAAGCTCTTGGTTTTTATAATGCATTGGTGGAGAATGTTGTTGTCGGTGCAACCATTACTATTAACAGAAAAGCTAGAGATGGGTTAATTAAATGCGTGCCCGACAACGAAAATATCATTATGCATGATTGGTGGATTTATTTATTTATCTCTGCTTTTGGTGAGATTATTTATGAATCCGATCCAACTATACTTTACAGACAGCATGAATCGAATGTTGTAGGGGGCAACAAAACTTTCCTGGATATATTACTTAGGAAATTTATGAGCTTCTCTGAGAACAGAGGGCGACGGTTGTTGTATAAACAGGCCTTGGAGTTTTGGAAATGTTATGGAGATAAGATTTCAGGGGGAAACAAAGAACAACTACGCTTATTTTTAGATGAAAGAGAATCTCTTGTACAGAAGTTAGTCTTTTTAAAAAGAAGTAAATTGTACAGACAAAATTTTTTGGGAAATATGTTATTCAAAATGTTGGTAATGGTTGGATATATATAACTGATTCGATAATTGTGGTTAAGTAAAGGGGGAGATAGTATTAAAATACATATTAATGTAATAATGAAATATTTACTGATCTACTTTGTAATTTACTTTTTTCATTTCATAATAAAAATCGCGCCTGGTGATGATACTCTTTTTAGTGGAATGTCAAGCCAGTATTCACTTACAGAGTATTTAAGCATGCGATATAACGGTTGGACTGGAAGAATGTCAGGTGAACTTTTTTTCTATTTCTTTCTTGGGGGGAAAGTTTGGCTCTGGAAGTTCATTAATGCTGGATTTATTATGCTTGTAGCCTATTCGTTAGTTAGAATAATTAGAGAAAAGAATTCGTTAAGATATTTTATTGTTGCTTTGTGCATTATGGGTTACTTCAGCCAAAGCATTCTTAGTTCGGGTGTCTTTTGGATTACTGGCTCAATGATTTATTTATGGTCAATAGCGATGGGACTATTTGCAATGATACCTTTTGCAGACTACACATTTAGAAATAATTACGATACCAGTAACAGACGCATTTTGCTCTCATTATTAACAGGTCTCTTAGCAGTGTTTGCTAATGAACAAGCTGCCTTATGTATGGTTAGTTTTGGGTTGGTTTCTATAACGACATATTTTATTAAAACTAAGAAATATAGTATTAGATTGATTTTTCTAACAGTTATTTTTTTGGTTGGTACTATCATCTCCATTAAGGCTCCCGGAAATAGTAGCAGATTTGTTTCCGAGACGGCCACTTGGTTTCCGAATTTTAATGAACTGTCGTTAAAAGATCATTTATACCTCGGTGTAATTTGGTTTTTTGGGAAAGCTTTTACGGAATTAAAATGGTTATTGCTTTTAATTTCTGTAGGAACCCTCTATGTATTTAATTTTCAATCGAATGTGAAGCAAACTTACGTAACTCGACTTCTGAATTTTATCTTTATTGTTTTAGTTGCAACTTCATTCTCGGTTCTTATAATCGGAAATCCAAATAATGTATTGTTTGACTTTGAAGCTATCAGGAATTTTCATTTTGGGCATAATCTGATTAATATCTGGACAATAGAACCGAAATTTATCTTGGCATTAATTCCGTATATTTTCTGGTCGATTTTTTCTCTATTGCTGATTTCAATGCTTATAATGATCTCTGAGAGAAAATGGTTTATCCTATTATGCCTAGCAGCCGCAATAGCATCAATGTGTATTATGTTTTTTTCTCCCACTATTTATGCTTCGGGGAATAGAACTCTGACAGTAAGCGCTGCTTTACTCTCGCTTGTATCAATTAATGTTCTTAACAAAATAGAACTGAAAAATAAACTTGGGTATATATTTATTTTTGCTTTTCCTGCTGTTAACATCTTGTCTCTTTTAATGATTTGGATTGTTAAGGGGTATTATATATTGTATTAAATAAAAAAATCTCCATGTTAGGAAATTCAAAACATGGAGATTTTTTTATTGATTTATTTCTAGCGAGCTAAAGAAGCAAGTTCTTTGCTTTCATTCTGGTTAGAGTCCTTAACCTCTAAGGTTAGTTTTTCAATGATATACTTAGGGCGAGCTTTGACCTCTTTGTATATCTTTCCGATGTACTCCCCAATCAACCCCAAGGCTACCAACTGCACACCACCAATAAACCAGATTGAAATCATTAACGAGGACCAACCAGATGTAGTGCTTCCGGAAAATTTGCTAATAAGGATATATATAGCAACCAAAATACTGAACAAAGATATGATGAAGCCCAGTCCAGTAATCAAGCGTATTGGAGTTACACTAAATGAGGTTATTCCATCAAAAGCAAAGGCTAGCATTTTTTTTAAGGGATATTTAGATTCTCCTGCAAAGCGTTCATTCCTATCATAATATACCTCAGTAGATCTAAACCCAATTAAAGGTACCAGCCCTCTTAGAAAAAGGTTTACTTCTTTGAACTCTGATAGATGTTGTACTGCTCTTTTACTCATCAAACGATAATCCGCATGATTAAAAACTAAATTAACCCCCATAGAGTTCATTAATCTATAAAAACCTTGAGCAGTAGAACGTTTAAAGAAGGTGTCAGTCGATCTACTTTTTCTCACGCCATATACAACATCATAACCTTCTTCATATTTATTAATAAATTCATGAATTACATTTAGATCATCTTGAAGATCAGCATCAATCGAAATTATAATATCTGAATAATCTTTGGCTGATATTAATCCGGCCAATAATGCGTTTTGGTGACCAGCATTTTTTGCTAATTTTAACCCATGTACATATTTATTGACTTTATTATTACTCTCAATAAGCTCCCATGTACTATCTCGGCTTCCGTCATCGATAAATAAAATTTTGCTATTTTGAGAAATTTTATTTATTTGAATCAAATTGTTTAAAATAAGTGTAAGTTGTCTTATAGTTTCAGGTAAAACAGCTTCTTCATTATAACAAGGTATAACCAATGTTAAGTTGGGGCTAATAATATAATTGCTATTCAAGTCACAATCGCTCCCTCTATCACTTTTAAATATTTCATGATAATTCTAACACTAAATTATATCATATTAAACTAATTTAATTTTGGAAATGGAGCTTACGATTGGACTACTAGAATAATGTTAATGTAATATACATTATATGATAAGGTTCTCGGTCTTTGGTAAACTTGCATTCGTAGCATCTTTATGTTTCTCTAATAGTACGCCTTTAATTCAAGGACTAAGCGCAAGAAAGGTTGAGTGACATTGAAAGGCATAATCCTAGCTGGGGGCACTGGTTCACGCCTCTACCCTTTAACTAAAGTGACTAATAAGCATCTATTACCTGTAGGCAAATATCCGATGATCTTCCACTCCGTTTATAAATTAAAGCAGGCGGATGTAAAAGATATTCTTATCGTCACAGGCAAGGAACACATGGGCGACGTCGTGAATTTATTAGGAAGTGGCAGAGAAATGGGTGTTACCTTCACCTATAAAGTACAAGATGAAGCAGGTGGGATTGCTCAGGCTCTGGATTTGGCAGAGCAATTCGTTGGACAAGATCAAATGATCGTTATTCTTGGAGATAATGTATTTGAGGATGATATTGCACCATTCGTTGATAATTTTCGTGAACAGAAAGCTGGAGCTAAGATATTGATTCAGGAGGTAATTGATCCTTCAAGATTCGGTGTGCCTGAACTAGAAGGTGATCGGATTGTTTCGATTGAAGAAAAGCCCGCAACTCCTAAATCCAATTATGCTGTAACAGGGATATATATGTTCGATAGCGAAGTGTTTAAGATCATTAAAACTATATCTCCCTCAGCGCGCGGAGAATTGGAAATTACTGATGTGAATAATGCATATATTAATCGAGGAGAATTAACTTTCGATGTTCTTCAAGGTTGGTGGACGGATGCAGGTACCCATGTTTCACTGGCAAAAGCTAACGGTTTAGCTCAAGAGATTACGTTTGGTGAGGAATTCGGTAAATTGAAACTATAGATTTGGAGGGCGCTATCATATGAAAGCTACAGCCTTACAATTACAGGGTGCATGCATCCTTGAGCCGGTGGTTCATGGCGACAACCGGGGTTTTTTTATGGAGAGCTATAATGAGGAATTAATGCATAAGGCTGGAGTGAACTATAAGTTCATCCAGGACAATCAATCCCTCTCTTCTGAGGTTGGAGTACTTAGAGGATTGCACTATCAATTGAATCCGAAAGCGCAGACCAAGCTTATTCGAGTTCTATCGGGTGTGATTTATGACGTTATTGTTGATATTCGCCGTAATTCTCCAACATTCGGACAGTGGGTTGGGGTAATTCTCAGTGAATATAATAAACGTCAGTTGCTGGTGCCAAAGGGCTTTGCGCATGGGTTTTGTACGCTGGTGCCGAACACCCAAGTGTTATACAAGGTGGACCAATATTATTCCCCGAGAACGACCGCGGCATATTATGGAATGATCCGGCACTTGGCATTGACTGGCCGGTGTCAACTCCAGTCCTGTCGGACAAAGATGGGCGCCATCCTTTGCTTAAGGATGCAGAGCTCAATTTCGATTAAATACTATTCAATGAATAAAAGGTGGGCTAACATATGAAACTGCTCGTTACCGGCGGGGCCGGATTTATCGGCAGCAATTTTGTAATATACATGCTGCAGCAGCACCCGGATTACCAGATCGTGAACGTGGATGCGTTGACGTATGCGGGGAATTTGGAGAATTTGAAGTCGGTGGAGGGCAATCCGAATTATACGTTTGCCAAAGCGGACATTACGGATGTGGAGGCGATGGACACACTGTTCAGCCAGGGAGTCGATATCGTAGTCAACTTCGCGGCGGAATCACATGTGGACCGGAGTATTCTGGAGCCGGATGTGTTTGTGAAGACAAATGTGCTCGGCACACAGGTGCTGCTGGATGCAGCAAAGAAATATAGTGTGACCAAATTTGTTCAAGTGTCTACAGATGAGGTGTATGGAACGTTAGGAGCTACGGGACTCTTTACTGAAGAAACTCCACTTACTCCAAACAGTCCTTATTCCGCCAGCAAAGCAGGCGGAGATTTACTTGTGCGCGCCTACCACGAAACCTTTGGATTGCCGGTTAATATCACCCGCTGTTCTAACAACTACGGGCCATACCAATTTCCGGAGAAGCTGATTCCGCTTATGATTTCCCGTGCGCTTGCTGACCAGGCACTGCCGGTTTATGGTGATGGAATGAACATCCGTGACTGGTTGTATGTAGAAGATCACTGCAGCGCAATTGATCTGGTTATTCACGAAGGGGTAAACGGTGAGGTCTATAATATTGGCGGCAATAATGAGCGCACAAATGTGCATATAGTGAACACTGTGCTGCAGGAACTGGGCAAACCGGATTCTCTGATTACTTACGTGCAGGATCGTCCCGGACATGACCGCCGCTATGGCATCGACCCAACCAAGATTACGAACGAGTTGGGTTGGAAGCCAAAGCATACATTTGAAACCGGCATTAAAGAAACCATTCAATGGTATTTGAATAATAAAGAGTGGTGGACCCGTATTCAATCCGGTGAATACCAGAAATATGCCGAACTTCAGTATGGCAGCCGTTTGGGGGATTCCCTGTAATGTCGAAGATGAAAGTATTGGTTACGGGTTCCGCTGGACAGTTGGGGCAGGACCTTGTACTTTTGTTGCAGGAGCAAGGACATGAGGTTCTAGGCTGTGACCGTCAGGAGATGGATATTACAGATCTTGATCAATGTACTGAGGTTATCAGCGGGTTCAGTCCGGATGCTGTCATTCATTGTGCCGCCCATACGGCGGTGGATATTGCGGAAACCGATGTGGATGCCGCCTATTTGATTAATGCCACCGGAAGCCGCAATGTAGCACTGGCTGCGGAGAAGTCCGGAGCCAAGCTGGTATACATTAGTACGGATTATGTTTTTGATGGCATGGGAACTCAGCCTTATCATGAATATGATAATACGGATCCGCAAAGTATTTATGGCAAGTCAAAGCGGGCAGGAGAAATCCTAGTGCAGTCTTTGTCCTCGAAATTTTTTATCGTACGTACATCATGGGTGTATGGCAAGTATGGCAACAACTTCGTGAAAACGATGCTGAAGCTGGGACAGGAGAAGCCGCTGCTGCAGGTGGTAGACGACCAGCAAGGCTCACCTACCTACACGGTAGATTTGGCCCGTTTCCTGCTTGAGCTGATTCAAACGGAGAAGTATGGAATTTATCATGCCTCTAACAGTGAGTCCTGCACCTGGTATGAGTTTACACAGGCAATTTTCGCTGAGGCAGAAGATATTCTGGGTCTGAAATTCACAGCAAAGCTAGAGCCATGTGCTACAGAACAGTTTCCACGCCCGGCGCCACGTCCGCGCAATTCGGTAATGGAGCATTTAGCCATCCGCACGAACGGGTTTGAAGATATCCGGCCTTGGCGGGCCGGACTGAGGGACTTTTTGCTGGAACTGAAATAGATAAGCGCAAGCTAAGCTCCTGAACCGTCATCGACGGTCGGGAGCTTTTTGCTGCAGTAACGACTGTTCACATTAACACATTACATTACAAAGTGCTGACACCATGGCTGAAATTTCACTTGTAGTCCTTCTGCAAGGGATGTCATCATTCCAGGTAACGTAGCCGCAACCTGATGTTTTCGTTATAATAATGTTTAACAGCTTCAGAACCAAAATGAATTCAAGAATCCGAGGATATTTATGAATAACAAAACAGTCAGTGTACATATTGTTACCTTTAACAGTGCGGATGACATTATTGATTGTCTGACGGCAGTACTCGCCCAGGATTATCCGGTGAAGCAGATTGTGGTGGTGGATAATGCCTCAACAGACGGATGCGTGGAAAGAGTAAAGGCGTTTTATCAAAAGCTCCATGAGACCGGGGTTCCCTCCCTTGTTCTCATAGAAAATAAGATTAATACTGGCTTCGCCCCCGCTCATAACCAGGCTCTGGCAGCAACGGATACAGATTATGTACTTGTGCTTAACCCGGATCTGACGCTTGAGAACAGTTATATTTCCAGGCTTATCTTGCAGATGGAGTCAAATCTGCGTATTGGCAGCGCTACTGGCAAGCTTTTGCTCAAAGCCGATCACTCGCTAGTGGACAGCACAGGGCTGCGGATGAATAGAGCCCGGCGTGCCTTTGACCGCGGGGCGGGAGATCCCTCCACAGACTGGCTGGAATCTGATTTCGTATTTGGCGTATCCGGCGCTGCAGCGATGTATTCGCGCCGGATGATCGAAGATATCAGTGTTGAGGGGGAGTTCTTTGATGCAGACTTCTTCGCCTATAAGGAGGATGTGGACGTGGCGTGGCGGGCTGGGCTGTTCGGCTGGTTGGCTTACTTTGAAGCAGAAGCTATAGGCTACCACGAACGTGGCTGGAAACCTTCCGGCCGGGACAGCAAACCGATGTTTATTAGGCGGATCTCGTATATTAACCGCTACAAGATGATTTACAAGAACGAGCCTGCCGGCACGCTGCTTCTCACTTTGCTGTATTCACTGCCGTATGAGCTTGCCGCACACGGTTATACGCTGCTTAAGGAACGCCAATTGCTAAAGGCCTGGTCTGCTTTTTTCGAACAATGGAGACATCTTAAACAGAAACGGCGATATATACAAAATAAAGCATCCAGGAAACCGGACGCGTAAGGTAATTTACCGGCACGGGAAATCTGTGAAAACCTCCCTAATTAGGCTCCGCCTATCAGGGAGGTTTTTATGTTATAATAGTTGTCGGTAGATTACTATATTTGTCAGGAGCGTAGTGAAGTGAATATAGATGTCAGTATATTAATCTTAAATTACAACACATGCGGCTTGACGATGGACTGTATTAGGTCGGTATATGACTCGGTAACTAATTATTCCTATGAGATCATTTTAATAGATAATAATTCCCGTGATCATTCTGTCGAGTCGATCAGCAAGGAATTCCCGGATGTGCTGCTGATTGCCAACTCTGAGAATGTTGGTTTCGCCCGGGGTAATAATCAGGGGATGGAGGCGGCCTCCGGACGTTATGTGCTGCTGCTCAATTCCGACACGGTAGTGCGGAAGGATACGCTGGAGACGATGGTTTCCTTTATGGACAGCCGGCCGGATCTTGGTGCTTCGGGCTGCAAGGTGATTTTGCCGGATGGATCGCTGGACAAGGCCTGCAAGCGAGGATTTCCGACGCCTTCGGCATCCTTTTATTACGCTTTTGGTTTCAGTAAGCTGTTTCCCGACCGGCCCAGATTCAACGGCTACCAGCTAGGTTATTTGGATCCAGATCTGGATTACCCGGTAGACTGTCTAGTCGGAGCTTTTATGCTGGTGCGGCGGGCGACGATCGAGCAGGTCGGCGGCCTGGACGAAGAGTTCTTTATGTATGGTGAAGATTTGGATTGGTGCTTCCGGATTAAAGAAGCCGGGTGGGGGATTTATTACTATCCGCAGACCTCCATCGTGCATCTAAAAGGCGGCAGCGCGCGGCGTAGGCCATTTAAAATTGTCTATGAGTTTCACAGAGCGATGATTTTATTTCATCGCAAGCATTATAGCAAGAGGTACAACAGTATGATTAATGGAGCGGTATATGCCGGAGTCGGGGTAAAGTTCACCCTTTCGCTTGTCCGCAATATGTTAAAGTCTTCACGCGTGGTTTCTTCACCGGCACAGAGCCTTGCGGATTCCGGAGAAGCAGGTCCACGCAATGAAACGAATGCTGAGGTGAGATTATGATTCGCCGTAATCAGAGGTTTTTAACACAACTCTATATGGTTGCCGACTTCCTGATTATCCAAATCTCCTTTTTGGGGGCCTGGTGGCTGAAGTTCAAGAGTGGCTGGCTGGAATCCTATAATACGCTTCCGGTTGAATCCTATGCCTATTGGAGCCTTATTTATGGTGTGATTTCTGTATTTATAGGGATTGTGCTTTCCCTGTATTTGCCGAAGCGTAAGAAACGTTTTGTCGATGAATTCCTCAAAATATTTCAGGTGCATATCATGGCAGTCTTTATCCTGCTTGGCCTGATGTTCTTCCTGAAGGAAATCGACGTTTCCCGTCAGTATCTGGCCATATATATGGGTTTTAATATTCTCTCCATCATGCTTTACCGTTATGTGCTGAAGACGATGCTGAAATCACTCCGTGAAAAAGGCTTTAACCGTCAATTCGTGCTGATTATCGGTGCAGGCTCGCTCGGCAAACGATTCTACAACAATTTGGTGCAGTACCCGGAGCTGGGATATGAGACCATTGGTTTTCTTGATGATTATCAGGAATGGGACGGGATAGAGGAGCGGCGCTTTAAGCCAATTCTCGGCAAGGTGGATGAACTGGCTGAAATGCTGGAGCTGCTGCCGGTAGACGAGGTGATTCTGGCGCTTCCGCTTGATGCCCACTCCAAGTATCCTGCTATTATTGCCGCCTGCGAAAAGGCTGGGGTACGGACGCTGATTATTCCAGATTTCTTCGACTACCTGCCGGCGCGTCCTTATTTTGATAATTTTGCCGGAATGCCAATGATTAATGTTCGTGATATTCCTTTAGATATGACCGGGAATAAGCTGGCCAAGCGGCTGTTTGATATTATTTTCTCGCTGTTCGCAATTATTGTAATGTCGCCTGTAATGCTCATAGTGGCTCTTGGTGTTCGCCTGACTTCTCCTGGCCCGGTCATCTTCAAGCAGGAACGTGTAGGACTTAACCGGCATAATTTCATGATGTATAAGTTCCGCTCGATGAAAATGCAGCAGGACGGCGAAGAAGATACAGGCTGGAGTACGCGGGAGGATCCGCGGCGCACCCGCTTCGGAAGTTTTATCCGCAAAACCAGTCTGGATGAGCTGCCGCAATTTTTTAATGTGCTGCTGGGGCATATGAGTGTGGTAGGGCCCCGCCCGGAACGGCCGTTCTACGTGCAGCAGTTCCGTGGAGAGATCCCCAAGTATATGGTGAAGCATCATGTGCGTCCGGGTATTACCGGATGGGCACAGAGCAATGGTCTGCGTGGGGACACCTCGATTGAAGAACGGATTAAGCATGATATTTTCTATATTGAAAATTGGTCGCTGCTGTTTGATATCCGGATTATTGTCAAAACGATTCGCAACGGATTTAAAAATGCCTATTAATTTCACATAGAAACGGTTGCTATCCTTACCCAAGGCCACAGCCGTTTTTTGTTTTTATACTCCAACTTTTGCAAAGGAAACCTACTATAATGGATAACAAAAAGAGTACTGCATCAGTCATCATGGTTATAGCAATAGTACTTTTGCTTGTGATTACGCTGATACCGGAAGATAAAGAGCCGGCCGCCGGCTTTGCTGCCCACCGGGTTGTTGCCCATGCAATGGGTGGCATCAACGGGCATGACTATACCAACGCTGTTGAAGGTTTTATCGCCAATTATGAGCAGGGAACACGTGTATTTGAAGCCGATCTGTTGTTCACGGGGGATCAGAAACTAGTGGCCCGTCATGAGTGGTCAAAGGATATGACTAAGCAGTTAGGACAGCAGGAAGTGCTTCCTGCTGACAAGCAAGGGGAAGTACTGGATTATGCCGAATTTATGGACAGTCCGATTCTGGGCCTATACTCGCCGGCTGATATTGAGAAGATCATGGATTTGATGATGGCTTATCCGGATGCCTATATCGTAACCGATACGAAGGAGGTTGAAGCGGAGCTGGTCACACAGCAATTCGAAATGATTGTCGAGGCAGCTGAGCGCAGGGATCCATCGCTGCTGAAGCGGATTGTGCCGCAGATTTACAGTCGTGAGATGTTGGATATGATCTGTAAGGTGCATGTCTTCCCCAAAGTCATTTATACTTTATATCAATCGGAGGACAGTGATGAAGTGGTGACTCAATTCGTCAAGGAAACCGGGGCGGACATCACCATGTCTGACGACAGGGCCACCAAGAGCTTTGTGCAAAAGCTGAAAAGGGCCGGTGCCCGCGTCTATGTGCATACGATTAATGATGAGAAAGAAATCGTCCAGCTGTCCCGTCTGGGTGTAGACGGGTTCTATACTGATTTCGTTTCTGAAGATGACATGGACAGACTCAGAGGTCTGGGGCGAAACTAGCAGCCGGCAGAGGTGATGATGAGCAATCATTGTTCGATGAACGCTGCACATAAAGCATAGCTTCTGCCAGAAAGATAAGACTGATCTATAGCATACAAACATGAATTCTAATATTATAAAAAGGCGAAAAAATGTTCGCATTTTTTCGCTCTTTAAATTGACACTCCCCTTAGCGCTGGCATAGACTAGAGTTACGGCTTTTGCGGTAGCGGGAGTGTATTTGGCTTGCTAGATGAATGATGGAGATGGACGATTGATGAATATGATGCGGCAACTGATACAGCCTTGGCGGCATGTTTTTAAGCTCGATCCGGATCGTGAGCTCGGAGACCTTGAACTGGAGGCCATTTGCCTGTCCGGAACCGATGCGATTTTGGTTGGGGGCTCCACCGGTGTGACTTATGAGAATACTATTGATCTGCTGAACCGGCTGCGGCGTTATGAGCTGCCTTGCGCACTGGAGATTTCGGATCTGGAGGCAGTCGTTCCCGGCTTTGATTTGTATATGATTCCTATGGTGCTTAACACACCAGACACGGCCTGGATTATTGGCCAACACCGCAAAGCCATTCAACGTTACGGAAGCCTGATTCCATGGGAACTGCTGCTGGCTGAAGGATATATTGTCCTGAATGGAGATTCTTCCGTAGCACGGCTTACGGGTGCAGACCATTCGCTTAGTGCCGAGGGGGCTGCGGCTTATGCCCAGATTGCGGACAAGCTGATGCAGCTTCCGGTAGTGTATCTTGAATACAGCGGCATGTTCGGTGATATGAAGACGGTTCGTTCGGTAAGAGAGATGGTGGAGAACAGCCAGCTGTTTTACGGGGGCGGTATTACCGGCGAGGCTGAGGCTGAGCAGGCAGCTGTCCTCTGCGACACCGTAGTGGTCGGGAATATTATTTACCAGGATATACAGCAAGCACTGCTCACCGTGCAGGCGGTAAAGAAGACCCCGCAGATGCATTGGGAGTAGCAAGTTTGAGATAGCGCTGCTCTTGACATTCTAAGCTTAAACTGAGAAAGGAGCATGTCACACATGCAACTTGTTAACATACAGGAAGCCGTAAGCCGGCTTAATCCTCCACAGCGTCAGGCTGTAGAAGCTACTGAAGGTCCCTTGCTGATTATGGCCGGCGCGGGCAGCGGCAAGACCCGGGTGCTTACCCACCGCATTGCCTGGTTGATTGCGAACCGCAAGGCTCCGCCGTGGGCAATTCTGGCGATTACCTTTACGAATAAGGCGGCCCGGGAGATGCAGGACCGTGTCTCGAAGCTGGTTGGAACAGAAGGACGGGATATATGGGTATCCACGTTTCACTCGATGTGTGTACGGATTCTGCGCAAGGATATAGAACGGATTGGCTTCACCTCCAATTTCTCAATTCTCGATTCTACAGACCAGTTGTCCGTCATCCGCAACTGTATGAAAGACCTGAATATCGATACGAAGAAATTTGAGCCAAAGGCTGTCCAGGCCGTCATCAGCACAAACAAAAATGAGCTGATTACTCCGGCGCAATACGAGCAGAAGATTGGCGATTATTTTGAAGGTCTTGTTGCTAAAGTGTACACCAAGTACCAGCATCGGCTGAGAAGCAACAACTCGCTGGATTTTGACGATTTAATTATGAAGACGATCCAATTGTTCAAGGAAGTGCCTGAGGTACTTGATTTCTACCAGAAGAAATTCAAATACATTCATGTGGATGAGTATCAGGATACGAACCGTGCGCAGTACATGCTTTGCCGCATGCTGGCGGAAAGCCATCACCGGATTTGCGTAGTTGGTGACAGCGATCAGTCGATTTACCGCTGGCGCGGAGCAGACATTACGAATATCCTTAATTTCGAAGAAGACTATCCGGAAGCCAAGACGATTCTGTTGGAGCAGAATTACCGTTCGACCTCCAATATTCTGAACGCAGCCAACGGCGTAATTGCGCTGAACTCCGGACGTAAACCGAAGAAGCTGTGGACGGATTCAGAGGAAGGTCCAAAGATCAAAGTGTTCCGCGGCGACTCGGAGCATGATGAAGGTTATTTTGTCACCGGAGAGATCAGTAAGAATGCCAAGCAGGGCCAGGCTTACCAGAATCATGCCATCCTGTACCGCACGAATGCACAGTCTCGTGTAATAGAAGAAATTTTGATCAAATCGGACATTCCTTATCAGATCGTCGGCGGGATCAAGTTCTATGACCGTAAAGAAATCAAGGATCTGCTGGCGTACCTTCGCCTGCTCTCCAATCCGGATGATGACATCAGTCTGACGCGTATTATCAATGTACCAAAGCGTGGACTTGGTGATACTACTGTAGGCAAGCTGGCTGTAGCAGCAGCAGAACGTGGGGTATCCATCTTCCGTGTGCTGCAGACGGTGGACGATCTGGGCTTTGCCGGACGGACGCGCAATACGCTGGTGGAGTTCTATGATATGATCGAAGCGCTGCACCGGATGGTCGAATTCCTTTCGGTAACGGAGCTGACGGAGAAGATTCTGGAGCTCTCGCAATACCGGCTGGAGCTGCAGAACGAGAATACGCTAGAATCCCGCTCACGGCTGGAGAACATCGATGAGTTCCTGTCCGTGACGATGGAATTCGAGAAGAATAACGAAGACAAGTCGCTGGTCTCCTTCCTCACGGATCTGGCGCTGATCGCTGACATCGACAGTGTGAATGACGATGAGGAGGAACGCGACGATGCTGTAGTGCTGATGACCATGCACAGCGCGAAGGGGCTGGAATTCCCGACCGTGTTTATTATCGGGATGGAAGAGGGCGTATTCCCGCACAGCCGCGCCTTCCAGGACAATGACGAACTGGAAGAAGAACGGCGGCTGGCGTATGTAGGCATTACGCGTGCGGAGAAACAGCTGTTCCTCAGCTGTGCCCGCAGCCGCACGCTGTTCGGACGGACGACGGCCAACCCGCCGTCCCGCTTCCTGGAGGAGATTCCGGAGGAGCTGAAGGAAGATACCGGCTCTGCTTCGGACCGCTTCCGGCGCGGTGGCGCGGAGGTTGGTGGTGCCTATGGCGGCCGTGGCTTCACCGGCGGCGCCCGGGGGAACTTCGGCAGCCGCGGAGGCGCTGCCGGGAATGCGCCGGCAGGCGGCGGGGCCGCCGGGTTTGGCGGCAGCACAGCGTCAGCGGCCGGAGCAGGCCGCGTGACCGTAACCTCCGGAAGCGGCGCACAGCGCGCATCAGGAGCGGGGGCCGCGGCGCCAGGCGAGTATAAAGCCGGTGACAAGGTAGCGCACGGCAAATGGGGCACCGGCACCATTGTGTCCGTGAAAGGCAGCGGCAACGATACGGAGCTGCAGATTGCTTTTCCGGCACCGGTCGGTGTGAAACGGCTGCTTGCGGGTTTTGCCCCGATTACCAAAGTCGAATAATCCGGCGACGGTTAACGAATGCATTTTTAGAATATAAAGATAAGGTAGAAGTATCATTCACATGCTTTACATTATCCTTATGACGGAGGGAACGCCCGGATGGACGTTATGCATACGATGGAAGAGCTTGTGGCTGAGCTGAATCAATACAATTACCATTATTACACGCTGGATGCACCGCAGGTCAGCGACAAGGAATATGATGTGCTTTACGATAAGCTGGTGGCCCTGGAAGCGGAGAGCGGCATTGTGCTGCCGGATTCTCCTACCCAGCGTGTGGGAGGGGAACTGCTGAAAGGCTTTACCCCGCATCGTCACCTTGCTCCGCTATGGAGTTTGGACAAAGCGCAGAATATTGAGCAGCTGCGGAGCTGGAATACCCGTGTGCTGCGCCTCGTGAACGACTACAACACGAAGAATCCGGAAACACCTCTGCCCGAGCCTTGTTATGCCGTCGAACTGAAATTCGACGGCCTGACCCTGAACCTGACCTACCGTGACGGTGTGTTAGTGCAGGCGGCAACAAGAGGAAATGGAGTGACGGGTGAAGGCATACTGGCTCAGGTGAAGACGATCAAGTCCGTTCCATTGACGATTCCGTTCAAGGAAGGTCTTATCGAAGTGCAGGGCGAGGGGATTATGAACCTTTCGGTGCTGGCCGACTACAATACAAGGGCTGCCGAACCGCTGAAGAATGCACGCAATGGCGCCGCCGGAGCACTGCGCAACCTTAATCCTAAGACTACGGCGAACCGCAGGCTAAATGCTTTCTTTTATAACGTGGGTTATGCTGAAGGGGTACAGTTTGCCGATCATCAGGAGATGATGAATTTCCTGCGGACCAACCAGTTTAAGGTGAATCCGTACCTCACCTACTTCGCTAACTTTGACGAGGTTACAGAGCAGCTGGCGGAGATTGAAGAGAGCCGTTCCGGTCTGGACTATCTGATTGACGGTGCGGTAATCAAGGTTACCGATTTCCGTATCCGTGAAGCACTGGGTTATACCGATAAGTTTCCGCGCTGGGCGGTTGCCTACAAGTTTGAAGCTGAAGAAACGACGACCATATTGGAGTCAGTCAGCTGGAATGTAGGCCGCACAGGCAAAGTCACACCTCTGGCCCGTGTGGAGGCGGTAGAACTGGCTGGAGTTACTGTCCAGAACTGCACGCTGAACAACGTCGGAGATATTGAACGCAAGAATCTTAAGCATGCGCTGGGCACGCGGGTGTTTATCCGCCGCTCCAATGATGTCATTCCAGAGATACTTGGCAAGGTGACGGAAGAAAGCGACGGCGGGGAAATTGTATTCCCCGAGAATTGTCCGTCATGTGGTTTCCCGCTCGAAATGCGCGGGGCGCATCTTTTCTGCAACAACAAGCTGGATTGCAAGCCGCAGATTATCGGACGGATCACCCATTTCGCTTCCCGTGATGCGATGGACATTGAGACCTTCAGCGACAAGACGGCCGGGCAGCTGCACGAAGAGCTAAATGTGCGGGAGCCTGCCGATTTATATGAACTGAACTTTGAACAGCTGGTCAAGCTCGATCGCTTCGGTGAAAAGAAAGCGGACAATTTGCTGAAGGCGCTGGAAGAGAGCAAAGGGCGTGATCTAGCCTCGTTCCTCTTTGCCCTAGGCATTCCGAATACCGGCAAAGCAACCACACGGATGCTGGCCGATCATTACCGCAGTCTGGAGGCGGTAATGTCCGCAACTGCAGAGGAACTATCTGGATTGCCGGATATCGGCGGGATTGTGGCAGAGAGCATCGTGGGCTTTTTCGCTGATCCTTTTGTGGTAACGGGCATTAACCGCATGCTGGCTTTGGGTGTAGAAGCTAAGGCGCCTGAGGCTCCACGGCCGGTGAGTACCGATTCCTTCTTCAGCGGCAAGACCGTAGTGTTAACCGGCTCGCTGCAGAAGCTTACCCGTGAGGAAGCTGCGGAACGTCTCGAGGCACTTGGCGCCAAAGTATCGGGCAGTGTCTCCAAGAAAACCGATC
Organism: Paenibacillus sp. FSL H7-0357; assembly: GCF_000758525.1. Taxonomy (NCBI): domain Bacteria; kingdom Bacillati; phylum Bacillota; class Bacilli; order Caryophanales; family Paenibacillaceae; genus Paenibacillus; species Paenibacillus sp. FSL H7-0357. The sequence goes on along the minus strand of NZ_CP009241.1, from coordinate 7,002,493 downwards.
TGGTCATCGCCGGTGAAAAAGCGGGCAGTAAGCTGGCCAAAGCACAGCAATTGGGCATTCAGGTCATTGAGGATGAGGAAGAATTGATCCGGCTGCTGGAGATTTAAGACCGTTTTACACCATAGTACTGAATAGCAATGTACAGCAAGATACAAACCCTGTGATCATTTCGCTTCCTGCGAAAGGTCACAGGGCTTTTTTGTGAAAGGTAAGTATGTATAATTCAATAGGTACATCTGAAACAGCAACATTATCCTGAAGTAGAGAGCCTTTTATTCGTGTTGTTGTTGGGTGAGCCGGTTCTTATGGGATTTTAATCCTGACAAGGGAGAGTTTCTATGCTAAAATGAATGAATAATAATATATTCATTCACATATACATGGTTGTAGCTACAGATTTATCAATTGCCTTGGTCAAGCATACGCCTCATTGTAACGGTCCATGAAAGGAGGACTAAAGATGAATAAAGCCATGACGGCCCAGTCTGTTCACTATGGGATGGGTACAGAGATGATCCACAAAGTTTTCGGCGATCATGGGGAAGAAGTACTCAGAGCTGTCGAGTATGAAGCTGCCAGGCTGGAAAACCTACTAAGCCGCTTTATACCCGATAGCGAGATAAGCAGGATTAACAGGTCAGCGGGTATGAAATGTGAGAAGTTGAGTCCGGATACCTATGAGGTGCTGTCGCTTGCTGCTGAGTTCTCAAATTATAGTGATGGATGTTTTGATGTCACTATCGGCCCCTTAGTAGATCTATGGAATTATAAGAATTCATCCGAAATTCCCGATGAGATAAGAATCACCGAGGTACTTCGTATGGTGAATGCTGCAGATTTGATGTTAGATCCTCATGAAAAGACTGCTGGACTTCAAAGAGTGGGGCAGTCCGTTGATTTAGGGGGGATAGGCAAAGGATATGCCAGCGATAAGTTTGTAGAGCTGTTTAAGAAATTTGGTATCTCATCGGCTTTCACAAACATTGGCGGAAATGTGGCAGCTGTGGGAGTGAAGCCGGATGGTTCCCCTTGGCGTGTAGGCATCCGTCACCCCAGGCAGGATAATCGATTGATTGGAGCTGTGTTTGTAGCGGACAAAGCTGTGGTTACCTCCGGGGATTATCAGCGATTCTTCATCGATCGTGAGGGGAGAAGGCGTCATCATATCCTGAATCCGCATACCGGATATCCGGCGGAATCAGGCTTGATCAGCGTGACCATTGTTGCTGATAACGCTACGCTTGCGGATACGTTGTCTACTCTGGTATTTGTAGCCGGGATGAATAAGGGGATTCAACTTCTTACAAGCTTCCCTGGAACCGAAGCGGTTCTCGTGGATACGGACTTGCAGGTTCATGTTACCCGAGGTCTCAACAACTGCTTTCAGCCGGAGATGGGGATAAGAGCGAATATCTTAGGATAAAAGACGGGAGTAGATTGCAATGAAACGAAAGGGGAGAAACAAAATGCTAATCGCAGTTATTGTACTGGTGGTACTCATTGCGGGGGGTGCTGGGGGAGCATTACTCTTTACTGCGGGGGAACGGCGTGAAGCTAAAAACCTCCCGATCAGAGCACTGGATTTTAAGCAGATTAAGAATGGCACATATGTTGGGGAATATAAGGGAGGTATGTACAAATGGAGGGCCAATAAAGTTCAAGTGACTGTGACCTCCAGCAAAGTTACAGACATCAAGGTGTTAGAGCAAGCAGAGAAAAAACCGGCCGAGTTCACAGATGAGTTGTTCGGCAGGGTAATCCGGGAGCAGTCGCTGCAGATAGATACCATAAGTGGTGCAACGCTCACCTGCAAAGCTTTTCTCAAAGCGATAGAAAATGCGCTGGATTAATCAAGGGAATCATTACAAGGAATCGAGAGGAGCATCCGATGATATTTTACTTTTCGGGAACCGGGAACTCGTTATATGCTGCTAAAAATATAGCCCTTCATTCGGGTGAAGAGTTAATTTCCATATCTGCCGCAGAGAACACAGGCAATGAATGCAATGAATATAATCTGAAGGATCATGAAATTATTGGATTTGTCCATCCTACTTATTCGTGGGGACCGCCTGGAATCGTCCTTGAATTTATTAGAAAGCTTAAGCTGAACAATTTCCAGGGGAACTACGTTTTTTCCGTCGCAACCTGCGGAGGCAGCATCGGCAATTCAATGAAGGTGATGAAGGATTGTCTGAGCAGAAAAAAGATAAAATTAAACAGCGGATTTTCTATCAAAATGCCAAATAATTTTATCATCATGGGCGATGTAGATTCCAAAGAAGTGGAGCACCACAAGCTATCTGCAGCAGAGGAGACTCTAAAACAAATCAACCATGACATTAAGCAAAGAACAACAGGAGCATTCAGGATAGATAAAGGCAAGTTTCCGTGGCTGTTAACCGGTATTATAAATCCGATGTTTACTAAAAAGGCCATTGATCCGACCAAGTTTCAGGCAGATGATAGTTGTATCGGCTGTGGTACCTGTGAGCAGGTCTGTAACTGCAATAACATTCAAGTTTCTGAAAAACCACAGTGGGGGCAAAATTGTACGCTATGTTTGGCGTGTATTCATTATTGCCCCGTCAAAGCCATTCAATATGGCCAAAAAACCGAAAACAAAGGAAGATATACAAATCCCCATATAACCATTGCTGAATTTATAAATGAAAGATGATTGTACAGAAAACGTTACTAGCCCTCATCTTGGTGACAAGGTGTGGGTTCTTTTGTGTCCCGGTGATATATGAACAGTTGATAATTTAATACAACCCCTGACTACAGTTGACAATTGGTTAACCTTTCGAAGGTAAGATTGGTTAAAGATCTTTATAACAAGGAAGGGGTTAATAATGAAAAAGCTGATGAAGAGTGTGGTAATTGGAGGATTGGCAGCAGCTGTAGTTTCAGGAGCTACACTGGCCGGAGCGGCACAAAGTGCTAAAACTTCTGGGGGAGCTGCAAAAGCCCAGTCCAAAAATCTTATCGTACTAATTGGTGACGGCATGGGTCCGGCCCAAATTTCTGCCGCAAGATATTTTCAGCAATACACCAAGGGAGTCAGCCATCTTAATCTTGATCCGTACTACGTGGGACAAGCGACTACATATGCAGACCGTGGTGAGGACGGCGGGAAAATCGTTTCGGGGATCGTTACAGATTCCGCCTCAGCCGGTACTGCATTTGCTACAGGCCACAAAACATACAACGCAGGCATCAGCGTTTCCAATGAAGATGTATCCAAACCGTTTGCCTCCATTATTGAGGCTGCGGAAACAAGCGGCAAGGCAACAGGACTTGTTACCACAGCCCGGATTACTCACGCGACGCCAGCTGTCTACGCCTCCCATGTCCGCAGCCGTGATAATGAATCGGCGATTGCCTCGCAATACCTGGAGAGCGGCGTAGATGTTCTGATGGGCGGGGGCAAGCAGTTTTTTGTAACCAAAGATGAAAAGGGCAAACGGACGGATAAGAACATCCTCCCTGAGTTTAAAGCCAAAGGCTACACTGTAGTTGAAAATAAGACAGCCTTAAATGCGCTTACCTCCAAAAACAGCAAGGTGCTGGGCCTGTTCGGCAGTTCCCATGTGGCTTATGTTCCGGACCGTACAGCGGAAATTCCAAGCCTGGCGACAATGACCTCCAAAGCGCTGAATATTTTATCAGCGGATAAAGAGGGTTTTGTCATGATGATTGAAGGCGGACGGATTGACCATGCCGGTCATGCCAACGATCTGCCGACACTTGTCCAGGAGGCACTCGACTTCGATGCCGCGGTCAAGACAGCGATTGATTTCGCGAAGAAAAACGGCAACACCTCCGTTGTGGTCACAGCCGACCATGAAACGGGCGGACTGTCCCTCTCCCGCGACAACATTTACGAAATTAATATCGACCTGTGGGATAAGCAAAAACATTCCTCGGAAAGCCTGGCTGCCGCTCTGGAAGCAGCACAGACACCAGAAGAGATCCGCAGCATCGTAACAGCCAATACATGGATTACCGATCTTACAGACGAAGAGGTTGCACAAATTATGGAAGGCGACGGGTCTTCGTATAAACGTGAAGGAGCCTACAATGCAGTGGTTTCCAAACGTCTGCTCGTGGGCTGGTCAGGCCATGGCCATTCCGCAGTAGATGTGGGTGTCTGGGCTTATGGTCCGATTGCGGAGCAGGTAAAAGGACAGGTGGACAACACCGAGATCGCGAAGGCGGGTGCCAGCATACTGGGCCTTGATTTGAACAAACGTTCCGCAGAGCTTCAATCCCAATACGTATATCCGAAGTTCAAAATCAGCCGCGATAACAAAGTACTGTATCCTGCTGAAGCTTTGATCAAGGCGCTGGGAGGCACTTACAAAGGGGATGCTGCTGCTGCGAAGCTGACATTGCAGAAGAATGTAATTGATGTGAATCTGACAGACAAAACCGCTAAGCTGAACGGCAAGGCTGCTTCTTATATCGTTGATATCGATAACGGCGTATTGTACCTGCCGCTTAGTGCATTCAGCCAGCTGAAGGGCACAACCTTGACTTGGGATGCATTGTCCGAACGTATTAAATTGAGATAGGAGTGGCTCTGTTGCTCCAAATTCACGATTTGAAAAAGCAATTTCGTGTAGATGGAAGAAATGTGCCGATACTGGATATTCCTGAGTGGAGTGTTGAAAAAGGAGAGAATGTAGCGATTACCGGACCCAGCGGGTCCGGTAAAAGCACTCTTCTGCATCTGATCAGCGGAATTCTGCTGGCCGACAGCGGCGGGATTGTCGTAGACGGCAAGCCGCTACGCGAGCTCACAGAGGCGAAGCGTGATGCTTTCCGGGCTTCCAATATCGGGTATGTGCTGCAGGATTTCCATCTGATCCCCTCATTGACGGCAAGGCAAAATGTGGAGATCGCTATGACCGCAAAGCTTCCGCTTAAGGAGAAAAGAAGGGTAGTCGACGATTGGCTGGATCAGGTAGGTCTGGCAGACCGGGGCCGGCATCTTCCCTCCCAGCTTTCCCGCGGGCAGCAGCAGAGGGTAGCGATTGTGCGGGCGCTGGTGAATGAGCCGCCGCTTGTGCTGGCGGATGAACCTACCGGCAGTCTGGACTGGGAAACGGCAGATGAAATTGCCTCGCTTTTACTGGATCTCAGCGTCGCTCATGGCCATACCTTAATTGTTGTAACGCATGATCTCAATATGGCGAACCGTTTTCCCCGCTGTCTGAACATTCAAGAGATTAACCGGATACGCCGGGAATCAGCGCCCAAACTCCAGAGCAGCCGGGAGAAACGGAAGAGGGAATTGTATGAGTCTCTTTAAATTAACACTGCGTAATTTGCTGCATCGGCGGTTTCTGTCGCTGTTGACGGTATGTGCGGTCGCAGTTACGGTTGCTTTTATCGTCCTGCTATCCTTGTCCCGGCAAAGCGTTGAGCAAGGCGCCAAAAAAGGGTATGGCCCCTTCGATCTCGTAATTGGTGCAGCCGGCAGTGAAACCCAGCTTGTGTTGAATACCTTTTATCATATCGGTGCTCCGACAGGCAATATCCCGCTTGCTGTTCTGGATCAAGTGGATCAGGATCAGGATGTGGATAAGGCCTTTGCGATGACAACGGGAGATAATTATAAAGGCTTTCCGATCGTCGGCATGGACTCCGGATATTTTGTTACCCGTTACGGCGACCGTAACCTTCAGGACGGGAATTTATATGCGCACACTGGTGAGACCATTATTGGATCGTATGTGGCGGAATCTCTGGGTCTGCACATTGGAGATACATTTACGGGCGCACATGGACTTGTTCAGGGAGACAGCCATGAAACTGCGGAGGCGGAACACACAGAGGAGCATGAGGAAGATCATGAGGAAGGCCATGCTGCCGAGGCGGCCGGAGATTCGCCGGACGAAGCACATGACGAAGAACATGGCGAAGAACACGCACATGAAAGCTTCCAGTATACCGTTGTGGGTATTCTTCCGGCCCTCAATACCCCTGATGACCGCGCAGTATTTACGACCGTAGATTATGCCTGGGCCGTACATGGCTTGCCTCCTGAGGAGCGGGAGATTACAGCCGTGCTGGTTAAACCGGCCAGTCTGCTGGGGGCCCATGATTTGAAAGAGGTGCTGGACGGCAGTAATGGAGTTCAGGCTGCCTATACAAGCCAGGCGGTTTCCGACGTGCTGAACGCTGTTGATCAGGGAGCACAGCTATTGAGTGTGCTCACGGCATTATGCGTAATTCTGGCAGCGATAGCGATCCTGCTGTCTTTGATTGCCGCAGTCGGGGAACGTACCAAGGATGTGGGGCTATTGCGTCTTCTCGGCAAATCCAGAGCCTATGTATGGTTGACCTTAACGAGCGAAGGTCTGCTGGTGACAGCTACCGGACTTATTGCCGGACTGCTGCTGGGTCATCTTGGCGCTTACCTGCTGAAGGATGCACTGTTCGCCCAAGCTGGCATTCAAATTGAACCTTATCAGTGGACACCTGATCATTGGCTTATTGCTGCAGGGGCGCTTTCCATTGGTCTGCTATCTTCGCTGGGGCCTGCATTCCGGATGTACCGGATGCATCCTCTTGCTTTGTTCAAATCCTAGGAGGTACATTCACTTGATAACATTAAAGGGTAGGTTGATCCTGATGACGGCTGCTATTACAAGCATGCTGCTGCTTCAAGCATGCGGCCAGAACGGTGCAGCTGATGGCGGTGGAGAGTCCTTTGCTGCTGCGGTGGAGGCGGACAGTCCGGTAACAGAGGATGTGGCACAATCACCCGAAGCTACACAAGTACCCATAGTTCCAAAAGAATCACCGGCAGCTTCGCCAACCATGGAGCGCTCTCCAGAAGCCGCCACGGCCACAGCTGGACCTTCACCGGAACCCGAACTGGCTGCGGCGTCATCCATCGCACCAAGTACATCCAAACCTTTACCAAAGCCTTCTGCTCCAGAAGCAGCAGTCATTCAGGATACATCGAAGAAGAATGTAGGCTCCAGCAAGAGTAATAGCAAGAGCCCGGCATCTCCAGCACCTGAAACGAAGTCAAAGGCTAAAACAGGTGAAGCAGACAAGAGCGGTGGAAAGAGCAGCGCTGCATCTCCGTCTCCACAAGCCAGCTCCCTCCCTGAGGCCAGCCCTGCCCCAACCGCAGCGGTCCAATTGAAGACTTCTTCCACAGGCCACACTGCCATTGATTGGAACGGCTTCTTTGACGGCAGCGACCAGACCCGCCCCTCGGAGCAGTTTTGGGATCTCAGCGGCAGCGAGGTTACGATTAAGGGCTTTATGGGTGAAGTCCTTTCCTTTGAGAAGAACTGGTTTTTGCTGATTCCAGAGCCCGGGGCGGAGTGTCCCTTTGATAATGGGGATGAGACCTACTGGAACAAGATTATGATTGTCTTTGTGCCTGAAGGCAGCAAGCTCCGACATACCTCCGGCCCACTGCAAATTACCGGACGTCTGGACGTGGGTATCAAGATTGACGAGTCGGGCTACAAAACGATGTTCCGGCTTTATGATGCCTCTTTCAAGAGTATTTAATGGAACTAATAAAATGAGTAATACCAGCCTTTGTATACCTTTTGGGGATACGGGGCTTTTTTTGGGTTTATAGATTGGATAATTTCTAATATATTAGAAGGTAGATTACCACTTATGGAATGGAAAGGATACCTGCCTGTGAGACAAGAAACAATATTGCTAGTGGACGATGAGCGGGAGATCGTTAACCTGATGGATATTTATTTCTGCAACGAAGGTTATCGGCTGCTCAAAGCCTTTGACGGACAGGAAGCGCTGGAATATTTAAAAGAGGAGAAGGTGGACCTCATTATTATGGATGTGATGATGCCCAAGATGGACGGGATAGAAGCCTGCATGAAAATCCGTGAAGAGCAAAATATGCCGATCATCATGCTGTCCGCCAAAAATTCGGATATGGATAAAATTCTTGGACTCAGTATAGGCGCCGACGATTATGTCGGAAAGCCATTTAATCCGCTGGAGCTTGTGGCCCGGGCCAAATCACAGCTGCGCCGCTATCATAAATTCAACAAGGATACCCAACCAAGGATGAATGACAATGAGCTGATCTTCGAGGATCTGGTCATCGACATATTGAAACACGAGGTCTGCGTGGATGGACGTAAGGTAAGGCTGACACCCCGTGAATTTTCCATTTTGGAGCTGCTGGCGAGACATCAGGGTCAGGTGCTCAGCATGGAGCAGATTTACAGGAATATCTGGAATGAGCCTTTCCTGGACGGAGGCAGCACGGTTATGGTACATATCCGCAATATCCGCGAGAAAATTGAGCTGGATCCGAAGCAGCCCCGTTATGTGCAAACTGTATGGGGGATCGGGTATAAATTGGACGGGCCATCCTGAGAACTTGAGGTGATAATGTGTGAATGCAAAATATATAAGTACTATCCGCTGGAAATTCATTTGGGCGTTTATTCTCAGCATGTTGTCAGGAGCCATCCTGTTATGGGGAGGTTACCGGCTGGTGAATTCTCTGCTTCACATGAACACGAGTTCACCGTCGGCACCCTATTCCCTGGTTTTGAAATGGATCATTAACCATATTGGCTCAGTGCCGGTAATGACAGCCGTAGGCATTATCAGCTTTTTGGTGTTCTTTTTTTTGTACACACGAAAAGTAGTATCCTATCTCGAAGAGATCACAAAGGGGATTCAGCAAATCACCAAACTGGGAGAGTCACACCGGATTGAAGTGCGGACCAGTGATGAGCTAGGTGTACTGGCAGAGAATATTAATATTATGTCCGAACGGCTGCAGCAGTCCCTGCTTGAAGAGCGTAAGGCGATCCAGGCCAAAAATGAGCTGATTACCGGGGTCTCTCATGATTTGCGTACTCCGCTGACCTCGGTTTTGGGTTATCTGGATTATATTGAGCAGGACCGCTGCCGGGAAGAGACAGAGGTGCGTTATTATGTAGGCATTGCTTATCAGAAAGCACTGGTGCTGCGTAAGCTGATTGATGATCTGTTCGAATATACCCGTGTCAACAGTGGAGGACTGCCGCTTGCAGCAGAACAGCTGGACCTCAAGGCGTTTATTCGGCAGCTGGCGGAAGAGGCGGTTCCAGAGCTTGCCCGGGCAGGTATGGCCTATGAGCTGGTGGATCATACAGAATCCTTATGGATTCAGGGAGCGCCTTACGAGTTGCTGCGCGCTTATGAAAATTTGATTACCAATGCCATCCGTTACGGGCGTGAAGGGAAAAAACTGGAGATCGTACTCACCCGAGAAGGGGATGAAGCAGTCGTGCGGATCAGCAATTTTGGAGAAATGATTGCCGAAAGCGACCTTCCGCATATTTTTGAACGATTCTACCGGGCCGAACGCTCCCGTTCCCGGCATACCGGAGGTTCGGGGCTGGGACTTGCTATAGCCAAAGGGATTGTGGAACGCCACCATGGAGAAATTACAGCCCAAAGCGATGTGAACCGTACCGACTTTATCACCCGCTTCCCGTTATCTCCACAGGAGTCTTTAGAGAATCTTTAGAACTTGTGCGGGAGGTTCTTAAGAACTTACCGGTATTCTATGTGTCATGGAGTAGTAAATGCACAGATACCGGGAGGGGATAAACTTGAGAAGACTAAATACGGTACGAACCGGATATTTGTATGTTATTGGAGGAAGCTTGCTGCTCAGCGGTGGTGTTCTTATGGTGCTACAGGCGGTGGTTTCCTTTCTATATTCGCGGCATAGCGCGGATTCCGGGGCTTTTACAGTCCGCTTAATGCATTGGATGATCAATCATATCGGCAGGTTGCCTTTGGCTGTAATTCTTTTTACCGCTCTTTCCGGCGGTTTTTTTCTGCTGCGTTCGCAAAAATTATCCGATGATTTCAAGGCGCTGCTGCGGGCATCGGATGAGCTTGCGGCGAATGGCTTCTTTAAGGAACTGGAGGTATCCACCGGAGGAGAGCTGGGCAGGCTGGCTGCTAATCTGCGGAAACTGAACAAAGGCCAGCAAACAAAACTCACCGGTACAGCAGAGATTGAATCGGCAGATGCAGAAGAAGCGGGATGGAGCAGTGAAGAGAGTATGGCCCTCATACTAAGGATGAAGACGCTGCTGCGCTTGCTGGATGAGCTGAAGGCTGCAGAAGGAGAGGCCGTTCAGGTGGATGCGGTGAAACGTGAAGCGGCGGGCTTGGAGCGGTTCCTTGTGAACCTGATTGCAAAGTGCTGAGCAGGGGCAATACCGGCACCCGGCTCACCCGGCGAAAGCTGCTGCGTGTTTTTTATACCGGATTTGATCTTGCGGTAATTGGCGTGTTACTGCTGCTGGCAATGCTGTTTTATGTCCGTGTATATGGAGAGGCTGTGGTAAGCCGTCAGGCCGGGAAGCTGGTTTTAGATCAATCAAGCGTCATTACCGACTCAGAGGGGAATGTGCTGCGCCGAATTCCGCTGCCGGAATCGGGATATCGGACGATGGCTCAGCTGGAAGAGATGCCGGCTCTGCTGATCGACACCTTTTTGGCAGTCGAGGACCGCCGGTTCTACAGCCATCAGGGACTGGACTATACGGGAATCCTGCGTGCCGCCATTAACAATACAGTGAACTTCAGAGTAACAGAGGGAGGCAGCAGCATCACCCAGCAGTTAGCCCGCAATCTCTATTTAAACAGAGATAAAAATATGCTGCGCAAGCTGAACGAGGCCTCCATTGCTACAGCTTTGGAGAAACGGTTGTCAAAGCAGGATATTTTGCAGCTTTATCTGAACCAAATCTATATGGGCCGGGGGCAGTATGGAATAAAGGCGGCAGCAGAGTACTATTTCGGTGTAAGTGACCTCAAAAAGCTGGAGATTTCGCAAATCGCTGCTTTAGCGGCTATCCCGAAAGGTCCTTCCATCTATAATCCTGCGGAGAACAATGCGGTTTCCGAGGGGAGGAGGGAGCTTGTTCTGGGAATCATGCAGCAGCGGGGGCTGATCAGCCCACAGCAAATGGTTGCCGCGCGCAAACAGAAATACCGGCCTCAAGTAGAAGTTGAGACTGAGGTTGCAGGTGCTTCCTATATTGACGCTGTGCTGAAAGAAGCCTCCCGGCTTACGGGTAAGTCGAGGGAAGAGCTGCAAACAGGCGGTTACAGGATTAAGACAGGGATGAATACAGGCATCCAGAAGACACTGGAGCAAGCATTTCGTAACGCAGATGCCTTTCCTCCCGATGGGAAAAACCAGCAGGTCGAGGCGGCCATGGTGATACTCAATCATCACACCGGAGAAATTGCCGCCATGATGGGAGGGCGCAATCCCCAAGCGGGCAGCCTTAATCGGGCGATTATTGATGCGCGTCAGCCGGGTTCCGCCTTTAAGCCGATTATTGATTACGGGCCTGCGCTGGAAAGCGGCAACTTTACTCCAGCGAGTATAGTTCCCGACCGTAAGCAGTCTTACGGGAGTTACAGCCCGGGTAATCTGAATGGCGTATACCGTGGCCAAGTTAGCCTGAACCAGGCGCTCCAGCAATCCATCAATGCTCCGGCCGTATGGCTGCTGAAGCAGGTGGGAATCTCCAGCGCCCGTCAATTTGCCGGAAAGCTGGGGTTAGAACTGCCGCAGGAGGATAATAATCTGTCCATTGCGCTCGGCGGGCTCCACAATGGGGTATCTCCTCTGAAAATGGCCCAGGCCTACAGTGTGTTTGCGAGCGGAGGGACGTTTAATGAAGCTCATACCATTAGCAGCATAACCAATGCGCACGGGCGGGTTCTATACAAGCATGTCTCCAGCCAGCGTCAAGTGATCTCGGCGCGAACTGCGGAAAGCATGACGTTCATGCTCCGCAATGCAGTAAATCAAGGGACCGGGAAAAAAGCGCGGATGAACATACCGGTTGCCGGCAAGACCGGAACGACTCAGGCAGCGCTTCCCGGTGTCGACAGCAAGGCTAATCGGGATCTTTGGTTTGTCGGCTACACACCGGATTGGACAGCGGCTGTATGGATGGGTTTTGACCGTACCGATAAGGATAACTATATGACAACGGGCAGCGGGATGGCGGCCGCTTTATTCTCCTCAGTGATGAACAAAGCAATAGCCGTTCGGAATTGAAAGAGGCGCTGGCCGCAGTTATACACGATTTGCTCCAGGCAGCCAGGCGTCTTTGTCGTACCCCCGCTGTTCCCAATAGCCGACATGGTCCTCAGCAATGAGTTCAATCCGGTTGAGCCATTTTACCGATTTATAGGCATACATTTGCGGAGTGACCAAACGTACAGGCCCGCCCAGCTGATTCGGAATCGGCTTGCCGTCATGCATGACGGCAACCATAACATCCTCCATTCGCGCCTGTGCGAGTGTCAGGGAGTCCGTATAGACGCCGTCGCCGGAATACAGCTTGACCATCACCGCCTGGCTTTTTACTCCGGCAAGATCAAGCAGTTTGGAGAGGGGCAGACCCTCCCAGGTATTCTTGTAGACAGACCAGCCAGTGACGCAGTGGAAATCACTGACCTGCACCTCGCGCTGCAGCTTGACGAATTCCTCCCAGTTCCAGGTGAACTTCTTGTCCACCAGCCCGTCAATCGTAAATGACCAGTTCGAATTATCGAATGCTGGAATATCGGTTACAGTATATACGCGGAAGTTCCCTTCCGCTCCTCCACCAATCGGTGGTGCTGAATTTGCCAGCGGAATAGGGTCGGGAATTAGTGTGTTGGCATTGTTTGCTGCATAATCCGCGGTGCCGGGCAACTGAAAGGATTTGCCGATCCAGCGGACAAAGGTCGGTCCGAGCGTTACCGCAAGTCCGGCACCCACAGCGACTTTAATGAAACCGCGGCGGGTATACATCGGCTGCTGGACATGGGCCGCTCCCGGCTGTTTCTGCTTATCATTAGAAGCAGATGCTCCATTAGCTGATGTTACCGGTTCTGGTACAATAGAGCGTTTCTTCGGTTCTTTGAGCCACTTGACTCTGGTAATAGAGTGGTAAATAATAACCGGAAGTCCAACCCAGGTTAGAAGATCGTGTATAAATAGTGCGGTATTTGCTGCTCTTGGCCCGGCAAGCCTGAATTGCCAGAGTACGACACCCGACACAATCCACCCGATCAATAGGACCAGTACAAAAATCACATTAGCCTTTTGCCCATTTTTCCCCTTGAGCCTTTTCCAGTGTTTTGCAGCAAGCAGTAAATAATAAATGACCGGAATCAGCAGCACCAGTCCAAACGCGATATGTGCCCATTTTAGCCACACCCTGCCCTCACCCAGAAGCTCCCGCCAGAAACCGCCGACCAGCAATAATCCGCTGAGTGCCAGAAACAGGACCAGCCAGGCATTCCACATATGGATGGAGACAAGCTTCTTCCCGTATCCTTTACGAATGTTCGTGAGTGCTTTCTTCAATTGCCATTCCTCCTCAGCCTTCCGCGCTATGACAATTAGTTCAACTTTTAATTAATTGTACCCTAAAAAAGGGCGGTTGGATAATTCTGCTGGCTGTTAAGAGTTTATATCTTCTGCTGTGAAAAAAGCCCACCCTACTCTAATAGAGAAGGATGGACCCTTATGGACTTATATAGATATAGAAGAGAGACGAAGCGATGAAATCATGCTGCTTATTCAGCGGCCCATTTCTCCAGTGTCTTATCATTGGGTAACAGCAGGGCAAGCAGGCCAAGCAGCGGGAGGAAGCCGCAAGCTATGAACACAGTCGCAATTCCGATCCGGTCGATCAGGTCGCCGATAACTACCGAGCCGATCCCGCCAAGCCCAAAAGCCAGTCCAGTAATCAGTCCCGAGACGGTTCCGATATTGCCCGGATAGAGCATTTGTGCATAAATGACTGTTACTGAGAAGCTGGACAGCAGGACAAATCCGGAGATGATTAGCAGAACAGCGGCCCAGAAATGGTTTACAAAAGGCAGCGCCAGCGCAAAAGGCACAGTACTCACCATAGAGATCAGGATGAGATTACGCCGCCCGAAACGGTCGGCTAGCGGGCCCCCGAAGAAGGTTCCAACTGCACCGGCCGCCAAATACATAAAGATGTATATTTGAGCGTCATCGAGCTTCATTCCGTATTTATCCATTAAGTAGAAGGCATAATAGCCGCCGATGGAGGCGCTGTACCAGGAGCGTACAAACACGATAAAGACCAGGATCACGGTTGCGGTCAGAATGCTTTTGCTGCGAGCAGGGTCAAGCGTGCGTCCAGTCGATTTTTTGCGGAACGTATAGCCTGCATTAAGCATTTCTTGGTACCATTTGGCCACATAGGTCTGTACGGCAATTCCGGCGGCAGCGATTACGGTGAACCCAAGTGCGCCCATCTGCCCAAAGGGAATGAATACCCATTTCATCAAAAGAGGACCCAGGGATTGTCCGGCATTGCCTCCCACTTGGAAGATGGATTGCGACAATCCCTTGCGCTGACCTGCAGCCATATGAGCTACACGCATGCCCTCCGGGTGGAACGCAGCCGAACCGAAGCCGACAAGCATAACAGAGAAGATGACCAATACGTAATTTCCGGCAAAAGCGAGCAGGAACACTCCGGCGAACGTGCAGCACATCCCCAGAGGGAGCAGGATCGGTCGGGGTTTACGGTCAGCGGCATAGCCGATTATCGGCTGAATCACCGAAGAAGTGATGTTCAGGGCGAAGGATATCCATCCGACCTGTGCATAGGAGAGCAGCATGTTTTCCTTTAAGATAGGAAACATCGCCGGGATAAGCGCCTGAATGGAATCATTGAATAAATGCACAAAGCTTACGGCGAGTAAAATCCGGTAAATAGTATCCTGCTGCAGATTGCGTTGTTCCCGGTCTTTTGCAACTAAAGAGGGAGCAGCGGGTATAGAATTCTTATTCATCTGAGCTCCTTTCAAACGGGTTAATGGGTGAGCATATATATGGAAATCCGATAAATCCTATTTTAGCCACAATCGAAGCGTTATGGGAATCAATTTGTACTCGAGTCGATCCAATTATGCGT